>JAHBNG010000087.1 GCA_019217005.1 Chloroflexi bacterium TSY
ACAAAGTTGATGGCTTTGTCGCCGATGCGGGACTGACAGTGTAACACCAATTTGGCACCCCGCAGGTTGGCCTCTCCCTTTAGCCTGGCCGTGAGCCGAACATTCGCAAGTCTGTCGAGTAGCCACTGGCGATGAAGCGATTTCCGGTCATCAGAGGTCCATAGGCTGGACCCGGATTGGGCTGAAGCGCTGTGAACGGGATGAACAGGCAAATGAAGATAGCCACCGCCTGGATGCGCATGGTTGGAATCGATGCCCCAAGGACTGCAGGAAATCAGCGCATTATCAATGATCTCTGGTGCTGCGGGCTGATTAGGCCCTAGCCAAGTCATCCAGCCGCCGGGGCCAGAAGCAAATGTTTCCCGATAAACGATACTCCCCATGATGATTCACTCCTGTGGTTGGATGGCTTGAAGACCAAAAGTCGCTACATTTGAGTCAGGTTTTGTAGGGTTGCAAAGTCGCAGAGTTGCAGAGTGATTGCCACGCGTCCACGACGTCTTAATCTTGCAACTCTGCTGTAGCCTTTCAGAAAAAGACTTTCCTGTCGTTGATAGCATTTCAGCCAGTCAGCTAGTCAGCCAGTCAGCTAGTCAGCTCTCTGGCTGACTAGCTGACAAGCTACTGTTTTGCGTGGAAAAACATTATCTGAACATCTATACCTTGCAAGCGATTATGTAAATTCTGGGAGCAGGTCGGCTTGCAGCTTTAGCAATTCATTCATCATCGCCACCGCGCCCCGATAGGATTTGACAGTTGGATCAAGCAGCAGCGCCTGCAGCAATTTGTTGCGTGAACGCTCGGCATAGGCTTCGACAATCAGTTTCTGAATGCTGCCTTGGACCCGAATCATGGCGGTAACTGCTTCAGGGAGTGGCTCCATTTGGCGTGGATGTATTCCTTCTGCATCCACGGTACAGGGCATTTCGACCACCATATCATCTTGCACACCAGGAATCGCGCCTCGATTCGGGTAGACGATCGCCGGAATCTCTGACTGAATATTGCAGGCCAATCCTTCCATCAGTGGGACCAGCACTTCATCTGATTGGCTCAGTTGCAGAGGAGATTCTGCCGTCTCAGCGGAGGGCTCACTGGGGGCGAAGAATGGTCGATCTGTGGGGCTGCGATCCATGGAATAGATGAGTTCTGGGATCCGACCATTCTCCCAGGGATGTCCTTCGGCTGGATCATAGTAAAATTGCAGCGGCGTAGAGGCCAGAAATTCAGAGGCCCACCGCACATATTCACCATAGTGGTTGGTTGCGGGTGATGGCCAAAGACCAAAGGTGCGGAATAAGACTCGTCCCAAGGCCAGTTCATCCCAATCGGCCAAACGGTCCGCCTCGGCTTCCTTGGACCGCAGCAGGGGATAGAGATCTTCACCCGTTCGTCGATTGCGTACCTCTTGAAACCAGGTAAAGTGATTGAACCCACAGGCCGCGGTTTGCAGATCCTCTTTGGGCATCTCCAACAGACGCGCAATCTGTTCGTGCCCCATAAAGACACCATGACAGAGTCCCACTGCTTTCACACTGGTCAGCCGCGATAATCCTTCGCACAGTTTGCTCTCGGGGTTGGAAAAGTTCAAGAGCCAGGCCTCCGGGCAAAGTTTTTCCATGGTCTGCGCCACCTCTAAAACAGACCCCATGTTGCGTAACGCATGGAAAATGCCACCCGGCCCACCATTCTCGCCATAGATTTGTTCGGAGCCATACAGACGAGGAATATGAAAATCCTGCGCCCAATAGAGCATACGGTTTACTTCCACAGCCGTGACGACAAAGTGTGCGCCATCCAACGCTTCCTGTAGATTTGTGGTCGTGGTGATCGTCACGTCGCGGCCAAGTTGGGCCGCAGCACGACGGCTAAAATTTTCTGTATGGGTGATGTGGTCGGCGATGATGTCCATTAGGACCAGTTCTAGATCAAACTCATTGAGAGCGTCACTCAGCAGCACGTCGCCAACTGTCGATCCGGCAAAGGAACGACTGCCCGCACCGATCAAGGCAATCTTAAGTTTTTTCATGGTTGGTTCGCATCCGCGGTAATCGTTTCCTAGAAAAATTGGGCGTTAGTCATCGTTTCGTCCAGATGGCAAAGTTTATTCGTTGGTGACGCTGAACAAACAAGCTGTTTGTTCTACTATTGGCCTCAACGATGACCAAGGCCAAAATTGTAATCTATTCGAACCAATAACTGTATAACCGTGCACTGCGCAGGAATACTCGCAGTTGGATTGGTCCGCCGGAAGGCTCGGGTATCCCATCTTGCCCTTGCCAGTTCACTGCTAGACGCACATTATCTTCAGCAATAGGCACACAATTGTCTCGACCAAATCCATGCATGGGTTGACCCGCTACATCAAGAAGCTCACAGGTCACTTCGCCCTTACCGGCATCAGCGTTCAGATAGAGCCGTCCCCCTTCCCAATGGAAGGGCTGTGTCGTAACGAAGCCGCCATTTTCATCTGCATCCATCGAAACGAAACCATCCCGCCTCAGCGTCGCCAAACAGATGGCGGCGCAGTCCGGATCGGGATTCTCCGGTGGCCAACGAAACTTGATCCCTGTGTAATAAAGCCACAGTTCATCGTCCCGGAAGACGGGGGAGGAAGGCCCGGGTATTTGCAAGGTGTCATACGCACCTGCCCCTGGTGGCGATGAATCGATGAAGGGTTGGCGGTTTCCCAATCGATCCCAGTGGCGCATATCGCGGCTGCTGGCCAGCTGGACATGGTGAAACCCGTCGTGATTCCGCCCCTCCCAGGTGCGTCCCACGTGGTGGAACATGGATGCAAAACCAATATAGCGGCTCTCGTAGCGGGAAATGGCGAAGTTGTAGACATCGACACCATGTCCCTCTGGATGATTGACGACTGGCTGTTGCAGCACTGGGTTCTCTAGGCGCTGCGCAATCACTTCACGAGCGAGCTGCTGGTCTTCTTCATCCGCATGGAAGACCAGTTCTGGTTCTGTCCAATGCTCAAAGTCCTGGCTCGTGGTCAGTGCATGGGAGCGTCCGTACGGTCCCCTGACCTTGACCGTGGCAATGAAAAGCTGATTCCGCGCGTCAAAGCTAAAATTGGGTTCGTCGCCCGATTCGATGAGGGGAACGTCAAGCTTGGACCAGACAATACCATCAGGAGAGGTGGCAAAGGCAATGGCGTGTTTGGGCTGCAACGTAAAGGTGATTGCTTTGTAGCGGCGGTTGGGATCGGGATCGTTGCCATCGTAGACCACGCCGAGGGCTTCGCTCGAGCGCTTATCACCCATGGGAACACAGACGGCGTTGTTTTCCCATGAGCCTTGCACCCCAACCTGGCGTACGATGGGTTGGTACCAGTGCAGCCCATCGCGGCTTTCGTGATATTCAGAGAAACCGGCTTCGTCATGTTGTTTATCACCGATGGTCCAAAACTTCCAGACCTGCGCGTCGGGATCCCAGGCCGGGGCGCTACGAGTTTGGGGGCGATAGGTTGCACCACCCGGTTTTTCGGTGGCTCTACGGGTGATCGGCGCGCGGCGAATAACCGCGCCCTTCTTACTGGGCTGGTGCATTGTCTGCCGCAAATTTTCAATGCGGGCGACATCAGCGTTGTCTAGGAAGAGTTGCCGTTCTGCGTTTGGGAAACGCAATGCAGTTTCGTTTGTCATGGCGATTGTGTTCCTTTCTAATCCAACGTCATGCGCGGATCGAACGCATCGCGCAGCGCATCGCCAAAGAAGTTCACAGAGAGCACGGCGAAGGCGATGGCCACTGCCGACGGGAGCCACCGCCACGGCATCCCTTCCAGGATGGGAAGTTGCATTGCCGTGGTCAATGTCTGCCCCCAACTGGGTGTCGGTTGCTGAACGCCCAAACCCAGGAAGCTGAGGCCGGCTTCGGTCATGATGGCACCTGCCAGACCGAGGGTTGCCGCCACCACGACCGGGCCAACCACGTTGGGCAGGATGTGGCGGAAAATGATGCGACGGGTGGGGACGCCCAAGGCCACCGCCGCAAGGACAAAATCTTGGCTGCGCAGGCTCAGGAATTGACTGCGAACCAGGCGGGTCATGTCGGGCCAGCCAAAGATGCCGATAATGACCATGATGTTAAAGATATTGGGTGGCAGGACAGCGGCGACAGTAATGATCAGCAGAAAAGTGGGGAAGCACATAATGATATCGGTGAACCGCATGATGATGTTATCGATGGCCCCACCCATATACCCGGATACGCTTCCTAGGATCAGTGCAATGGTTGTGTAGATGCCCACCGCCACGATACCCACCGAAAGGGAAACCCGCACCCCATAGACCAATCGAGCCCAGACATCGCGGCCAATGGCATCAGTCCCCAGAATATGTTCAGCATTGGGCGGTTGGTTCTTCATTTTGAGGTCAATGACGGCGGGGTCTTGGCTGGCTACGATGGGGGCGAAAACGGCAACGATTACCAAGAGCAGAAGCATGACCAGACCAAGCATTCCCAGTTTGTGCCGCCGCATTCGACGCCAAAAGCGATATCGGGTCGAGTCGCGCCGCGGTACTTGCAGCGTTTGCGTAAGGTCATTTGACGTTGCGCCAGGTTCAGTCTGTTGCGCAGCGCGTTCTTTCAGTACCGTCATGAGTGTTTGTAATGCCTATTCATAGCGAATGCGCGGATCAACGAAGGCGTAGGTGATATCTGTGATCAAATTGCTCAACAATACCACCAGTGCAACTGTGAAGTTCACTCCCATGATCACCGGATAATCGCGCGCAAAGATGGCGCCAAGGCTGTAGGTGCCCATACCGGGCCAGGCAAAGATGAATTCAATGATTACCGTACCACCAATCAAATAGGGGATGTTCAAGCCGATGATGGTGATTACGGGAATCAGCGCATTGCGCAGCGCATGAACCAGTAGGGTCGCTCTCTCTGCCAGCCCTTTGGCGCGGGCGACCGTGATATAGTCTTGCCGTATCACATCCAACATACTTCCTCGCGCGTATCGCATGAAGCTGGCGACGCTGCCCAAGCCCAAAACGGTGGCTGGCAAGATCATGTGATGCACACGGGTCAAGAAGGTGGCCGATTCGCCATAGTTTGTAATGCCCGATGTCGGGAAGAGCGGGATCTTGAGGGAGAACAGATAGATCGCCCCAATGGCAAACACAAAACCAGGAGTAGAGATCCAAAAGAAGCCCAGAATGGTCAGAAGCTGATCAATCCACGAGTACTGCTTGACGGCGGCAATGATGCCTAAGATGGCACCAACGATGATGCCAAAGAGCAGGGAGGTCATGGTCAGTTGCAGCGTTGCTGGTAGCCGTTCCAAAATCTCATCGCGCACAGATGCACCCGACACGAGGGAGTAGCCCAAATTGCCGCGCGCCAATTCACGGAGCCAGATAAAGTAGCGCTCATGAGGTGGTCGATTCAAGCCGTAGTTCTCACGCATGATCTCCAACTGCTCTGGCGAGAAAGAGACGGCCGCATTGGGGGGCATCATGCCCGAAACGAAATCGCCCGGCATCAGTTCGGCCAGGATAAAGGTCACGAGGGTTAATCCCAACAGAATAGGAACCGAAATTGCTAAGCGACGCAGTATGTATGTTCGCAACGAAACAACCTCACCAAGTGATAGGGTGACAAAGTGACAAGGTGACTCTCGGCTAACGACATGTTATCGATTATCAGTGCCGATAATTAGAGTACCAATTGCAAACCACGTCGCAAATTCTGCTCCTTCACCCTGGCACCCTATCACCTTGTCATCTTATCGAAAGGTCCCTAACCAGACACAGACCAATTCACCGCATTGTTATAGCCATTGTTCCAGGGATAATATCGATTCCACAGTGCGTCCTCGTTAAAGCCGCTCACCCGCTTATTGACCGCCACGACACCGGTGAACTGGAGGAAGGGCATCATGGGCAACTCTTCGTTCAACTTGACCTGAATCTCGTGGTGGATGGCACGTCGTTCATCCTCATCGACCACATTGACGGTCTGGTTGAAGAGTTCCGTGGCCTCCGGATCATCCCAGGGTGTCCGGCAACGTTCGGCATCGGTGAAGAAGGAGTTATAGTCTTCGGGGAAAGCAAAACCCCAACCCTGATAGTACATGTCAAAGTCGCAGGCTTCCTGCGCTGCGCTGGCCGACTGACCTTCCAGGTATTGCAATTGCGTTTTGACACCGACTTGCGCCAAATACTGTTGGATGGCGGCCATAATGTCCTGGTGCAGTGCATCACCATAGTACCAATGCACCTTGAGTTCTGTGTTGGGGTCCCAGGCACCATCTGCTTCGGCGGCGGCCAACAGTTCCTTGGCCTTTTCTGGGTTGTATTCGTATTGGTTGAGATCGGGTGCCAGCCAAGGCCCCATTTCCATATAGGAGTTATATGGCTTACATAGACCGGCATAGAGAGATTCGCAGATCCCCTCTCGGTCAATACCGTAAGCCAACGCCTGGCGCACTCGCTTGTCTGCCAAACGGGGTGATTCGTAATTCAGCAGGAATACGCGGATGTAGTTTCGATCGACCAGATGAAGCTCAACGTTATCCAACTGCTGCACCTGCTCGTAAAAGTCCTGGGGCACATTCCAAACGTCCAGTTCGCCTTTCTGCAACGCAATAAACTGAGTATCTGCCTCGCCGTGGTTCTTGAAGAGAATGCGCTCCAGGTTGGGCGTACCGCCATAGTAATCATCGTTGCGCACAAGCTCGACAAATTGGTCACGCTCGGCCTGCACAAATTTGAATGGTCCAGAGCCGATATTGAGTTCTGGTGTGTACCAAGCCGGAGCATGGTGTTCCACAACATCCTCTGGCGCGACATCCCCAAAGATATGAGCGGGCAAGATTTGTAGGTCCGTGATTGCAGACAAATGCCAACCAACCTTGGGCTGCTCCAGCTCAAAGATGACGGTAAAGTCGTCGGGAACCTGAACGCCAGGCAATTCGTCGGTTTCGCCGTCGTAGTAGGCTTGACCGCCCTTGAGGCTACTGATCCAGCGTTCGGGGTTAATGTTCGTGGCCTGAATCATCATAAATCTGACGGTCGCTTCCACATCCCTGGCCGTCACCGGTTCGCCATCATGCCACGTGGCATCCTCGCGCAGCTTGAAGCTGTAGGTGGTGGCATCGTCCGACACTTCCCATTCAGTTGCCAGATTGCCATGCGGTACATTGTTGCGATCCAGATCAAACAGCCGGCTGTGGGTCAACATCGCGCCCAGATTGCTGCTATAGCCATACTGGTAGGTTGGCCGGTATGGGCTGTAGGTGCCCCAGGGACCATTCGTGTCCAAAACGAGTGTACCCTCTTCAGCGGCAGACTGGGCTGCGGCGGAATCTGCAGCTGGTTCCGCGGCGGGAGCCGCACCAGGGGCAGCGGGTACACAGGCTGCTAACAGAGCAGTGGTCGCTGTGGCGGAAGAGATACTCAAAAAGTCACGACGGGTCAATTTTCGCCTTTCCATCAATTTTCCTCCTTTTTATGTGGAACCGTGCTATAGATAGCAAGATTATTGCACAGAATACGTGGTATTCTGAATCTCTGGCCGTAGTTGAATTGGGGCTCTGGGGGAATCGGAGAGTGTCTTGGATAGACTAGCACGAAACAGTTGTAGTGTCAAGGCAAGAATATTTGGGCATATGTGGTAGATTTGACAAAGCTCTCTGTCTGAATCGATAATTGAGTGAGTTCCCAATTCTACTCTCTCAATCTTTCGAGCCCAAACTCATCTCCCAAATGTGTGAAGGAGGCCATTGCCCTTCTTGAAGAACAAAAGGCCGAACCCGTTTGTGGTAGATGCTCATGCGGTCTTAGAAATGCTTATTGGATAAACACAACACCATGATTATTGACACCCACGTCCATGTCTGGGAGATCGACCCGCCCAAATATCCCATTGGTCCTACTGCGCCGAACTGGACTTCCATGCCCGACGAACCCGGCACTGCCGACGAACTGCTGGCTGAGATGGATGATCATGACGTTGATTGGGCCGTTCTCGTGCAGACAAGCTGGTCCACCTGGGATAATGGTTATATTGCTGACTCGGTAGAACGCTTCCCCAATCGCTTTATTGGTCATGGCTTAATCGATCCCCAGGATCCTGACAATGCAGCGCAAGCACGCTATTGGGTCCAGGAGAGCGGGTTGGCGGGCTTCCGTTTTCACCCCATGTACTATCCTGATGAGGAAATTCTCTTGACGCCTCAAAATGGCCCACTTTGGGAGGAGATCGCCGCGCTCGATGTTGTCATCCAATTTCACCTGCGAGCGGAGCAAGCCAACCAAGTAGCTGTGTTAGCCAAGCGATATCCGCATCTACGGCTGATTTTGGATCACATGGGGTATCCGCAAGTGAGTGAGCCGTTGCGTATGTATCAACCCGTTGTCGATCTCGCTCAATATGACAATGTCTATTTTAAGCTCTCTGATGTCGCGGGACATTCAAAGCAAGCATTCCCATACACAGACGTGCATCCATTTATTCAACAGTTGCTCGATGCATTCGGAGCAGCGCGAACCGTTTGGGGGACGGGCTATCCGGGGCATCATCGGGTCAAGCACAACTGGCCGACCCTGGCTGACGAGTTGCGGCTGATTCGAGAAGGGCTACCGTTTTTATCGGAATCCGAGCGGGAGGGGATATTGGGCCGTACAGCGATGGCAATCTGGAAGGAGACGATCGAATATGCAGAGAAACATTGAGTCGACAGACGTCATCTGGGCTGGCATTCACTATCTACTCTATCTGCGCCCACCCAATCAGGCAGAAGATAGCGTGCGCTTGAGCCTATTCGAGACTGAATATTCTCCTCACGGTGGTGGCAACGCAGCCTTTCTCTATTGTGATCCAGCACTTGAAAGCGGCACAATTCCCAACGGGATCTACACAGGCAATTCGGAGCTTGCTCAATGGCTCTTTGACTACATGTACAAGGGGCGTGACAACCCGTTGGCCCTCACAGGTGATAATATCGTGTTGGCTCGCTTCGCACGCAACGGCGACCTACGTCGTGCTGTAACGGTGCATATCGAAACCGCTGCCGGTGCTATCGAGGCGCGCTGGAGCGATCTCGATCTACCGTTTGTTCATCACGGTCCGGGCGGCGTGAATACGGTTTATACATACTGCCTCTTCGTCACGGCGCCAACTGCACGGATTTATGTCGGTGGTGGAGAGGTTGCGGGCGAGATCTATCCACGTGAGGATTGGCGTCGATTGTTGGGCCGACCGCTCAGCTCGTGCCTGATTGGCTGGGAGATGTGGACGGCATTGGAGACAGAGTGATATACTGTCTCGTGTTGGTATAGGGGAATTAGAATCGCACGAGAGCAACCATGCCCAGAGAATTTAACATCTTCGGCCCAATCTACCCAGAGATACACTACCACGTTGATCGGATTGCCGTGAAGGCTGAGGTACGCGAGAAGATTGAAAAAGGTCGCTATTTCACGCTCAATGCTGCGCGGCAAACAGGGAAGACAACCTTGTTCCGCGAGGTCATTGCTGAATTGGAGGCGACTGGTGAGTATTTTGGCGTGCTTCTTAGTTTTGAAAGTATGCGCGGCTATAATCGGGCTGAATTTTATGAACAGCTCGGGTCAATGCTAATAAAGCGAAATTTGTCTGCCCTACAAGAAATGGTGCCTGCTGAAAATCTACCCGCTCCAGATGACCTGAAGCATCAAGGCGATTTCGTGGATTGGATGTGTCAAATCGGGACGATTATGGGCCGGCATAGCTTACTAATTATTGACGAATTTGACGCCATTGGGCCGGAGTTAGCGGAACCCATGCTAGGTGCTTTCCGTGATATGTATCTCTATCGGCATGAGCCATTTCAATATGCTCTACAGAGCATCATTTTGGTCGGCGTGCGTAATATTCCTGCCCTCCTTGGCGGAACACAATCGCCATTTAACATTGCCGATCAGTATGAAGTCCCCTATTTCACGGTCAGCGAGACGACCAATCTGCTAGAGCAGCACACGGCGGAGACGGACCAACCATTTTCCCCAGAAGTTGTAGACGCAATCTATCGAGAATCGCAGGGGCAACCCTTTTTGGTTAATCGACTGGCCCAGATTCTAACACAAGAGATTGTCCTCAATCGCCAAAAATCGATTCAACTCAACCACTTCGATTTGGCGTTGGTCAAATTGCTGGCCGAGAACAATACCCACTTCGCCTCCATTACGTCCAAGGCGATGCCCCACCGCAAGATGCTACTGCCTATCCTCTTCTACGATGAAACGCGTTCCAATTTCCGAGAGCCAGTTACGCAAGAACTACTGATGTACGGGATCTTACGCCGTATGGACGAGGGTGATTTCTTAATAGCTCGCATCGCCAATCCCATCTACCGCAAGATGCTCATCCTCACATTCACTCCGTCGAATGGCGATGTCCCCGTTAATGGCAATATTCGGCATCGCTATGTCATCGACGGGATCCTCAACATGGATGGCTTGTTGGACAGCTTCAAAGTCATGATGGAAGAACATGGTGTTCAACTCTTGCGCAGCAAAAAGACTGACCGTCCTCTTGAAATCGGTGGCCAATATCTGCTGTTGAGCTACCTCACCGCTGCCCTGGACGGCATTGGCGGAAATGTTGCGCTGGAGGCGATCAATTCTGCCGGTGAAATGGATCTGGTCGTCTTCTATCGAGGCACTAAATTCATCATTGAGACAAAGATTTGGTATGGTCAGAAGCGATTTGCAGAAGGACAACAACAATTGGTCTGCTATCTCACTGCCGCAGACCTGGTCAAAGGATACATTGTACTGTTTAGCGAACAGCCTGTCTCGACAGAACTGGGGACAGTTGAAAACCAGCCGTTTGAGGTCGATTTGGAGGACAAGAAAATTCGGAACTATCCGATTGTGATCGGACCAAGATAAGCAAAGAGGTACTTAAGGAGAACCCAAATGCCGAGTATCGCGAAAACTACGCTTTGCCCAAGCTGGTGTATCGCTGATGCACGCCAATATGTTTCGCGATACATTGATGCTATTGGAAGACGAGATCGAATTGGTCGGCTTTTACGATCCCGATCCGAATGGTGTGCGTCCCAATGTGAAACCCAATGCCCAACACGTCCCATTTTATGAGAGTCTGGATGAGCTGCTAGACAAAGCCCAACCCGATGCAGTCATGATCTCGACTTATTTGCGCGACATGCCCAACTGGATGTTGCAAGTAGCCGAAGCGGGCGTTCACGTTTGGGGCGAAATGTGCATTCCAGCCAGTTGCTTCCCCTCGCCGAGGTTGTTGACCGCAACAAGCTGCACTTTTCCTGTGGATATTCCTGGCGCTTCCATCCCATTGGCAACCAGATTAAGCGCGCGTATGATGCGGGTCTGTTGGGCAAACCCTACTCTATCGACATCCGCTTTATCACCTCTAGCGTCGTACGACGCAATCCCAGTACTTGGTACTTCAAACGCGATGAAGCTGGCGGTGGGATCCTCAACTGGTTGGGTTGTCACTGGTTCGATCTGATGCGCCATCTCACCAGCTCCGAAGTGACCAAGGTCAGCGCCATTGAGGCCAATGTCGGCGGTCAAGAGATCGATGTAGAGGATGCAGCCTCCGTTTCGCTCCAATTTGCCAACGGCATGATCGGTACGCTACATGCAGGCTACTTTACCTCAGGCGATGGTGAGATCTCCATCGGCATGCGTGGTTCCGACGGCTGGGCCAAATGGGAGCAAGCTGAACACGCCTGCACCATCAAGAGCACCCATCCTGATTGGGCTGGCGCACCAGAGCGTCGATTCGAGATGCCAGCGCCCGACGTGCCTGGATATGGTGCGGAAGGTCGTGCGCTGGTGAAAGCCTTTGCTGCCGCAATTCGGGGCGAAGGCAGCAGCGGCTACACTGTAGACGATGCCATCAAGTCGCTTCAGATTATCGAGGCCGCGCATGAATCGGCGCAGATGGGTCGTGCAATTGAACTTTAGCGTCTGACCAAGCGATTTCTTGTACATGGGGCAAGAAGTCGCAAGGTTGCAGAGTTAAAAAGACGCTCGGTGTATTGGAGTATGCTCTCATGCAAATCGAGTCTATTCTTTGGAGCGGACGAGATTCTGTTCACCCACCTTGCAACTTTGCAACCCTGCAACTTTGCTTCTGGCTTGGGAGCGAAGCGGCCTTGTCCAGGTTAGGCGAATCGAGTTTATTCTTCGGAGCAGACGAGATTTTGTTCACCCACCTTGCAACGCTGCCACTCTGCAACTTTGCTTCTGGCTCGGTAGCGAAGCGGCCTTGTCCAGGTTAGGTGAGTACTTACAACACATATCACAAGGAGGAAATCCATGAATCAGCATTTGAGTAGACGACAGTTTCTGCATCTTTCCGGGACAACTGTCTTAGGCGCGGCGTTGCTGGCAGCGTGCCAGCCAGCCTCAATTGAAACAGGAGCCTCAGATGGAACCCAGGCCACTGGGGAACGGGTGACGATTGAGTTCTTGGGTATGCCGGGGAGTCCAGACTTGATCCCCGAAGAGCAGGAGCTTTTCCATGATGAACATCCAGACGTTGAGTGGGCATTGGTGCAACAGGCACAGGGGACATCTCGTCTGGAACAATTGATGTCTCTGGTCGCAGCCGGTACACCTCCAGATACGGCCCGGGTTGAAAGTGACGTCTATCGGACCTTTGCACATCTGGGGCTCTTATTGCCGATCACGTCATATATTGACGCCGACGCGGAATTCTCCAAGGATGACTACTGGATCCAACCACAAGAGTCGGATCGACAGGTCTATCAAGGGGAGAGTTATGGTATTGGATCCTGTTGGGTGGCCCCTCACTTCTACTATAATGCGTCGCTTTTTGAGGAGCTTGAGGTAGAACCACCGAGTAACCATCCAGACGAAGCCTGGGATTGGAATCAATTTCTGGAAATCGCAACGCAATTGACCGTGGACGTCAACGGCCATCATCCAGGCGACTCGGGCTTTGATGCAACCAACGTTGAACGTTGGGGGGTGAACTGGCCAACTTGGTGGATTCCATTACATGCCGCGGTCCAATCGAACAGTGCGGCTTGGGTCGATGGCGACTCTCAGCAGATCGTTCTGGACGATCCAAACGCCATGGACGCAATGCAACGCATCGCAGACCTGAGACTCGTCCATCAAGTGATGCCGCGAGCAGAGGCATTGGAAGCGCTCGGCATGGGAGGTGCTCAGCTTCTCGAAACCAAGAAGGTCGCACTGGTCGTTGACGGCTCTTGGGCACTATCCTGGCTATGGCAGATTGAAGGCGGGATTGGTACTGGTGTGTTGCCCACCATGACTCGTCCAGGTACGGATATGCAGGCTCACTTGGTCACAATCGTCAAGGATACGGAATATCCAGACGCAGCCTGGGAATTGATCCGCTTCTTGTCTTCACCCTGGTATCAGGAGCGTTATTGCCGCTCTGGTTTGTGGCTCCCCAGCCAGACCGCACTGATGACGGACGAATCCATTGCCGACTGGTGTGTGGAACCGGAACATCCTGCCGGTTACGAACTCATTGTGACCGAGTATGCGCCCAAATATGGACATTACCTCACGATGCCTGTTGGCTATCGCAAGGCAGCAGATACAGCCTTGCAACCGATCTTTGATCAGATCTTCAACGGTGATGCGAAAGCTGAGGATGTATTGCCCAATGCCGTAGCTGAAGCCAATGAGATCATGGTAACCGAACAGCAGCGGCCCACATCTTAGTACCTATATAAATAATATGGCGCAACCAGGACTCTTATTCCCACATGATGAGTTGAACGGCAATGAGGTGATGATTGATTATTTGGAAGATAATCGTCGCCGCTTGAAGCAAGCCATGGCAGAAATGGATGAGCTATCTCTCCATTGGCAACCGACTCCCACGAGCAATAGCATTGCGGTAACGATCTGGCATATGGGACGGTTGATGGACGTTTTTTTGACACAACTGGTTCAGGGGGAATCTTCAACCAAGGAACAGTGGTTTAGCCAAGGCTGGGTTGAGCGGACGGGATATAACCCGAGTGGTCTTGGCAAAGAGGGATGGGGATCGGTGAATGGGTATACAGCAGAGCAAGTAGCAGCGATTCCCCGATTGACGAAAGAACAATTATTGGGTCATCTTGACGAGGTCTATGATTCAATGAGAGCGTTTATCGAAGCAACACCAATGCGAGATTTGACTGAGCCAGCACCGGGTTTGGGAGGGCATTACACTAAATTTCAGGTGTTGTCGATGGTCTTGATCGATAACGTACGTCACTTGGGGGAAATCTATACCTTACAGGCACTGTGGGAGCGTGGGTAGAGGTAGACCCGATGAATATTGATTTAGGAGAAACTCAATGGCGGCGGAAGCTCCACTGACCATAAGCTCTTGGCCGCGTACCCAACGGACTCGACGGACTTTAACCGGCTATCTGTTTATCTCGCCCTTTCTTTTGGGCTTTTTTCTATTCTTTGTCGGACCGGCGTTGGTTGCAGCCTGGCTAACAGTCTATGACTGGAATATGATCCAGCGGCCCTTTTACATTGGTTTGGGCAACTTTCGCAAGATGATCGAGGATGATCTCTTCTATCAATCTTTGAAGGTAACGGCCTACTACTCTTTGGTTTCAGTGCCCGTCAGCTTGGTTTTGAGTTTCGTCATCGCTCTCTTGATGAATTTCAAGGCCCGTGGAATTGCGCTCTTTCGCACCATTTACTATCTGCCTAGTATTGTGCCGGCGGTTGCCAATGCCGTTTTGTGGAGCTTTATGTTTAATACGGAGTTTGGCTTGATCAATGCCTTACTGGATTTTCTGGGCTTTTCCAAGATCGCGTGGCTCCAGGATCCGCGCTGGGCCATGCCAGCGATGATCCTCATGAGCCTGTGGGCGTTGGGGGCGACGATGGTCATCTATCTGGCCGGGCTGCAAGGGATCCCCGAATCGCTCTATGAAGCCGCGGAGATTGATGGTGCGGGGCGCTGGGCGAGTTTGGTTAACGTGACGATTCCCCTTATGTCACCGGTCATATTCTTTAACTTGATCATGGGCATTATTGGTTCCTTTCAGATCTTTACGGCCGGCTTTCTGATCACCAACGGGGGGCCCCAAAATGCCACTCTCTTTTACGTGCTTTATACGTATCGAACAGGTCTTCAATATTTTGATATGGGATATGCTTCTCTGCTGGCGTGGGTTCTCTTCTGCATTATTATGTTCTTGACCCTCATCGTGTTCAAATACGTGGGTCGTCTCGTCTATTACGAAGATGTGGGAAGTTAGAAAAAACAGAAACCATGACAACGGATAGCAGAAGATTTTTTGCCAATCGTGTGGCTCAGGACAGGTCATCGCGTATACAGGATCGTGAACGTCTGTGGCGATTTTTCATTTGGGCGCTCCTGATCTTGGGTGCTTGTGTGATGATTCTACCATTCCTATGGTTGGTGACCAGTTCGCTCAAGACGGAGTTGGGAGTCTTTCGCTACCCACCGCAGTGGATCCCGAATCCACCTCAATTCCAGAATTACATCAACGCTTGGACCCAACGACCCTTTGGGTTATATCTATGGAATACCATCGTGATCTTGCTGCTGAATGAGATTGCGATTCTAATCTCGGCTTCCTTTTGTGCGTATGGGTTTGCGCGCATTGACTTTCCAGGTCGTGACTTTTGGTTTACTGTCTTGCTTGCTACCGTCATGTTACCGGGCATCGTAACGATGATTCCCCAATTCGTTATCTTTAGCCGCATCGGTTGGGTCAATACAATTCTCCCTCTGACCGTCCCATTCTTCTTTGGGGGTGGGGCCTTCAATATCTTCTTGCTGCGGCAGTTCTTTCGAACCCTACCCTCAGAATTGGCCGACGCCGCCCGCATTGATGGAGCCTCTGAGGTCGGCATCTACTGGCGCATTATGTTACCATTGGCCAAACCTGCTTTGGCTACCATTGCCATCTTCACCTTTATCAATACATGGAATGATTTCATGGGGCCGTTACTCTATTTGTCCAAAGATCCCAACAAATTTACCGTTGCTTTGGGATTGGCCATGTTCCGCACCGCTTTTGTCGGGCGTACTCGATGGGATCTGCTGATGGCGGCCTCTACGATGATGATCATCCCCGTGATCTTTGTCTTCTTTGTGGCACAACGCTACTTCATTCAGGGGATTGCCATCAGCGGGTTAAAAGGATAGTTTAGTCTATTGTGTATACTTTTCAGCGCCAACAACTCGCTTAAGATCATTGCCGTTGCACCCCAGATTGTCTCGCCTTGAATGTGAAAGAACGGCACAAATACTGTGTGGTTGCGAAGATTCCATTCTTCTTGACGATAATTTTGCGGATTTTGCAGTGCATGTATAGGAATTAATAGAAGACGTTCTACTTCTCGTCTATCAATTTGAAAACGAGGTTTTGTCTTCGTCCATGCGACCACAGGGTGTACTAAATTATCGCTTGCATTGATATATAGAGATGTAAGCTGCCCCAATACTTGGTCCTGTTCAACCTTCACACCAATCTCTTCATTGGTTTCTCGCAAGGCAGTAGCAATTAGATCCTTATCGATTTTTTCGTACCCACCACCAGGTAAACCAACTTGCCCGCTATGTACGCCCGAATAGGTTGGACGCAAAATAAGCGGTAGGTGTATTTGATCCGCATCAAGATAGAACAGTAGAAGCACAGCGCTCCGACGGGTGACAGGTCCTGGACGATCGTTCCGCTCACCACCGGTGCGTGGCTGAGGCGCCATTCGATATTGTGCTTCTTGGCCAGGCAATGATTCGGCGAGATCGCGTCTGAGTTGTTCGATAAAAGATAAAAAGTTCATGGCTTATACTTCATTAGCGCAAGTTTTGTACAATCAGCGGCAAAATCGCAAAAAACAGGTGCAAAATAAATTTGTGTTTCCGGATTTATTGAATTCTGATTCTTTAGAGAACGCGACAGATCAATCCCTTTAGGTATGCTCCTTCGGGGAAAGTCACCGAGATGGGATGATCGCTTGATTGATGGAGCTGTTCCAGTATCTGCACAGAGCGTCCTGCATCGACTGCCGCGCCAAAGATTACTTTCTGAAATAGTTCTGCAGAAATTAATCCACTACAGCTAAACGTTGCCAAAATGCCATTTGGCTGCAGCAATTGCATTGCGAGAAGATTGATATCTTTATATCCCCGCAGAGCTCGGGCAACCTGCCGTTTTGATTGCGCGAATTTTGGAGGATCCAAAATAATCAGATCCATAGGCATACTACCAAAATCACGCCAATCACGGAGCACCTCAAAGATGTCCCCAGCAATATGTTCACAACGCTCAGATGTTGGCAGTTCATTGAGTGCCAAGTTTTTTTCGCCCAATTCCAATGCGGCGACGCTACTATCAACATTGACGACGTGTTGCGCGCCTGCACTGAACGCGTAGACGGCAAAACTGCTTGTGTAACTGAATGCATTCAAAACAGTTCGGCCTTCGGCATACTGTGCAACGCGGGCTCGATTCGTTCGTTGGTCAAGATAGAAACCTGTCTTCTGACCCCGCTGTAGATCAACGTAAAATTGAAACCCTTTCTCGGAAACGCGAAGTAATTCAGGCGGTGCGGAACCAGCGAGCAACCCTGTAGACGCTTTTAATCCTTCTTTATGACGAAGAGGGTCTTCACTACGCTCGATAACCCCTTGTGCACCGGTGAGTTCTAGAAGTTGCTCGGTAAGCTGTTGTTTGCATTTCTCGATTCCCAATGTCCCAACCTGCATGACCAGATAGTCAGCATAGCGATCCATCGTTAGCCCTGGTATAAAATCACTTTCAGCATGAACCAGACGATACACATTCGTTTGCTCATCTGCAGCAAGCATTGTCCTTGCTTGGATTGCCTGTTGAAGACGTGCATACCAGAAACGTTCATCGATCTTCTCGTTTGGATCTCGATTAAGAATACGTACCTGAATCTGACTGGCACGATTCAGATATCCGTGAGCAAGCCACCTGTTGTTGGAATCCAGAACCGGAACGATTGCTCCATCCTCAAGCTGGTCTGGAATTGTGTGAATTGCGCCGCTAAAGATCCAAGGGTGTCCTTGTATAACAGGTTTGTCGCGCCCAGGCTTCAATATAATTGCAGACGGGGACAAATTAGTTGGAGACATCGGTTAATTCCCAACCATGTTCGTTGATTTCAATCTGTTTATCCGGTAGATAGATGAGCATATTTTGGGGATCATAGCGGAATTCCACCGCTCCATCTGGAGTTGTTAAAATTCCCGTTACTTCTTGAAGGGTGCGCTTGCGAAAACGCACCGTATATTTTTTGTAGATGACCCAATGGACCAAGGGCTTAACGTTTGCTCTGTTCACGGCTCATTTTTATCCATTCAAGGCGCAAAACCTGTGTCGTTTTTTCTGTAATCCGGACGTGATGAGCCAGCCGCAGTCCACAGATCCAGATGACTTGTTTGGTTCGTGCATCCATGATGATCGGCCACTGAGAACGCAAGTAGACGGGCACCTTTTGATCAGTGAAGAAATCTCCTACTTGCTTATGCTTTCCGCCTAACCCAAGCGGTGCAAAGCGAAGACCCAGAGATGGGACGGTCAAAACAAGAGATGAGGCCTGATTCATATCGATATAGGCTCTCCAGGGTTGATCCGTACGTTGCCAATTTGGGGGAAGCTGGCTAATGGAGAGAAGGCGGCAACGAAGTGACCACTGCCCACAAATGATCTCACCCGGAACGTGAATCAATTGTTTAGTTTGTGATTGTAACCACTTATGCTCCAAATAGGGATGAATCGGTATCACAGGGAGGACGTCATTGTAGTGTAAGCTAAACCGAGAGGGGAAGCTGGCTGTTGATCCAATGAGCGTCCAAGCAAGCTGTCGAATGAGCGGATGAGGACCAGTTGGTTTTTGGGCATTCTGCAGATGTACAAGGAGGTCTTCAATCAGCTGAAATTCGACGTTTTGTAGATCGCCAGTTAATTCTTCAATGACCAAACGCAGAATCCCACGTTGAGAGGCAATGTCAGGCAGGGCCATCAAACGTTTATAATCCAGAATAATCCGCTCGGTAGATTGATCCAGCGTCAGTTCAGTCAACAATTTTCGATCAAGATTTTGCGTACGGTCTATCTCGCCTTGAACAATCTGAGTTGTTTGACCAAACAGAGTCGCAATCTGCGGCTGTATCTGTTTGAGCATCGGCAGAACTTGATGTCTAATTCGATTCCGCAAATAGACCAGATCTTGATTGCTGGCATCTTCCATCCAAGGCAGTTTATATGATTGAAGATAATCAATAATGTCGGTGCGCTCAACAGAAAGGAGAGGACGAACGAGCCGGATCGACCGCTGCGAAGATATCTGGCTCGAAACAGATTGTCGCATGTCACCATTTGCTCTTTTATCGGATTTGCCGCCCTCTTTTTCCTCTGATTTTTCGAAACTGTTTGGTGCGAACTCAGTCACGTATCTCATGCCGCCCAGACCGCGTAGACCACTGCCACGCAGCAAGTTTAAGAGTAGAGTTTCACTTTGGTCATCGGCGTGGTGGGCAACAGCAATAATTGGTTGTTGCGTCCGAGGCGTCACAGATTGTGCAATCCGACCAAGAAATCGATAACGAACACGACGTGCCGCATTTTCAATGCTGCCAGGTTGCTGACGCAATTGATCGGGGGGAAGATGTTCAATGTGGGAAGGGAGTTCAAACCGATGTGCGAGATCAGCCACAAAAGAGGCTTCGCTTGCAGATTCCGGGCGTAATCCATGATTGAGGTGTGCGACATGAAGCTCGAGTCGCCACGGAGGAGCAAACTGTAGTAGCAAATGTAAAAGGCAAACGCTATCTCCACCACCGCTTACACCAAGCACAACTGTTTGCTTGCTATGATCTTGACGATAGCAAAGTCGTCTGTCAGGGGGCTCAATCGGGACGATTGGAAATAGGTGGTAACGCTCTTGTGCCTGTACGACCGCCTGAAAGAGGGGGTGATCCGCGCTCTTTTGTCGAATCTGATCGGACCCAGAGATATCGCTTTCTTGTGATACATATTCCATGACGGAATTATACCACATCTAAAATAGATAATCGCTTTTTTGCCACTTGATCGCTTGTGGTATAATTCTTTTTTGAGGCATGATGCATATGTGACGTATATAGAATTCGAGAATTATTATGATTAATCCAGTTGATTGGCTTTTAGGTCTTTTTTCGCTCGATATTGGCATTGACCTTGGCACGGCAAACACGCTTGTTCACGTAAAAAATCGTGGGATTGTAATTGACGAGCCTTCTGTTGTGGCAATCGATCGATCATCGCGGCGCCGAAACGATGTGAAAGCGATTGGATCTGATGCGAAAGAGATGGTTGGTCGTACACCCTCTCACATTGTAGCGATTCGTCCTCTACAAGATGGTGTTATCTCAGATTTTGATGTCACAGAGCGAATGATTCATCATTTTATTGATAAAGTGCATGGAGGTCGTGCTTTGGGAACGGCCAGACCACGGGTAGTGATTGGTATCCCCTCTGGCGTCACAGAAGTAGAAAAACGAGCCGTCCGTGATGCAGCTGTCAGTGCAGGGGCACGAGATGCAGGGCTGGTTGAAGAGCCAATGGCTGCAGCCATTGGTGCTGGATTGCCAGTAACAGAGTCGGTTGGGTCAATGATCATCGACATCGGTGGTGGAACGACCGAAGTAGCTGTTATTTCATTGGGTGGGATTGTTGTCTCGCGTTCAATCCGCACTGCCGGTGATGAGATGAATGAAGACATTGTCAATTATGCGCGTCAGAAATATAATTTGCTTATCGGCGAGCGTATGGGGGAACGCGCAAAGATTGAAATCGGTTCAGCTTATCCAATGGAGCGTGAACGGACAATGATTTTGCGTGGGCGTAACCTTGTGACTGGTTTGCCAGAAGCTGTAGAAGTGAGTTCCGTAGAGATCCGCGAGGCGCTAGCAGGATCTGTGCAAGTTGTGGTTGACGCAGTGAAAAGCACGCTGGATGAAACGCCTCCGGAATTGGTCGCGGATCTAATGGAATTAGGTGTTGTCTTGGCTGGAGGAGGGGCGCTCCTCCAAGGGTTGGGACAACGTTTACAAGATGAGACACGTATGCATGTCTATGTAGCCGATAATCCTCTAACGGCAGTGGTCATGGGAACTGGCATGATCTTGGAAAAACCGGAATTTTACCGCGAAACCCTGACTAGCATGCAACGAAAAAGTACAATACGATAAACCTGAATTCTATCTTATTGTACGATTCTCACCTATGGTCGTTCTCGAAATACGGAAATTGTCACTGTTCTTCTCCATTGTATTCAACTGACATTTGAACCTTTGGGTGTGTATCACAAAGTATATAAATGGAACAGGCTCTGTGACTGAGTAGCCTCCATTTACGTGCTTTGGTGACACACTGTCTAACTTTTGGAAGTTAAACAATACTGAGGTTGTCAAGCAAAACCCAGTGTGATAGAGCCAAGTTCATCATGAGAGATACTCGCTCCTGGACATTTGGCGATATTTTCGTTCGCATCATCATATTGTCTTTAGCATCCTTGATCTTAATGGCGTTGCAATTGACTGGTCGATTGGCCCCTGTACAAAGTGCAATTACACAGATTACTTCCCCAGCACAGCGCATGTCCACTGGTGTTGCGGACAATATTGCCGGTTGGGTTCAATTTTTTATGGAGTTTGGCGAATTGCAGACGCGCAATGTCGAATTGGAAGAGATCAATGCAAAACTCCTCGCAGAGAACTTTAGCTTAAGCGAAGTTGAGCGAGAGAACGCTAGGCTGCGTGAACTCCTCGAGTTTGCAAATGCTCGTCCTGGTCTAGAGTTGCGTGGCGCGCAAATCGTTGCACGAAAATTAGGTGAAGATAGTAGTAACTTCCAAGATTTTATCTTGATTGATCTTGGATCGGAGCATGGTATTCGTATAGGAATGCCTGTTACAACAAATGCTGGTCTTGTTGGACGGATTACAGAGGTGACGCGCAATACGTCCAAAGTGTTGTTGATCACCGACCCAAATAGCGGTGTAAACGCAAATTTGTCAAGCAGCCGTTTCAATGGTGTGATTCGCGGCAATCCTGGTGGTACTTTAATTATGGAGTATATTCCGCAGGAGGCGGAGTTTGGCATAGGTGAAGATATTTTGACTTCCGGTATTACGATATCATCCGCAAATAATGAGTTAATTGGCAGCCGATTTCCCAGGGGAATTCCTATCGGTCAAGTCATTGAGATTCGTCAGCGAGATGAGGAAGTTGCTCAACAAGCAATCGTGCAACCGGCCGTCGAATTCGATGAATTAGATCTGGTTTTGGTGATTACTAATTTTGATCCACAGGAAGAGGTACCCGATACATTGCTTTTAGATGAGCGAGATGCAGATGAGTCAGACATAACACCGATACCCGAAGATGAAGGAAACTGAGCAAAGATGAAATTGGGTGTCCAATCTTACATTATGGTGCCACTACTCGGAATAGCGAGCATCATTCAGGCCACGATTACAAATCGTTTTGCGTTTGGTGGAACCAAACCCGACATTGTACTGTTTATTATTCTGGTTTGGACACTTATTTTTGGGCCCCGCAGCGGTGTGGTTTGGGCTTTTATTGGTGGTTTATGGCTCGACATCTTTAGTGGTGGTCCCACAGGTGGCTCTAGTTTGGCGTTGATGGCCGCATCATTGGTTGCAGGTTATGGCTATGGCATATTTTCACGCTATAACCTGCTTGTGCCCTTTTTAACTGGAATTGTAGGGGCTGTGACTTTTTCTCTGACCTATTTGGTTATCTTAGACACCGTTGCTCTATTTGATCCGAATCGGCGTGGCTATCCGTGGGGACTCACCATAGAAAATATCGTGATACCATCTGTGCTCTACAACGCAACCTTGATGCTCGTTGCCATCCCCTTTTTGAACTGGATTCCCGAGAATCGGTCGCTGTAGTTTATCCCGGGAAAAATAACTAGACGGATAGTCTAAGCATCTACTCGACTAAATTCAATGAGTCTATCTGCCTTGGTATTTGCGTTCTAAAATAGTAGGCTCATCTATGAAAAGGTCTTTCTTCCAGAAAGTGTGCAAGTAAGCAATTAAACCGTCGAAATTTCGGGAGGTTGCACACTTTCGTCTGATGAGCGGAACAGTCGTATTTTTCAATATCTCATGTTCGAACAAGAAATGCACAATACATCCTCTATCGCGATGCGCCTTTATCGGGCGTCTATCGTAATTGCATTTCTGCTTATGGTTGGTCGCCTTTATCAACTACAAGTTCTCAAACATAATTTTTATCTGGCTGAATCTAATAAAAATCGCTCTCGTACTGTTGTGATTGCTCCGAAGCGCGGCGTGATTTACGATCGAATAGGTAAAATATTAGCGCGGAATCGTCCAAGTTTCGAAATATCACTGGTGCCCGAATACCTGCCGTTCGACGATCCAGACACTACGGTTAATGAGCAAGCGCAAGAAATTGAGCGTCTTTTGGTCGTATTACGGGCTGACAGTGATGAATCGATTGCTGTCCGCATTGCAGAAACAATGTTCAGGCGTTTAGGTCGTGCTGATTATGCACAAACGGTTGAAAACATTGGCATTACGCTTCCAACTCGATATGTTCCCGGACCGACCAATGCAAATAGTGTAATAGATGAAACACTTGGAATCAGAGAAGCATCGCTTGTTCCTGTGCCCGATATCACGATTCCTCTCCCCCTTCCAGGACTCGTTGCATTGGTAGAACGTTCTGTCGGGATCGGACGGCAGGGAAGCACGTCCGAAGCCATTCCACTTTTGGATTTGGTTGATCGAATCCAAGCATTCGAAGTAGCCGAGGAGAGTTATGATCTACCTGGTGTATATCTAGAGCAGGTTCCAGTTCGCGATTATATATACAAAGAACTCACCAGTCACATATTGGGCTTTATGGGACCGATTCCAGCCGCACTGGCGGAAAATTATCAAGAGCGAGGGTATGAGAACCTCAATGAAAAAGTTGGATTGAGCGGGCTGGAATTTTCGTATCAAGATGAGTTGCGTGGTATTCCCGGGAGTCGGCAAATTGATGTTGATATTTTAGGGCGCGAGGTACGTACTATCGGTGAAGTAAAGCAACCTATTCCAGGGAAATCGCTCTACTTAGCTGTTGATTTCCGTCTACAACAAGCAATGCATGACGCGTTGTCCACCATGATGGAGGAAAAAGATGCTCCGTGGGTTGTGACAATTGCGATGAATCCCCAAAATGGGGCAATTTTGGGGATGGTAAGTTTGCCTTCCTTTGATAACAACGTCTTTACTGAAAAAATTGGAGAGAATTATCTAGAAATTCAGAATGACGAACGTAGACCTCTGATCAATTATGCAATTGGAGGGCTTTATCCCCCCGGCTCAGTCTTTAAGATGGTCACAGCTTCGGCAGCATTAGCAGAAGGCATAATTGCCCCGAGAGATACAATCGCTGACAATGGTCCGATTTTTCTACCCAATCGTTTTTTCCCAAATGATCTATCTCAAGCACAAAAATTTGTCAGCTGGAATCATGATCTTGGTATCAATCATGGCCCCATCAACATGGTACAAGCCATTGCCCTATCCAATGATATTTATTTTTACTTGATTGGAGGTGGTTTCCCACCAACGCAATTTGAAGGATTGGGAGATAAAAGGTTGTCAAATTGGGCAGAAACGTTTGGCTATGGTGGACCGACAGGAATCGATTTGCCAGGCGAAGTTTGGGCACCAATGCCCGATGATCAATGGAAACGCCAAACTCGTGCAGAAAGTTGGACAACGGGTGATAGTTATAATGCCTCTATTGGTCAGGGCGATGTGCTCGTCACCCCATTACAGGTCCTTGTTGCTACGGCTGCAATTGCCAACGGAGGAACTCTGCATCAACCGCAACTCGTTTACCAAATTACTGATGCAGAGGGTGAATTGCTGCGTGATTTTACGCCTATTGTGAAGCGTCAGCTTCCATTGACACCGGAAGTCATTCAAGTTATTCAACAAGGGATGTGGACTGCTGTCAACAGTGACTTTGGGACAGCGATTGGGGCTCGAATGCCGAATTACGAAGTCGCCGGTAAAACAGGGACGGCAGAGTTTTGCGAAGTAATAGAATTGGACAATGGAGAAAAGGATTGCCGTCGTGACCATGAAGATAACCTTCCCACTCACGCTTGGTTTGTTGGATACGCCCCTTATGAGAACCCAATTATTAGTGTGGTTACATTAGTCTATGACGGTGGTGAAGGCTCAGAATCTGCAGTACCAATTACACAAAATATAATCAATACTTATTTAAACGAGATTAACCCCATCAATTAGCGAATAAGCTTTCACAAAGAAATATGGGTTAACATGACTAATTTAAGACAAAATTGGAGTTATTCTGGTTCAGGAAACAAGCCAGAGCGTTTAGAAAAACGCACGGAATTGGCTAACCTACTTGATAGTATGGTTGCACCGGAAAAATCAATTAGTGATCAGAGTATGGCCATCGATGCAGATGTCCCAGATACAGGCCGAAGTTCCAACCAGATGTTAGGAGAACAGCCAGATTTGATTACACAAGATTCGAATTCGGTTCATATCAAGGGACGAGCAGATGGCGTTTCAATTGAGATCGGTCAAGGAAATTGGCCTGATTTGATGGCAGAATTGATGAATCGTCTGCGCCAAGCATCCGGTTTCTTTCGCGGGGGACAGGTGACGCTCGGTGTCGGCGCGAGACCCATCCAACAAAGGGAGTTGCATCAGGTTCGCTCGATTGTAGAACAATTTGGTATGTCACTGGCCGTGGTTAAGTCAACATCGGAAGAAACATGTCACATTGCAATGGCCAATGGTCTTGCCGTTAGCATGGATACAGATGATGGAGTTAATGCACAACAAGCTCTTTCGAATACCGGTTCGTCCGGTCATTTCGTCTATCGAGGAAATATTCGTTCGGGGCAAATTCTACATCGCGCCGAAACTTTGCTAATTTTAGGAGATGTTAATCCAGGCTCCGAAGTTAGCAGTCAGGGCGATATTCTAATTTGGGGGCGTTTGCGTGGCATTGTTCATGCGGGCGTTTCAGGTGATGTACATGCCGTTGTTGCGGCCCTTTCAATGACGCCAACACAGATCCGTATTGCGGATCTGACTGCGATTTTGCTGGAAGAGAAACCCCGCATTGGGAGATGGTTCTCGGGACAAAGTAAAAGTCGTCGCCCCGAAATTGCGTTTATCGAAGATGGTCAGATTGTTGTCGAAACGTGGGACGAATCGAAACCTGGCGGGATCATGGCATTCAAGCGTTAACATGGACATAAAACTTTGCTTTATGTCAATCTCGAAAATATTCTCATCTCCCAAATGTGTGCAAAGCGCTTCCTTGCTCCGAGAGAACGTCGTCAGCGTATATCTGTGGGAAATGAGCCAAAAATAACTTTCACGGAGACATTTGAACATGCCAGGTACCGTTATTACTGTTACCTCTGGCAAGGGTGGCGTCGGAAAGACAACAACAGTTGCAAATTTATCAACAGCGTTGGCCATAAAGGGCCAACGTGTTGTGACTGTGGATGCCGATATCGGGTTACGCAACCTTGATATTATTATGGGATTAGAGAACCATATCCTATATGATATTGTGGATGTGGTTGAGCAAAGATGCCCTTTGGTTCAGGCTCTTGTTAGGGATGAGCGTGCTCCAGCCCTCTATCTGTTGCCAGCAGCTCAAACCCGTGATAAATCAGAGCTTTCTCACGAGCAGATAATACAGCTGTGTAACGAACTTCGGACGATGGCAGATTTTGTCATCATTGATTCACCTGCCGGAATTGAACATGGTTTTGAAACAGCGATTGCACCGTCTGACCGCACGGTGATTGTAACAACGCCTGATGTGAGCGCTTTACGCGATGCCGACAAAGTTATTTATCTATTGGAACGAGATTGGCAGCGTCAACCATGGTTGATCTTGAATCGATTCAACTCCCAGCTATCAGATGATGGGGAAATGCGAAATATCGATGATGTCTTAGATATTTTAGCAATCGATCTCCTGGGAGTTGTTCCAGAAAATAATGACATTGTTCTATCTACAGATCGTGGTATACCAGCTGTCTACGATCAGAAGAATTACTCCGCTACTGCATACCTCAATATAGCCCAACGAATTTTGGGCCAAAATGTTCCGCTCATGCGTTTCAAAAAACGAGGCTTTTTTCGTTCACTCAGTCGGATATTTGGAGGATAACGATTTTGGTGGTCGAACGACAACTATGGCGTCATTTTGATTGGACCTTATTACTAATCGTACTAGCGCTGTCGTTGATCGGCATTGCAATGATCTATAGTGCAACTCGATTTACAGAGGAGCTGGCCGATTATTGGCAACGTCAAACGCTCTTTCTAATCCTTGGACTTGTTGCATTATTCGCAATTGCTGTCTTTGACTATCGCCATCTAGAAATTCTGGCACCATTGCTCTTTGTTGTCTTCATTGTTTCATTGGTGTCTGTAACCTTGTTTGGCGAATCTCAAGGGACTGGCTCGAGACGTTGGATCGAGGTTGGTGGAACTTTTGTACAGCCAACCGAGGCAGGAAAATTTTTGCTAGTTGTCTCAATGGCTTGGTATTTGAGTCGTTTTCGTGATCGGCTTCCCCATTTGTTGCATTTGGTTGGAGCCGTTGTGTTACTGACGACACCATTGATTTTTGTCTTTCAGCAGCCTGATTTAGGCATGACAGTCACAATGGGTGTGATTGGCGGAGTCCTGATCTTTACAAGTGGTATACAATATTGGCAGCTTGGCTTAATCGGCGGTGGCCTCGGGCTGGCGCTTCCATTTGTGCCTTTGGAAGGCTATATGAAAGAACGTATCGCCGTTTTTCTCAATCCAGAAGCGAACGAAGCCGCCGCCTTTAATATTAACCAGGCGTTGATCGCCATTGGTTCTGGTGGTTGGTTTGGGAGAGGATGGTCGTCGGGTAGCCAGAATCAGCTATTTTTTCTACGCGTCCGCCATACAGATTTTATCTTTAGCGTTATCTCTGAAGAACTGGGGTTGTTGGGGGCAGTGTTGATCTTGGCAATGTTAAGCTTTGTGGTTCTGCGGTTGCTGCGGATAGCGGACAATGCCCAGGATCATTTTGGGCGGCTTTTGGCTACAGGTGTTGCAACGATTGTTTTCTTTCAAGTTGTTGTCAACGTAGGGATGAATTTAAGTTTAGTACCTGTAACTGGATTAACCTTGCCTTTTATCAGCTATGGTGGTAGTAGTTTGATGTCGATGCTCTTTGCCATTGGATTAGCCCAGAGCGTGGCAATACGTCACCGTAAAATCGAATTTCTATAATGTCGTTTCAAAATTAAACCAATTGCAGTTGTGGAGAACATGAGTTTGTTCCGATTTTGCAGACGAAAAGAGCGACAATTCATGTTCCTTACAGAGCCTAAAGGTATTTGTGTGTATGAATAACCTTTCTCCCAAATACCTTTAGACATTTCCTTTCTTGCCCTTCTTGGAAATTGCGGTTACAATTGAATAATAGAATGCCCAAGAATATAACAAATGTGCCCTAAGGCGATTCCTAAAAAATAATTATCCACAGATTGACTTAGATGGGAAGAGGGAAAATCTAGTCAATCCCGTCCATCTGTGGATACGCCTAAAAATTGGATTGGCCTAAATCAGAATAGAAACTCCTGCGGATTTGTGAAGTTGGATCAAACCCGCTCCCCGATGCGTGCCATAACAATAGTTGAATCCAACGAGTCCGAAAGGACTCACAACCGATAGACATTCAATACGGAACTTCATCATTCAACTTCTAGCCATTCTCTAGATGTCTATAGATGGAGGTCATGATGCCAAGAATTGGTATAACAATTCTGGTAGCGTGTCTGATTATCGATCCCTCACCTCTATATGCACAGCAAACGGCAAAAGAACCTCAATCTCCCGTCACTGACCACAATAGAACACATGAGGAAGGGCTTGATGTTCCTGGTGAACCAAGCGATAACTCAGATGGTAGTATCTCTGCGCTTGCAGTCGATAACACAGACCATATCACGTTAACAACCATTCAACTTGCATCTTCGTTCAATTTTCCCGCTACTAAAACAGAGTCTTTCGTGAGGGAACAATCTGTTACGGAAGAGGTTGCGACAGAGAAGACAGTCGTTGAATCAGCATCATTGGCTGAGGATGTGCGATGGAAGCAACTCTATCCAGCTTATGATGCGCCTACCCCTTTACCACTTTATGGGAAGGCGATGTTTTATAATCCTGGAGTAATGGAGCGGGTATTGAAAAATCGCCTAAAAACAGGTCGGATTCAAGAATGCTCCGAATGTGTTGGATACGCTGCCATGCTACGGTATGGGGATCTGAATCGCAAGATCTGGGTGCGATTGCCCGATGGCCATATTGATGGCCCACTTTTGGTGATCGATGCCGCTGATACCAAACACGTCGGAATGCTTCTGGACAAAAATTGGGTCGTTGACATCGACTACGAAACGGCTCAGCGCTGGAAACTATATAACCCAATGGATGTTGTGATCTTTGGAGATTTGGCTGCTCTAGATACCACCGGCAATCTACCGAACGAGGATTTACAATCCACCAATCTCTTTACTTTCTGGTAAAAGAAAAGAGATGAGGTGAGAAATGTGACAAAAAGCGGTTAGCGTTTCATCCTAAAGGTAGCGAAACCAAAAAGGAGGAAGGAATGCTAACCGCGCCAGAAATAACTATAGCAGTACTGATGAATGTATTGCAAGTAACGCCGGTGGGAACAAACGTAAATGTAATGCGTCTGATGTGGGCGATGATGAATGGGTCGTTTCTGAAAAGTCGAGGAGCAATCCATAGTGGATTGAGTGAAAGCGGGTTTGAAGATGAGGAGCTCCGGCGAAGCTGGTGGAGCTTTCGATATGGATCATGGGATATTGCAAGCCTGCTCTCATCGTGGCAAGAAGAAGTGGAGTGGAAAGGGGAATGGGAGGCAAAAAAGTTAGAAGGATACCGAGTGAAAAGCATAGATATCACAGGGTTCTGGCGACCGAAGCTGCAAGGAAAGTGAACCGACTCTATAACTCAACGGCTCGTCGGGCATTGCCCGCTCATCTTTGGAGTGATGATAAGCTCGGGGGAGATAGGCGGGAAACGAGTGCCACTGCTCAAGGCAATCATGAGATGCGAGGTAGGCACAAAGGAAAGTGAGTTTCGGAAAAAGCTGCTGAAAGAGACGAAGAAATCACTGGAGTCAGACGAAGTGGCGGTGGTCGATGCCGGGTTTACAATCAGAGAAATGCTAGAAAGCGACGTCGACCGATTTGTCCTTCGGGAAGCGATTAACTGCACAGCGCGCCGCAATGAGTTACCCGAACGTAAGGAAAAAGGCAGACCACCCGAATATGGTGATATTGTGCGTCCGCTCTCTCGATGCTATAGGGGAAAGCGACTCGAGGCCACAACTCCAGACTCGTTTGGTCAATTTGTCTATAGTGGTCGCCTGATTCGCTATCAAGCATGGCACAATCTCGTCCCCAGGACAACCAAGGTGGATACAGCCAACCGCACCTATTCGATTTACGTCTTTCAGGATCCTGCTTATCACACACCTTTGGTTCTGGCGACCGTCATGGCTTTACAAGCTGAAACCATTTATCTTTTCTATCTGGAGCGCTGGCCTGTTGAACATCCCCCCTTGGCTTCCAAGCAGATGATTGGCTTACATCGTCAATTTGTTCATGCCGATGAGGCTTGCTTCCGCTTACCTGAACTGGGGCTGCTGGCTGGCAATCTTCTTTCCCATTTAGCCGCTTCTCTTCCTCCCATACCGACTGGCTACTGGGATCGAGAGCCTCAAGCCACTTCCGGCCGTTTGCGCCGCGTTCTCTCGAGTGCTCTTTTTCCAACTCCCGACCAACTCGACCCTGACTTTCGGAAAAAGGCCTCGGTTTCACACCATTTCCCTAAAGGCGTTCTCGCTCATCGCCGCCTCAATGCCGCTGCTTAAACTAGCCGAGCACTATTTTTACATTTTATCCCGTTTTTTCAGGGTGGATTCTTTTTTCCGCCCCTTTCGGTTTGCCCTTTGTCACTCAAGCCTTTACCAGAAAGTAAAGAATCTACCGATCAAAGATATTGAATTTGACCTGTACCGTAGCGAAAAATTAAAAGTCATTCGTCTCGGTGTTGGCAATCTGGCAGAAACTCAAGGGTTGTATGTTCGCTAATAGCCAAATCATCTAAACATCTGAATCCTATACTACGGTTGTGATGAAAACGTTGTTTTTCTTACAACTCTACCAGATCGAACAAAACTATGTTTTCATTCAGAGCCCAGTTTAATTGGTTCGCAATTGGTAGAAGTTTAAAAATTTTCGAATAAGTGGTATTTCAGTCTCAGGTGGTTTGCTATTACTTGGCTTCATGACAAGTAGCCAATGCGAAGCAGTTGAATAAACAGTTACCTCAAGTGATTTTCCCGATGGAGAAGTGACAACAAATTCCTGCGGTTTATTTTCGACAGAGAATGGCATTAATACAGGGAGTGGAAACCCTGTTTGGTCAATGAGATCACCCATCTCAATCTCACCCCACATCTTTAATTGGAATTGAGCAGTCAAGTTGGCTTTGACAAGACGACAATCCAGATCTAACAAAAAGACTCCACAAGGAACAGCATCTAAAATTTCCTGTGTTTCATCCGCTTGTTGTTGTACTGCATTGAGTAGTTCACGCATCTCATCAGACAGGCGCACATTTTCAATTGCCCCAGCTAACTGATTCGCTAATGCGTTCATGAGATTGAGTCCACGCTGGGTAAAATCACGTTCATCCAATCGATTCATCGCGCTTAGAACACCCAACGTCCGACCTTGATAAGTAATCGGGACTGCCATCATAGAGCCAAGATTGAGCTTCTGACGGCGTTGCTGCGCTTCATGACTCTCCCGAGAATCCGGTTGATTCTTGAACGACAAGGCAGATTCTAAATTACGCAAGACCCAACCGGACAAGCTTTCCCACAGTTCCGAAAATGTCGCAAATCCCTCATATGTAGTGTCAGTAGATAGTTGAAGACCGCCTATTACCTGTTGCGTAATTCTTCGCTGCGCCAGATTTAGCAGGGTAATAGAAACGATGCTGGCGGGTAATGATTCAGCAACATTTTCAATGATGTGGTGTAGCTTTTTTGGTAAGTCGCCGGGTGTCATTAAGACACTTGCTGTACTGTAAAGCAATTCAGTTCGGGCTAAACTTTGTCGCAGCGCCTGTTCAGCTCTTTCCCGTTTTTGAATGTGGGACCATTCGCGCAATACCCTCTCTGCAATCATCGGCAGATCGAGCAATGTCGACTTTGACTTGACAATATAATCTAACGCTCCTGCTTTCATTGCTTCGACAGCAGCTTCTTGATCACCATTGCCTGTCATAATTACAACAGGTGTTTTCGGTATTTCTGAGAATCCATCTGAATTTGATGATGTTTTCAACGAAAAATCAGCCTGTTGAGTACGCTCTCTTGACAATAGCTCCCGTCCATCTCCGTCTGGCAATCGTAAATCTGTAATTAGTAAATCGGGCTGCGATGCTGACAGGGCAGAACGAGCATCTTGAATTGTGTTGACAATTGTTAATTTTGCCCATTCTGCCTTTGATTTGAATGCGTATTCAAGTAGCTCCGCTTGATCTTCCTCATCTTCAACCAAGAGAACATGCTTACGTTCCAATACAATTGACATTCAATTAATCCCAAAATGACTTGATACACGTACCATATTTTGACGTCGACTTGCGTAAAGCCTACGAATAATATACTATCACTATTTGTTCTAGACTGCAAGGATTTTTATCCCACTCAAATAACCCGTAGAATGACCGTTTACTTAAGTTTATTTAACAGGAGGGGAAGCGTATTTGGAACGAGCTATGAGCGACAAGGAAACTGTCGGGAATAAGTTTTGCTCATCTCCCAACAGTGTGCATTTTGCAGATTTGTTCAGAGAGACAATGTGAGTAGCGAACTTTTGTAGTAGATGAGCCGATAGTTTTGTGCTCAATCCTCGTTGAATCATAATTCCCTATCAGTGCAAGAGAGTGGGTCCTATCTACAAACGCAAAAAGACCGCCGTTCTCGGCGGTCTTTTCGCACCCAATCACCCAAAAGGAGAAAAACAAAACACCCTAAAAAGGAGAACCAACCAAGAGCGATTAAGGAGGAAAAACAACCGCTCTCACTCTATTAATCGTAGCTCCTTCGAGAATCCTTCGGGCAATTTGAAAATTTGTTAAAATTAATCAAAATCTGTGTTTTGATCGCTGATTTCTAATCCTTCAAAAGACTCATTGAAAGATTTGTTGTTCATGATGAATCCCCATTTGCTGCCTTGCTCTGCTCATGCTATCATACCCACAATGAAAAACGCCGCCTCTGCGTGCAGCAGACACGACAAAGGCGGCTAACCGTCCAAGCTGAACCAAGCAGCGAGGAGGCTACCGTTTATTGTAACTACCTTCTCTGGTGGGATCAAAAACGACCGCCTTGTTGTTGCGTGGAGGCGGTCGTTTTTCAGTTTCTCCCCCTGTTCATTTAGAGAAATGTGTGTAAGTAAGTTGTCTGGCTGTTCGGAGTCACTCGGCACGCTTTGCTTAGAACCTATCCGAAAAGTGGTTGTGAGTCTAGGCAGTCACTTGAGCGAGAGGACATCGTCACAGAGCTTTTCGGAGAAGCACTTAAATGAGTCATGTTTCTATCCATCCATTTTCACCATAGAATGAGATGAATCTATGGCAACCTATTTACCAAAGACCCTGTTCGAGATGTGGAAGAAGGCCGAATTGACGCTTGAGATGGCGATTGGGCATATCTTGCAGCGCTTGCTCGATTATGATGAGCGGCTGCGGGCGTTGGAGAGACAGGCAAATCAGCCTTCTCAAGAATCATAGCGATGACGACAAGCCCCGTTCACATGAACGGGGCTACTTTATCAGTGGGAGAATTGAAGGGACTTATTTTGCAACAATTAACAACGATCGCCGCACGGTTCAAATCTGAGGCAACAGTTCTAGATGTGGCTCCATATGGGGCCGGTAACGTCAACGATACCTATCTCGTGCAGACAGACTCAGCAGACAAATTTGTTCTGCAGCGCATCAACCAGCAGGTTTTTCAACACCCGGAATTGATTCCACGCAATCTGCGAATCTATACCAACCATGTGCGTGCTCGATTAAAGCAGGAAGTATTGAGAACTGAAGCTTCTACACGTCGTTGGGAAGTTCCCATGATTATCCCAACCCTCGAGAATGAAGACTATTTGCTTGACGATGATGGCAATTTTTGGCGTGCTCTCAGCCTAATTGATGCGGCGAATACACACCCAACCATTATCGATGCCACTCATGCCCAGGAATCGGGATACGCCCTGGCTCGCTTTCATGAGTTGGTCAGCGATTTAGATCCATCCCACTTACACGATACGCTAGTTGGGTTCCACATAACGCCACGATATTTGGAAAACTATGATCGAGTTCTGTATGACATCCCGGCTCAATCAATCGATGCAGATGTTCGCTATGGAATTGGGTTTGTTGAAGAATGTCGTGCGTGGGCCTCAATTTTAGAGGATGCCAAAGCGACAGGCGATCTAACGCAGGGTGTGATGCACGGCGATCCAAAGGTCGACAATATTTTGATCGATCGTTATTCGTCGTATGCAGTTGGCATTATCGATCTAGACACAGTCAAACCTGGCTTGCTGCAATACGACATTGGTGATTGTCTGCGCTCATGCTGCAATCCGTTGGGAGAAGAGACAGACAAAATTGATGAAGTTTATTTCGATGTCGATCTTTGTGAAATCATTCTGCGCGGTTACTTACCCGTTGCCAAACAATTCTTCAGCGAGTCAGATTATCATTATCTTTACGCCTCAATTCGTCTGATTGCATTTGAGTTGGGGTTGCGCTTTTTCACGGATTATCTTGCGGGGAATGTCTATTTCAAAGTGGAACACCCAAAGCATAATTTACAGCGGGCACTGGTTCAGTTCAAGCTGTCTGAAAGCATCGAAGCACAGAGAGATCGAATTGCAAAAATCATTGCGCAGTTACGCTAGTGGGGTTGAGATCTGGTTGGATTCTCGGTGTGCTATTTTGTCCGTGCATCGCATTCTCGAGATTTGCTATGAGTTCTGCTCCCATTCATACAACGTCTGACGGGCTTGCCTATATTCACTGGCCGAACGGTTGATCGCCGTCGCTCCTGCTGTATCAACCTCGATAATTCTGGCACAAACTGGTTCATAAGCGGCGCGTGGGGCGACAGCGCCTTTGGCCACTAGGATTTTCTGTTGCGCTGGCTGAATCCCGACAGATGTGATCTGGTGTATGCTGTTGGGCGAGACGCGGTTGCTGTTGAGTACGAGCAGTCCACCTTCCTCGGGATTGCTTCGTCCCGCCTCCACGACCGCTGTCAACCCTTGGCTAAAATAACGCCCGCCACCATGACGCCGTTCATGTTCTTCATAATGACCATTATGCAGAGTCCGCACCCGCCCAGCGATTGGTATAGTTGGACCATGTTCGTTGTCTGTCTTGCCACCGACGACAAGAGAGAGCATTGCACCAATTCCGGCTTCGAAACAAGCGGAGACCGATTCAGGATCATAGATTGTGACAACCCAACCATCGGCCTGTTGCTCCACGAGTTCCTTCAGCAAGGCCGTTGCATCGCCTGCACTACCACCACCAACATTGTCACCCAATTCGAAGAGGGCGATTGGTCTGGCCGTGCTGGCTATTGCCGTTTGAACTGCTTCGGCAGGCTTAGGCACATTGAGAAGCAGTTGTTCTCGGCTCTCCCACATCATCGCTCCCAATCGCTTGGCCTCCCGTTCAGCCAGTTCTGCATCATCGTCCGTAACGACCACAATTGATGGCCCCATTGTTGGGACATCGGCATATTGATAACCCGCCGCAATACTACAAGCCAAAATATCAGATTGCTCCTCCAACGCAATTGCAGCATCCATCAGCGGCTGCATTGGTCCCTGGCTCGTGTTGTGGAACATGATATTGAAGAGAAGATCCGGCTTGGCAATGGCGCTCTTGGGGCGAATTTCACCGCGAATGGTACGCTCAAGGATTGAGGCGGCTTGTAACCCGCGTTCGCGCTGGTCAATGTGGGGGCAGGTTTTGTAAACAATCAGAGCTGTGGCGTCTCGCACCAACTGTTCTGGGATATTGCCGTGATAGTCGTGAGTGACCACGACCGGAAAATCTGGTCCCATGGCAGCCCGGATTCGCCGAACTGTTTCGCCATTGGCCTGAGGGTATCCTTCAGCGACCATCGCACCATGTAATGCCAACAATAGACCATTGACATCCGATGCTTGATCCAGCCCTTCTAGAATTTTGTTGACCAATGCTTCATACGTCTCGTTCGTCAACGGGCCAGCGGGTGTGGCATCAGCCGCCATGATTGGGTGGAGATCGTAATCGAATTCATCTGCGCCTGCAATAAACCCAGCCACTTCATGAAATGTGGGCGCATAATGATCGACCATGGCTGTTCCGTTCAAAACAGAAAAATCGTCGAGCGTTGTTGGTATCGCTGCAAAGGTGTTCGATTCATGCATGAAGCCAGCAATTGCAATTCGCATAAGTGTCTTACGCTGCTCCTTTCCCAGCTTTTTCCAACAGTGCTCCCAAATTCTTTCCAAGAATCCATGCTTGATCATCTTCTGGCACAAAATCGCAATGTGTACGGAACGCCTCAATCGATTGCCGGTAAGTCAACCAAGTCCGAATGACCGGAAAATCTGAGCCCCAACACATACGTCGCGGACCAAAGTGTTCATATTCAGCGCGCACAATGTCGTGCGTATCCACATAAGGATATTCCCACCTCTCCCCTATGGTTGCATAGTAGAAGCCACTCAGCTTGATATAGATATTGGGTAACGTGGCCGATGCCAACACTTCCTTTAGCCCGTTCTCATTCCCGACTTTGACACCTGCCAGATGGTGACACAGGATCGGCAAAGCCGGAAATCGTTCGGCCACTTTGCGAATTGCGGGCTGGTGATGGGGTGCCCCCGCTATGCTGGCAATCAGATTGAGCTCAACCGCTGTCTGGAAAAAAGCCACACCATCCTCCGAATAGAGCCACGCTGCATCATCATTGTGACGCAGATAATGGGTAAAGCCTTTAAGCGACCAGCGCGTGGCTGCGTCACGGAGACGGTCGGCGGCGCCCGACGTATGGTAGGTGTCTGACCAAGAACAATCTACGTCAGCAATTTGATGCAGCTTATCGGGATATCGCGCAACCTCTTCAGCGACATAGGCATTGTTATCGGGATTGTGATCGATCTGCGCACAAACAATGGCCGCTTGATCGACGTCATTGATTGACATTTCGTGTAGAAGTTGCTCGACGCGTGCTCGTTGGGTATCGTCGGGAACAGGTGGTTGATAAGGCCAGCGGGTCCAGGCATGACAGTGACTGTCGATGATCATGGGATTCTATTTTCCTGAATGGGTCGAAATTGTGGATTCGTCAGTAAATCGAACTGAGTGTAGTTTCGATACTTATAGAGAAGTCACTTAAACTCCGTACTTTCGCAGCATTTTTTTACTCTTGCAGAGTTACGGATGGAAGTACGGAGTTAAAATAATGTGACTATTAGTATCAGTCGATCCAAAATGTGCCTGATATCCACGGAGAGAGCATTCTCTATTACACGCAGTAGGATTTCTCAGAGGTAGAGCGTTCAAATGGCGAAAAAAGACGCAGTAGAGAATCTCGGACCATTTGGCCCGCTCGAGTCTGTTTTGACTGAGAAATGCAGGATTATGTCTACTGCGTGTAATAGAGAATGCTCCCTCCTCGGACCGACTTTGTATGCTAGTTTTGCTGTCACCGTTAAAGAATGCTGCGCCATGCATCGCGACTCCGCGTTGCGGTCTACTGATTGTAGAACAATTTACTATCCAAATGCTTTCAAGGCAATCGCGCCAGCCCCAATCAATCCAGCATCAACGCCTAGCTTGGCGGGAATGATGGGTAGGCTTTGGGTATCACTGGCATAAACGTGCCGCCGGGTCGCGGCCACAAAATGCTCCCAATAGAGGCCCCCGGCAAGCCCCAGTCCCCCACCGACGACGATTGCCTCTGGATCCAGAATGTTGACCAGAAAGCCCACGCTGTTGCCAAGGGCCTCACCGGCTGACTCAACCACATCGATTGCCACTTTATCCCCAGCATTTGCTGATGCCATCACTTCCTGACCAGTCGCATAGTGGGCCTGCTTTTGCTCGTTGTAGTGGGCAACCAGGGCAGGACCGCTTGCAAACTCTTCCAACACTTGACTGGCCATTTCGCCACAATGCGGACAGCGCACGCTCAACGGCATACTCGCTAACAAAATCGCATTCCCCCGCTCACCTGTCATGGGCTGACCGTCCTGAATCAGTGCATAGCTGATGCCAGTCCCAACAGTTACATAAGCAAATAGACGATAAGCCTTCCCGGCTCCATAGCATGCTTCTGCCAAGGCCGCCGCCCGCGCGTCTGACTCAATGAGGGTTGGCGCTAGCTGCGAAAAGTGTTCTTGAACTGGCAGCACGTTCCACCCGGTCAAGTAATCACCAATAATCTTGCCCTCAGGATCCACCAGTTCACAGACACCAATGCCAATGCCAAGAAGCACCAAATTTTGCGCATCCGCCTCTCGAATCAACTGCCGGGCCAACTCTAACGAATCGTGCAAGATCGCTTCCCCGCCCCGTTCCGGCAGAGTCGGAATCACACGTCGTGTCAGGACGCGCCCGCTATCTGGTTCGACCAGGCCACCAGCAATCTTTGTTCCACCGATATCGAGGCCAATGGCAACGCTGTTTGGGTACATAGTAGTAGAGGAGTGCGGTATATGTGGATCCTATTTTCCAATTATCCGATAATTCGGCGCAACGCCAAAGATCAATGTCACCGGCTGATCCGACAGATTATAATACTGATGCGGTGCACCCGCCGGAACATAAAAGCCGTCCCGAGGATTCAGTTCGAACCAAACTTGCCCCTCTTTTTCTGGGCAGTGAATATGGAGCGTCCCGTCCAGTAGATAGAGACACTCATCGCCACCATGCCGTTCTATATCTGTACTCTGGCCCGGCAAAAGATACATTTTGCCAACGGTCAGGTGTTCTGTGGCGACGAGTAATCCGACCAGCACTTCTTTGCCAAAGCCACCCTCCAACCGCCAGAGCAAATCTTCCTCTCGAATGATCTGGAACGTGAAGCTAGACTCAATTTGCGTTCGCTCCATCGGCCATCTTCCCAATACATGATCTTGGGTGTACTTGACACTTTCCAGAAGTGTCTGCTGGCGAGCGTAGGATCCGGATGTGCCCTGAGAAGGTGGTGGTGCAAAATATTCAAGCACGCGCAGCGGTTCTTGGCTATAATTAAAGACATGGTGCCAGGTGTCCCGCCGAAAAAACGCCCCTTCCACCGTGTGAACACGGGGGACTTCACCAGTCTCTGGATTGGCAAAGATGACTGTACCGCTGAGTATATAGTAGGCAATGTCTGCAGCAAAAACGGTACGGAAGCTGTCCGAGTGGCGAAAGGAACCTCCTGGCTTGACTCCGAATAGAAGCTGATGAATTTTGTCGGTCGATGCATAGATCCAATCCGCCACCTCACCCGCTTCTGGGTCACCCCACAGATGGCGCGTCACCTCTGCATAGGGAATGTGGGTCGGTTCTGAAAACGTGGGCCGCGGTGACGGACTATACGCCTTACTCATGCTTCGTTCCCTTTTACTGAACTTCTTGGTTTAAGGCTTATACATTGCCACAGAAATGATGATCGTTTATCGTAGGTCCCGTCTCCGGCGGGACAAGCGGCAAGAGAGCAACCTCTTTCAAGTGCAGACTCAGGGTTCTTGCTGCTCGTTACTTCAGAGAAATGATCTACGGTTTGATTGTCTCTCATCTAGCTTCTCTTCAGCCTCACGAATGACTTCGATCATGACGTAGGTGAACGGCTTCTTCTGGCTGGCTATCGAAAAAGGCTGGGGGTGTAAATGTGCTTTCGATCTCACGCCGTTGGCCATCTTGCCCGGCCAAGCGCGCCTTTTCGATGATTTCGATCACGTGGTACGCATGCTCTGGGGTGACGATGGGCGTTTTACTAGTCTGGATACACTCAACGAGATGGCGCAAACCATCGGTCCACGGCCAATTGGGCTCGGTCTCATCAAAGAGCTTCCAGGCCCCGACCTCATTTTGCCAAAGTTCGTAACCATTGGGGTCCCAGTCGTCGCCCAGCATTTGAATTGTTCCGCTGCTGCCATAGATTTCGACAGCGGGATTGCGATAATTCTGAATGGTAAAACCAGTAGTCACCACGGCATAGCAGGCTTCGTCGAATTCGATACAGATATGAGCATTGTCATCGGTCTCAACTGGCGTCATCTCGCCTTCGACCATCCGCTCCCGAATGGCCGTCCCTACCAACCCCGTCACCCGGTGCGCTGGACCCAGTAAACCAGTCAAGGTCACGACATTATAGACGCCCAAGTCGAACATTGATCCACCCCCTGGCTGATAAAACCATTTCCCCCAATCAGGGCCAGCCCAGCCGTAAAACGCCCGGGCCAGGTAGGGTTTGCCAATATCTCCCTGATGGATGTGACGCCACATCTTCTGATAGGTGGGGCTGAGCACGACGTGGGGAGCCGGCACCAGATGACCAGGCGAACTGCGGGCCAATTCGACCAAGGCAGCCGCGTCATCTAGATCTGCCGACATGGGTTTCTCAACGAGTACATGTTTGCCTGCCTCCAGCGCAGCACGTGTGATCATGCCATGTTCCTGCATGGAGGTCGTAATGAGAACAATATCAACATCCGACGCATCTACCACTTCTTCGAAGTCGGTCGTAAAGCGCTGGTATCTGTACTCTGGACCAAGCACCAGTTCGCGCCGTTCTTCCTTCAGATCACAAGCAACAACTGTCTCCACCAAGCCATGTATCTTTAGCCGGTTGATCAAGGTGGAATAAGCGTGTAGCATTACGCTACCACATCCAACAACACCGATTCGCACTGGTTCAAGCATCAGATTTGTCCTTACAGATAGGCTCTTATGTAATCAGGGGAAGAGGATATTTTGGTTGCACAGAAATTTGGGTAGGCGATATCCGAAGCTTAACACTGGATGAATCTTTGTGTCAAGCCTGTTTTGAGTGGGAGTACAAATGGTAATGGTTTATTTGCGTTTCAGCCACAATGGATATACAATGATTCACCGAACAAATGTTCGCCGCACTGAATCTCTGGGCCTCCCCAGTGCATTATTGTGATATTTAATGCAAAAATCATGAATACATATATTGCGCTTCTTCGGGGCATCAATGTGGGTGGCAAAAACAAACTGCCCATGCGTGCGCTCGTCACCCTACTTGAAGAACTCGGGTTGAACAATGTCAAAACCTACATTCAAAGCGGTAATGTGGTCTTCCAAAGTGAGCACACGGATACGTTGGCGCTATCACAGGAGATAAGCAACGCCATTGGGAAGAGTCATGGTTTCTCGCCGCAGATCCTTATTCTCGATACACAAGAACTTCAAGAGGCAATTGCCGCAAATCCCTTCCCAAAAGGAGAGGATGAACCCAAAACGCTCCATCTCTATTTCTTTGACGCCATTCCAAATGATCCAGATTTTGAAGCACTCGAACGGTTAAAAACGGATAGCGAACGATATCGGCTCATCAACAAAGTTTTCTATCTGCATGCGCCCGATGGAATTGGACGATCGAAACTTGCGGAGAACGTTGGAAAAGGTTGGGGCGCGGCAAACACAGCCCGAAACTGGCGAACGGTCAGCAAAGTTATGTCAATGGCTCTTGAGTTGGAATCATAGCGAGGAAGATATGGCACTCAAACCACTTGATTTGATGACCTTGACCGCATCTCACAGCCGTTATCTGCGATGTCTTGTGGGTGAACCCCGAACACCTGTCATTCTGCCTGGCGCCTCCAAAACGATCATGCTGGCCAACCTGCAAGCAGCCGAAATCGAGCTGCTTCAAACAATTTCCTTCATCGCACCAGCCGACTACGACCAGCTTCCCATCTGCGGCTTCTGGACTTTGCAAGATCTTCTGGGACACTTGGCTGACTGGGACACTTATTTTCTGAATTGGCTGGCGATACTGACTGGAAGGCCTCAGCAAGATCTCTATTGGAATGAAGATGGCGATCAATTCAATGCTTGGCTCTATGAACGTCGTCGGGATAAGACTTGGGCAGAAACCTGGGTCGATTTCCGCCAAAATCGCCAGAGCTTCTATCAATGGTTAACGGACGTTCCCGATACAGAAGTTCTTCTTGCAAAGGAGAACTCTCCTTTCCCAACGATCTATCACTGTGCTTGGTCAGCCTTAGAGCATTATCTCGATCATGCGGCTGGAGTCCGTCGCGCGCTAAATTTCCAGATGCCCGATGAACTGCTCTCCTTTCATGGTCCATATACAGACTGATCTAGGAAAACAAACATGGCCCCAACAGCCAGAGGAGTTTAGCAAATGTAAAACTATTGTTCCCTATTAGATTTCACTGTAGGTGTTGGTCTCTGCCAAATGGTATCCATACCAGAGAGCCTAGAACGCTACTTGCCGCAGCTGACGACTCTTCTTTTGATCTCGTGTCGAATTCTGATATGCTCCGTTCGACGTATAAGTAGAGTGGAGAAATAAATCGGTTAGATTGAACCGGAGACTTGATTCTCGTTCAAGCTAAATGATAAATGAATGAAGTTAAGGAGATTCGATCATGAAAGTCATGGTTTTGGTCAAAGCAACGACGGATTCAGAAGCGGGCGTCATGCCCAGTGAACAGGTGTTAACCGAGATGGGGCAATACAATGAAGAGTTGGTCAAAGCTGGGGTGATGCTGGCGGGAGAAGGATTGCATCCAAGTTCAAAAGGTGTACGTATCTACTTCTCGGGTAAAGAGCGAAATGTTGTAGATGGGCCGTTCACCGAAGCAAAGGAGTTGATCGCTGGCTTCTGGATCTGGCAAGTCAAGTCAATGGAAGAAGCGATTGAGTGGGTCAAGCGTAGTCCCTTTCAGGAGGGCGGGTTAGAGCTGCGCCCCGTCCTTGAACCTGACGACTTTGGCGAAGAGTTCACGCCCGAACTGCGTGCACAAGAAGATCGTTTGCGTGCACAGGTCGAAGCAAACACCAATCAATCGTAGAGAATGACACCCAATAACATCCAACGCACCATTGACGCAATCTGGCGCATTGAGTCGGCAAAGCTGATCGCCGCACTAACGCGCATGGTGCGCGACGTTGGGTTAGCCGAAGATTTGGCTCAGGACGCATTGGTGAATGCGCTACAACAATGGCCTGAGTCAGGCATACCAGATAATTCGGGTGCCTGGCTAATGACCGTTGCCAAGCGACGTGCCATCGACTATATTCGACGCAACACGCTGGCAGAGCATAAATATACCGAGCTAGCCCACCAACATGCAGTGAACCAAGAAACGACAGCATCGGAGATTGATGCTATCAACGGTGACACGATTGGCGATGACTTGTTGCGCCTGATGTTCATTGCCTGTCATCCCGTGCTGTCGGCTGAGGCGCGGGTAGCGCTCACGCTGCGGCTGCTGGGCGGTCTGACAACGGAAGAGATTGCACGAGCATTTCTCGTCCCAATACCCACTATTGCCCAACGCATTACGCGCGCCAAACGCACCCTCTCCGCCGCCAACATACCCTTTGAGGTTCCGCAAGGTAACGAACGGACCGTCCGTCTGTTGTCTGTGCTAGAAGTGATCTACCTCATCTTTAACGAAGGCTATTCCGCGACGATAGGTGATGACTGGGTCCGACCCGCGCTCTGTGAGGAAGCATTGCGGCTGGGGCGCATCTTGGCTGAGTTAGCGCCGCAAGAACCGGAAGTGCACGGTCTTGTCTCACTCATGGAGATTCAGGCGTCACGGTTGCGAGCGCGGGTCAGTTCCACGGGCGAACCGATCCTACTGCTCGATCAAAACCGTGCCCGCTGGGATCAATTGCTCATCCAACGTGGTCTGGCGGCGCTGGAACGGGCCAAGAAGCTTGGCAGTGCTCTCGGTCCATACGCCTTACAGGCGGCCATTGCGGCATGCCACGCAAGAGCACGCACAGCGGAGGAGACAGATTGGGAACAGATTGTTGCACTCTACGACGCACTGGCACAGCTTACTCCATCCCCCATTATCGAATTGAATCGGGCGGTTGCACTGTCGATGGCGTATGGTCCGGCGGTTGGATTAGAGTTGGTCGTGCTGAAGAAGCGCGTGCCGAATTTGTGCGGGCAGCAGAGTTAACGCAGAATGAATGTGAACGTCAATTGCTGCTTGACCGTGCCCGATCGGCTCGCTAAACGGGGATCGCCCAGCAAATTGTATACATCCGAGGCGACTAATGGGATCACTAGAACTTCAACTACCGGAACCAGTTCGACAACGTGCCCAAGCGCACGGTGAAGATGGGAGTCGATGGATTGCCGAGTTGAACGAACATGTCGCGTACCTAACATTCATACACATATTACCGAACCGCTCGACCGCAAGGTGTTGGCAGACGTGGCTGGTTTCTCGATTGCGCACTTGCACCGTGCCTTCACTGCTCAGGTCGGCGAAAGCCCCGCGACATATGTGCGGCGGCTGCGTATGGAGCGAGCCGGCCGTAAGCTACGCATGGGTGCGGTAGACATTGGCGCAGTGGCGCTGGCCGCGGGGTATGGAAGTCACAATGCTTTTAGTAAAGCCTTCAAACAACACTTTGGTCTGTCGCCCAGTGCATTTCGTCAACTCGACTGCCGGACGGCCACAAAAATTCTGGCTCGTCTATCAGAAAAGTGTAATGGTCCTGAATCTTCTGAGGGACATTAGAGCCAATTTACATGTTTCGGAGATGAGCGAAAATTCTAACCGGAGGATAGATTATGATTAAGATTAAGCTGACAAGTGTCTCTATTGATGATTACGACAAGGCGCTAGCCTTTTATACAGAGAAGTTGGGTTTTGAGAAAAAAGAAGATATGCCAATTGGTAATGATGCCCGCTGGATCACAGTTGTTTCGCCTGCCGAACCTAATGGTACAGAACTGCTGTTAGAGCCAAACGCAGAATATCCCGCAATGAAGGCGCTTAAAGCGGACTTAGTACGTGATGGGATTCCTTTTACAGCATTTCAGGTCGACGACATTCACGCAGAATATGAACGATTGAAAGATTTGGGTGTTGAGTTCACAATGGAACCAACCGCTATGGGGCCAACGACCGCGGCAATTCTGGACGATACGTGTGGAAACTTGATACAACTCTATCAATTGAACTGATAGAGAAGCCACTTAAACTTCGTACATTCATAACGGCTTTTAGTCTGAGCAATTTTGGGATGAATATACGAAGTTTAAATGATGTGGCGATGAGATGAGATTGACCAATGTGTAGAAATATTAAACCCCTCTTTAACTTCGACCCACCCGCAACCGACGAAGAGATTCGCGCCGCCGCAACGCAATTCGTGCGCAAGGTCAGTGGCTTCACGAAACCGTCCAAAGTCAACGAAGATGCCTTTCAGATTGCGATTGACGAAATTGCAGTGGCAACGTCAAATCTTCTCGATGCACTGGAAACGACTGCCCAACCAAAAGATCGCGTTGATGAGGCAGCCAAAGCCAAAGCACGAGCGGCAAAAAGATTCTCTCGCAAATAGAGAAGTCACTTAAACTCCGTGCTTTCGCAACATTTTTTACGCTGGCAGAATTGCGGACGAAAGTACGAAGTTTAAATAATGTGACTATAAGGTAACCTCTGTAACGATACATCTGAATGGCCGAGCGAACGACAAATCGGCGGTGCAATCGCCATCATTGTGCATACTGCCTATCATCTTGGCAAGATTCGACAGGCTTTGTGCGTTCTGAAGTAGGCGAACTAGATTTGTCACGACTTATCTTTTCACCACCTCCATTTGGGTGTGCACCACAAAGTGTCTAACGAATTGTGAATTGTGAAGTCTAATTGAAAATTTTTAATGAAGTTCTTGGAAGTCATCTCGTTGCATTGACAATTGAGGCACTTTCAGCCTTAAGGGCTTATATGGAGTAGGTTCTCTGACCAAGAGGGCGCCATTTACACACTTTGGGACACTCTCCCATTTACACCATCGAGACAAGTCTTCAACTAGATCCCGCCTTCAACCCAACCAAAACCCACGCAACAATCGTATAGGTCCCGCAATGAAACGAAGAGGACACGCACATCGATTTGCAGTAGACTAGTTGTCTATTATACTTTGCTCTGTATGAAAACCGGAGTTTACTCCTCTGGTAGAGCCATGGAAAACTCCGCTTTTCATCACAACCGCAGTATAAATCGCACTTTTTTACTAAAGTTGTATCGTACTGATATGCTACTCAGGAGTAAATTCATGTGAAGCAGCACAGCGCACGAGTCATCATCACCTTCCTCCTCCTCTTCCTCTGCAACCGCCTCTTTGACTTGATGGTCAGCCAAGCAGGAGTCGTTGCCCGCCAAGAGACTTATTACGTAGCCACGACTGGCTCCAACGAAACTGGCACAGGCACCATGTTGGCACCCTGGGCTACCATCACACATGCCCTGGACAATGTACCCGACGGCAGTCTCATCCTGGTCAAGCCAGGTACCTATACGGGACGCATACGTTTGCGCGGCACTTTTGCACAGGGCGTTATCGTACGGTCGGAGATCCCCTATCAGTCGCGTTTGCGCAATGATGGCACGGTCGTCACATCATTTTATGGGCAGGGCATCACGCTTGAAGGATTTGATATTGCCCATAGTGGTCCAGGCGCAGGCGGGCTTGTGGTTCAGATTCAGGATCTAATCGATGAACCAGGAGGCGACAACTTTGTCCGTCGCATTACACTACGCAACAATATTTTTCACGACAGCTATAACAACGATCTTCTCAAGATTAACAATGGCGCCGGGGAAATCACGGTCGAAGGCAACCTCTTCTATAACCAGGAGGGGCATGACGAACACATTGATGTGAATAGTGTAACAGATATTGTGATTCAGGATAATATCTTCTTCAACGACCGGGCAGGTAGTGGCCGCACCAACCACAACGACACGGGTAGTTACATTGTCATCAAAGATTCAAACGGCAATGATGACACCAATCAAGGCAGCCGGAATGTCACTGTCCGACGCAACATGTTTCTCAATTGGGAGGGAAGCACGGGCAGCTACTTTGTCTTGGTGGGTGAAGATGGCAAACCTTACTTTGAAGCGCAGAACGTTCTCGTCGAAAATAACTTGATGTTGGGTAATGCAACCAACGTCATGCGGGCCGCTTTTGGCGTCAAAGGAGCGAAGGATGTGCTCTTCCGACACAATACCGTCGTGGGAGATCTACCTGCATTTGCGTACGCGATGCGCTTAAACCGCGAGAATGAAAACCCCGTCAATGAGAACATCCACTTCTATAACAACATCTGGTCCGATCCGACAGGCACAATGGGCGCAGAAAACGCCAATCGCCCCAATGACTTCTCCGATACGCCACCAAGTGATACAGTTGCCTGGGCGCTCGATCACAATCTCTATTGGAATGGCGGAGAGTCTATCCCCAGTAATACCAGCGAATTGATCAACTACACGGACGATGTGGCACGCATCGTAGCTGATCCGCAACTGCCACGCCTGAACACGCTCGTCCTTCCGCGCTGGAATCAAGCCACCAGCCAGTTTGCAGACGGCTCATCGACCATACGTGCCGCCTTTGAACGTTTGGTTGCTCTTTACGGCACGCCCCCGAATGACAGCCCCGTGATAGATGTGGCGAACCCAAATCAGGTACCGAGCGAAGATATTCTCGGTCACGCACGGAGTGCAGGCGACGGGCCAGATCTTGGCGCAGTTGAAATAGCGAGTGATTCAACAAGTACGGTTACTCCAACCGCAACCGCTACACCTCACACCCCCACGCCAACTGATTCGCCACCAGCAACCGCCACAGCCACGATCATTGTGTCAACCGATACGCCCTTACCCGATACACCAACTGCAACACCAACAGGAACCGCCACGTTAACAGGAACAACGCCACTACCCGAAACACCAACACCAACGGTTGACAGCGAGTCTGTCTATTTGCCGCTCATTACACACAGTTTGGTGGTTGAGTAAACGATGCCCATTGGGGTATCGATGGTTTTCTCTCATTTTATCCGCGTTCTTCTGGTGGTATCCCAAACTGTGTGTAAATTCGATTTTTCTCTGAGAGGTCAAGTCCGCTTTTATACAATAAATTGCATAGAACCGCGTTCTTTGTGATATTTCCGCATCCCATATGATATCGCCTATAATTTGTAAACACTTTTGAGATTCGCTTTGCAAAGCGTAGAGAGCCATCATCGTCTCATGACTCACAAATTTGCCCAGGCCAACAACATCAAACTGTGCTTTACTACATTCGGGAATCCAGCGGGATCTCCTTTGTTGATGATCCGTGGATTGGGTATGCAGATGATCGCTTGGGAGGACGAATTTTGCCAGATGCTGGCTGATTGTGGATATTGGGTGATCTGCTATGACAATCGGGATGTAGGGCTCTCGACGAAAATGGAGGATTTTGGTGTTCCAGATCTTGAACAGCTGCGTCTAGATAGCTCGTTTGCTATTGCATATACCATCAGCGATATGGCAGCCAATGCCGTGGGGTTGCTAGACAGCTTAGAGATTGATCGGGCCCATATTCTCGGTATGTCGATGGGTGGCATGATTGCGCAGGCACTTGCCATTGAAGTGATGCATCGCGTCCATACACTTACATCTATTATGTCATCCACAAGCGGTCCTACTTATCGTAAACGATCGCCTGCCGTCATGGCTCTCTTACGTCAGCCGACACCGACCGGACGAAGGGACTATATTGATCACGGAGTTGCCTGTGAGCGGGTTTTCCACGGGACGCACTTCCCTTTTGATGCAGATCACGTCTCTATGCAATATGGACGCTACTATGATCGATGCTTTTATCCTGATGGCATCGTCCGTCAGACGGCTGCCGTGCTTACTGCACCAAGCCGCCAGAAGGCTCTCTCTGCGCTCACAATTCCAGCGCTGGTCATCCACGGCACAGCAGATCCATTGGTTCCTATTGCTGCTGGCATTGATACAGCAGAATCGATCCCAAACGCCGAACTCCAGCTGATTGAGGGGATGGGGCACAGCCTACCATCCCAAGTATGGCCACAGATCGTTCAAAGCGTTGTGCAACTCAAATCTCGCGAAAAGTGATTTCGTACAGACTTTCGCCCTTGCCACAGCATCAGTCAATCGTATAACAAACAGGCTGTTTGTACAGCACCACAAGCGGATAAACAAGACCATTAGCCGCAACCATGCACCCACAAAGAACCCCAATGTCACCTGACTTCACAAAAATCATTAACGCAGCAGAAGAGCTACTCTCGGAAAAGAGCGACGAGTCAGTGCAGATTATTGATGTAGAACAGATCAGCGAATCAGACCGACGAAGTCTCCTCTTGCGTATTACACTTGCGCCCAATTCTGACTCCTTGCCCACTCAACTGATCATCAAACAAGTTGTCTCAGATCAGTACGATCCAGATGACCTCGAATCTTTTGACACACACTGCTTCTTTGGGGATTGGGTTGGTGCCCAGTTTCTGAGTGAACTACCTGATGATCCCGGTCATGGTCCGCGCTTCTTTGGCGGTGATCGCTCTCTAGGGTTTATTATTTTGGAAGATATGGGTACAGAGCATCAAAGTTTGGTAGAGCCACTTTTAAATGGAGATGCGGTTTTTGCAGAAACTATGCTCATTCGATTTGCTGAGCGACTGGGACAAATGCACGCCGACACGCTTGGTATGGTCGATGAGTTTAGAAAACTTCAAAATGTACTGCATCCAAATCTAGCTGCTTCCGCTGCGCCCTCGTTCTTTGGTCAACTCAAGGTTGATAAGATTTTAGAGAACTTGGCTATACTAGGCAACAAACCAAATCCAGACTCTGAAAAAGAATTGCGTGTGGTTGAACGAGTTGTTGCCAACCCAGGCCCATTTACAGCCTATATTCACTACGATCCTTGTCCCGACAATTTCTTTGTCCAAGAAGATGAGTTACGCATTATGGACTTCGAGTTTGGACAGATAGGCCATGCTCTGATCGACATACTCTATGCTCGTATGGTTTTTCCCTCCTGTTGGTGCTGTAACCGACTGCCCAAAAAGTTGGTTGTCAGAATGGAAGAACGGTATCGAGCGACCCTGGCTAGCACATGCACTGTTGCGCAAGACGCTAGCCGATTCTACAAAGAGTTGACGACAATCTGTGGATATTGGATGGCCAACATGTTTCAGTGGAATGTTGAAGATCTACTGAAAGAAGACCAAGAATGGGGAATTGCAACGACACATCCCCGTGTTTTGAGCCGTTTAAATGTGTTTATCGAGACGAGTGAAGAATTTGATCATCTACCCGCACTCAGAAATCTGGCGACTGAGGTACGAAAGCGATTGCAAGACGAATGGCCCGAAGCAGAACCATTGCCTCTCTATCCAGCTTTTCGTTAGGAAAACCACATGCACTTTCATGGCGTCTTTCCCTATCTTGTCTCTCCAATTAGTCCAACGGGCCAAGTTATGGAGCAAGTCTTGGCAGATCTCGTCAATCATCTCGTTGCTCAGGGCGTACACGGACTCACACCTTTAGGTAGTACAGGCGAATTCGCCTACTTAACGTGGGAACAGCGCCGAAGGATAGTTAAAGTTGTGCTAGAAGCCAATGCCGGACGCGTCCCAGTCGTGGTGGGCGTGGCGTCAATGGCAACTGCGGATGCAGTCCAGCAAGCACAGACTTTTGCAAAGATGGGTGTCGACGGCATCTTGGTCATTATGCAGAGTTACTTTCCGATTGCGCCGTCGGGCATCGTCGACTTTTTCACGCTGGTGGCCAGTGCGGTTGACTGTCCCATTGTGGCCTACACAAATCCCAATTTTCAAGGCGGTGATCTAACACCCGCTATCGTGGCACAGTTAGCCGACGTTGAGAATATCCAATATTTGAAAGATGCATCGACAAATACAGGACGTCTACTCACAATTCTCAACCAAGTTGGCGATCGCATACGGATTTTCAGTGCATCGGCTCATATTCCGCTGGCGGTCATGCTGATCGGGGGCGTTGGTTGGATGGCGGGTCCGGCCTGTCTCATCCCTTCTCAAAGCGTACAACTATATGAACTAGCCAGGGCGCGCAAATGGGACGAAGCACTGTTGCTACAGCGAAAACTTTGGCGCATCAATGAAGTCTTTGCCCAGCACGGTTTGGCGGCTTGTATCAAAGCGGGTCTCATATTGCAGGGGTTCGACGTTGGAGATCCTTTGCCGCCTCAGCAGCCCCTGTCTGCTCAGGGAATCGCAGATGTTCGGGCGGTCTTGGCGGGATTGGATACGTTGTAGTTGGGATACTGTTTCGGAGCAACTTGGTTTGGCCCATTGGGCGTATTACGTGATGCGTATTGCGTGATACAGTTGAGAATCTGGTAGGGCTGCAAGAATCTGCCGATTTCATTGGCTTCTTATTGATGAAAGGTGATGCAATGTCAGAACAGATTGGTCGTTTTATGGGCTTCATCGGTGCGCTGTTGTGGCATCCAACCAGCAAGAAGTATCTGTTACTCAAGCGATCGGCTAGCCGTGATGTAGGAGCAGGTTCGTGGGAGTGTGTGACTGGGCGACTCAATCAAGGGGATGGATTTGGGGATGCACTGCGGCGTGAAATCTATGAGGAGTTGGGTGTTTCTGTGCAGGTGGATTTTGTGATTGGGACCAGCCATTTCTATCGGGGCAAGGAAAAGGCAGAAAATGAAATGATTGGTCTACAGTATCGCTGCTCGCTCGATGACCCAGATTCGATCCAATTAAGCCACGAGCATTCAGAGTCGCGCTGGGTCACAGCAGAAGAAGCATATCAACTTCTGCCCGATGGACATTGGCTGGTGAAAAGCATTGCGCGTGCTGAATCTCTTGGGGATTTGTTGCCACCCAGCTTGATTGATTTTAATAGACAACAGGGAATTGAACTTTAGAGTGCTAGACGATTGGAGGGGTGTCCCACAACGTGTGTAAATGAACACTGCTCAGTCAGAGAACCGCTGCATTTACACAGGTTGGGACACCCTCTCAATATCGGTCTCCACAACCTCAGTTGGTACTACTGGATGTTGTTGAACAGCGGCAAAAAGGTTTGATGCTCTTGCGTATTGCTCACTGATTGTGGACCTGTCACGTCCCACATAAAGACTCGCTCCGGTTCATATTCGCGATAGATGATGATCGGTTCGCTGTCAGGTTGATCGATCCGGTTAAAGGTGAGCTTGAGGCCCACTTTTCGCGATTCAAAGCGAGTGCTCGACATCCAAACTCTTGGGTTGCCAACTGCAGCGGGATCAACAAAAGGCGTCGGGGGATCATTTGGTCCGACAAGAGCTGCCTCCACTGCATGCAAGTTAAGGCCAGCATGTGGATTCACATGTACCCATGAATCTTGAAGCGTTGCTTTCACACCGCGCGTTCTTTGTCTCCTCACGGCGTCATCATCACTAGCCATCCACCACAGAATACGAGGCGGATATTTCAACGAATAGACCCCCAATGGTTGATGATAGAGTGGACGCAGCTCGACGTTGTTGCCGTAATTCGTACCCGGAATGTAAAAGCGCGCTGCTCCTGCTAACGATTCAAATGTGATGGTGCCGTTGATCTCAAGTTCACCACTCAATTCTGTACGCCAGGAAAGTGGCATACTGCTACTATTCCCCGAATCTATCAAACTGGTAATAAAACCGGCCGCAGCAGAGATAAGCGGCACGCCGGTACCAGACGCCTCGTCGTCGGCGGCTGACAACAGTCGTCCCCACCATTTATCTTGATTGCCATCGCCTTTCTTTTTCATTTCATCAATTGCTTTTTGAGTGCTGCTGAAGATGCCGACAGCCTTGAGGAAGCTCTTTCCGGCGGACTTTATATCATCCAAAGTTTGGCCACCATTTGGATCGCTGCGCTGACCCGTCTGCATATCGGCGGCATTGATAAAGCCACTGAGATTCACCTTGCCGTTTAGGTCGACTTCCCCAATTTGTACTGGCAAAAAACGCATGTAAAAGGCCGAGGCATCTTTGTCAGTTACGGCAATATCTGGATCATACCCAACAACATCAAATTCCAAACAGGCCCAACTATTGAGACCCAAGTACTGCTTGATAAAGATCTGTTCATATTGTGCGTCGCTCGTCTTAAAGTCTGGGAGAGCCTTTCCGATGTAATGTGCAAAGGATGGAATAATGGTGGAAGATTCGATCACCAATTTCCCTACCTGATGTGAAGCAACGTGCGTATAACTGTCTCGAGCGGCATTGAAGAAATAGGCTCGCATAATGCCCCGATATTGATTGTATAGCACAAAATAGGGCAATTTCGGTTTGTTACTCTGATTGTGGCCAAAATTGAGATCAAGTAACCGCCATCCTTCTCCCGGATGGATATCTGGTCCCTCCTGATAGCATTCACCATCGCTCTCATGCCACGGCAGTGAAATGGGTTGTTCCAGTCCCCCATTATCTTCCTCCCAACGTACCTCAATCAGCGTGTCGCGTGTCCAATCCCATGTTAGTCTGTCCCAGATAAATCCCCCACTGAGACCCGACCCGCTATAGAAATAGCGAAACTCGAATTCACCGGGCAGAGAATATCTGTTTGCAGCCTGCGCACCTGCAGGTGTGATCCAATTGTAACGAACGTACCGTAAAGAAGTTTCATCGTTTGGCTCCAACCATTCGGTCCAGCCAGGAGTTCTCGCTTCCCATTTATATCCTTGATAGGCGATGTGGGAATCCGCTTCGCCTTCATCATTGTTTTCTTCTTGATTCTGGTCTCCAGCATTATAGATGGTCCAGCCGCTGCTGCTCTCTTCGTCGAGCGCAATCCACTGTACCCCATCCAACGAATAGGCAATTCCTTCGAACAGCAGAGCTGTGTCTCCATCCACCCCGCTCTCTGGCTCGGTCACATAACGGCGCAGACCTTCAAACTCAATGGGACAACCAAAATCGAATTGGATAAAATTCCAGTGCTCTTTGCCTGCCGCAACATCCTCCGCAGACAGTTCCAGATAGGTGGATTCATCACCATCATAGATGACATCGAGCATCTCCCCTTCTGCCAGATTGGACTGAATATGGATCTCTGGCTCGCAATCCAGTTCATCTTGTTGTGACGTTGCATAGACAGATGTAGGTGGAAGCCAAGGTAGAACCGAATTGAACAAGGCTATTAGCAGCAGCATGATCAGCCACCTCGGCACATGTCGTCTTCGATTGATTATCCGCCTTGTTCCATTGTTTCTGTGGTTTATTTGTCTTGCTTGTTGCATGTTCAAATTCCTTCCGAGCCAGCCAATCCTATTGGCTGAAAAAGGGCAAATAGATAGTAGACCCATCCAGAGTAATACTAAGCCCATCTTGTGCTACTAACTGTGTCTCTGATTGTGACTTGACGCTCGGTGCAAAGTTGTAGACCAAACCACCCAGAACCGTATAGCCGTTTTCTTCCAGATATTCCTGCACAATCTCAAATTCCCCAGTCACCTCCTCATTTGGCAGCTCTACGTTTAACCGGATCGAGATTTCCTCACCTGGCCCCAGTTCAAATGGCTCATCGAAGAGGAACGGGTCAATTTCTATGCGCCAGTCATCCTGGTGTGGATCAGTTAACTGCAGACGCAGAATGCTTGTAATGGGGGTCTCCAGTGGATTGCGCACATAGAAACGACCATCGGAAATACGCCCGTTTCTTGAGCCAACGAGAGCAACGTTGCGATGAGTTACGTTGTTATCGATGGGCGTTGCCGCATCGGGATGGAATGTGGCACGGGCTGCGGAGACGGAGTCCTGTGGCGAGTCAATCACCGCAAAGAGGCAATAATGTTGTGGATTCGGCGCTGATGGATCAAAGGCGGGGGCGTTAAAATCAAAACTCACAATTTGCGCGGCATCCCCTGGCATTCCAGCGATCGAGCTACCAGAATAAGCCAGATTTCTGATGGTTTGTAGGCCAATTGGATGAATTTGTGATGTATCGGATGAATCTGCGGGGAATGCTGACCAGAAGTCGCTCGGTAACGCAGGTAATCCCGTACCGGCGAAGGCCCAGTGTAGCTTTACTTTCACCTCCGCTGCAGTGACCGGTCCTCGATTGCGCACCCGCACATAGACCTTGTTCAACTCGCTGGAGCGAGGCGACTCATCCACCAAGTCATCAAACTGATCCGACGTGGTTGGTGCTGGCTGGTAACCGTTCACAGACGAATCGATCTTGATGTCGACACTACGATAATGTGCAATAGAACCACGTGTCGGCTCCAAGAGCACGTTACTGGGCTGCTCGGTATTGCCCCAATCGAGTGCATTGTCGCGGATAAAAACATCGACACCACCTCGTCCGCCGCTGGCGATTGGTGCAGCAACGCGGACAGCTTCGAAAGCATTGATCCGACCAAAGCCGTGGGTGGCTATGCCAGAGGCAGGTGCGCTAAATCCGGTAACGGCGTCGTAGGCACCCACGCTTGGTTCGATCTTGTCTGCCGTATCTTGCAGCAGACGTTGAACTTGAAGTCGTGTTAGATCGGACTTAACATTGAGCAGCAGGCCAGCAATGCCAGCCGAGAGAGGTGTTGCGGCGGAGGTTCCCCCAAAACAATTGGTGTAATTTGTATCGCCATTTTCGGTTGGACAGCGTGTCGGGTCATATCCAACAGCAGTACTAAACGGATTGGTGTTGTTGTAGCCAGCCGTTCCGCTACGATCTGTCGTGACAACATTGAGCGTACCAACATATGGAACGCCAAAACCGGCGGGAAATCCATTCAGGTTTGGACCATAACCACGATGCGTTGGCGCCAGAAGCTCCATGCAGTTCCCAAACGCACTTTCGGTCACTTTGCGATCTTGGTTGCTGGATGCGCTAATTGCAATGACGCTTGCTAAAGAGGAGATATCTTGCACTGCACAATCGTCTTGATTGATGTTGTTCATTGCAAAGAAAATCACTGCGCCCAGACCGTTGCGTCCATTTGTTGCGGCTCGGTTGATTGCTGCGGTGAGGCTTTGTGTATCGAGCAGGTTGTCAAGCCTGTAGCCCCAACTGTTGCTAATGATGTGTGCTCCATTCATGCGTGCAAAATCAAAGGCCAATGTATCTGCCCAGCGCGACCTGCCCCGGCGAATCGGCATAATGCGACAATTCGGACAGCTCCCGCTGACGCCGATTCCATTATTGCCACGTGCAGCCGCGAGACCAGCCACGGATGTGCCATGATCGTCATCACCCCTTGGACTTGGATTGCCATCACCGCAGGCTATGGTATCGATCGGAGAATCACATCCCCTGAAATCGCGACGAGTTGTGTGATAATTGGGCGTCAGGTCAGGATGGGCCATGTCGAATCCATCGTCGATTATCGCGATCACGACAGCATTGCTTCCTTGGGTAATTCCCCAAGCTTCTGGCAAATCCGCATCTGCATCGACCGTTCCACCGGCTGTTCCAGTATTGTTGAGATGCCATTGATTTCCAAAGAGTGGATCATTTGGTGTTGTCTGTCGCAGGCCAAGTGGCAGGATAAAGTTAGCATGAGCGAATTCCGTGGCGTCATCTTCATGGTAGCGATTGGCCATGGTTAGTCCGTCGACATCCGACTCCTCCGTCACGGTTAGCAAATATTCACCTTCGAAGTATGGATTGGGCATGACGATGCGAACACCGTTTGCCTCGTTGAGTTGGTTTAATTGATCCTCAGCAACATTTTCGGCGAGTTGCACAATGAACTGATCGGTGGCGAGCGCCGTCGGCATCGTTCCATTCTCATCATCCAAACCGGGCAGAACCAGCCCAGCTTGTGCAATGAGCTCAGGTGCCTGAGTTAAGATATCCCGAGCAAGCAGCACAATGTCTGCCCTCTCCATCGAATCGTTCAAGTCAAAGAGCAGAATTGCATCGTCCAGTGTTTGCCGCAGTTCGAATCCATAAGATTGGTTTACGAAACTCTCAACCTCGTCAGCTGTTGCATCTTGCTGAGCAAGCACACCGATCTGATCCAGCGCAATCGTCACTGGTTCTTGATCATTTACGCCATAGAAGAAATCTTCTTCCGATGTTGTCAGGGGTTTCATCTCGATGTTGGACGTACCCTCTCGGCCAAGATCGAGAGGGGCACCAAATGCTGCGCCAAAGATCATCAAACCGATAACGAATGCAAGCGCAATGGCTAGATAGTCAATCCGGGATATCATTTGTTGTACTCCTTTCCAATCATCCAGTAAACTTTACTTTCTGGTAAAGGCTTGAGTGACAAAGGGCAAACCGAAAGGGGCGGAAAAAAGAATCCACCCTGAAAAAACGGGATAAAATGTAAAAATAGTGCTCGGCTAGTTTAAGCAGCGGCATTGAGGCGGCGATGAGCGAGAACGCCTTTAGGGAAATGGTGTGAAACCGAGGCCTTTTTCCGAAAGTCAGGGTCGAGTTGGTCGGGAGTTGGAAAAAGAGCACTCGAGAGAACGCGGCGCAAACGGCCGGAAGTGGCTTGAGGCTCTCGATCCCAGTAGCCAGTCGGTATGGGAGGAAGAGAAGCGGCTAAATGGGAAAGAAGATTGCCAGCAAGCAGCCCCAGTTCAGGTAAGCGGAAGCAAGCCTCATCGGCATGAACAAATTGACGATGTAAGCCAATCATCTGCTTGGAAGCCAAGGGGGGATGTTCAACAGGCCAGCGCTCCAGAGAGAAAAGATAAATGGTTTCAGCTTGTAAAGCCATGACGGTCGCCAGAACCAAAGGTGTGTGATAAGCAGGATCCTGAAAGACGTAAATCGAATAGGTGCGGTTGGCTGTATCCACCTTGGTTGTCCTGGGAGAGATTGTGCCATGCTTGATAGCGAATCAGGCGACCACTATAGACAAATTGACCAAACGAGTCTGGAGTTGTGGCCTCGAGTCGCTTTCCCCTATAGCATCGAGAGAGCGGACGCACAATATCACCATATTCGGGTGGTCTGCCTTTTTCCTTACGTTCGGGTAACTCATTGCGGCGCGCTGTGCAGTTAATCGCTTCCCGAAGGACAAATCGGTCGACGTCGCTTTCTAGCATTTCTCTGATTGTAAACCCGGCATCGACCACCGCCACTTCGTCTGACTCCAGTGATTTCTTGGTCTCTTTCAGCAGCTTTTTCCGAAACTCACTTTCCTTTGTGCCTACCTCGCATCTCATGATTGCCTTGAGCAGTGGCATTCGTTTCCCGCCTATCTCCCCCCAAATTTGCCGGTCGATATCTAGTTTTTGCGTTAGATTTGGGCGATTTTCAGATATGAAATAGGTTGTTTTCTGTAACCGAAATCTGAATAAATGACTCCAAAATCCCTGCAATCTCGACTGAAAATAGCCAAAAACGCCAAATTTGGATCTACTGAGTCTAACGAGAGGGTGAGCCAACGCCGGTTGAGTCACGGAGAGGGATCGAAACCAGCGTTGGTGGGTCGACCCGTTTGGTTTCGATACGCCTTCGGCTACTCAACCGGCACTGATTTCACCTTTTAACACACCCTCTAAGATAACGTTAACCCAGATGGTAATGCTTCCCCAAACATCCAATCCTGCTCTTCTTGCTCCATTTCACTTTCAGAATCAGCTAGTAAATTTTGGTAACGTGATCCACCTTCGAATGTTGACAACCAATCAGACACGTGTGCGCGTATCTGCTCCGGTATATCACGCGCACGATCACCAGTATAGCGTGCTAATAGAACGAATGCGTGCGCAACGCTAGAAGTAGGTTCTAACTTTAAGGAAAGCACCGATTCAACCCACATTGCCGCTTCCTGGGATGGAATCAGTCGATCCAAAGGACCATAAATCGCCACACGTGAACCGAATCTACTCAGAGCCCATAGCTCTTGTGCCTTCGGCCTATGTTTCTGAAACTGCTCAATGAGTCGCCGTCCCAACTCAACTTTGAACTCCGTCGTTAACCACTCGAGGTTGGCCATCGTCATCCAGATTTCCAATTCCTCGCCAGCGCTTAAGCGAGAGGGAAACATCGGATTTGATTTTTTACTACGCTTTTTGTTTCCTTTTTTCCCTGACTGTAGATAGGGCTGAACACGATAATAGATCTCCATCTGTTGACCCGACTTTAATCCACCAGCAACACGCCTCCAAAAAATCCACCATTCAGAGCGACACTGCGCCTGACGCGGAAAACGCAATCCGTCAAAATAGAGCTTCCACACCCGTTTCATGCGCCACTCGTCAACGGGGTCGCCAAAACCAGGACGCAAACAAAATCCCAATAAATTGAGCCAGCGCGCCTCATGTTCATGCGAAAGACCGCGGCCTTCTTCTGTTGCTATCAATGTATCGGCCAAACGGCGTATCAGCGAAACAGGCCATTTCTCTTTGACCAATCCTAGCGTCTCTTCTAATGATTTGCGCAATTGCTCAGGACGAGGCCGCTGCGAAAGATCCTGCCCGGCTTCTGCTTCCTTTTGGAATGTATGCTGAATCAGGTTGATGGCGGCTTCGATCTGTGCCTCATCGATAATGACTTGTACATCCGACAGTGCCCGTTCCGTTCGACCAGAAGCAGCATTTTCTTTCGCATCAGCTTGAGCAGACGGGATTGGGACCGATAATGACTCCGCGATTTGGCGTACATCAAACTGCAGTTGCCAACGGTGTTCACTTTGTTGTGCCTGACACCATAACTCTAATGTCCCGATCTCTGTTAAACGTACTGCGATTTGAACGGGTAATTGGGTCGCAAGTCCCTTGCGCCCATAGCGAAGCACAGTCTGAATCGGCGGCAATTCACTAACTTCATCTGGCACCAAGCGCACAATATCGCCCAAGCGATCCCCCAGCCGTGTGCTAGAAGTAAAGAGTTGAAAGGAGACCGGTTGGTTTGTCCGTGCTTCAAATTGTGGTGTATCCAGCCGCACATTGAAACCTTCTTCCGTACCCCGCGGTACGATACAAACTGCGGGCCGCAACCCTTGGGTGGCAGAGGCTTCTTCTGATGCGATCCCAATGTAATAAGCTCTTGGGCTGCCGCTCCCTACACGTACACCCATTCCCAATCGAACAAGACCATAATAAGCAGCCCCTGTTGCGACCGCTAAGGCAGGCTGCGGATTGCGCAATTCAATCGGCGTCCAATCATCACCTGCTATCGGTTGAAACCAGTTGGTCACAACCATCTGGATGCGTTGACGAATGGAGCGTGAAATCAACGTGCCGCCATTAAACAGAAGAAAATCTGGAAAGACCTCAGTGCGTCCTGTCTCCTTCTCTAAAAAATGAATGGAAGCGTTGCCAGAATGCAGCAAGATGTCGCGTAATGGCGGGATCCTGAACATACGGTAACCCTAACTCAGTTAATCCCTGCCGGGGGCTTTTGTGAGGCTCTTCATCCAGCGAAATCAAGGGGAAAAAACCGTCTAACAGCAATTGGTCTGCTTTCTCTTTTGACAGGATGCTTTTAAGTGTATCGGCAATCAAACGGCCGGAGGTTCCAACAACAGAAATCGCAACGGTATCCTGTTTTTGGCTTGTATCGAGCAGGATCTCTTTTTGCCCGCCGGCATTGATAGACCAATTGATGCCAGCGTTGGGGATCAAGTTTACCCGGCCGCCCCATGAGTTGGGTTTCGATATAGCGCCCCAATGCCAGATCCATATTGTCACCACCGAGCAGTAGGTGCTCTCCAACAGCAAGCCGATCAAAGCGTAGCCCTGTCGCGCTTTCGCGAATACCAACAATTGAAAAATCAGTGGTTCCGCCACCAACATCGCAGACCAAGATGATCTGTCCATTCTGCATCTGCTGTTGCCAATGCGCCTCATTGTCAGCAAGCCAAGCGTAAAATGCTGCCAATGGCTCTTCAAGCAGGATCACACGCGGGATTCCTGCCTCGTGCGCAGCAGCAAGGGTCAGCTCTCGTGCGGTTTCGTCAAACGATGCAGGAACCGTCAACACAATCAACTGATCCTCAAAATAATCGCTACTCTCTACTAAGCTTTCTCTATCTTTTGCCCTCTCCTCAATTTCACCCTTAGCCTCAACGCCACCCTCAACAATCTCCGCATTCCAAGCTTCACGAATATGTTGAAGATAACGCATACTCGCTTCAACTGGTGATACTCGATTCACGTTTTCCGTTTCGTCTTCGCTTATCGTCCGAGGCAAGATCGCCGCGGTCCGGTCAACACGAGTATGACTCAGCCACGATTTGGCAGAAGCCACAAGGCGCGTGGGCACTTGCGATCCCTGCTCACGTGCAAATTCACCCACAATAAAATCCCGCTCAGAATCCCAAGGCAGCGCCATGCTTCCTGCAGGCAAATCATACTCCCCTGGCAAGTAGAGAAAAGAAGGCAAAACAGAGCGCTCTCCTATCTCACCTTGCGCAATAAACTGAGGGACGCTAAAGAATTGAATGGAACGTCGAGCCGATTTGACTTCTGATTGAGCAGATGTCCCTTCAGTATCTGCACATTGCGTTTCAGCATTGGGCCTCAAGTCAACATAGGCAACAGCTGAATTCGTCGTTCCAAGATCAATCCCAATAATATAATGATAATCGTGCTGAGTCAGGTCAAAAAGCGATTCCACTCTCTATCTTCTACCTCTTCATAAGCATGATGATAAAGTGAAACACAGAAAGAAATTAGAGATAGGATACGGATTTTCACGGATGAGCACGGATAAAAATCCTGAAAATCCAGTCAATCCGTG
>JAHBNG010000091.1 GCA_019217005.1 Chloroflexi bacterium TSY
GAATAGCACAGTGGCTCCTCCTGCGGCAGCAGGTCTCCTGGGCAAACTGGTGGGTGTTGGCAAGTGCCGTTGGTGGGGCCTTGGGCGGAGCTGTGGGCTTGGGCACCTACGGGGCCCTGACCGTATTCGGGAGCGAGGCCCTGGGTGGAGTCGTGGGCGGGATCGTCGGCTTAGGGGTGTTTGGGCTAACTCAATGGCTCGTTCTCCGGCGGCAGGTCTCCTGGGCAAACTGGTGGGTGTTGGCAAGCGTCGTGAGCCTGGCTCTGGCTGCACTCCTGACCGGAGTTGTATTCTGGGCCGTGGGCGACAAAGGCGGAGGTGAAGTCGGGAACGGGGTCGTATACGGGGCCATATACGGGGCAATTACAGGCGGTGCGTTGGTGTGGCTGTTGCGGTGGCCTGTACCAGATGCGGAAGCCGATGAAGCCAAAGTTTGAATCGGTCGCATGAGACGCTGGAACAACAGGTAAATAGGTGCAGCCTTTTCTTCGCCGTTTTGGGTGATGCGGATGAAACGCGGATGGTGCAATCATTATGTAGTAACTTCATGTTGGAATTTTGCAGCCGCATCTGAATTAATTTTCGAGGTGGACTGATGATAAGAACATATCCTCAACGCGTTCTCCAGATTACGGGTATTGTCGTGAGCGTGCTGGTCGTGATAGGCGTCGGTACGTCCTGCGCATGGATCGAGGCTGCAATGAATCAGGATGAATTTGCCTCGATCTATACAGAGAATTGCGCGGTTTGCCACGGAGAGAACATGGAAGGGGCCGCCCAGGGTCCGGCGCTGGTTGGTGTTCCTCTGATCCACGGGCAGACTGTCGCTGAATTGACCGAGAGTATCGCCAAGGGTTTTCCAACGAATGGAATGCCCGGCTGGTCTGCGACCATGGAGGAAGGTGACATCAGAAGTCTGGCGATCCTGATTGCCGAAAAACGGGTGGATCTGTCAGATACCGATTACAAGATGGACAAGGATCTGGTGGTTCCAACCGAACCACTCGAGACAGAGCTTGCGACCTTTCGGCTGGAAACAGTCGCCACTGGCATCGATCCCTACGCCTTTTCTATCGCGCCACTCCCGAATGGCCAGATACTGATCACCGAAAAAAAGCGGGGGCTGTCCATCGTTTATCCTGACGGAACTCAGTCGGATCCCATTGAGGGAGCACCCGAGACCTCGGAGGAGGGGAGAGAACGTTGGGGTCTACACTACGGAGTCGGTTGGCATCTCGATGTGGCGCCACATCCCGACTATGAAACCAATAGATGGATTTATCTGCACCACACGGATCTGAAAGAATCATGGGGCGGTTACATTCCGATCTCTATGAATCGCTTGGTCCGCTGCCGGATCACGGACGGAAAATGGGTTGACGAGGAAGTAATTTGGAGTGTACCCAAGACCTTCTACAATGCAAACGCTGATCTGGGAGCCGGTGGCCGGATTGCGTTTGACCCCGAGGGGTATGTCTATCTAAGCGTTGGTAGCAAAGACGCAGATTTCGCAGAGATTCAGGATCTCGGCACACCCTACGGCAAAATTCATCGGACTCACGATGATGGCACTATCCCTGTCGACAATCCCTTCCTGCATTTAGCGGGTGCACAAGCGAGCATCTGGACCTATGGTCATCGAAATCCGCAGGGTCTCGAGTTTGACACCAAATCAGGAAAACTCTGGAGCTCGGAGATGGGGCCACGTGGTGGCGACGAGGTCAACCTCCTACAACCTGGCAAGAACTACGGTTGGCCACTCACCTCCAAGGGCGTACACTATAGTGGTAGACCGGTGGAGGGCTGGAAAGAGTTAGGCATCGACTTTGACGACATTGAGCAACCGATCGTGGACTTCACACCAGCGCCTGCTTTATCCAGCTTCATCATCTACACTGGAGACGCGTTTCCCGCGTGGCGGGATCATTTTCTCGTCGGCAGCCTCAAGGCGACGGAACTGTATCGAATGGAGTTCGAGGATGACAGACACATACGCACAGAAATCCTATTGCAGGATCTGGCGCGTATTCGTGATGTAGAGATGGGGCCGGATGGATTGGTCTACCTGTTGCTCGAGCATGAAGCGGGTAGTCAGATTGTCAGGCTGATGCCGGTAAGCCAGTAAGCAGGAACATATAATGAGCACGGCCTTAAACATCAAATAAATTTGGCCGTTTTCAGTCAGGTAGATCAAGCGAATTTATTTGAAAATTATAAGCTAGTGCAGTATAGATTGGAATAGCGAATATGTCTTTCTTTACTTCATCTCGTGAGCGCCGCCTCTGGGCCTGGGCGCTGGCCGTCGTGGTGGCGATCTACTCAACTCTCAGCTTGGCGCGGACGCTGGCCGCGGCACTGAACGACAGCGGCTTCATCGGCGTAGGCTTGTTTCTCCTTGGCTGCCTCCTGGTCTTGGCGACCATCGTGACGCAAGGGCTGAAGACGAGACCAGGCGGTGCGGAGATCGCTGTCGCACTGGGCGTTGCAGCCGCCTACCTCCTGGTGTTCGTGCGGATGGCGATCCCGACGGAGCGCTCCCACCTCATCGAGTATGGCGTGGTGGCCGTCTTCATCTATGAAGCGCTTATGGAGCGAGCGAGCCAAGGTCGCCGCGTCCCATTCCCCGCCCTGCTCGCCGTCCTGACGACGTCGCTGGTCGGCGTGATCGATGAATGCATTCAGGCGTTTCTGCCCAGCCGCGTCTTTGACCCCCGCGACATCGTCTTCAACGTTCTCGCCGCCGTGATGGCGGTCAGTGCGAGTGTGGCACTGGGTTGGGCGCGGCGGCTGCGAGGCTAGGTGCGTTCTTTCCTGATTTTGGATGAGGAGAATAAAAGTTAAGTCAGGTACGAAAGCGATATCCCAGTTGAGAGTTCTGGATAACCTACCCCAAATATGAATGAGAAATCGAGAGAGATTAACGCTAACGTATTAGCGCTCAGACTTCGCCGTCTTTGGATGGGGACACTTTATATAGGCATTTTTGCAGTTTACACCCTCCTCCTTGGACTCCTCTTCGTCTATTATGGCTGGCGACCAGCTTTACTCTCTGTGTTTCTGATTGGGCTGATGCAATTATTTCGATATGTAGCAGACGATGTTGATCGGATCAGTTGGCTTCTGAGCCAGGAGGATATTGAAGGGGAACGAGAAGAGATTATCCAGCATCGAACAAAATTACACTATTTGTTATCAACTTTAATCCAGCTCTTAAATCTGGCAATTGTTGCCCAAGTGTATCTGGTCTCAAATTGGCAACAGGCACTTGTGCTACTGATTGGACTGATTCTGGTAGAACTGATGTTTGGGCAGATTCGAGCGACGAATCGTCAAATTGATTATAGACATCCCATTTATGGAATCAAGCATCCCGGTCCTATAACGACCGGCCCAGATTCTTTAAGATTGGATGAGAACCTGGCAACGCTCAAGCAAATGGCTGAAAATGGAGAAATATCGCAAAAGGCATATGAGAAGGTGAGGGATCGAGAATTGATCAAGAGGGTTATGGGTGAATAGTAGATCACTCGGAGGGAGGAAAGAACGTGGAGCTTATCTACCCCGCTGCCATAGTTGCAACAATTCGATAATTTTATCCTCTTCATAATTCTGAATCAGAGCATGTAGCGTATCGATCGATGGTTTGTTTCCTGCGTCGCTTTTGATCAGTTCCACGCTTTTCTGTTTTAGCTTGGGTAGTTCGCCTTTAAGCGCCATGTCAAACAGTTCTGCAAGCTCTTCATCAGAGGCCCGAATGCGCTGGATTTGTGCTGTCTGCAAGTGATTTGATGAAGTTGAAGATGATTCGCACGCTCTGCTGGTTAACTGCATTGTTTTGACACCGACATCATTTGGCAAAGTTGAATCATGCCATTCAGCAGACACTTGTACTGTGAACAAAAAAGTGCTGCCCTGTTCGGGCGTGCTTTCCACGGTTAGCTCACCATTCATCGCGTAGGCCAGCTCTTGCGCGATGGCCAACCCCAACCCAGTACCTTTGGCGTGCTGGGCGGATGGTCCAACTTGCTCGAACGGGCGAAAAATAAACCCTAGCTCCTGCGTCGACATACCGATGCCTGTATCGAACACTGCAAAGTTCAGGCGTGCACCATCTTCTGCCCCCTTCACAATCGAAACATCCAGTTCAATCCAACCTTCGGGCGTGAATTTGAAGGCATTCTCCAGCAGGTTGAGCAATATCTGACGCAACCGCTTTTCGTCGGCTATGATCGCTGCGGGCAGGTTTGGCGGTATATGCGCGGCAAACTCGACACCCTCTTGTTCATTTGCGCGCTTCTGATATTCCTGCACGAGTTCGCCCAGGAAATCTGCCAGAACAACACGTTTTGGATAAAGCTCTAGTTTTTGCGCCTCGATCTTAGATAGATCCAAAATATCGTTGATCAGGCTGAGCAGATGTTCCCCGTTGTTTTGGATGGTGTCGAGCGCGTCTTTGGATGCGCTGGGCTGATCGTTTTTGCGTTGCAAAATTTGCACATAGCCCAAGATGACGTTCAAGGGTGTCCGTAGCTCATGGCTCATGCTGGCGAGGAATTTACTCTTGGCGCGGCTCGCCTCTTCCGCGCGCTCTTTGGCTTCGGCTAGTGCCTGAAAGGTCTCGTTCAACTGACTGGTCATACGATTGAACGAAACTGCCAATTGACCGATCTCATCGTCGGTTTCGACATTGGCACGGGCTGTCAGTTCGCCGCTGCCGATACGCTCGGCGGTTCGGCTTAGGCGATGGAGGGGCTTGGCGATGTTGCGCCGAAAGATATAGACCATCGCCGCGCCCAATAGCAAGACCATCACACCGCCAAGCAACGTCTGATATCGTAGATCGGCAAGGCTGCGGATGCCCTCGTGTAGCTCGGATTGCAACAGCGCTTGTTGGCTGAGTGCAAGCGCTTCGAGCAACTCGACCATCTGCTCGGTCTTGGGCTCCATCTCGTTTTGAAAAAGATAGAGATCGAGGTGGCTTTGTGCTCCTTCAACAGCTGCGAAAATCTGGCTCGCTAGATTCAAAAGCGCGGTGCGCGTCTCGGCAATGCGTTGGAAAAGCGTTTCATTCGTGCTGCCCACGCTCGTTGGCAATGCGCGCATCTCCTTGCGCGCAAAGAACTCCGCCAACTGTCCAAACTGATGGCTGTTCGTCACCAACTCATCCGAATAGCGGAATTTGAAGAGCAGATTGCCCGTTGCGGCATAAGCACTCAAATTCGTGTTCATTCCTTCAAACGACGCACGAAAACCACTCAGTTCATCGATGATGGCAGTTGATTGTGCTGCGACATCTTGCCGCTGCAGTTGTTGGGCAAGACGTTCGATATCATCGAGCATCGCGGCATTGAGCGGCTGTACATCGACCGTTTCCAGGCGCAGCGCGGGTTGATTTTCGAGTGGATTGTCGTGAAGTGTAAAGAGGCGTTCTGGAGTGGCAAGCCAAATCGCAAAGATCTCGATCAGTTGATTCAGACGGTCAACATCTTGCTGATTTGTCCAATCGGTCGAAAGTGTCTTCAACTCGGCCAAGTTGCTCTGAAAGCGCGCGCGAGCTTGGTTATAATCGTCAATATTCTGCAAATCTCCTACTGCCAGATAGCCGCGCACAGCCGCCTGCATCTTGAGCAGGTTCGATTGTGCACTTGTTGCAACCAGGGTTGTTGGGACGCGCACGTCCACCGTCAGATTAATCCTGTCGGTTGCCGCGCTGCCTGCGACAAAGATTCGCCCAACGATCAGCAGCAGCGTCAAGACCAGCGCAGCAAAGCCGAGATTGATCTTATGGCCGAGGTTAAGATTGTTAAAGCGTTGCAACATGAGCTAGATTATTAGAATCCCGAAAGTTGATGTCATTGAGTCAAGTTTTGTGGATGGTGGATAGTTGATAGTGGCTGGTCACCTATGTAACTATCCACTATCAACTATCCACCATAACCAGACGCCTCTTCGGTCTGAGGTGCCACCTCGCTAGTTGTTAATATACCCCAACTCCAACAGCGTGGCATCAGCTGCGCGAGCTGCCTGGGACAAAGCATCTTCCGGCGTTAACTCGCCAGAAATCGCGCGCTGAATAAAGGGTGCAATGGTGTTGCGCACCTGAACGTGAAAGGAGAAAGGCGGCGCACCCGCAAAAAGAGCGCCTTGCTTTTTCATCACGGAGTAATAGCCATTGAGCCGTCGATCCTGCTGCCGTACAAGTGGATCATCAAATGTGGCTAGATGGACAACGCGTCCACTCTCAACTGCCCAATCCGCCTGCAGCGACGGCTGTGTCAGGTATTGCAGCCACAAGAGAGCGGCCTCCTGATTCTGCGAACCGATGGGGATGCCAAAGGCCGCGCCATCATAATAACCGAGGTAACCCGTGCCAATTGTGGCATCTTCCATGACGCCAGGAGCGGTGGGCGGCAGGGCAACCCCTACTTTACCCACCACTTGCGAACGCGTCGCATCTTCCGCCATTCTCCTCAGTGGCATGGAAGTTCTCCAGATTGATGCCCCAGTGGTAAAGGCCAAAGCTGGGTGCAATGGTCTCAAAAAATTCGTAAAACGAGGCGAGTTGGGTTGTTGTTCCCTGAACGGTTGTGCCCCAAAGCTCGAAATCATGATTCTTGCCGTATTGGGTGAAAAACTCCGCAATGTCGCGATACTGTTCCAGCGTAACGGCTGGTGCAAGTGGATAGTAATAGTGCTCGGCAAACGCCTGTTGTAGCGCAGGATCGGCGAAGAGATCGGTGCGATAGAGATAGACCTTGATAAAGGCCTCAATCGGCAGGCCGTATAAATCACCATGCTGCGGGTCAACAAACGCGTTAATAAAATCTGTGAAGTCATCGAGCGCGAAATCTGGCGATGCAAGCGTGGGATTTTGGTCGAGAAGCTGCGATAGGTTGACCAGATACTGCCCTGCCAAATAACCGTAAATTACGTCCTGCTCGATATAGACAAAATCGTAGCGCTGTCCGTCTGACCCAATCCCGCCGTTCTGAATAATCTGCTCAATTTCATCATTGCTGCTGATGCGTAGCTGAACATCGATACCCGTCTCTGCCGCAAACATGGGAGCCAACATGTCGCGCACATAGAGCGATGGCGGGCTATCCTCACTAATGCCGTAAAGGGTGCTATCGCGATAAGGCAAAGCCGCACGTTCCCAAAAGCTGACAGAAGGTGAGGATGTATCGAGGAAAGCATCTTCCGCGCGCTCAGTAGAACGACCACATGCCACAGTGCTCACCAGCAGACAAATCAGCAAGAGATGTTTTACGCGTATCATGTCAGCTATCTAACCCGACAATGCCATTGCGAATTGCATATTTCGTTAAATCAGCCAGATTATGTAGGTCAAGCTTCTGCATCAAATTGAGGCGGTGAACGCCGATCGTTTTTACGCTGTTCTGTAACTGTTGCGCAATCGCCTGATTCGTGTGTCCTTCCGCAATTAACTGCAATACCTCGCGCTCGCGTTCAGTGAGCATTCCCTTGGACGCAGATTTGCCGCTGCTTTCGCCAACCCGTATATACTCCTCGATCACGACCTTGGAGATGGCCGGACTCAGAAATGAATCTCCCGCGTGAATCGCGCGGATGGCAGAGACCAATTCATCTGGTGCAGTCTGCTTCACCAGATAGCCCGCTGCGCCCGCCTGCAAAAATTGAAACACATACTCCTCGTTGGTGTGCATGGTTAAGATCAGCACGCGCACCTGGGGCAGTAGCTTGCGAGTCTGACGCGTGGCTTCCAGGCCATTGAGCAGCGGCATGGTATGATCCATCACGACAATGTCGGGCATCAACGCCTCGGCTTGGGCGACGGCATCACGGCCATTTTCGGCCTCGCCCACAACCTCAATGTCTCGTTCGTCGTCCAAAAGCGACCGAATGCCCTTGCGCATAATGGTATGGTCTTCGGCCAGTAGCACGCGGATTTTGGTCATGGTCATGGTGCAACCTCCAACGGCAACCGAATGTAAATCTGCGTGCCGTCACCGGGCGTGGATTCTAGCTGCCAAATGCCACCGAGCGAGGCGACTCGTTCACGCATCCCTACCAACCCAGCACCTCGGGGTACTTCTTCTTGCGTCAAAGCATCCTCTGGTGCAAACCCACAGCCATTATCTTCAATGCGGGCCACAATATCGGATGAGCTATCAGAGGATTGCGCACCAGATGAACTTATGTCGGGTACGGAAGCTGAAAGATGGACCAACACCTCAGTTGCCTCGGCATGGCGAGCGACGTTGGTGAGCGATTCTTGTACGATTCGATAGAGCGCGGTCTCGAGCAGTGGTGAGAGTCGTGAGCGCTTTAAGAGCGCGCCGATGTCAAGCCGCACGACGATGTTGGTGCGGTTGCTAAAGCGCTTGGCATACCAGCGCAAGGTTGGAATTAACCCCAAATCATCGAGCATAGAGGGACGCAGATCGCGCGAGAGTTCGCGTATCTGCTCCAATGTCTGATCGGTGAGGTTGGCTGCTTCGGTCAGCCGATCTTTGGCACGGGTCGAAATCGTGGACAGTTCCTTTTCGGCTGCCGATAAATTCATGCGAATCGCCGTCAGCGCCTGCCCCATCTCGTCGTGCAGTTCGCGCGCCAAACGTTGACGCTCGCGTTCTTGCACATCCGTCAATTTGGCGGCGATCGCACGGAGCTGATCGCGCTGCTGAGCAACGGCCTGTAACAGACGAGCGCGTTCTACTTGATGGCGCTGCACGAGCTGTTCATATTGTGCGCGTAGCGTCTCGGTTTGTCCCTGCTGTTTTAGATGCAGGGTGATCCGCGCCAGCACTTCAGTTTGCTGGAGCGGTTTGGTGACATAATCGACCGCACCCGCTTCAAAGCCGCGCACCTTGTCTTCGGCGCTGGCAAGCGATGTCATAAAGATGATGGGAATGTCACAGGTCGTGGGGTCGGCCTTGAGTTGACGACATGTTTCAAAGCCATCGATACCGGGTAGCAGCACGTCAAGAAGAACGATGTCGGACGCGTCGTAGCGGATACGTTGTAGCGCGCTTTCGCCACTGAGGGCGACGCGCAAGTTAAAGCCATATTCTTACAGAAATTCGATCAGCACATGGAGGTTGTTCGGCGTGTCGTCAACCAGCAGGATGCTGTATTGAGTGAAGTCCTGAGATTTCATGATTTGATCATCAGATGCGCCCCGAAGCCTCAAAGCCTATGAATAAATTCACAGGCTGATGCAGCAAGCTTGCTAAAGTAGGTTCGAACTTGCGAATACGCAACGTTGGCTGGACTTCAGTCTGCTTCCTATGGCAGACTGTGGCAGACTCCGCTTGGCTATAGTCGCTAGCAACCATTGATTCGATGGTATTGGGTTTACCCCGGCTGTAAATGAACTTTGCGCGTTCTGCCTTCGGCAAATTGCTGAAAGAGCGTGGGGAATTGAGCCAGCGGCGCAGTGTGACTCACCAGCGGATCGATATTGATGATCCCCGTCTCTAGCCAGGTGATGGCCTGCTGAAAAGTATAGCAGAGGGCAAAGCTGCCAATGATCTGCCAGTCGTTCTTGAAGACATCGTAGGGACAGATGTTGATCTGCGCGTCCATCGGGGCAACACCGAACATCAAGAATTGACCGTGCGGGCGCAGATAGTTGAATCCGCCTTCGATCACCAGTGGCACGCCAGTCGCATCAACCACAACGCCAAAGCCGTGAGGCGCTAAATCCCGTAGTGCAGCATCCAAATCAGGGCCAGCCTCCAGCGTTGCGGTTGCGCCAAGCTGCGCGGCCAGCGCCAAACGGTCAGGCTGCTTTTCGACAACTACAATCGGACCGGCACCATTATGACGCATGGCCTGAAGCAGCAACAATCCAATGGGGCCAGCCCCAAAGAGCAAAACCGCATCCGACGGTGGAATGTGCAGACGCGACATACCATACATGACACAGGCCAGCGGTTCGATAAAGGCCATTTGTGCATTGCTCAGACTTTCTGGCACCGCGTAGCAGGCTCTCGCTGGCGCGGCAACATATTCGGCAAATCCACCAGCACGGGTAATGCCCACACCTTGCCAGTTGAGGCAGTGGTTGGATTGTTCAAGGCGACAGAATTCACAATATCCGCAATATAGATTGGGGTCAACGGCGACCCGATCCCCGACCTGCACCCCGGTCTTTACTTGGCTGCCGACTTCGACAACGCGTCCGCCAAACTCATGCCCAGGAATGATTGGGAATTCCCCCATGTATTCGTTGCGATAAATGTGCAGATCTGTGCCGCAGATACCGCTGTTCTCGACCCGCACAATCACTTCATCGGGCGCGCAGGTTGGATCATCGACTCTGGTGTATTCAATTGCTTCGGGTTGTGGGAATGTGATGGCTTTCATTTCGATCCAATGTTTTGGTTGTCTCTTTGCAAAAGATTTATAAGGGTTAGAGTAGTTGGGTAACTGATTCCTTGTTGAAATCAACCAACTCTTGCTCGTCTATCAAAAAACGACGCAAATCGTCTACTACCCTTGACCAGTTGAGGCCGTCCAGCTTCTCTTTAATAAAGCCGCGCCAGTTGCTGTCGCTAACTATACCTCGATCCCAACCGGACTGAATTAGTGCTTGATTGAGCATATTAAGATTTGGTGAATCCCAAGTAGGTTGGCGCAAATACCAGTAAAGATCGTACCAATCGCGGCCTTTAATATAGGTTCGCTGCAGGATCGCGTGCAGCTTGCCCGCCATATGTGACGCCTGATCGTGATGCTGCAAATGTACGTTTACATGATGTTGGACAAGCGTTGTATCAAGGATGGCTCCTGCGGGCGGGTTTGTATCGATTTCCAATTTGATGGCCAAGACTTCGTCATGGTGGGGTGAAATGCCAAGCTGATAGAACAGCCCACGAAAGCGGATAAACGCACTGTGTACAACCTTGCGATCATTCATTCGGATTTCGACAGCATAGGTCTCTGCCGTCAAATCGCGCTGGATTCGATCCAAATAGCGACGAAAATCATATTGTTCCCGCTGTCGCTCAAGTGCAAAGTCCAAATCTTCTGAATAACGTGGCAGTCCATACAGAAATCGCAATGACGTTCCGCCGTGAAAGGCCAGAGGAATCGTTGCACCCGAGCGCTGCATACTTTGCAGAATGCGCATTTGCATATACTCGCGAACGATGGAACGCTGTTCTTCCAGTATCTTTACATCCGCAATTTGCGCCTCTAAATAGGGAATCACAGCAGTTCGTATTCCGTTCGCTCTTCTTCGATAACCTGCTTGATATGCGGCAGCGCACGCTTAAGCTTCGGCTTGTCGGCACGAGCTACATAGTTTAACAAACGATTGACGTTAATTTGATCGAGATTTTGCAGGCGGAGGGCACGAATATACCCTTCACTTTCGGCGTCTGGCGTTAGGTAAATGAGGTCCAGTAAAGCTTTTTCCGGCGTTGCCATATAGGCCCACTGCGTGTATGTTACTTTGCGATACTGAAATCCAAAAAAGAAAGATGGTTGGATATGTTGAAAACTAAAACGTCCATATTGATTCCGCCACATGCCGGGCCGCCCTGTCGTAACGCTAGTAACTACAGCCACATGTTCTGGAATAAGGTCGTAGTGGGATAGGGCAATATGCAGACTGACATAGGAGCCTTTGACTAGGTGATTGGCAATTGTATAGCTATGGGGCCATTCTGAAGATTCTTTAAATGCATAAAGCCCGCGCCGAAGCTGCACGACCTTGCCCGCACGCGTCCAATCTGCTAGTTGACGCTGTGCCTGCTGCGGACTATCGGCTCCAGCATAAAGAAGCTCGGTTTCAAAGAGCGGCACGTTTGCAAGTTGTTTTGCGACTTGTTGAAAATACATGCCACAAGTGTACACCAAACCGTCAATTGTTGCAATGAAATCATGTTTACTTCACGGCGCCCATCGTCAACCCCGTCACCAGTTGCCGCTGCGCAACCCAACCAGCGATCAATACAGGAAAGACTGTAGCCGTCGCCGCTGCCGACATCTTGGCCCAGAAAAGTCCTTCGGCTGTCTTGAACGATGAGATATAGACAGATAAGGGGGCAGCAGTCTTGGTCGTTAGGTTGAAGGCAAAGAAGAATTCATTCCAGGCAAAGATAAAGCAGAGCAACGCAGTCGCGGCAAGGCCAGGCACAATTAGCGGCAGCACCATGCGTCGAATCTCCTCCCAGAGCGTGACGCCGTCCATACGTGCGGCTTCGATGATTTCGAATGGGATATCGAGCATAAAGGAGCGCACCATCCAGATCACTAATGGTACATTCATACCAGTGTAGATGATGATGATTCCTGTGAATGTATCAAGTAAACCCAGGCACTGAAAGATGACGTAGAGCGGCACGATGACGCCTGCCGGGGGCAACATACGTGTAGACATAACCCACAGCATCGAAGCGTCTGTGCGTTTGGTGGGGTAAAAGGCCATCGCATACGCGGCGGGGATACCCAGCAGTAGCGCGGCCAAAGTTGATAGACCAGTGATGATGAGCGTGTTGCCCAAAAACTGGAGATAGTCGATTCCCACCAATGCAATTTGCCAGTTCTCCATCGTTGGCGTGAAAAGGAGCTTGGGTGGAAACGCAAATGCATCCTGTTCCGTCTTGAAGGCGGTTAACACCATTCACAAAATCGGGAAGAACATGAGGAACGCCAGGAAAAGCGTTAGCATTGTCAACAATCGTTCTCGATTGGTACGGTTCATTGGTTAACCCTCACCCTGATTTTGGTTCTCATTGCGCAGCACGCGTAGGAAGAGCAAGACGACAATGTTGGCAAGCACGACGGCGAGCACGCCAAAAGCGGCAGCGCGGCTCACGTTCCAACGCAGGAATGCCTCTTTGTAAATCTCAAAGGGCAGATTAGTTGTGTCGATGCCTGGTCCACCAGTGGTCATGACAAAGATCTGGCCAAAAATATTGAGAATGAAGAGTACTTCCATCAGCAGCGCAATCTCAATAAAGGTGCGCAGGTGGGGCAAAATAATGTATCGAAAGAGGCTGAACCCATTGGCGCCGTCGAGGCTCGCGGCCTCTAACGTCGATTCAGGCAGTGATTGCAGGCCCGCGAGGAGGATCAACATCACAAATGGCTCCACTGCCAGGAGACCGTGGCAATCACCGAGGGCATGGCATAGTGGGCCAACCAATCGATGGGTGGCAAACCGAAAAGGCTGAGGAAGAAGGTCGCCAATCCAAATGCGGGATTCAGCAGCACATTTTTCCACAGCACAGCCGTGACCACGGGCATGACAAGGAACGGTGAAATTAGCAGCGTGCGTGCGATGCCGCGACCGGGAAAAGGACGGTTGAGCAGCAATGCAAAGCACATCCCCAAAGAAAAGGTAATCACCACCACGCTAACTGACAGCACCAGCGTATTCCAGAGGATGCGCAGAAAGTCGGGGTTTTCAAACGCTCGTACGTAGTTGCGAATGCCGATCCAGTTGATGTTGCCAGGACGCAGTAAATTCCAATTCTGAAAGCTATAGTAGATGGTAAATACAAAGGAATCTGTGTGATGATGACTAAAATCAGCAGCGTGGGTGCAGATAGATACTTGCGCACCTGCTGCACGCGGGTAGCAGACGTTGATCGGGTTATTGCATTCTGGGCCATGAGATTTCGTCGTTTCGTATCTAAACAATTCTTTTCTTGCCCATCGGACAAGAAAACGATGGTAAACTTTTTTTGCCTCTAACTTCGCCAAGTCATAAAACAGAACGCAATGTAGTGGTAACAGCCACTGCTACCGTCGAGCAGCAGTGGCTGTCATCTATTGTTTGGTGTTAACCGAATTGTTTATCGATAACCAACGTCTTCAACGGCAGCCAAAGTAGCAGCCTGTGCCTTTTCGAGTGCTTCTTCAACAGAGATATTGCCCGCCAGTGCTTCGGCAATAAACTGCGAGACATCGGTACCAATGCCCTGGAATTCGGGGATAGCAACAAACTGTACGCCAGTGTAGGGCACCGGGTCACGAGTCGAATCCGTGGGGTCCGCAGCGAGCATAGACTTGAGCACAAGCTCGGCAAAGGGGGCTGCTTCTAGATACTCGGCCCGTTCGTAGGTGGAGACGCGCGTTCCTGGTGGGATCGAAGCCCAGCCGTTTTGGGCGGCGACAATTTCGATGTAATCCTTGCTGGTTGCCCACGTTACGAAACGCAGTGCTTCTGCGGCATGTTCGCTGGTGCTGGGAATGGCGAGTGACCACGACCAAAGCCAGGCGTTACCCTTGGCAACAGGGCCAACGGGGGCCAGTGCGTGGGCAATGTCGGGGCCAGCGTCGGAGCCAGCTAGGAATCCAGCAGCCACAGTTGCATCGACCCACATGGCGGCCTGCCCCTGGGACATGAGCGTCAGCGATTCGGTGAAACCATTGCCAGTTACACCGGGAGGGCCACATTCCTGCACAAGATTGGCGTAGAACGAGACGGCCGCATTCCACTCCGACGAGTCAAGCTGTGGCATCCACTCTTCGTCAAACCAGCGCGCGCCGTGGGTGTTGGCAACGGTCGTCAGCGGAGCCATCACTTCACCCCAGCCAGGCAGACCGCGTAGGGCAATACCATCATACCTTCCTTTTGTTAGATTTTTTAGGGAGTGTGTCCCAAAGTGTGTAAATGCAGCGGTTCTCTGACTGGGCAGTCTTCATTTACACACTTTGTGGTACATACTCGATTTTTTACGAAAAAGTGGAGAATCGATTGGCTGGGGAACCAATCGTTCACGTATAATGACAGAAGGTTGCAGCGTATGGTATTGGCAAAATGCTTAGTTTTCAGAAATCAAGACCTTATAGTCACATTATTTAAACTTCGTACTTTTGTCCGCAATTCTGCCAGAGTAAAAAATGCTGCGAAAGTACGGAGTTTAAGTGACTTCTCTATTAGTATCGGATTAAGTACTGGTCGTTTTACTAAGCATCTTGTTCTCAATGATAAAAGATCTTTCATATGTCCGGTGTTGTATACAATTCGATCCAGAAGCCCATATACCACGTAGGAGGAGAAGGAGTATGGCCAGTCAGGCAGAGGTGAGGGAGTCCCACGAGCAGTTCAGTGAAGCATGGTCACTCTATGCGCGTTGCAGCGGCAGTGGAGAGATCATCGACATGGATGGCCTTCGAATCGCCAACGCACGCCAACCGTGGTTCCTCATGAACGCCGCACTGCTCACTGCGCCTGCGTTCTCCCAAGCGAACCTTGCCGTGCGCGCCCGCGCGATTGAGTACTTCGGAGTCGAGAATCGTCGGTGGTTCCTCTCTGGCAGCCAGCAATGGCTGGGTTCTGGCTCGACAGAAACGTTGTCACGCCTCGGACTCACCAAGGCGGTCACCATCGTTGGCATGGTTGCTGAGCAGCTTGCGTCACCAGTTCGCCCGCTTCCGGAGGCAGACACGCACCGCATCGACAATGAGCAGGGCCGGCTTGCTCTCGCAGACCTGAACACTGCCGCCTACGATGTATCATGCGATTGGGTGCGGGCGGCCGTTGCGGGTGAGTCCCTATGGCAATCACCATTATACGGGTACGTCGCGTATGTGGATGGCCATCCCGTGTCGACAGCCTTCGCTGTGCCGCTCAACGGCGTCCTCTACGTTGCCTTTGTGGCCACGGCTATCGAACATCGCCGCCGCGGCCTTGCCGAACTCGTCATGCGTCGTAGTCTGGCGGACGCGACCCGGGAAACGGGAATCACGCGGACCGCCCTCCATGCAAGCTCTGACGGGTATTCTATTTACATAAGGATGGGATACAGGCCAGTCGATGAGTTCTCGGTGTACGTTCCCAGCTAGAGTGCCTCGGGTACTAAGAACCCTATAAACAATCGATATAAGTCTACATTGGCTCGCCCGCGTGGACACAAAATTGAACCTATGCATAAAAGCGCGCCTGACGATATCGTCAGACGCGCTTTTGTGCTCCGAATGGTATTTGATCAGATATCAGATAGAAACGGGTTAGAGAGCGAACAGTTTCTGTGATGTATGATTGCATCATAGTTTGATTGGCACTATTCAAACGTTTACGCATCATTTTGTATAGGGAATGCCGCATATCTGTTGCACCTCCTGCACACCAATTTGAAGAAAGGAAATCTATCTCATGCGACACGTACATTTACCCAAGCGCCTGCTGACCCTCACTCTGCTGCTGGGGATAACCGCGCTGCTCGTCGGTCAGCCCGCGATGGTTGGTGCGCAGACAGGCAACCCCTATGGTTCGGCTGAAGGTGCACTGGACAATTCAATTTACGTCGCCGCAGACGGCAAAGTTGGCATTGGCACGACAGAGCCGACGCGTAATCTTACGGTACGCGGTGGAGAAATGACAGTTCAAAACTCCACAGGCAAAGCATCACTGCATTTTGGATTTGTTCCTGACGGTGGTTCTGCGGATGCCGTTGCTCGACTCCGTCTTGGTGGAGGGGGAGCGGCAGATAATGGTCTGCTCATCCAAGGCCCCGGTAGTAAAAACTATATGCGTATTTGGCATAACCGTGGTGGTGTCGTAATCGGAGAGGATGTATCCCCACCAGATAGAATCGGTGGACTCACTGTGCGTGGCGGCGAAATGGTGGTTGAGGACTCTGCAGGTGCAGCTTTGAAACTCGGATTTCACGATGACGTTGCCCGCGTCCGTGTCGGAGGGGCAGGCGCAGCCAACAATGGCTTACTCATTCAAGGCCCCGGTGAGAAAAACTATATGCGTATCTGGCACAATCGCGGTGGTGTCGTAATCGGAGAGGATGTATCCCCACCAGATAGAATCGGTGGACTCACTGTGCGTGGCGGCGAAATGGTGGTTGAGGACTCTGCAGGTGCAGCTTTGAAACTCGGATTTCACGATGACGTTGCCCGCGTCCGTGTCGGAGGGGCAGGCGCAGCCAACAATGGCTTACTCATTCAAGGCCCCGGTGAGAAAAACTATATGCGTATCTGGCACAATCGCGGTGGTGTCGTAATCGGAGAGGATGTATCCCCGCCAGATAGAATTGGCGGACTCACTGTACGTGGCGGCGAAATGGTGGTTGAGGATTCCGCAGGTGCAGCTTTGAAACTCGGATTTCACGATGACGTTGCCCGCATCCGCGTGGGAGGGGCAGGCGCAGCCAATAATGGTCTTCGTATCGCAGGACCTGGCGAAGGACCAGGTGATCCATTGCTGCGCATTTGGGGCAATGGCCACGTTGGAATCGGAACGAGTGTTGAGCCCCAGACAGGAATCAAATTTGAGGTGAATGGCGGCGGGATTCAAGCGGATAGGATTTTGGTCGAAGGCACAACCACCACCAGCGTCCTCCAAATCACTGGCGGCGCAGACATAGCCGAACCCTTTGCCGTCAACGATGCAGCCGAAGTTGAACCGGGCACCGTGGTTATCCTCGACGCGGACAATCCTGGTGAGCTGCGAGTTGCCAACGGGGCATACGATCCCTTGGTTGCTGGTATTATCAGCGGGGCGGGCGACATTCAGCCCGGCCTGATCATGCAGCAGGAGGAAGAGGCTTCCGTAAACGGCGAAATGCACCCCGTGGCACTGACGGGCAAGGTCTATGTCAAGGCCGTGGGACCGATCCAAGTGGGTGATCTGCTGACAACCTGTGATGTTGCGGGTCACGCCATGGCCGCGACCGACCGTGAGAAGGCGTTCGGTGCCACGCTGGGCAAGGCCATGAGTCCGCTGGATGAGGGGACGGGGTTGGTGTTGGTCTTGGTGGCGCTGCAGTAACCCATCTGCGTCGAGTTGTGGAAGGAGAGTTACTATGACATTCATTCTGAAAGTCAAAATGAGCTTCGCCGTTCGATTGTGGCTTATCGGTGCGGTCATCCTGTCTGGAATCCTACTGCCAACACGACCCGTGTTTAGTCAACATGTAGAGCCCTCAACTTTGGCCGCACCGGCGGGTCTTGAGGATGTCGTGTCTTGCAATAAAGAAGAAGTTAAGCGGAGCAAGCGCGACGGCTGGACGGCCGAATTCGGGAAGGAGATTGCAGAACTAGACTACACTGAATTTGTCGTCGCGATTTACGCACTAGTTGAAGAAGGCGATGAAGATAGGCTCGTAAAGTTCTTTGAGAAGCGGGTTGACGACATCGCCGATACGATCAGCAAAGCAACGAAACAATTGGGCAAACGGGCCATCGCTGAGTTAATTGTCGCCGCTATCCTCAAAGGGGAATCACAAAACATTCTAGCTGGCGACCTTGAAGTCAATGCCGGTATCGCGCGGCTTGACTGTCGTGTTGAATTTAAGTTCAAAGCACTAGGAAGAACCTATCAGTTGGGCTGGTTTGACTGGCTACCCCACTATTTGCCCTATATTCGCTACCGCGTCAACCTGAATTTACCGCAACTGGATTTTGGTGAAGTTGGAGAGATGGTTGGGCGGATTGAGCAGGAGTTGGCAACGCTCAAAGAACTTGAACGCAAACTGCGAGAAGAATTCGCACAAAGTGAGGCGGAAATCAAGGCACGGCTAAAGCAGGAAGTACGAGAGCTTATCGTACAGGAGATTGCCGCTCAGATCGACAAGCATATTCCTGCACTGCCGGCCCACAACTATATGCCATTATTACGAACAATCGTTGACCGGGCGCTCAATAGCAACGGTTTTGCCCAAATCTCTATCGAGCAAATTCGGCAGAATCTGGGTGGTCTGCTGGACAACATTGTGAAGGAGGTCATTGTAGAGTTCAATCGGAATGTGGCAAAAGTGCTTTCCACACACCCTGGCTCGCTGGTTACGGATTGGGCCACCTCTAACCGTTCGGACGTCCGCGACAAGATTCTCGGCGACGGTGAATGGTTTGTGGTCTGGGGCGTTACGATGGACGATCAGGAATATTCCAAATTCACGGCAGCCGTGATTGGTAGTTACTTCACCGGCGGTGCATCGCTGGCCACATATTTTAAGGCTTACCTTGATAAGACACTCGCTTTGATTGAGCGTCAAAAGCCTGAAATCGAACGCCATGTTATGGAAGATATACTGATCAAAACATTGAAAGAAACTGCGAAAGAAAATGGCGATCTCAGCAAGGTACTTCGTACCAAGACATTGGACATACAGGCTGGCATCGCAACCTATGATCGATGGGTTAATTTCAAATATCCAAAGATATCCGCCCATTGGAAGAAAAAGCGGCTAGCGAAACTTGGTGTCTATAACGTGACAATCGAATACATCGATAAGATAGAGTTCAACGGCTGGGCCGAAGAAAAGATCGATTTTCTCCCCAACCATCACCAACCATACTTCAAGTTCCGCTATACCGATGGCAAGTCCCTCTCCCCGATTGTCAATGATCCTGATGCTGGTGGCATCTATTTTGGTTGCGACAATGAGTCATCCAAAGTTCAGGAAACCTATGTCGATAGCAATGCGCAAGGCGTAGGCGATGGGACACAGGCGCGCCCCTTTGGGTCAGTCACCGCCGGGGCTAACTGTATTCAGGACAATGGTACGGTCTGGATTGCAAAAGGCACCTACGACGAATCATTGCGTATCAGCCATCCGGTTACATTGCGCAGCACTGGTGGCACGGTGTCCATCAAGTCAACGTACGCGCTCACACCCGTTTCAACCGAACCAAAACTGCTCTTTAGTACGGCAGGCTTGCACGCTAATGCAACTGCAGGTAGCTCCAATCCAAAGGCTATCTCGCTTACCATCGGTCGGTCTGGTAGCGGCGTCTTAACATGGACGGCTAGTACATCTCAGCCGTGGCTTTCTGTAACGCCGACCTCTGGTGCTGCCCCCGCCACGATTGACGTCTCGATAAATGGTAGCCGACTTCAAGAGGGAACCCATAAAGGCGAAATTACGGTTCGTGCTGGGGCAGAGACGGTCAAACGCTCCGTCACGCTCAACGTAGCTGCCAAAGCGGCGGCTGCCGTGCTTCAAGCAACACCCAATATGCTCAGTTATCGTGGCACAGAAGGCGGTGATCCGCCAGATGGTCAGACCATTGCTGTAGCAAATAGCGGCGGCGGTGATCTCAGTTGGACAGCAACCGCATCTGAGTCGTGGCTGGAGCTATCGCTTACATCTGGGACAGCTCCGTCGACGATTATGGTTTTCGTCGATAGTGGAGACCTTGCTGAGGGTGTATACAACGGCCAAGTCCGGATCAATGCGGGCGACCAGAGCGAGACGGTTGCCGTCAGCTTTAGGCTCAATGCCGCGGGAAACAGGTCGCTTTACTTACCGTTGATCACACGGTGAGAATATATCAGTACAAGAACTTCTGGAGCGTCGATGCATTCTGGGATTAGGCAAAGAATTGCTTCTGCTGCTCAACCAAGTGCAGATCTGATCCTGGAGCGCAGGCTTCCGCCTATTCCTGAAAAGCGGAAAGATTAAGGATATGACGACAAAACGAATATTCAACGTGATATTGTACATGACATTCATATTGGCTGGCTTTAACAGCTCAGTAACGGCGAATCACGTGGCGAATCATGTAGCCGATGAGGAAATTTCCGATAGCGATCGATTAACCAAGTTGCCGATGGAGTCAATTTCAACAAGCGACGGCAATACCAAAACGGTTGTGGCTCATCGTATGACAGAGGCTAGCTTCACGTTACAAGAGCTAGCACCATTCCCGCCAAGAGATGTGTTCAACCATCCGTTGGCCGCAAATATATCAGCCAACCGCGAACAGATTGCCATGACGTCTCCATTTTCGGTTTTGCAAACACCTGTTGGCTTGCTAAATGCTAGCCCACTTGCCCGAATCTCAATTCCCTGTACAAAGGACTGTGGGGACATATGCGAGGTGTGTGTGCCTACGCCACCTTTTGGCGAGCAGTGCGCCCCAGAACCAGTCTGTTATGCAAATTGTCAAACGGAACGCACCAACTGTTGGGTATTGATCGACCATTACAAAGGTTATATGAGTGGGTATATCCAGAATGGGCGGCGGTATTATGGTCTCTCGGCCCAAGTTAAAAATGCATTGGCTCCCTATATTGAACAAGCCATCGGAAAATCCCGGACAGAGCTTGATGAAATCACCGTAGGTACGTCGGGAACCGTCGGGGAAGACAATGCCATGACGGACTGCAATCAGATTAGCTGGATCAATTCCGCTCAGGGCAATAGCATTGTCGATGCGCTACGAGGCAGGTATAGAAGTGATGCTGATGTACTAGTGGGTATCAAAGGGAATGGAGACGTCGATTGGGTATATCACGAATTCATTCACACATTTCAATGTGACGAGCTTGGGGGGCGCACTGAATATGCTTACAATTGGTTTAGTGAACTGCCACCAGCGACGATTGGGGCACTGAAATCGGGGAACTACAAAAACTTAGATAATGAGATTCATGACCGTCAACCATCTGAGCAAGATGCCGACAATCGAAGAGACATGATTTTGAATGTCATGCCGGTTATCGTGCCGCGCTACGTGACAAGTATCAAGCGATTAGGCGCGCAACGTTCTGGCACCACAGTGACTTTTTCAGCCACTGCGAACAATGTGGTGAGTAGGGATACTATTCCAAATATTATCCTAAAGGATAGTGCGCGATTTTTAGTATTTGACGAAAATAACAATGCGGTAAAAACAATTGCTGCTACCCCCAGCAGCGTTCAAACCTCAATCAAACAGGCAAAGCCGGGGGACGAGCTTTACTTAGATCATGGGGAATTCAGTGGCTCTTGGACAATACCCACTCAGTTTGAAGGGCGGATCTTGAAATATAAATTCCAGATACTTGATAATAATGATTACCTCATGGACGAAAGTTCCCTACGATCATTATCTATTGTAAAAGGTTATGTATACGCCGATCCAAATAAGTGTACAGCGGGTAATGAAAAAGGCACGCCATCAGAATATTATTGCACGATTCAGGCTGCCTTAGGTGACCCAGACATAACCCATGCCAGCATTCGGATTGCTGCCGGAAAGTACCGAAAATTGTCAATCAACCAAAAGGTGGTATTGGAGTCAAATGGCGGCGTTGTACAGATTGGCGAGCTGCCCCCGACTGCGACACCAAAACCTGGAACGCCGACGGCAACGCCTGTGCCATCAACACCAACACCAATTCCACCCACATCAACGTCCGTTCCATCAACATCAACGCCTATACCACCCACGTTGAGTCTTTCAACTACGGCACTTAATCTTACTGTTGACAGTAGTAGCAGCAACCCAACAGATCAAACTCTATCTATCAATAACAGCGGCACAGGTATGCTCAACTGGACTGCTAGTGAGTCGATTGACTGGTTAAGCCTCTCAGAAACGTCAGGCACAGCACCCTCGACCATCAGAATCATCATCGATAGCGGTGGGCTTGTTGCGGACGACTACACGGGCGAAATCCAAATTAACGCTGGAAGTCAGACTGAAACCATTACAGTACATCTCAAGGTTGAGCCAAGTCCCGCCGGAGAAGATGGGACTATCTATCTGCCACTAATCAAGCGTTGAACACCATCTTTGAGGCGGCGTTACTTTTCTATTGTCATACCCACTGTCGAACAACAACAGGTATTCTGTAGATCACAACACGAACCGCGTGCAGTGACAAATGCCAATTCATTGAAATGACAGCCGCCGAAATAGGGCATCGCCTGGGGTTTAATGATCCAGCCTATTCCAGCCGCTTTTTTCAGCGCGAAGTCGGCATGAGTACGATGCAGTTTCGGCATTCTTTTTCTGATGGGGCCACGGGTTGAGCGATGGCCCTACCCATACCAAACGCATCTACGATAAACTCAACGTCAATAATCGCCGGGCAGCCGTCAAACGGGCAGCAGAGCTGGATTTGATTTAGCCACATAGCAGCGTTACGTCAACAGACGCCCACTTCGCCCGACCATCCAAATCCGCAGTTCATTATAGGTTTAGATGGTCGGGCTTTCTTATCTCCCTGACATCCTCCTCCCCAATATATCCCCACATAATCCTCACACATGGGGACGACACCTCCCCACATTTATTTGTATCATCTGATCAAAGAAAAAACGAATGGTACAGCACTACAGAAATTGGAGGATACTGATGAAAGCGATCGTTTGTCACAAATATGGCTCTCCCGATGTTTTTGAATGTAGTGAGGTCGAAAAACCTGCGCCCAAAGCGGATGAAGTACTGGTCAACATTCATGCTGCAGCCGCCAATCCATGGGACTGGCATCATTCGAGAGGGACGCCGTTCTTGATACGTCAATCGATAGGGCTGCTCAAACCAAAACAGAAGATACTCGGCACTGATGTTGCAGGACGGGTTGAGGCTGTGGGCAGGTACGTAAAGCAGTTTCAGCCAGGTGATGAGATATATGGAGACATTGGCTATGGCGGGTTTGCTGAGTATGTGTCTGTTCCTGAAAAATTATTAGCACCAAAACCAACCAGCGCGACATTTGAGGAAGCAGCAGCCGTCCCGACAGCGGCACTGACTGCTTTGCAGGGGCTGCGCAATGGAGGACAGATTCAGCCAGGGCAAACGGTTTTGGTGAATGGTGCATCTGGGGGTGTAGGGACCTTTGCCGTGCAAATTGCTAAATCATTTGGTGCTGAGGTTACTGGCGTGTGCAGTACACGAAATTTGGAGATGGTACGCTCACTTGGGGCTGACCACGTGATCGATTACACACAAGAAAATTTTACTAAAAACGGCCAGCAATATGACTTGATTTTCGATGCCGTGGCAAACTATTTGGTTCCAGCATACATGCGTGCCTTAAGCCCCAACGGAATGTGTGTCATCGTCGGATTTTCAACTGTGGTTCACTTATTCCACATTGTGGTCCTCGGATCGTGGATATCAAGAAGAGGGCGTAGAAAAATAGATATGATGGAGGTGAAGCCAAATGGAGAAGACCTCATGTTTCTGAAAGAGCTTCTTGACGTTGGCAAGATCGCCCCCGTGATTGATAGACGGTATCCGTTACATGAGGTTGCTGAAGCGATCCGCTATCTCGAAACAGGACGTGCTAGAGGAAAAGTCGTTATCACGATGGAATAGAGCAAGCAAAAGGAATACATATGAAAATGACTATCTACAAAGAAGCCAAGCCCTCTGACTTTCCCCGAGGAAGCGATGTAGAGAAATCGACGTTCAAGCGGACCGGCGTATGGGCAAAAATCTTGGCGTCAGAGTGGTTCGTGCCCGCCGGGCTGATTCTGCTCAGCATCGTTCCGGCGATCGGTGGTGCCATCCGCCTGACTGAACTGACCAGCGGTGCGGAAATCACGCCGGAGAATGCACGATTTTTTGCATCGCCCCTACCCGTGGTGCTGCATATCTTCAGCGTCACATTCTATTCCTTCCTGGGGGCCTTCCAGTTCGCCTCCGGTTTCCGCCGCCGCCGACCCGGCTGGCACCGCGCGGCCGGACGCTTTCTGGCCCTATGCGGCCTGACCGTTGCCCTAACAGGTTTGTGGATGACTCAATTCTATCCCATTCCGTACGGCGGTGCGCTCTTGTATTGGCAACGGATTCTGGTGGCGTCGGCCATGGCTCTATTTATTGTCCTCGGCCTCGCCGCAATCCGGCCGCGGAGTTTTGCTCGGCACGGTGCCTGGATGATGCGCGCCTACGCTCTCGGCATGGGCGCAGGTACGCAGGCGCTCACCCTGGGGGTCGGTAGCCTGATCCTCGGGGGGCTGGGCGATCTCTCTAATGCGCTGCTGCATGGTGTGGGTTGGGCGATCAACGTCGCCGTGGCCGAATGGATCATCCGCAAGCGGCTGGCCCGTCCAAGACGCGCCGCGGCAGGCGCTGTTTCCCGCCGGTAACGGGCCCGCTCAGGGAAGTGAGCCAGATACAAAAATGAAACTCATCAATATCGTTCACAAAAGGAGCAAAAACATGATTTCAGCCAAAAAGACCAGTTGGCTGTAGTGAGTCCACGTATGGAGCTCCCAGCCCCACTTTTGCACCCTCACCCCTACAACCTGTACGCCTGACCTCTACAACCAAATACAACCTCTGATACTCCTTTAGAACGCCGCTTTTGACGCCATCTTGCGCTATGCTAGGAACAGTGGCTCAACAGTTTTATCTAAGTTCAATTCAATGAAACTTATCGATATTGTTCAAAAGAGGAGCTAAATTATGAATGATTTACAAAAGATGGCGCAGGAGAAAAGCGTTCTGCGCTGGGGTGGTCTGGCTGGTATTCTAGGTAGCATTATCTTCATTCTTGTCTTTGTCATCGTCATCGTGTTGGTGGGAGAAGAGCCTGCTGAACTTGCAAGGTGGGTCGAACGGTTCCCCGACATCAGAGCGGCGCGCACAGCAGAAAACGGCGGATATTTGCTGGTTCTCATCCTATGGGTGCCCCACTTCCTCACCCTGTACGTTGCCTTGTGGCGGACGAGCCTCGCGCCTGCACTCTTTGGGAGTACGTTGGGCATTCTGGGTCTCACCGTGCTTGCAGCAGGAGCGCTCATTCATGTTGCTACCGACCCACTCTCCGACATTTATCATGCGCCTGGGGCCACCCTCGCGGATCAAGCAGCTCTCGCCCTGATGTGGCAGGCGACTTGGGGTATATTTGATGCGCTGCTGGGCACAGGCCTCGCCTTTGTGTCTGTCGGTCTTACTATGCTGGGCGTGGCAATGTTCGGGTCTCCGGCCTTTGGAAAGGGATTTGCATGGTTTAGCCTAGTGATCGGCGTGATTGGTATCGTAGCGGTAGTTGTGTTTCTGATTGATCCTGACTCTCTAATTGTCGTCCTCAACATTTTCGGACTCATCATCTTCCATTTCGTCCTGGGATGGAAGCTCTATAATCTATCGAGGTCTCCGAAGCCGGTCTTGGCGATGGATACGGCTCAAAATAACATGAGTTTGGCAAATTGAAATATAGCTCCTATGAAAAGTGAGAAAGGCTCAATTGGAATCCATGTGGTTGACAAAGGCCAGAACGGTTAGCGCCGGTTGAGTAGCCGAAGGCGTATCGAAACCAAAGCGGGTCTACCACATGAGATCCTGTTGAACCGTGAGAAAAACATGGAAGCAATCGTATATACAGAATACGGTTCTCCTGATGTTCTTGAATTAGGTGTATTCCAAATTTGGAGGAGAGATGCTCCAGACAGGATCCATGACCCGCTGACGTTTTGAAAACAGGAGTTTTCCATGGCTCTACCAGAGAGATCAAACTCCTGTTTTATGGACATTAAGAAAATAATCCAGCAAAAAAGTCCAGTCAGCACGCCTCGTGCAGGTGGCGTCCCGTCAAGACCCGCACGGGGCGTGCTCGCTGAACCATTACCGAACTTAATTTTGAATCTTCATCAAACGAAGCTGAGTATAGGGCGCACTTGAGAGCTACAACACCCTCGGCTTCGTTATTGGCATATGGTATAATTGCTACAACAGGCCCTGACACTCGCTGAACCGGAAGGGTACGTCCGCATCTTTGTGGATGAAGGAGGATAAAAATGATTGTGGCAGGATGTTTGGCCTTCGCCGTTGGTCTCATTCACTCAATCTTAGGCGAAATTCTTATTTTTCGCCATATGCGTAAGGATAGTTTGATCCCAACAGATGGAAGCCCGGTCCTCAAAGAACGATATGTAAGAATTTTATGGGCGACTTGGCATACTGTGACCATTTTTGGATGGGGCTTTGCTGCGATCCTGTTTCAGCTTTCCTTTTCTTCATCTCAACATATTTCTCAAGAATTCGTGAAAAACACGATACTGTTTTCGATGCTTATCGTATCCCTGATTGTGCTAGTCGGTACAAAAGGAAAGCACCCTGGATGGCTGGGGTTGCTTGGCATTGCCATCTTTTTGTGGATAGGATGAACTCGGAACGTATAAACAACGTTGATTGCCCCGGAAACCTAACTGGTGTGTATCGCCACAACCGCGGCCGGGAACGTCCCCCTCAACAACCAGCTTGCCGACTACACCAGCATCGCTGCTGAAGCACGACAAGCGTTCGAGGCGGACTGGAACCGACTCAACCTGATTTTGATTGACCTCCTGTAGAATTGCGACATCAGTTTCTAAATCACTATGTTTGCACTTTTTGAACTGACACAGAGATCCACTGAGGAGATACTGAGATTTCGCTCTGTAGAATCTCTGTGTAACACTTAAAGCTGCAAAGATACTGTCTAAATAGTAATCCCACAAAACATCAAAGAACCGTTGTAACGACCCTGCCAAGTCCAAGGGGATAAATCAGCTGGTCAGCAAATCAGCTAGCCAGCCTGATTTCTCGAGCATCCTCTGGATGTACACCAGAGAGTTGACCAGGCGTGCATACGCTGACGGGCTGAGTATTTACGAAAGGGTGTAAAGTCGTCCGGCATGGGATTGTTTGAACTACAACGGCATGCCCAGCACGCCCCAATAACGCAAAAACAGCACAAAGGCGATGCTGGTGAGCGTAACGAATCCCCACGTAACCAACGATATGGTGTGAGCCGTCTGCCTGCGATAGACTGCGATCCCAACATAGCAGAGCGCGCCCGCCAACAACGTACTCACCAATGCCCCAATGAAGAGATAGATCCGCAAGGGAATATCCGGTCCAGCACTCATCTGATCGGCGCTTAACAAGTAGTTGATGACGAATCCCGTCCCTCCCAGCAGCAACAGATTGAGGATACAGGTCAACCCTAATATGAGCTTTGGTAGCCAACTGCTATTTGTCGCGGCAAGCGTAAATTGGGGTAGCAGGCTGGCGACTGCCCCAGCTAAAAAGATGAAGCCGAAAAGAAGGATCAGCGGCAGTTGGACGGCTGCGGTGCTATACCAGGGCGTCTGCTGCGCTGCGTTGCCGTACCAGCGCAGCGCTGGATCATCAGCGGCTGCGGGCAGGTCAACATGCGGGATCGGCTGATCGTTCAGTACTGCGTGAATCCACTCCGTCACGATGCGGACATAGACTGGATCCTCACTTTTCTTTGTGCCGCCGAGGCTATGGCCTTTCTCTGGAAAGAGATACATCCGGCTTTTGTCGTGGCTTTGCGCCGCCAGCAGCGGCGTCAGGCGGTGCATACTGTCGCTGCTGGGCACTGTACCATCGCGCGCCCCAAACAAAAGCAGGGCGGGCATATCAATATCATGCCATTCCTCTACCGGGTCCAGATAGGGATCATAGGCGATGAACCAGAGGTCGCAAGCTGAAGAATAGATGCATCCCTTTCATCGCGGTCCGAATCGCGCCATCCGAAAAACCGAGGCCGCGCAGCTCATTGCCCACGCCCCACATCTCCTGATTCGCCAACGGCATCGCTGCGGATGTAACCTGAACGATAAAGGCCAGCTGCGGATCGCGTGGCGCGGCTAGGGGCGAGAGCCAGCCCCCTTGACTTACACCCCATAATCCTACCTTATCGGCTTGAATTTCAGATTGTTCCCGCAATCGTCGCGCCGCCACTAACGCATCAGCAGCAAGTTCGTGAAGGCTGGCCATCTGCCAGTTGCCGGTTGACTCGCCTGTTCCCCGTTTATCATAGATGAGCGCTGCGATCCCCGCTTCAGCAAACATCCGTGCATCGGATCGATACGGTACGCGTGTATCCGGTCCCGAACCGTGGAGTAAGACGACACCGGGAAATGGTCCCGCGCCGTTTGGCAGATAGAGCGTGCCAGCCAGCGTTGTCTGGCCATTCACAAAGGATAGCTCGCGGGTAACATACAGTTGCGCTGGCAAACGCTGCTGCGCCGTACCTGGTGAAATGTCCGCTGCGCTGACGCGTTGACAAGTCACGAACATCATGATAAACGTAATGACAACAAGACCGACTTGGGCGGTTCTCTTAAAAAACATGCCGTAGCAGCACATTGCCGCGTCGTCTTGTTTTTGGTGGCTTGTGTTGTTGTGTGTGGGGATGGCGCTACTCTTGAGTTTCGTCATGGTAATTGCTCCTTGTGATTGTTGGATTCATTCCTGTCAAGAAGAAACGTATGCAGAATCGCATTCCGAAATCAGGCCAGGAACCTTCCTCTCGACAAATCGCATACGACCAAATCCTGGATTGCGACGTGACCACCAGTGTAGCAAACGGGTCGCACGGCCAACAGTGTCAGGTGGCCTATAGCGGATTCACATTGCAAACGCGCCATTGCTATGACCCTCACAGTCCGACTATGACCCCAAAATAGGATCATGCGCGCATGACAATCCGCCCAGTAAGGACTATAATCAGAGCTAGTGATTGGTCATTTGTTATTGGTCACTGGTTCTTTTGGATAATCAAAGGACAACCTCTATATGAAGAGTCGAGGTCTCAGTCATTCAAACACCGATGGGGCAAGTGCCGTCGCTTTTGTGCTGATTGTGGTGGCGTCTTATGCTTCGTGGTTTATCAACGCAGGCAACCTGGATCTGGCCGCGGCCAACTTACCCCTTGCTGTGGGGTTGGGGGTCCTCTACTGCGTGGTGGGGACAGTGGGGTTTGCCTGGGTACAGCAGTCTAGAAGCGACCGCCAGTTGTGGATAGCCACGTACTTTCTGATGCAATTCGCGGCGGGATTTTGGGCGTCATGGCTGTTGAAAGGGATCAACTCCATCACCATTCTGTTACTCCCGTTGGCGTGGCAGAGCGTCCTGACTCGCTCCGCAACAGCAACCATCCTCGTGAATCCAATGCTCTGTCTCGGAATCGTCTTGCTTTATGGCGTTTTGAGACCATCCTGGGCTGATGCATGGCGGATGAGCGCAACATTGATTGCTGGGATCATTGCGGCCATACTTTTTGGTCGCCTAGCCGTCCGCGCGCAGGATGCCCGCGCCGAAAGTAGCCGCTTGGCTGCTGACCTGCAAGCCAAAAATGCGGAGCTACGGGCCTACGCGGCCACAGCAGAAGAAGCGGCCATCGCGGCCGAACGCAATCGACTGGCGCGCGAGATCCACGATTCGTTAGGCCATTACCTCACGGCATCGGCCATGCAGGTGCAATCGGCGCGGGCCATGTTAACTAGCAGCGGTCTGGCAGCCCAGGTGCCGGAAGTGGTGGATGCCCTTCGCAAAGCCGAGGGCCTCTCTCAGGAGGCGCTGGTCGATGTGCGCCGTTCAGTCACGGCCCTGCGGGAGACATCCATCATTCAACCATCACTTCCCCAGGCGATTCGCGAGCTTTGCCAGAGCACCGAACCAAGAAATGGTGTGGCGGTCCGTTTTACGGTAACGGGCCATGAACAGCCTTTACCTCCCCAAGCAGAACTGACTCTCTATCGGGTGGGCCAGGAGGGTCTAACCAATATCTATAAGCACGCGCAAGCATCTTTCGCCCAAGTGGTCCTTTGCTATGAATCTAGGTGCGTTCGTTTGACGGTTGAGGATGATGGCATTGGTGTCACTGCTAATCATCTGGACACGAATCGTCTGAACAGAGCGTCACCAGAAGGTGCAGTGTCCTCAGCGTATGGATTTGGCCTGTTGGGTCTGCGCGAACGGCTCAGCCTTTTAGGCGGAAAGATCGATATGAAGCAGAGTCGGGTTGGCGGCGTTTTGCTGCAAGTGGAGGTGCCATTATGACGATTCGCCTGCTGGTGGTTGATGATCAGGCCCTCTTCCGCGATGGTTTGTGTCGGCTATTGAATGCTCAGCCCGATTTTACTGTGATTGGCGAAGCGGCCAACGGTCAAGAAGCTGTCGAGCAAGCCAGGAGATTGCAACCCAAAGTTGTATTGATGGACTTGCGGATGCCGGTCATGGACGGGGTCAGGGCGACGCAACAGATCGTCGATGCCGCTTTGGGAAGCAAAGTCATTGCGCTGACCACCTTCGACGATGATGAACTTGTCTTCGACTGTCTACGCGCGGGGGCTGTCAGCTATCTGCTCAAGGCCACATCGCCAGATGAACTCACGAGCGCCATCCGCCGCGTGGCCAGTGGCGAGTCGATTCTTGATCCGGGTGTGACAACCAAAGTCGTCGCTGAGTTCACTCGATTGGCCAATCAGATGCCGCGCCTTCAACCACTGCCAGAGCCACTTTCAGGCCGCGAATTAGAGGTATTGCGCCTTGTTACACGCGGTTTTACCAACAAAGAGATTGCCGAGGCACTGGTGATCGCTGAGGGTACTGTCCGTAACCACGTAACCACAATCCTGGCAAAACTGGGCGTAACAGCCCGTACCCAAGCAGCTGTCAAGGCGAAGGAGTTGGGGCTTGTTTAATTCAGACGTATATCTGATTCTCCTTTCGATTTGATTGCGCCATGATTTCCAAAGTTGAGGTCTCGTTACCCTCGCCGGAAACAGTATGTCAAAAGTGAGTCTGAAGATATCCACCTTTAGGTACATCAAGGGGTGTATCTTTCGGAGCACAGTTGTCGTTGTCCTTTGTGTGTCAAGAGTTTATCGCTACCCGTGAGGATCCAGCACCCCCCCTGGCCCGTTACCGACTTGCGTTTTACCCCCGCCGAAGCCGCCGAATTTCTCAACCAGGTGATGGGCCTAACCCTTTCAGCAAAAGAGATCGCTGACCTGGAAACCCGCACCGAAGGCTGGATTGCTGGCCTACAAATGGCTGCCCGCTCCACTTTTGCGCCCTCACCCCTACAACCTATACGCCTGACCTCTACAACCAAATACAACCTCTGATACTCCTTTAGAACGCCGATTTTGACGCCATCTTGCGCTAGGCTAGGAACAGTGACTCAACAGTTTTATCTAAGTTCAATTCAACTTTACTTTCTGGTAAAGGCTTGAGTGACAAAGGGCAAACCGAAAGGGGCGGAAAAAAGAATCCACCCTGAAAAAACGGGATAAAATGTAAAAATAGTGCTCGGCTAGTTTAAGCAGCGGCATTGAGGCGGCGATGAGCGAGAACGCCTTTAGGTAAATGGTGTGAAACCGAGGCCTTTTTCCGAAAGTCAGGGTCGAGTTGGTCAGGAGTTGGAAAAAGAGCACTCGAGAGAACACGGCGCAGCCTGCCGGGAGTGGCTTGAGGCTCTCGATCCCAGTAGCCAGTCGGTATGGGAGGAAGAGAAGCGGCTAAATGGGAAAGAAGATTGCCAGCCAGCAGCCCCAGTTCAGGTAAGCGGAAACAAGCCTCATCGGCATGAACAAATTGACGATGTAAGCCAATCATCTGCTTGGAAGCCAAGGGGGGATGTTCAACAGGCCAGCGTTCCAGGTAGACAAGATAAATGGTTTCAGGCTGCAAAGTCATAACGGTCGCCAAAACCAAAGGTGTGTTGTAGGCCGGATCCTGAATGACGTAAATCGAGTAGGTACGGTTGGCTGTATCCACCTTGGTTGTTCTGGGGACGAGATTGTGCCATGCTTGATAGCAAATCAGGCGACCACTATAGAGAAAGCGACCAGACGAGTCCGGAGTTGTAGCCTCGAGTCGCTTTCCTTATAGCTGCGAGAGAGCGGTCGCACAATATCACCATATTCAGGTGGTCTGCCTTTTTCTTTGCGTTTGGGGAACTCATTGCGGCGCACTGTGCAGTTAATCGCTTCCCGCAGGACAAATCGGTCTATGCCGCTTTCTAGCATTTCTCTGATTGTAAACCCGGCATCGACCACCGCCACTTCGTCTGACTCCAGTGATTTCTTCGTCTCTTTCAGCAGCTTTTTCCGAAACTCACTTTCCTTTGTTCCAACCGTGCATCTCATGATTGCCTTGAGCAGTGGCACTCGCTTCCCGCCTATCTCCCCCGAGCTTATCATCACTCCAAAGATGAGCGGGCAATGCCCGACGAGCCGTTGAGTTATAGAGTCGGTTCACTTTCCTTGCAGCTTCGGTCGCCAGAACCCTGTGATATCTATGCTTTTCACTCGGTACCCTTCTAACTTTTTTGCCTCCCATTCCCCTTTCCACTCCACTTCTTCTTGCCACGACCCCAGCAGACTTGTGATATCCCATGATCCATATCGAAAGCTCCACCAGCTTCGCCGGAGCTCCTCATCTTCAAACCCGCTTTCTTTCAATGCGCTATGGATTGCTCCTCGACTTTTCAGAAACGACCCATTCAGCATTGCCCACATCAGACGCATTACATTTACGTTTGTTCCCATCGGCGTTACTTGCAATACATTCATCAGTACTGCTATAGTTATTTCTGGCGCGGTTAGCATTCCTTCCTCCTTTTTGGGTTCTCTACCTTTAGGATGAACTGCTAACCGCTTTTTGTCACATTTCTCACCTCATCTCTTTTCTTTTACCAGAAAGTAAAGTTCAATGAAACTTATCAATTTCGTTTAAAAAACAGTAGCAGCAAAAGTCGGGTACAAATTTTTCATGCAAACAGAGGGCTGCTCTAGGATTTCACCCCTTATGGTCATTTTTTGTACCCGACTTTTGCCGTAGCTGTAAAAAAAGGAACATAAGCTTTGGTTCCGGGCGGCTCAGGTGTGGACGCGCCTTCAATGCTTAACCATCAACGACGGATAGAGACTCAGAGCGAACGTGAAGCGAAGGTCTTGAGGCTGATCAATGCGGGTCTGTCGAATTATGCAACTATCGCCCTAAAAGGACGTATTAATTAAGACGTATTAATAAAGAGTACAACTGGCGTATATTATGGATCAAATAAGGAAGGGCACTCACATGAAAGAAGATGTTTGTCGTCCGATGACGCGTCCAATGACGGGCGCTGAGTATCTTGAAAGCCTACGTGACCAACGTGAGGTTTGGATTTATGGGCAACGTGTAAAAGATGTCACCCGACACCCCGCGTTTCGCAACCAGAGCCGCATGGTCGCCCGCATGTATGATGCTCTACACCATCCCCACACAAAAGCAGAATTAACCTGCAAAACGGATACAGGATCGGGGGGATATACCCATCGCTTCTTCAAAGCAAGCCATAACGTCGAGGAGATGGTGGCCGCCCGCGATGCCATCGCTGCCTGGGAACGTATCGGCTTTGGCTGGATGGGACGTAGCCCCGGATTTATGGGCGCTTTTACAGGCATGCTGGGTCAAAATGCTGAGTTTTTTGCACCCTATCAAGCCAATGCCCGCCGTTGGTATGCAGAAACGCAAGAGAAAGTTCTATTCTGTAACCACGCCCTTACAACGCCACCCGTCGACCGCCGTTTGCCACCCGATGAAGTAGAGGATGTGCATCTCCATGTGGTTAAAGAGACAGACGGGGGACTGATTCTCCGTGGCGCCAAAAATATCACAACCAACTCGATGTTGAGCAATTACAGCGTCGTTGCCAGTGATGGCGTTCGGTTTATCAAAAAGAAAGCGTTTGCCCTGATCTGCATTGTGCCCATGAACAGCGCCAACATCAAATTGATCTGCCGCCCATCGTATGAAATGGCAGCCGGTCTGATCGGTACGCCCTTCGACTACCCGCTTTCCAGCCGCTTTGATGAGAATGATGCCACTTTCATTTTTGATCACGTATTTGTCCCCTGGGAAAATGTATTGGTTTATGGCGATTTGGCGAAATGTAACACCTATATGCAGGCCACTGGCTTTTATCATCGTGGTGGTTTGCACAGTTGTACCCGTCTGGCGGTCAAGTTGGATTTGATTGCTGGCTTGGTCATGAAAGCGGTTGAGGCCACGGGAACGGATCAATTTCGGGGCGTACAAGTCAATGTTGGCGAAATTCTGAATTGGCGGCACTTACTATGGGCCTTGAGCGATGCAATGGCTCGCACTGTTACCCCCCACAATGGTGCGGTCGTGCCAAACTTAGATTATATGATGGCCTGTCGCATGATGATGACGATGGCTTATCCCAAGGTCAAAGAGATTGTCCACAACATCGTCGCCAGTGGCCTCATTTTCCAGCCTTCCAGTTCCCGTGACTTTCAGTCACCAGAGCTGCGTCCTTATCTGGACAAATATATGTCTAGCTCGACGGACGATGCAGTCGAGCGGGTGAAGGTGATGAAAATGCTGTGGGATGCCATCGGGACCGAGTTCGCCGGCCGCCATGAATTGTATGAGCGCAACAATTATGGCAATCATGAAGTCATTCGGATGCATTCATTGTTTGAAGGGCGTGATAACGGTACGGTGGATGAGCTGAGAACTTTTGTTGAAACGTGTATGGCGGATTATGACCTGGATGGGTGGAGCTCTCCTGACCTGATCAATTCAGATGACATCAATTTTGTCGCTGAAGATTTAGGGAAAAACGGCCATCGTTTACCCGATCAAGCCGTTGCCGAAGATAATCTTTTGGCTGAACACCATCAGCTTTTGGTCGAATGGAATGACACCCAAACCGATTATCCGGCTGATCATTGCATTCATCACCTATTTGAGGAACAAGTCGAACGTTCCCCCGACCACATTGCCACCATCTTTGGTGATGAACAACTGACATATCGGGAACTCAATCAGAGGGCCAATCAACTGGCCCACCACTTGCAATCATTGGGTGTGGGGCCAGAAGTGTTGGTTGGCATCTGCGTGGAACGCTCCCTTGAGATGGTGGTTGGGGTGTTGGGTATCCTCAAGGCAGGGGGGGTTTATGTGCCACTTGATCCCAATTATCCACTAGAGCGATTAGCCCTTATGTTAACCGATGCGCAACCCCTGGTTTTGCTGAGCGAAAGCCGTTTACTTGATAGTTTGCCACACACCTCGGCCAAGATTGTACCTTTGGATACCGACTGGCCAACCGACCAATCCCGGACCAATCCGATGAGCACCATCCAGCCAGAACATCTGGCTTATGTGATTTATACGTCCGGTTCAACCGGTAGACCCAAGGGGGTGCAAATAACCCACCAATCTTTAACGAATTTTCTGACGGCGATGCAACAACGACCTGGGCTGACAAACCAAGACGTCTTGGTCGCTGTCACAACCCTTTCATTTGATATTGCGGCTTTGGAACTCTATCTTCCTCTCATTGTGGGGGCCAAACTCATCATCGCGCCCCAAGATGCCGTGGCTGATGGTAATCGGTTGCAAATTTTGCTGCATGATCATCAGGCCACTGTAATGCAAGCAACCCCCGCAACTTGGCGACTCTTGTTATTCGCAGGCTGGCAAAATGAAACCAAGATCAAGATCCTTTGTGGAGGGGAAACCTTGCCCAATCAGTTGGCCAAACAGTTGTTGGCCCTCAGTCATTCGGTTTGGAATCTTTATGGCCCCACCGAAACAACGATATGGTCAACGATCTATCAAGTGACCGAAGTCACGGACAAGCCAATTCCCATCGGAAAAGGCATTGCCAACACAAGCATTTATGTTCTCAACCAACGGTTAGAACCTGTGCCGATTGGCGTTGTTGGCGATTTATATATCGGAGGCGCAAGCTTAGCCAGAGGGTATTTGAATCGTCCCGAATTGACCGCCGAGAAGTTCATTTCCAGCCCGTTTGGTGAGGGACGACTATACAAAACGGGTGATTTGGCCCGCTGGCGACCTGATAGCGCGGGTGAGCCCGTCCTCGAGTATTTGGGTCGGGCAGATGATCAAATCAAGTTGCGGGGTTTTCGGATTGAGTTGGGAGAGATTGAAGCGGTCTTAAATGAGCACAGTGCGGTTGAACAAGCCTTGGTTGATCTCAAAGAACGCGCAACAGGTGACAAACAACTGGTGGCCTACATCAAACCAACTCCTCAAAAAGTAGATGCTGCCAGTGCAGAAGAACACGTAACCCTGTGGCAAACCCTCTATGACCAAACATACAGCCAACATGGGGCTGAGGAGCCGACCTTCAACCTCGCGGGCTGGCAAAGCAGTTATACCGGGCAGCCGATTGCGGCAGAGGAGATGCGCGAATGGGTTGCGGAAACGGTTACGCGTATTATGGCCTTGAAACCGCAGCGCGTGCTGGAAATTGGGTGCGGTACAGGGTTGCTCCTGGCCCGAATTGCCCCCCATTGTGAGTCTTACACCGGGACTGATTTTTCAGAAACGGCCCTGAACCACACCCGCCAACTATGTCAGCAGCTTGAACATTTGGGCCATGTGACCTTGCGGCAAGGATTCGCCGATGACTTTAACGGCTTTGAAGCGAACCAGTTTGATACGATTATCCTCAACTCGGTGGTCCAATATTTTCCAGACATAAAGTATCTGGAACGGGTCATTGGTGGTGCGTTACACGTCTTGAAAGCAGGGGGTTTTATCTTTATTGGTGACGTGCGTCACTCTGATCTGCTTGAAACCTTTCACACCTCCGTCCAACTCTATCAGGCCGACGACACCCTGACCGCACAGCTGCTGAAACAGAGGATCCAACGGCATCAGGGACAGGAAAAGGAGCTACTATTAGCGCCTGACTTTTTTCTCTCATTTGCCCAACAGCATGACCCTATTTGCCATGTGCAGGTCCAGCCCAAATATGGTCAAGCAGAAAATGAATTGACCAAGTTCCGGTATGATGTCATCCTGCATGTAGGTCACGACACGGACTTGCACAGCAACGTAGCCTCCCAGAGCAAGGTGGCCTTGCACAGCGAGATCGTGTGGCATGATTGGCACAAGCTGGAGCCAAATCTCAGTGCCGTTGAGCGTCTGTTCGAAAGTGCCGTGGCGCAACCCTTTGGTCTACGCCACGTCCCAAACCACCATCTCCAAGCTGAGCGACATGCCCAAGCATGGCTGAAAGACGCCGAGCCGACAGCAATCGTGGCAGCCTATCGACAAGGGTTGGCTCAACACCCTGAGGCTGGAATTTCTCTAAACCAACTGCGGCAAGCGGCCTTGCGTCAAGGTTGGCAGGTGGAAGTTAGTTGGCTCAATATGACGCGCGACGGTGATTTTGACGTTGCGTTCAGCCGCTCATCTCAACCCATCCAATTTACCAAGCGTCGCCTTGGGGCAGAGCGGTCAAAATATGCATATATGCCTGCTCAGAAGAATTTGACGGCTGAATACATCCCCCAATGGCGAGCCTATCTCCAAGACAGATTGCCCGATTACATGCTGCCAGGTGCCTTTGTCGTCTTGGATACGTTCCCCTTGACCCCCAATGGCAAGATAGATCGCAGAGCATTGCCGGAGCCAAATAGTTCGGACCTGGGTACAAGTCATGAATCTGCTGCCCCACAAACCCCGATGGAGGAGATGCTGGCCAGGCTTTGGGGCGAGGTGTTGGGTCTGGAACAAGTCGGACGTCATGACAACTTCATCGAGTTAGGCGGCCATTCATTGCTGGCGAGCCAGCTGATCGCCCGTATCCGTGATACCTTCCAGGTCGATTTGTCGTTGCGACGTTTGTTTGAAACGCCAACCATCGCTGCTGTGGCCGATTTTATTGACAATACATCTCACCAGAAAAGTTCTGTCCAGCAGATGAGTAAAGGCATGAGGTTCGGCGAAAAACAAGCCTCGACAGGAGAGAATATTTCACTGCCGAACTTCGTGCCCGTCACCGATAAAACTTTTCTAGGTGAGTATATCCAAACCGATAACGAACAGGTAAGCCTCGCAGCCGAGAATATCTCAGCAGCGAACCCCGCGCCGCCCACGCCCCTCCGACTCCCCCCTCACCTAATTACCCTGCAATCCGATGGGGGACGCCGTCCACTCTTCTTGATCCATCCGCTGGCTGGCCTGGTCTTCCCCTATTATGAATTGGCGCTCCATATGGGACCAGATCAACCGATTTACGGTCTACAATCGCCAGGGATTGCTGGCGAAGCTTCACCCTTCATTCAAATTGAGGACATGGCCGAACACTATCTCGCAGCCATCCGTCAGGTTCAACCGGAAGGCCCTTATCAGTTGGCCGGCTGGTCCTTTGGGGGCAAACTCGCCCTAGAAATGGCCCAACAGTTACAAAAAGCAGAGCAATCGGTCGCCCTGTTAGCCATCATCGATACGTGCTTGTATTCGAACAAGCTCGCAACTTTCTGGAATAGCGCCAGATTGTTCTTAACCAGCATCTTGCCTCATCTCCGGCCCTATATCTCTGACTACCTTCATTTGCGGTCGGCCCCCAGCCGACCAGAACAAGCGGAGCAACACCCCAGCTGGTTTTTTAGCAAGCTGAAAGCGCGCTTCCAGTCGTCAGAGCTGAAGCGCCTTCTCCAAGTCTTCCAAGCCAATGTCCGGGCCGACAGTCGCTACAAACCCCAAAGGTATGCGGGGCGAGTGACCTTGTTTAAAACCGCAACCAAATATCGAGACTTAACCTGGGGTTGGGGCGACATCGCCGCCAACGGGGTTGCGCTACACCAAATTCCGGGCCATCACATGAACCTGTTACGTTCACCCCAGGTGCAGGTCCTGGCTGAAAAACTGTCGGCTTGTCTGGTTCAACCGGATGCGCTTTAAACCCCAATACGCGAAAAGCGAACTGAGGCACTCCACGACGAAGTGTACTAAATAAGCGGAGTGGCGAAGTATGCACACTCGCCACTCCGCCACCTCGTACTTCGTGCAGATAGGCTGCGGTGTCAACCAGGCTCTCCGTCATGTCCCGGGTATATGCTCTGGGCATCCGGTGGCAACCTCCTAACATGTTCCAGGAAAATCATGACAGCTTCGCTCTCTTCTGTGGGGAAACGGTATCCATAGTGATCACCAACGGTGTGCGCAGTCTGCGCGAATAGGCTGTGGAACGTCAGCAACGACTCCCATATATCGTCGTAATTGGGGCCAACGTAGGTACGCCCAAACTCCTCCCAGAGCGCAGGTTCCAGATGCCGCTGCAGATTCTTGCCTTCGGTGCCCACCGACTGTTCGAAGCCCTCGGTTACGCCGATGTACCAACTGAGCATCAGGACAAGATCTGCGCGCAAACGTGCAGTATGGCATTTCAGCAACGGAAGCTGTCGTCGCCACAACGTCTTTGGGATGTGCGAGCAAAGAGTGAAGAGGAAGGTGTTGCAGCAGTCGTCATACCGCCACTACGTTGGCTCTGTAATGAAGTAACTTTGTTCGCTCGGCGTGGGGAGGTTAGACAAGAGACCATCCTTGTCCAGTAGGATCCGAGTCAGGCTATCGGAAGGGGGATTTTTCAGCATTGCGAGCGGCAAGAAGCCCATATCGATGCGATTGCCGTCCACGAACTGGATGTTGTAGGTATAACGTCCGTCGCCGGAACCGGGCCGATAGACTTGCTCCTCTACCTTTTGCACGATGATGGGCTTTCCGAAGTGGGGAACAACGTCGGCCTCTTTTCGGAACGGTCCGACATCTGTGACGAAGTACAGAATATCATAGTCCTGGAAAATGTCCTTTTTTACGTTTGGGTTGACACGTGATCCGTTCATCACGGCCACCCGAATGCGGTCATCGGCCTGGGCAAAACCGAGGATCAGAGCCAGCATTTCTGCTTCCGTTCGTGTCTTCATGTGGCGCTACTCCGACATTAGACATTATCGGGATTGAAAAATAGGACACAGATTTTCAGGATGAACACGGATTATCCCAGAGTCAATCCGTGCAATCTGTGTTCATCCGTGTCCCATCTTCTGAATCCTTATCATCTCTATTGAATCCGGTTTTCTGCTGTCACTTCACTCTTGCCATATCCCAATGGTGGCCGCGTAGTCTCACAAGGTCCTTACTCATTGTCGCATCTCTCCGTGCACAAAGCTCTTCGTAAAACAGACCAATCCAGTCCGTGTCCTCCAGACTCTTGAGTACTTCTTCAATCTTAGCTGACGACTCCTCAAAAAAGGTGAGCGCAAGATCTGGAGCAATATGTATGGGTGGGTATGACGAGTGACGACTTGCGAAGTCTACCATATCTTCACTATCGTCTGGATATGGACGTAAGATTTTTCCGAGTTCGCTTGAAAGAAGCACCGCAAGACGATTTCGCCGCTGAAGAAAGATGATCTTTAGCCCTCGACGTTTCCCTATTGTCTGATGAAGGTTCATTTTCACCTTGATCGGGAATCCGATTACTTCAGGCCGCTTATATTCGGAGTTCGACACTTCGTTGCGGAACATTGAATTGTGCGTAAATCCAGTATTGTATGCCCACTCTTCTCCATATTTCTTGACATCCCGCGTCATCAGATCTCCATTACATTGCACCAGCGGATGCGAATTAAGAAGGTTCATCAGCAAATGACTACCCGAGCGCTGTTGGGACAAGATTACGAAATATTGCATGGTTTCCGTCTACCTCTCCGAACGATTAGGCTGTCAATTCCTGTCGCTCCCAGTCGACTCTCTCCAACGCATACTCTACATCAGCTCCGTCCCACACTTCCTCAGCGGTCGTATACGATGTGTCCGAATTCTTGATCTCTTCTAGAGTCGGATGGAACGCTCGCCTGAAAGTCATACCTACCTTCTCCATGACCCGACGGGAGGCCACGTTTTCTTCATATGTGGTCGCGACGACACATTGCGCTCCCAACTCCGTAAAGCCTTTCTGGATCAGTGTCCGGGCGCCTTCGGTGGCATACCCCTTCCCCCAAGCAATTTTGCGAAACCGATAGCCTAGCCCAATCTCATGGGGGGTATTCTGTTTCGGTCGAAAGCTAAACCACCCCACGAAGTCTCCTGTGGCTTTCTCGATGGCGGCCCAAAAGCCATAGGCGGGGCGTTGGTGATCGTAGTGGATAAACCCAGGCAGAATATCGTTCTCGATCACCTCACGGGGCGTTGGTGTGCCGCCGTTGATATAGCGCATCACCGCTGGATCATTGTCGAGGGCAAAGAGGTGATCGACGTCCGCTTTCGTGAAGCGTCGCAGGAGTAGTCGTTCGGTTTCTAAGAAGATTTCCATACTTTGTTCTTCCATTGTTTGCCTTACCTTTACCCAAAATTGATGGGGATTTGATGCCCGCCCAGGCTTAAAAGCATTGGGCTACGGTACGACGCCCTCTGAAGGGGCTTGTTGGTCGACGATCTAGCCCGATTCATGAGGCGTTGTTTGGTAGCCCGATGGCTGTCCCTTCACTTGTGAAGGGCTGCCTCGGGCTGGCATCGATGAACCGATTTCTCTGGCTGAAGATGTGGATGAAGCAGAGCTTATTTGCAGACGGTGCTGGTCAGCTAGCAATTACGCAAGCCTCTCTTTATTCTGTGTTGGCCAAGATCAATTTATGAGTTGGAATGAACCACAGTAATGATGTACTGGCAATCAAGACAGCAAAAACGACAAATAAGCTTATGAACTGTTCTTGGTCAAGGAAAAAACCGCTCACCAAAAGCCCAAGTGGTACGCCCATAAATCGCAGGGATGAAAATAGAGAGAACACGGTTCCACGTCGATCTGCCGGGACTATCTGTTGTAGAATAGTGGCGTCAACCACACTACCAACCCCCAAATTAATGCCGTAGACAAACATCCCGAACGAAGTGATCGTGTTTGAAATCTCATAATAAAATGCAACCACTATGATGAGCAGGCCGAATGCCTGACCTAACGGCGTGAATTGTAGTAAGCGAATTGGTGACACTCGGTGACCCAAAAACGTATAGGTCGCGGTTGTCAATGTCGTACCAATTGCAAAGAATGTTAACCACACACCGAGCCATACTGCCTGTTCATCAGATACGTTTGCGATGACTGGTAGGGTGAGTGAGAGCAACGAAACAGAAACTGTATTGACAACGAGATCGAAAATTGCAAGACGAAGAATGCTCTTTTCCCGGAGCAACCACTTCCATATCTCGAAAACTGCAGCCCTGTTCGTCTTATTTTTATCAGGCTTCTTTGATCTGATCCCCCAAGAAATGAACACAAATGCAATGACAAAAGTTGCCGCATCCAAAAGCAGAACAAAAACTGCACCCATGGCGCTGATCAGCAATCCCGCCAGGATTGGGCCAACTAAATCTGCTCCCGTTTCTACAAGAGAAACCATTCCATTGACTTTTTCCCTCGGTAGCGAATTGTCCTCAATCAGAGATGGGATAATGACACTTTTGGCAGTTTGCCCTGGAACATCAATAACCTGACTAAGAAAAACCAAAATCCCAAGTATCAGTAGATCCAAATTTCAGGTTTTGAGAGAGAATTCTGGCTAAACAGTTGACATAAATACAAATTTGCCGGTCGATATCTAGTTTTTGCGTTAGATTTGGGCGATTTTCAGATATGAAATAGGTTGTTTTCTGGGGGTGGTTCAAAATTAGGTTTACACTTTTGATATATAGACAAAAATCTATATGAGACCGTTTTCTCTCTGAGAACCGGCGAAATCAGAGAATATAAACGTTCTTTCTGTTTCTAAAAGTGTAAACCTATCTATCCAGCTAAAATGAACCACCCCGTTTTCTGTAACCGAAATCTGAATAAATGACTCCAAAATCCCTGCAATCTCGACTGAAAATCGCCAAAAACGCCAAATTTGGATCTACTGATACTAACAGTATCCAAAATGCCGATCGAGAAAAGCACTGGTATCAGTACGATCGCAATGGCATTTACCGCATCACAGAATACGCTAACTTGCTTTGCGGAAAATCTGTCAATTAGAGGACCGCTGAAAAACCCAATGACAATATTGGGTAATTGGCCAGCTAACACAACTCCAGCTGTGGTCAACGCACTTCCTGTTATTTCATAGACAAACCAAGGAATTGCGATGGCTGAAAGGCTATTGCCTATGAGAGACATCGCATTTGCTGTGAGTAGCACCCATAATTCCGCCCATTGTGTTTGAAATAACTTAGCAGCTTTCATTCTTGCCAATCCGTTGGACAACGTCTTCATTGACTGCAGCGATTTCACGCGTCGTCGTGTCTACTCTCGGCATGTGCCTCTACATAGAGTCGCATGATGTTTCGCACGTCAGAACGATTTGACACCTGCTTGAAACCCAGCCTCTCGAAAGTACTCGCAAACCCCATAAACGACTCTCCCTCCATCCGACGCTTTCCACCTTCGTTGCACAGCGGATATGCCTCGATGATACGTGCACCGTTCCGCACTGCGTGGCTAATTGCCTCTTGCACAAGAGCAGTGCCGACACCCGTTCTTCTGTGCTGTTTGCCAATCACAAAGCATGTGATCGACCACACTGGCTCATCATCAATGCGCTTGAGCGTATGCGAGCGATCCAGACTTGGAAACTCGCTCCGTGGCGCAATCGAGCACCACCCTGCAACCTGCCCGCGCCTGTACGCGAGAATCCCAGGTACCATTCCTGACTCAATGCTTGCTTTCAAAGATGCCTTGTTTGTCTCAGTTTGGCCCCACCATTCAGACCGGGTCTTTTTCCAGTACATGCACCAGCACATGCTGGGGGCTGGGAGTGCCGAGAAAAGGATCTCGAGATCATCCCACTCGCTCAATGCGACTGGCTTGAACACGAGTTCATCTGTTGTAGACTCGTTCGATTGTTCCATTTCGACCTCCTGTTGCTAAGTGCTTATCCGCAAAGTTCTATTCCATAAACGAAAGTGCTGCCCAATTTGGTATCAGGAATCCCGATTCGGAGTTGAGTTAGGAGTTTGATATCGTTCATTTTACATCTCGCTATAGTCAGCACATCTTTCGCTCCTTCTATTTAGGAATCTCTCAAGAACAGATAGACATCTCATCCTGTAATCCGAACTCAACTGCCCGATACTTTGCTTATATCTTCCCAATATAGCCAGTACGCATCAAGCGGGACGGCACCATGCTTCAGGTAGAAGGCTCGATATGGGTTCTCTGGGGGAGCGTCTACAATCACCTTTCTACTTTCTTGCTCGATAAACCACGTTGCTAATGGTCTCAGCAGGGCAGCACCGATCCCTTTTCGCTGCCAAGAAGGAAGTACGAACATCCACTGCAACTCACCAGTACAGCCCAGCCGTGTTGAACGATGGCCCGCAATAAATCCAATGCTCTGCTCATCCTGTTGAGCAACAATGACTAACCGTTCCGGAAGCGAGCAACTCGGATGATAGGTCCCGGCAACGTAGCCAACGAGTCGTGGGTGCAGCCGCTGATACTCAGCTTCTTCATTCACAGCGTCATGGTAGTGATTTGAGGCAACCATTGTCTGCGCTTGCACGCGGGCAACGGCATCTAGATCAGTTTCACGAATGTGTCGGATTTGCACCATCTGCTCACTCCTCACGAAGCAACTTTACTTCGGACAATTCATTCTCCACAAGATCACCGAGATCTTTCATCTTGTCACCTCTGACAAGTTACCGAATAGACACTCTGAAGTGAATGCACATGCTCGGCAGAGAGTAGGATATCTTCATTGGTTACCCATTGGTCGATGGCCCCAAAGGGCGCATTATGTATCCGTAACGCCCGCAACGGACTAGGTAAAGCGTCCAGTAAACAGCTTGATACATGTTGGGTATCGATAATGATCGTTCCACGGTCGTCTATTCTCGGCAGTTGAGCCGGCAAATCAACTTCTATTTCGTCAAGGCTCAGCAACTTCTGGTAAAGTATCTCCAACGCTTCATTCACACAGCGGGTGATTTCCTGATAGCTGCTCGTTTCAAATGCCTGATGCAATAATGGCTCTATCTTGGTCGCCGTATCAGGCAATTTGGCAAACTCCCGCTGCAGCCATTTTTTGTAACCTGGACAGTATCGGCGGAGAAGCAGGAAGGCTAGCTTCATGATACGTTCAATGGTCACAGCTGTGTTGATGTGCATTGAGAGCGTATCGCCTCGCCGCCCACAAAGCGCAATCAATCCTAATTCCCAACCCAAACTTTCAAATAGATAGGCGAGTTTGTACTGCCATACTACCTTTGGAAAATAGGCAAGCTGCTTCCGATAGAGGGTAATGTCACCTACGGGATCTGTGAAGATGGCCCCACTGGTGAATTCTAACAGTTTCTGTTCAGGAATGCATAGCCATGCCATTTCATGTTGGGGAACTGTTGTCCAGCCGAGGGTTCGAAACAAAAAGCGGTCTGGCGTCGTGATCACAATGTGATGCCTTCCCTCAGCAGACATTGTCATGACCGATGAGTTGCCATAGGTTCCTTCTCGCTTGAATCTGGTTGGAAAACCCAAGAAAGTCTGGGGCAATGCCTGATTCAAGATCTTATCTAGCCTATCTGAAGAATGGGAGTGGTCTGCTTCATTCAGGAACAAGATGAGTCGCAGGCCCCATTCGTGGTCCCGCGACAGATCGTCGTCATTGCCCAACACGTCTGATCCATAGCCAATCAATCCGGCGGCATATCGATCGTTGAGTTGAGAGAGATTCTCGGTGATGATGGGCTGAACACATTCAAAATTGAAACGTTTTGCTAATTCAAGACCTTTCATCTCAATATCATTCCCGTTGTGACATATTGACTCAACAGTCCGCATTTTAGCAGGGTGTGTGTACCCATGAGCGACACAATTGTAAACTCTTGCCCATCGTCTCGATAATTCGTGCATCCGGCTGACCAGCACCCAACGCCTGATGACGAATCTCAAAAGAAATCGCCCCCTCATACCCAGCAGTGGCCATCCTCGCCAACAGGCGGTCGAGGTGTAAGACTCCGTCTTCTGGCAGTCGATGTTGGCGTCCGTTGTAGTTACTCAGATGTATGTGCCCGACCTGCCCACGCCACTGGTCATACACCTCAACTGGGTCCAGTCCCCAGGTGGCTAGATGGGTCGTGTCCATTGTGAGATGGGGAAACTGGGTGATCCCCATCACAGTCTCTGGTGAGTGCGGATTCCAAGTATGGGCGTTCCAGCGTCGGCCCAGCCAATAGCGAACGGGCATATTCTCGATACAGAGTTTGACATCTGTGCGAGCTTGTAGCTCTGGATACTCAGTTTCCAACCAGCGTCGGTAACTGGCCTCTGCCTCCCATCCAAAGAGCGTGGTCTTGAACCGGTTGGCACCGATTTGGATGGTTAACCGTCCCAGGCGTCGCGGCAAATGGTGAACGACAACACCTGCGCCAATCGCCTCTGCCAACTCGACAGACTTGCAGAGCCATGTAGGTTGATCGAGTGGCCAGGTTGGCACGGGGCGCAAGGGGCTATGCACGGCGACAATGGGGATTTGATGACGATCAATAAGAGGACACAAAAAGTCGGGCTGCCGTGTATCCCACTGATCATCAACCACCAACTCGATCCCATCGAACCCAGCTTGTTTGGCAAACGCAAAGCAACGGTCAATGCTGTAGGTGGGGAGAGACCCGGCCGAGAAGATGAATTGCATAATGTTGTGTCCTTGAGGGCTTCTCCTCATCGAAGCAGATCAAACAAATCATCTTGCCTATGTCGGGCTGCCCAGTGGATCGGTTTCTGGCCGATATGATCCTCAACCGATCGGTCGGCTCCGCGTGCAAGCAGTAGTTCCACAAACTCCCGATTCCCATAGGCTGCAGCCAAGTGAAGCGCCGACTCTCCCACCACCGGTGGCGACGTGTTGAACATGTCCGTGGTTCCCTGTGTTGTCTGAGCGTTCACATCGGCACCCCGCTCAATCAGCAGTCTGCCAAGCTCGACAAAGTTCTTGTAGCCCGCTGCCATCAGAGCGGTCTCGCCACTTTCGGACGTCGCATTGGGATCGATTCCTACGTCTAGGAGCAACGCTGCAATATCCAGTTGACCATACCAAGCGGCTATGTGAAGGGCTGTGCCGTCCTGCCCAACTGCTGTGATGTCTGCCCCCTGATCGAGCAGGTACTTGACGATCTCAATATGTCCACCTGCGGCCATAGAGAGTGGTGTTGCTCCTTCGGGGTTTCTCGAATGAATCAAATTTGGATCATGCTCGACCAGACGCTTGACCGTCTGAATATCACCATTCAAAGCTGCACTGAGCAGCGCCTGTACGTCCGTGCTCATCTTTTTCTCCTTTCCTTTAGGAATCTCGGCTCAACAGGATCTCATGTGGTAGACCCGCGTTGGTTTCGATACGACTTCGTCACTCAACCGGCGCTAATCTTCCTTGTCTTTGCCAACCACATAAGATCCAAAGAACCGGAATCTCTCCATATTCTTTTCCACTTTGTTCGGGGGTCTTCATTTTGAATTTAGGCTATTCCCCCCGAAAAAAAATCTGGTTGGGCAAAGCACCATGAAGTTATAGCATCATGCGGAGATTGTCAAGATAGATTTGGGATTGGACATGACTCAAAAAGCCCGCTATATCAAAAGTCTCCAAGCTGCCTTCATCTGGAAAATCACTCTCGCAAGGAAAGGCGTTATAGTCACCTGAGCATTACATTCATCTTTCTATTCCACATTCACTTAATGTATAATAACGCCCCCATTTTCTCTATTCAGAGAAAACTGTCTATCAACCCAACAACTCAATGGAGCACCTATGACAACACCCTCTTCATTCACAGACGGAACTCCCACCACAACAGCAGCTCTCTTGGATGCCATGACATTTCGGTGTATTGCGCCACCACGTGGTGGACGTGTCGTAGCCATTGCAGGTCATCCAACCGAACTCGCAACCTTTTACTTTGGTGCCGTGGCAGGTGGTATCTGGAAAACGACCGATGCCGGAACATCTTGGCTCAATGTTTCAGATGGTTATCTAAACACTGCTGCCATTGGTGCCCTCACCGTTTCTGACTCCGATCCCAATGTCATCTATGCCGGGACGGGGGAGAGTACAATTCGTTTGGACGTTGTGCATGGTGATGGTGTTTACAAATCGACTGATGGAGGCCGGAGTTGGACACATTTGGGATTGAGTGACACGCGTCATATCGGCGAGATTCGCGTGCATCCAAAGAATCCCGATCTGGTCTATGTTGCCGCATTGGGTCATGCCTTTGGGCCCAACACAGAGCGTGGTGTCTTTCGATCCAAAGATGGTGGCAAGAGTTGGGAAAAGATTCTCTACAAAAGCGACAAAGCCGGTGCCGTCGATCTCACCGTTGATCCGCGCAACCCAGACATTCTTTATGCAACGATCTGGGAGGCATACCGTAATTTTTGGGAACTCTCCAGCGGTGGTCCCGATAGCGGGTTTTGGAAGTCGACAGACGGTGGCGATACGTGGACCGAGATTACGCACAACAAAGGGTTGCCTCAAGAAGGAATTATTGGCAAGATTGGCGTCAGTGCATCGCCCGCCAAGGCTGGTCGAGTCTGGGCACTGATTGAATCGAGCGAGAAACCAGGGCTCTACCGCTCCGATGATTTTGGCCAAACGTGGGAATTCCTGACCAAAAACCAGGATCTGCGCTACCGGCCTTGGTACTACATGCACGTTTTTGCCGACCCGCAAGAGGCAGAGACACTTTATATCAACAACTTGGGGTTCTGGAAATCGACCGACGGTGGCAAGAATTTTACTCGTATTCCGACACCCCACGGCGACAACCACGATCTCTGGATTGACCCCAACAACAACCGCCGCATGATTCAGAGCAACGACGGAGGGGCCAACGTTTCATTCAATGGCGGTGAATCTTGGAGCACCATCTACAACCAACTGACGGCCCAGTTCTATACAGTCACCACTGACAACCGTGAACCCCACTATCATGTGTATGGAACACAACAGGACAACTCTAGTATCAGCGTACCGAGCAGCGCCAATGATGGGGCCATTGAGTGGGGCGATTGCTATCCCGCGGGGACAGGGGAGAGCGGTTACATGGCTGTGCATCCGGACAATCCAAATATTGTTTATATCGGTGCTGTAGGAAGTTCGCCCGGTGGAGGAGGCGCTCTTCAACGTTACGATCACAGCACTGGACAGATTCAGCTTGTCAATGTTTGGCCCGAAGAACATGGCGGGATCGGACCCAAGGATTTGAAATATCGGTTCCCCTGGACTTTTCCCATTCTCTTCTCATCTCATGACAGCAATGTACTTTATACGACCGGTAACGTAGTGTTTCGCAGTACAGATGAAGGGCATCGTTGGCAACCAATCAGCCCCGACCTCACTCGCAACGATGTGAGCAAATTAGGTCCTTCCGGTGGCCCCATTACCAAGGACACCAGTGCTGCCGAACATTACTGTACGATCTATAACCTTGCGCGAGTCACCTCACGAAGCGGGTGTGCTGTGGACTGGCTCAGATGATGGCTTGGTATATCTATCGCGTGATGGCGGGGCAAATTGGCAGAACGTCACGCCATCTGATTTACCGGAGTGGAGTTTTATTCGCACGGTGGAGCCATCCCCCCATGATCCAGCCACCCTTTATCTGGCCGCGACACGCTATAAGCTCGACGATAACCGACCCTTCCTCTACAAGACCAATGATTATGGTCAGAGCTGGCAAACCATCACCACTGGAATCCCAGACGATGACTTTACCCGCGTGATTCGTGCCGATCCAAACCGCGTTGGTCTGCTCTACGCTGGCACAGAGTCTGGTCTCTATGTTTCGTTTGATGATGGTGGAATGTGGCAGCGCTGGCAGTCGAATCTCCCCATTGTGCCCATCTATGACATGACGGTCAAGGGCACAGATCTCGTCTTGGCGACGCATGGCCGCTCGTTCTGGATTGTTGATGATTTGACCTTGCTCCATCAAGCATCGGATGCTGTCGAAAGCAAACCCATGCATTTGTTTCAGCCGCGGCGAACCTGGCGTCTGCTCCCCGATCTCTTTTTCGGATGGAGCCGTGAAGAGGGCAAGGTCTATGGCGTTGGGCTGGCCAAATCCGCTGTCTATCTAGCCTCAGAAACAGAGACCGGGCATGTCAAACGTCAGTTTTTGGATGCCGGAGAGGGAGCATCTCTCGGTGCCATGATCACTTACTCATTGAGCGAAGACGCAGTGGCTCAGGCAACAAAAGAAGACGCCACTCTGGCCCTTGCCTTCCTTGATGTGGATGGCAATCTGATTCGGGAATTTAAACCCAAATCAGCCGACTACGCCGAGTGGGATGAGAAGAAAAAGTCACTTGATCCAGGCCCGTGGATGCCTGTCAATCCAGGGATCAACCGATTCCTCTGGGATCTGCGCTATGCAGGTGCGACCCGTGTAGCGGGCAACAAAACGGCGGGGAGTGCCAATCATGGTCCGTTGATCTTGCCTGGAACCTATCAGGTGCGCTTGACCATTGGCGACCAGACATTGACGGAAGCATTTGAGGTTGTTAACGATCCTCGATCAACCGTCTCTCAAGCAGATCTACAGGAGCAGTTGACGCTGCTGCTCCAAATCCGAGACCAGCTATCCCAGACACACGCTGGCGTAAATCGACTACGTGCGATTCAAGAGCAAGTTGATGGCTGGCGCAAACATCTAGCTGTTCGAGATGATGGCCAGGCGATTTGTCAGGCTGCCGATGAGTTGACCAAGAAACTGTCTGCCATTGAAAGCGAGCTGATATTGCCTGGTGAACAAGATGATACTTTTGGTCTGAACGATGTGGTGCGTCTTAATGCCAAGTTGGCGACAGTGATTCCAGTCGTGGGCAGTGCCGACGCCAAGCCCACAGAACAAGCACGAGCATTAGCCGCCGAATATTCCGCCCAGATTAACCACGAGTTGGAAAAGCTGGATGATCTCGTGACGGGTGAAGTGGGAGCTTGCAACCGAATGATTCAAGAGGCGGCAGTTCCGGCAGTGGTTTCGCCTTAGGAACGAGAATTTAATAACTTGTACATTTTGTGTGAGATTACACGAGTCGATTCTCCCACTCTCTAATCTCACACAAAATGTACAAGTTATTTACGGCCCATTCCTTAACTTTCATAAATTTGACATGTGCGTCTCTATTATCTCAATGGCAGACCATCGGAGAGACTTGGATAAGCAGATCTAGTACTCAGATTACGCAGACAAACGCAGATTGGCCTCTTTGGAATTCAGGTGGTAGACAGACAATGTCCCCGGCACTCACCACAATAAAACTCGAAAGCGAATCTACACTTGGCGAGTGCCGGGGACGTCAACCACACGAGATCCAAGGGTTTGGTAAATCCCTGGTTTCTGACTGAAGTGCGTAACTCCCATAAATATCTTCTAAGCAAACGCCCGCATCGACTCTCCTTTCTCCACCGCCTCTTCAATCGCTCCCACCATGTAAAAGGCACTTTCAGGCAAATGATCATGTCTGCCATCGAGAATTTCGCCGCAGCCTCTGACTGTCTCAGCAATGTTAACGTGGCGTCCTGGGGTGCTCGTAAACTGTTCCGCCATGAACATGGGCTGGGTCAGAAAACGCTGGAGTTTGCGGGCCCGAGCCACAGTGAGCTTGTCCTCCTCACTCAACTCTTCAACACCCAAAATCGTGATCACATCCGTCAAATCTTTGTATCGCTGAAGCGTGCTCTGGACAGCACGCGCAACTCGATAGTGTTCTTCGCCCACGATATTTGGATCGAGAATGCGGCTGGACGAGTTCAGTGCATCCATTGCGGGGAAGAGTGCCAGGTCAAAGAGGGAACGCTCCAGCGTAATCGTCGCATCCAAGTGGGCAAAAGTTGTTGCTGGTGCCGGATCCGTGTAATCATCGGCGGGAACAAAGACTGCCTGTACCGATGTAATCGATCCAGTGTTTGTCGATGTGATCCGTTCCTGAAGCTCGCCCAAATCGGTGCCGAGCGTTGGCGCATAGCCAACCGCGCTGGGCAAACGACCCAGCAATGAGGATACCTCCGATCCCGCTTGAACAAATCGGAAGATGTTGTCGATAAAGAGGAGAACATCATTGCCCTGATCACGAAAATACTCGGCCATGGTCACACCGGTCAATCCAACCCGCAGACGGGCACCTGGCGGCTCATTCATCTGACCAAAGACCATGACGGAAGAATCAATCACACCTGAATCCGTCATCTCGTGAATCAAGTCATTCCCTTCACGACTACGCTCACCCACACCGGCAAAGACTGAATATCCGTGATGAAATTCTGCCACATTGTGGATCAACTCCTGAATAATAATGGTCTTGCCGACTCCAGCGCCACCAAAGACCCCAATCTTACCGCCCCGGGTGAAGGGAGCAATGAGATCGATGATTTTGATGCCGGTCTCAAACATCTCCGGTTTGGTGCTTTGCTCATCAAACCGTGGTGCAGTGCGATGGATGGGATAACGCAGCTCAGTATCGACCTCTCCTTTGCCGTCAATCACCTCACCGGTCACATTAAAGATTCTGCCCAAGGTCGCCGCTCCAACCGGCACCATAATGGGGCGTCCATTTGACGTGGCTTTCATACCGCGACGTAAACCGTCTGTGCTGCCCATTGCAACGGCCCGGACGACCTGATTGCCTGCCTGCTGCTCAACCTCAAATATCTCAACACGTCCATCATCCAACTCGACCGTGACTGAATCAAATAGCTCTGGCACCTGCCCGTCAGGAAACGTGAATTCAACCACTGGACCCACCACAGTGCGGACAGCGCCAATCATTTCCTTTGACATATAGACCTCCTTGTCTATCATGAGTCGTTCGCGCAGAAAACTCTTGAAGAAGACATACGCTTTCTTCCAGCGATGAGCCTGCTCAGGCATGAATTCCTGAATCAGCTCCTTCAGATTCTGGCGCGCATTGTAAAGACGTTTTTTCACAGCATTGAGTGAAATTTGGAGGATTGACGCAATCTCATTTTGGGAATAACCATCAATGTAAAAGAGCGACGTAACCAATTGCTGGTTACGTGGCAGCAAGCTCACTGCTGTATGGACATCAATCTGGAACATAGCCTCGTCCAGTAACGCGTCGGAAGCGGCATGTAGCTTTGGTGTCCAAATGCCATCCGTCGCTTGACCAACCGTTGAATCCATCATCGTTGTTGGACCACCACTGATCAAGCGAGCATCTTGGAGATCGTCGAACGAAATTGTTGTACGGTTGTCTCTGCGAGTGTGTCGGTCTGCATGCTTGACAACGATGCGTCGGAACCAGCCCGGAAAAGCGGCTGGATCGTGCAGCTGTGTCAATAGCCGGTATGCATCCAAGAACGATTCCTGCACCACATCTTGGGCCAATGCATAGTCACCCACTATTGCATATGCATTCGTCAACGCCATCCCTTGGAAACGCTGAACGATCTCCTCAAACGCACCATCATCACCTTGCTGTGCTGCAATCACCATTGATTTCAGTTCGCTCATATGATTTTCCCCAATGTGATCGGGATAGCTCATCACCATCCCATTTGATCTACGTACAATCCAGTTGTGAAGGCCTTCACAATTAAGACCCAAATGGTGCTGAAAAGGATACCCTCGCCGCGAATTTTGGGGCGGATTGGGTGGTATTGCTTTCTCTATCCGCTTAATCCGCTTTAGAATCTGCGGCTTCTATTTTCCCGATGAAGTGAAGGGCTTCTTCGGCAACATCATCATACTCTCCATTCAGGATGGCCCGACATCCTCGGATCGTTTCGTCTAACGATACATATTCTCCGACGACACCGGTCCACGGCTCGGTGCCAAAGAGTGGCTGTGTAAGGAATCGCTCAAGTCTTCGTGCTCGGATCAAGTTTTCGTGCAATGCTGGATCATCATCGATGTACCAGAGCGTTTCTGGACCACCTCGCTCGTAGCCAATACGCAAATCTGCATGCCGTGTGAGGAGATGACGAACGTTTTCTGCAATCTGCGCATGAGGTGTACCTTGTAGACCATTCTCGAATTGCGTTGTATAGCTGCGCACGGGATCGATTGCGGGATAAAGCTTGCTTAAGGCGCGATCCATGTTAAACGTGACAACCGTATCCAATGTTTTGAATGGTTCAGGCAAAACACCAACCGTGTGGTGTCCATAGATCAATACTGACAGATTAGTATTCGGTGCATCTTGACACGCTCTGCGCAATTGGTCGAGAACGCCTTCTGTCATTGCCAAATTGCTGTTCAGGACGAGCAGCACGCTTTTTTCTTGTTCTAGCGCAAGCTGCGCTCGATTCAGCGCTTGCTCCGCAATCTGCTGTTGTGATGCTGTATCCATCTCGACGCTGCCAAAATGATAGGCAACATTCCGGTCGGCATCAGCTTCGCGCAGGAAGATGCGCCAATGCTCCTCGTGTGAGTGGTCGCTGTCCAGACCCGCCATGATCACAACCCCACTGTGCAGTTTCTGGATACTGCGCATGATCTGGCTGATCACAACCATAAATCCGACCCCTGACATGGCCGTGAAGATCCCAGCAATTCCACCTCGTTTCAGCGGAGACAACAGATCCAGAATCTTAATATTTGTCTCCAGAATCGGCGAATTCTCTGAGACCGTCCAATGCGGCGCCTGAATAGTTGATGGCGTACTACCATGAGAGAGCAGGAGATCGACAAAATCCTGATTTTGCTGCAGCAGAGCCCAATCAATTGGTCGTCTCTTCTGATTGTCCTTGCTGTCAACATCTGTACCACTGGCAAGCAGAAGTTGCCCCACTGTCAAATCACCCCGGATGGCGGAGATATGAAGCGGTGTCTGCCCTCCGCTGCTTTTGGCATTGATCTTGGCGCCGCAATCGATTAGTAGACGGGTCAACTCCGGTCGTTTCATGATTGCCGCAACATGCAAAGGCGTCTGTTCAGCCCAGTATCGCACATTGACATCTGCCCCCAGACCAATGAGCGTTCGGACCATCTCCAGATAATCGTAACCCACTGCTTGAATCAATGCGGGCGCGCCGGTCCAAAATTCTCGTTTGATCGCCATTTTCCATTCGGCTTTTGTCTCTAGGAGTGTTGCATCCCGCTGGATCGACTCCTTTACTGTTTCTATATCATTATCGAGAACGGCTGTGAAAAAGCGTACAGCATTGGCAAATTGTTCGTTTTGGGAAGGCTTCGTCGCTTGTAATGTTTCGCTGACCATATGTGACATCCTTTCTTTGAGATTCTTACGTGCGTTGACCAATCGTTTCTTCACCGAAGTGATGGGGATCTCCAAAAACGCGGCGATCTCTTTTTGTGAGTATCCTTCCACATAGAAAAGAAGCGTAACGAGGCGTTGTTTCTCTGGCAAGAGCTGAATGGCGGCATGTACGTCATCCCGCAACAGCGCTTCCTCCATCTGAACGGCCGGGTCAGGCAGCGGCGAGCGTATATTGGGTGCATCATCTAATGCAATAAGCGGGACACGTATACTACGTACTTGACGATCACTATGTTTGATGATGATGCGTCGAAACCAGCCTCAGTAGATCCAAATTTCAGGTTTTGAGAGAGAATTCTGGCTAAACAGTTGACATAAATACAAATTTGCCGGTCGATATCTAGTTTTTGCGTTAGATTTGGGCGATTTTCAGATATGAAATAGGTTGTTTTCTGTAACCGAAATCTGAATAAATGACTCCAAAATCCCTGCAATCTCGACTGAAAATCGCCAAAAACGCCAAATTTGGATCTACTGAGCCTGGAAAGGCAGCTGGTTCTCGCAGCTTGGTTAAGCTTTGATGGGCATCAAGAAATGCTTCCTGTGCTGCATCTTGCGCCAAACCAGGATCTCCCAGCATGGCATAAGCGCAAGCAAATGCCATATCCTGAAACCGATGCACAATCTGTCCAAATGCCTGACCGTCACCTAGTTGTGCAGCCGTGACAATTGGTACCAATTCACTCATGTGGCGATTCTCCGCAAAGAGTTTTTCACTTCCAACCTTGCAACTCTGCAACCTTGCAACTTTCTATATGAAGGCCTTCACACATAAGTCCCAAGTTCTACCCAATAGGATACCCTGAATTTGCGAAAAACGTTATTTGGATCTGTTATGGAGATGATTGAGAGGGGAAATAGGGGGATTTACAAATTACGATTTTTGTTCGCAAGGCGGTCGTTTCGACATTTACGAATGAAGCACGGGGCAGTTGCTTCTAATCTCCCACCGATCAGCCATGCCTCCTTACGCTGCACAATCCCTCGTAAATCGTAAATCTAAAATCGTAAATGTTCTATCCTCGTCCAATATAGGGCATATTTGTTGCCATCACGGTCAAGAACTGAACATTAGCATCCAATGGCAGGCTCGCCATGTACACAATTGCCTGGGCGACGTTGTTCACGTCCATGCGCGGTTCCACCATCGTGGTGCCGTTGGCTTGCGGAACGCCGTTGTTCATCCGTTGAGTCATATCGGTAGCGGCGTTGCCGATGTCGATTTGGCCACAGGCGATGTCATACTTGCGACCATCCAGCGATGTTGACTTGGTCAAGCCTGTGATGGCGTGTTTGGTTGCTGTGTAGGGTGCAGAATTGGGGCGCGGCACATGAGCTGAAATGGAACCATTGTTGATAATGCGCCCCCCACGTGGATCCTGATTCTTCATAATTTTGAACGCTTCTTGGGTACAGAGAAAAGGGCCGGTCAGGTTGATATCAACAACAGTTTGCCATTGCTCAAGCGTCAATTCCTCTAGCAAAATCCCGGGCGCACCCAGTCCCGCATTATTGAAAAGCAGATCGAGCCGCCCAAAAACCTCTTTTGTTTTGGCGAACAACGCTTGTACAGAGGCAGGATTGCTTACATCTGTTGGCACGACCAATGCTCGATCTCCTGCGCCAGATTCGGCTGCCGTCTCTTCCAGCGGCTCAACCCGACGTCCAGCCAGCACAACAGAATAGTCTTGCTCGAAGAGCGCAAGTGCTGACGCTTTGCCGATACCGCTACCTGCACCAGTGATGAGGGCAACATTAGATGTTGAATTCATTTTGGTTTTCTCCTTTGGTTTAGAACTATCCAAAAAGTGGTTGTGAGTTCGACTAGCCCTTCGAGTCAGAATGCATCGTCACAGAACTTTTTGGATAAACACTTAGTTTACCTACGCCCAACTCTCTAAAGCATTTTTCACTGCCACACAAAATGCATCCGCTGTCGCCCCATCCAAGACACGATGATCGTAGCTAAACCCCAACGTCATCATGGGCTTGAAGATCAGGTGATCTCCAGGATTGGGCTGATCAAGACGTCCATCACTCACAACAACCGGGCGTTTCTCCAACGCGCCTGTACCCAAGATGCCCACCTGCGGCTGGACAATGATGGGGGTTTGGAAGCGACTGCCAGATGTGCCGTAATTGGTCAGCGTGAATGTCCCGTCTTGTATATCTGATGTTGTCAGCTTGCCATCCCGTGCTTTGACCGCCAATTCCGTGACTTGCTTAGCAATGCCCATCAGATTCATATCACCTGCGTTCTTGATGACGGGCACAATCAGGCCACCCATCCCATATTGGTCTTGCGGCAAAGCCACGGCCATGCCAATATTGTAATAGCGCTTAATGACCACACCTTCGTCGGTCCAGGTCGAATTAGCAGCTGGCACGGCGCGAAGCCCATCCACAATGGCTTGGATCAGGTAGGCGGTCACAGTCAGGCGAACGCCTTCCGCGGCGTAAGGACCCTTTTGAGCTTGACGATGGGCAATCACTGCACTCATATCCACATCATGCATCGTCGTAACGTGGGGAGCCGCCATGTAACCTTGGAAGGTGTTCCTAGCGACAGCTTGGCGCATCCGGTTCAACTGGACAAGCTCTTCCTGGGGGATATACGAGGCTGAGGAGGAGACTAAAGCAGAGGAAGAAGTTGGGCTTGGCGGTGCGGTGCTGGTTGTAGAGTCTGTTGTGGTAGAGATTGGTGCTGGTTGTGACCAATCAGCTGGTGGCGCAAAACGTGGTTGAACAGTGACTGGCTCGCCTGCGGCGCGGCTTGCAATAGCGCTCAACACATCATATTTCGTGAGTGCGCTGAAAGGTCTTCCGCCTGCAACTTCGGCCAGGTCAATGTCATTTTCCGCTGCAAGACGACGCACAACGGAATTTGGAACATTGGCTAGATCACCAGGGAGTCCCTCGCTCTCAGATGCACCGCTTTCTATTTGTGCCGGTTGACTTGCGAAGTCGATCACATCTTGTTTCGTAATCTGTCCCCCACTACCTGTTCCCGAGATGTTATTCAGGTCGACATTCATTTCAGCCGCAACACGTTTGGCCACGGGCGATGCTTTGAGCGTGCCATCCTCGGTATCAGTTGCGGAAGTTTCTTCCTCGCCCAGTTGATCTACAGTGCTAGCAGTTTCCATGTCAGAAGGTGGACTGCTTTCCGCTTGACCTTGAGCAGCACCAGTGTCGCCGCTTGGTATCTCTTCGCCTTCAACTCCAATGATTGCCAAAACGGCATCAATATCGACCAACTCACCCTCGCCGAAAAAGATCTTTAAGAGCTTGCCGCTAACTGGTGCTTCTACCTCTGTATCAACCTTATCTGTGGCGATCTCCAACACAATATCTCCCTCTGTTACATCGCCACCCTCTGGAATCACCCAACGATTGATTGTCACGTCTTCGATTCCTTCGCCTACATCGGGGAGTTTTAGTTCGGTTGCCATAAGTGCCTCATTTGAACGGTATGCATTGATGGGTATTTTCTCGGATGATCAACTTCTCATCATCTCCACAACCATCGCTTTCATATTCTTCTTCCAGGGTAAGATTTCCTCTTCCAACGGTTTCGAGACAGGAATCGAGACCGGTGGCATGCCTAACCGGCGAGCCGGTGCCTTGAGCAGATGGGGGGCTTCTTCGTAGACTCGTGCGACGATTTCCGCGCCGATGCCACAGTTCGACTGCGATTCATGAACGGCCAACAAGCGTCCGGTCTTTTGAACAGATTCTAAGACCGTTTCGATATCTAGCGGTACAACGCTCCGCAGATCGACGACTTCGATACTGAATCCCATTTCTGATTCCAGCTCATCTGCAGCTTCGATTGCTTGCAGCAAGCAGTATCCAAAGGTAACAAGTGTTAAATCCGCGCCTGTCCGTTTAACATCTGCTTTCCCAATGGGAACCACATACTCTTCATCAGCGTCGGGCATTTCACCCCGTGTGAAATAGAGCATCTTGTGTTCGAGATAAAGAACAGGATTGTTGTCACGTATGGCAGAGATGAGCAATCCCTTGGCATCGTGTGGGGTGGCGGGAGCAACAACTTTGATACCTGGAAAGTGCGCAATTGCGCTATCCACACAGATACTATGCTGCGAGCCATAGCTTTTGCCGCCGCCCTGCTGCCCGCGAATCACCATCGGTGCATGAAGTAGACCACCGCTCATATAGTGATAGCGTGCCGCCTGATTGAGAATTTGATCGGCACAGGCTGAAGAAATCCAT
>JAHBNG010000094.1 GCA_019217005.1 Chloroflexi bacterium TSY
TTCATAGGAATAGACTGGAGTGAAACAAAACATGATGTAATGATAACGGATGAAAACGGTCGTCGAATTAACTACATGACAATAGAACATAGTGTGGATGGCTTTAAGCAACTAGAAAAGTGGCGAGAAACGATGGATATCGGCCATGAAAATGTCGAATCGGATTAGAGACAGCACATAATCTGATAATTGACTACTTATGGGATGCTGGGTATACAAATCTATATGTCCTCCCACCGAACGTGGTCAAAGCAAGTCGGGCGAGGTACAATCAGAGCGGTGCTCGCACTGATGAAAGTGATGCATATACGATAGCTGAACTGGTCAGAACAGATGTTCACCGATTCTATCCTTGGCATCCAGGGAGTGAATTACTCCAGCAAATGCGCATCGTGGTGAGCATGACCGAGTTTTGGCGCAAAGAAACGGTTGCTGTCTCCAATCGCTTGCGTAGTTGTTTGCTCAGATACCATCCCGCTTTGCTCAATGTCTTTAGTTGGCCATCGCCCATTGCAGCTCATCTGATTCTGGCTTATCCGTCGCCGCAAGCAGCAGAAAAAGCAACCTATGATGAATTTCAGGTCTTTCTCAAGCAACATAAACATAATCAGCCCTCCAAATGGCTCACCTGTTTTGATGCCTTGACCACACAACATCCCGTTCAGCTCCGGGTGTTGCCCAAGCTTGTCAAGTTCAAGCCCAGCAACTTGCCCGACTCTTGCTCCATACCCTCAACTCCAAGCAAGCAACACTCCAACAGTTGAACTCTCTTTTCTGCAACACGAGGATCACCCCATTTTGCTTCTGCCGGGCGCAGGAGAGCTCTTGGCTCCCTCTTTGCTGGTCAAATTTGGCGAAGATCGCCGCCGCTTCCCCATTCCAGCATGGTCCAGACTTTAGCTGGCACGGCTCCGTTACCAACCAAAGTGGCAAAGTCCACTTGGTCCACTTTCGCCGCTCTTGTGATAAAGAGTTTCGTTACTTTTCTCAGCAACTGGCTCGTTCTTCGCGCCAGCAATCTCGCTGGCTTCGGCTTACTTTACACAAGCTCGTCAAAGGGCCACTCGGTCAGTCGCTCATCGGGCTTTAGCCAACCGCTGGCTGGCCATTCTTTGGAAAATGTGGCAAGACCGAACCACCTATGACGAATCTTTCCACATTCGTCAACGAACTATCCGTCGTCGACCACAAAGTTTTTCTGCTTTCTTTTTTTTCAGCTACGGCAAAGTCGGTACAAAAATGACCATGGGTGAAATCCTAGAGCAGCCCTCTGTTTGCATGAAAAATTTGTACCCGACTTTTGCTACTGTTTTTTTCTTGATTGCCTTTGATTTCTCTCTTATGTCTACTTGCTACAGCTCAATACCCAAGTTTACATAAAGTCGGAATTGTTGATTTTTTCCGACTCTTTTCAACGCGCCTATTTGGTATCTCTCTTACTGACTAAGCGTGTCCGGGAAGTTCAACCCCCTCTATTCCGGAAGAATCATAATTACTCATGAAGACAAGCGATGTAGCCTGGAATGGCTTGGGCTTTTCCCTATCGAATTGGGTATTTTATTTTCTGGAAAAGCCTGAGCCGAATTTTTTTGTGACGCTATTCGGTCCCATTCTATACTTTTCTCGCCAGAAAGATCAACCGCTCACTTCGACTATCGTACTCTTGACCATCAAAATCCCCCCATACAGCCTCAGTTTTGAAACCAGCCATTGATAACATAAGTTCTCCCTCACTACGCCAGAGAAAGCGCAATGTAAACGGGCAAGACGTTCGTCGCACTGCACCATCTGGCAATATCTCTTCATAGATAAAGAGCGTGTCTTGAAGCTGTTCAGCCAGATCAAGCGAGCGCACGCTCCACTTGAATACAGTCGCCTCCGTGGTGGGATCCCGCCATTGATCTGCTAGTTCACAAACGCCCTCAATCTCGATCAGACGCGCAATATCTGGGTTAAACAGATCGATGAGCAGCAGTCCGCCTAAAGCCAAATGACGATGTACATTGTGCAGAACGGCCAACTGATCTTCTTGGCTTTCACAATGCATCAACGTGTTGCTGACACAGTAAGCAAAACCGAATTGTTGCTTAAGCAATGAAAAAGAACGGATATCGTCCTCGATTATCTGAATTGGCGGAACCTTTTGTGCTTGTACAACGTCTTCTAATTTGGCGCGTGCAATTGAAAGTAGCGCCGGACTGATATCGATACCCGTCACCTGTATCCCATTCGCAGCCAATGGCACAAGCGCGCGGCCTGTTCCGCAGCCGAGTTCCAAAACAGGACCACGACTTTTTTGTGCCAGTTCCACCACCAGATCCAGATCGGCTTCGTAGTTTCGATAATCCTGATCGTAGAATCGTGCAAAACGATCAAAGATATCAACACGTCGTTGTGTATCGCAGTCAGTTTGCGACATGCCATTGATGTCGCTTCGAGTCACATCGTCCTGAGAATCACTGCGATGATGAGTATGCTCAGGTTCCGTTAACAGAGTAGGAGGTTTGTTCATAATCAATAATAATACCCGTGAAATAAGGATTAGGGGAAATCCCATTTGCATATTCGTGTAAGGTGTGTTATGATGATGGTCGATGAAGAAGTGCCGGCCTGTCAGACGGGTCGGCGTTTGTATTGATAAACCCTTGTTGGTCAATACAACATCACTCTAGGGTTTGTTCACCGCCATTTTGGCGGTCTTTTTTTAGTACAGCGATCAATGCAGCGACCAGAAGTTCACCGCTGTGCAAGAGTGTTATCCGATTGACGCATTTGCCCAAAAATATACACAATGTATGCATGTATTGGTCACAAAGTAACCTGTTACTTTAAGAGTAAGCGAGCGGCGGCAAAACCGACCCCGCAAAAAAACCTGTTACTTTGTTAGAGAGCCAAGTATCCATCATTCGTATAGTTTCATTGGAGAAATGTTAGTCGCTGTTGTAATTGAGCGGAAGTGAAATGATGAGCACAAAAGAACCCATTTACCTAACCGAAGAAGGTCTGCAAAAAGCGAAGGACGAACTGGAGTATTTGACTACGACGCGCCGTAAAGAGGTTGCGCAACTCATTGCCGAGGCCAAGGCAGAGGGTGATATCAGCGAGAATGCAGGCTATGATGAAGCAAAGACCCAACAAGGTTTTCTCGAAGGTCGTATTCGCGAGTTGGAGAACGTGATTAAACACGCACAACTCATCGAGGAAAATGGCACATCCAAAAATACGATTTCACTTGGTTCGACCGTCGTTGTTCAAGAGGTTGGAACTGACTTCGAAGAAGAGTACGAAATTGTGGGCAAAATGGAAGCTGATCCCTCGAACGGACGGATCAGTAATGAGAGTCCAATCGGGACAGCCTTGCTCGGTAAGAAAAAAGGCCAAAAGATAGCTGTCGAGACACCGGGTGGCGCAATCGACCTCAAGATTTTAAAGATTAGCTAGTTCAATCCTCCCGACTATTGGCTTTTTTACCACAAATGTGTACAGAGGAATGGCGATTAAATCACTGATTGATGTCATTCTCGAGTGAAACGAAGGCTTGTTTCCTTCGAAGGGTTAGGATTAGCTCTTCGAAAACTTAGGACAGGCTCTGAGATGATTCTTGGGCTCGACAAAGGGGCCAGAAGAACCCACGATGAGTGATAGCATTCCGAATCTATAGAGTAAGATTCTCGGAGGAGCCTCGTTTTCATCTATCCACATTTTGGAGATGAGCGTCGACTGTTTTCCCATTAAGTTAAGTAAACAGATTTTCTAACGGCAGGTTTGTCCTTGCGGATATACCTGCCGTTGATGGCGCGTAATCTATACCCGAATTGCTTATCGGAAAAGTTATCTAACAATGCATTCTCGCTCGAGAAGTTGGTTGGACTCGCAACCTCTTTTCAGATAGGTTCTAAATCAACAATTTTATCCTCATGAATGAACAATCCCATCCTCTCTTTGATCCCAAAAATCTATCCGATCAAGAAAATGCTCGTTTGGACAATCTTCACAAACTTACCGAAGCCAATATCGAACCATTTCCGGCACGCGTCAAGCGAACGCACACAATTGCCGCTGCTCGCAAACAGTTTGAAAGTGAACAGACAGATGAGCATGATGATTCCGAGCAGGAACCTGCACTTGTCACCGTCACCGGGCGTATCAAAGCGCGACGCGTCATGGGAAAAATGAGCTTTGCAGACCTGGAAGATGGCACTGGTCAGATTCAGGTTGTCGCTCGACGTGATGACTTGCCAGATGGCTGGTACAACAATGTTTGGAAAAAACTGATCGACCTGGGTGATATTATTGGTGTCACGGGGCCACTGATCACAACACGCACGGGTGAACTCAGCGTAGAGGCACGAGAGATTCAATTTTTGAGCAAAGCGCTCAAACCGATGCCCGACAAGTGGCACGGGGTACGCGATCCCGAGACACGCTATCGCAGGCGTCATCTGGATCTGATTGGCAATCCCGACGTACGAACAATCTTTCGGACGCGAGCCATAATTGTGCGTGCCTTACGCGAATATTTGGATGGTGAAGATTTTCTAGAAGTTGAAACGCCGATTCTGCAACCAATCTATGGTGGTGCTGCGGCGCGTCCGTTTGTCACGCACCATAATCAGCTTCATCAGGATCTCTATCTGCGCATCAGTTTTGAACTGTATCTCAAACGCTTGATCGTGGGCGGTTTTGATCGGGTCTATGAGATTGGACGTGATTTTCGCAACGAAGGGGTAAGCTTCAAACATAATCCTGAATTTACTCAGCTTGAATTCTACGAAGCTTACGCCGATTATCATGATGTTATGCGACGGACAGAGGAGATGATCGCCTACGTTGCCCGGCAAGTGACCGGTAGCTTGACTATCGAATGGCAAGGCAACCAAATCAACTTGACGCCACCCTGGAAGAGAATCTCGCTGCGAGAAGCGATCTTGGATGCAAGCGATATCGATTATGAAGAGTTCCCAGACGCAGAATCTCTCGCAAACGAGATGAGACGTAACGGAATCGAATCGGCACCAGGCATGAATTGGGGCAAGCTTGTTGACAGCTTGATGAGCAGGTTCGTTGAGCCTCATCTCATTCAGCCCACATTTTTGATCGACTATCCACGCGATGTTAGTCCACTGGCCAAGGGTGATCCAGATAATCCGCGCCAAGTTGAACGCTTTGAGGGCTTTCTTGGCGGAATGGAACTATGTAATGCGTTTAGCGAACTAAACGATCCGATTGACCAACTCCAGCGTTTTATAGACGAAAGCTACCGTGGTGATGATGGTGATGATGAAGCACACCCAGTCGATGAAGATTATGTCGAAACGCTCTGCTACGGAATGCCTCCAACGGGTGGTTTTGGTATGGGGATTGATCGCCTAACCATGCTATTTACCAACAACGATACGATTCGCGAAGTGATTCTCTTCCCACATCTGCGACAGACGCAGAGCGAAGAATCAAGCGGGGAGTAGTATAGCAGCAATCAAAATCGTGAATGAATATTAGACATTATAAGGATTGAAAAGTAGGACACAGATTTTCAGGATGAACACGGATTCTCTCAGAGTAAATCCGTGAAATCTGTGTTCATCTGTGTCCCATATTCTGAATCCTTATAATCTCTATTGTAGAGCCCGACTCTGACGGAACAGGCATCAAGAACGAGATCTTTTCCAAACGACGATCCAGAATTCTTGACGCCTGTCACTTCTCTGAAGTGACCTACGATTGACGTTACGGCAGCTCCAGAGTGAAGGGGGTGGGGATCCTTTTGACGGCTGGCTGATTTTGGCAAAGTTTTGACAAGTCAAATACGCATTACCCCTTGCGTCTTCGACGCATCTCCGCAAGACTAAACTCCGGGGAACGATAAAACGCCATGACGTCGGCCTCATCTTTGCGCACTTCACCAGCCAGCCGCAGAATCTCCTCGGCGCTCTCATTCGGGACGCGCACACAACCATCGGCATCGGCCACGATCAGATCGCCCGGGCGAATGCGTAGCTGCCCAATGGTAACGGGCGTGTTAAAGCGCGTCATGTTAAAAACCCCATGACCAGGTACAGCGCCCCATCCAAAGACAGGGATGCCTACCTCTCGAATACCAGCTAGATCGCGAGCGGTACCACCCACGATCACACCAACAACGCCCAACCGCTTGTGAACAGTCGCCATCCCATCACCAAAACAAGCACCTCGTCCAGGGTCGGAATCGACATCCTTGAGAACCGTTATCAGTGGCCCCGCGGACTGATCCAGATACTCATAGTAGTCCATCCAATCAACTGCATCAGAATCGGCATCATTTGTCGTCACTTCACCTGTCACCGCATAACCCACAACGCGCCCTAATTCGGGTAAGAGGCAGCGAATCTCATGGCTCGTATACTCCAGGTTGGGTAAGCCGCCATGCCGCACCATTGCGTTAAAGATCGTAGCTGTGTCGAACTCTTTCAGATCATTCAGTATTTGCTGGCTCACACGTTGCATTTGATATGCGTTCCTTTCCTAATTTGTTGAGTGTGTACCACAAAGTGTGTAAATGAACACTGCTCAGTCAGAGAACCGTTGCACTCACACATTTTGGGACACACTCCCAATTTGGTTGTTCGTTGCACGTCGGATATGGATATTCTCTCGTCTCCCAAATGTGTGCAAAGGCCCGCTTCCTTCTCTAAAAATCGTTCGCGGCACACATTTGCGGCAGATGAGCCTAAAGTGAAGTCAGTTTGAAGACGCTCGTTCTGAATCTTCCCGGAAGGGGTCACAGATCGGCCCGTCTACCCTGCAATAGCTGACCCCTTCCGGGAAGATGGGTCGGCGAAAACTATCGTTCTCTATCGGATTTCACTGTAGATTCTATTGTCGAGGAAATTATAGCCAGAAAAAATATGGTCGTCAATAAGCCAAATCAACTCATTTGGCGGTCATGATTCACACCATAGCGCTACCTAGATCTGCTTATTTTGAATGTGTTATAATATGATACTGCGGTTGCAATGAAAAACAGATGATAAAAAGGAGACCGATATGTCTCTCATGCAAAAGACCCTTCGCGAAACCGTAGGCCACTACGAAGTACGTATTCCGATGAGCTATGAGGAGTTCCTCTTAGAACTTGATGAAAGCGTTCACGCCGAATGGGTCCAGGGGGAAGCGGTACTATTCATGCCACCCGGAACAAACCATCAAAGTACAGTCGAGTTTATCGCTCGATTGTTAGGAAATTTTATAGAATATCTAAAGTTAGGTAAGCTTCTCTCAGCCCCTTATGAGATGAAAGTAACCCCCGAAAGTAATGCCCGTGAACCCGATATTCTCTTTGTGGTAACGGAACACCTAGATCGAATTGAGGAGCAGCGTCTTGCTGGCCCGGCGGATCTAGTCATAGAAGTTGTTTCACCAGAAAGCGTACGACGCGATCATGAAGATAAGTTCGAAGAATATGAAGCCGCAGGTATACGCGAATATTGGATTATCGATCCGCGCTCCGGCCATCAGCACGCCGAGTTCTGGGTGTTAGATGAGGACGGGGTTTATCAGTCGGTGCCTGTTCAAGATGGAATCTATCACTCGACTGTATTGGCAGGCTTCTGGTTGCGGGTTGATTGGATATGGAACAGGAAGAGTGCTTTATCGGCTTTTGCAGAAATCGCGGGACTTCCCCAAAGCGTTGCGGAGCTACTTCAAGGGAATCAACATTCGACTTCATGAGTCTTATAGAGACGCCACTTAAACTTCGGATAGTAGAATCGTTTTCTGTCGAGGGACAATTGTCCGAAGTTTAAATGATGTGGCTATTAGAACACACAATGAACCAGTCTCAGTAGATCCAAATTTGGCGATTTTGGCGATTTTCAGTCGAGATTGCAGGGATTTTGGAGTCATTTATTCAGATTTCGGTTACAGAAAACAACCTATTTCATATCTGAAAATCGCCCAAATCTAACGCAAAAACTAGATATCGACCGGCAAATTTGTATTTATGTCAACTGTTTAGCCAGAATTCTCTCTCAAAACCTGAAATTTGGATCTACTGAGTCTATCATACAAATTAGTCACGCCTTTTTTGAAGACATTGTCAAACCAATACTACAGGAGCATTTCCCACAGGAAACAGCCCAGACTGCCTTTGGTATCTTTGGCTATGGCTCGGAAGCGCTCCAAATGGATGATGAGTATTCGCGCGACCACCATTGGGGTCTTCGTATCGATGCGTTGATGCCGGATGATTTGTTCCAGAATCGACGCCAGATAATGATGGAAACGCTCAGCCAACATCTGCCAGCTTCATTCCAAGGATATTCGCTACGCGAAGGGCATCTTGCTGGGGCCGGCCTGGCCCCAGACAGTTTGCCCGCTTACTTGCGACGCACCATCGGTCTGGAACATGCTCCTCAAAGCTATGTCGAATGGCTCAGTATGCCCGAAGAAGACATCGTCCATGTCATCAATGGCGAAGTTTGGCATGACCCAAAGAGTGACTTTACGTCCATCCGTCAGACGCTGAATGACTACTATCCCGAACCGGTCCGTTTGCGACGGATTGCCCACTGGTGTCGCTACTTCTCTGGGATGGGTACATATGCTCTGAAACGCGCTATCCTCCGCAAGAATGATTATTATGCCAATATCACTTTTAGCCGTGCTCTACGACTTGGCGTCCAGTTGGCATTTCTCCTTGACAAACAGTATGCTCCCTATGACAAATGGACGCTGGCCTTTCTTGAAAAGTTACCACGTCTTGCGGCGCCTCTCCTGCCCGTTATCCATGAAGCTTCTAGTTTGGCAACTTCATGGGAGCGCAAATTAGAGTTGCTCAATCAGATGGCGGACATTTTAGATCAGACAATGGTTCATGATGGCTTGATTCAATCGCATCCTCAGTTTCAAGATTCACCCACCTCTGGTTATCGACTGTTGGAACATGCTTATGCGGAGATCATCAAGGGGTTACCGCAAGAGATCAAGACGGTTGTACCGGTGTGGGACCAAATTTATCTGGAAGAGTTCCATAGCGGCTATGTGGACACGCTTGAACTGGATGAGTGGGATCACGTTTTGAACTTGATTCCCGAATAGGAAACTTTTCTGCCAATCACTGAATTGGTCAGATGACAGAGTTTATTCATCTATGGAGCGGACCAAACAAGCTGTTTGGTCTACAATTGGTCAAAATAATGATTATTCCGATGAAGATATGATGAACGGCAAAGAACGCATTCTGGCAACCCTAACCCGCCAACCAGTCGACCGCACACCACTCGATTGTATGCTCTATCAAAAACAGTTTGTGGAGATGCTCCAGTATGAGTATGGTTCGCGCGAGCAGTTTTTGGATGAGTTTAATATCGATATCTTTGCAGGCTTTACGCCCTATCCAAATCAATTTGGTCGAACATTCGATGTCACAGAGTTGGCAGACATCAAACTTGACGACCCTCAGGATCCGAAGTGGATCACTCACAGCGAGTGGAATGAGGATTTTGCGGGCGTCAATATTGTGGAAGCAGTGGCGTGGCACGGCGAGCAACGCATGATTCGGGCTCATTTGTGGGGGATTGTTGAGGGAACCAGTACGTTTTTAGGAATTGAGAATTGCTGGCTCAATTTGAGTGCCGAGCCCGATCTCATGATGGGCTGGTTTGACCGTTATGCCGATTGGCTGTGTGGTTTGGTTGACAACTGTGTGGATGCTGGGGTTGATTTTATTACCTTCTCTGATGATTGGGGGAGCAACGAAACCATGCTCTTTTCGCCCCGCATGTGGCGACGCCTGATTCGCCCCTACGCAGAGCGTGTCGTTCAACACGCCAACAGTAGAAATATTCCTGTACAGTTGCATAGCGACGGCTATATTATGCAAATTATGGATGATGTGGTCGAGATGGGTTTTACACTCATTCATCCAGTCCAAGAGAGCGCGGGGATGGATCCACAGACGATCAAAAGTCAGTATGGGGATCGACTCATCATTTATGGCTCTCTTGACGTCGTAGATGGCCTGTATGCCTTCGATGGCGAAGAACTAGACGAATACATCACCAAGCGCTTTGAGATCTATGCGCCCGGCGGGGGATTTATTTTTTGCACGGGGCATTTCGTCCAACCAGATGTCTCTCCGCAACGGTTGATTCGGGCTTATCGAGTGGCGAATGAGCTTGCGAAAAAATATCCACCATGACCTTTAAATTAACATAACCAAATAGATTACGACCAAAGTTGCTTTGAGGCAATACGCGCTCCCTCTGCCATTGCCGCCAATTTACCCCAGCAGATCTCTGGATGAATCGCCCCAAAGCCAGCAAAGGTGCCAAAACCACAATCCGTACCGGCCAATACCCGCTCGCGTCCAACAATATCTGTGAAGTGCAGAATCCGTTCGGCCACCAATTCAGGGTGTTCTATATAGTTCGTCGTCGTGTCGAGAACACCGGGAATCAAAACTTTGTCGTCTGGAATATCGGCATCTGCCCAGATCTTCCACTCATGGGCATGCTGGGGGTTTGATGCTTCAAAGAGCAGCGCTTGAGGTTTGGCCTTTAGCACGGCGGGCAAGATGAGATCGAGCGCAACGTCGTGGGTATGCGGCCCTTCGTAGTTCCCCCAACAGAGGTGCATCCGAACTCGGTCGGCAGGAACATTGCGCAAAGCGTGATTGAGTGCTTCCACCTGCAGGTGAGCGTTACGCAAAAATTCATCATCATCATCATCACGAAAACGAATATGACGCCCCATGGCTAGATCGGGCGAATCGATCTGGAGCAATAGACCAGCATCGACAATCGCCTCGTATTCAATACGCATTGCCTCAGCAAGCGCTTCAATATACTCTTCTTGGGTGGCGTAATAAGTGTTGGGCTGAAAGACGGCAGTTACGCCGGGAGATGCAGCATTCATAAAAGCTTCGATTTCTTGCACATCACCCAGATCGCTTCCTTCTGAGCGACGCGACACAAATGTAACAGCCCCAATAGCATCTTTTAAGCGAGTAATGTCTTTGTCCAACGGTTCGCTATTGACAAATTCAATGGGTGCATCGCAGATGGGTCGATGATACTTCGGTGTACCGCCTGATTCAGCCAGTTTACGCTTGTATTCGGGAAAGTCATCCAGATCCTTCGGTGTCGCGCGAGGCATCTCGCCAAGCACAAAGCCTGAAAGCCGATGACGGATATAGGTCGCATACGAGATCTTACTCATTTCGCCATCGCTCACAACGTCGACGCCAGCGTCCCGTTGTTTTTGAACGATCTCTTTGACAGCCTCAGCCATCACTGCATCATAAGCGGCTCGATCATATTTCTTACCTTGATCTTCTGCAAAGAGCATATCAACAACAGGTTGAGGACGTGGCATGGAGCCAACGTGCGTGGTTAAAATTCGTTCGTGACTCAGTTGCATAAATAGACTCGTTTTTTAGTGGAAAGAGGGTTTACTCTCGTGTTCGCGCAAATGCAACAATACTGGATCCTTCCTCTTTTGTCAATTGCACTTCTCTGCCGTCTGATACCCCGTGCTTGAAATCGTGCCCACTGATCGTAGGTCCCATCTCTGGCAGGACAAGCGCCGAGAGCACGACTTCTTCCAAAATGCTATTGGTAACCCGTTTCTCATCATCTAATAGCAGCCGAATATGGCCTTAAAAATTATTCAAAAAGTAAGAACGAAGGGGGTCATATCATCCGAAGAGATAAAGTCATAAAAGATACGATCCACTGTGACAACCCCTCTCTTTGTGGTATTCTTTAGAGACATAAGCGAATTCAAAAAGGAGATGAACGATGTCAAAGTCACAGGTTCAGGAGTTTTTCGGCGTTAATGCGGACAAATATGCGACGAGTAAAGTCCATGCAAAGGGAGCCAGTCTAGAGCGGGTTGTGGAATTAGTACGACCGAAACCAGAGTGGCGGGCACTGGATGTGGCGACGGCGGCGGGTCACACAGCCTTTGTTTTTGCCCCTCATGTTACACATGTAATAGCAACAGATATCACCCCAGAAATGCTGTCGGTTGCACAGAAAGTTGGTGAGGAAAAGGGGATCGACAATGTTTCATTTCAAGAAGCAGATGCAGAGAACCTACCGTTTGATGATGCTTCGTTCGATCTTGTAACCTGCCGTATTGCACCCCACCATTTTTCGAACATCGGTCGATTTTTGCGCGAGTCGGCGCGCGTTCTGCGTACCGGTGGTCTGTTGGCCCTGATCGACAATGTTTCGCCCGATCACCATACCACCAATGCCGATGCAGAAAGTTTGCGACAAGCGGCTGACTATTACAATCAGTTCGAGAAGTTGCGCGATCAGAGCCACGGTCGCTGTTTGAGTCTAGATGAATGGCTGTTTGAACTGAACCAAGCCGGATTCCAGATTGTGCACCATGAACTGGCCTCAAAGGAGATGGAGTTTCAATCGTGGGTTGACCGATTTCAGATTACCAAGGAATTGACGGAACGGCTACGCGAAATGTTGATGGTTGCTCCGGATGTTGTAACAGAATTCTTACGCCCGCAGATTGATGGAGAGGAGATCAAATTTTACTTGACCGAAGCGATTATTGTAGCAAGAAAATAACAGATAGCTCAAACAGCACTACAAAACAAAAAGGCTGACCGCATGGTCAGCCTTTTTGCACCCAATCACCTAAAAGGGGAAAACCATAAATGAGGAGAAAATACGAGTTCACACGTCATTGTGTGCGCTCGTGTACTCAGGTTGTCTGTGTGCTCAACCTGAGCAGTTGTTCACAGTGTAGCAGGCAATCGTCGATAAAACGTCGATAGTGTTCTTCGTTCTTAGCCCTCGCCTCAACCTCAGCCTCCCCTATAACAGCATACGTCCCTCGCTGTCTCGAAAATTGCCAGTCAAAATGAGCACGAGATCGATAAGAGTCCAAATCATCAATCCACCCATGGTGAGAAGTTGGATGATACCGATTACGACGTGCCCCGTATAGAGTCGATGTAGACCGGCCAGACCAAACAGCCCAAAGACACAGAGAAGAAGGGTGATTGCCTTACTTGATGGATTGACACGGGATAATCGTGGATTCCCTATATTCGATATGGTGTTTGAGTAGATGCTGGAACGATTAGCTGTTTTTCCCGTAGATAACGAGTCTCGCACTTGTTTCTGAAAGTAGACGTAGACGGCCACAGCTATACCGATTGCAATGATACCGCTAAACCGTTCTGCGCTTGGAATGATGTTGATGATCAGACTGGCCAACACAAACGCGGCCACAGTCCATCCACAGCCGACTGACCAAATCGGCGTGGTCGTTGACGTATCGTCTAGCACGGTTCCGAAAATACCACCGTCGCGCTGAAGTTCTGGATCCAACGTCGCTTGCAGAGATATAATTTGTTGATTTAGCACAGTTTCTTGTTGGTATAATTCTGCAAGCTGACGATGGGTCGTTCTACTTTGAGCACTTCGTTCCAACAGTCGTATCTCGGACTGCACATGCGACAGACGAATTTGTGCAGCCATGATCTCCTGGTTGATGCATAGGTGTCGCAGCTCTTCTTGCGTTGTCTCGGTTCCTTCTTGAATCCTCGCTTGCGTATTTGCACTGACCTCTTCGAGCGATTGCTGCACTTGTGCGACTAATTTTACGGCCGCCAAATCACCCTGACGCTGGATCTCCAGTTGGCTGTCGCAGTAAAGACAGGAAACTTGTTTGGTATTCCCGTCGTCGGATATCGGTGCGCTACATGTAGGACACTTCAACTGCTGAATTTTCATTCGAATCTCTCGTTCCTGATTCAAGTGGCTATTGGCTGTCGGCTGTCAGCTAATAGCTGATGGCTCATCGCTAACGGTGCATACAATCTCGTAAATCACCTTTTGCCAATAAATATACGTCTACCATATCATCATGTCGCGTGAAAATCAATCGTTTGTGATACAATACCTGCCAGGCTCGCAATCAATTCACAAACCCAACCCATTAAGGAATGCCTCATGTATGCTGACCTCGTCATGACAAACGGGAATATTCGGACAATGGATCGCAAGATTCCACAGGTCGATGCACTTGCAATTTCTGGCAGTAGAATCCTTGCAATGGGTGGCAACGCGGAGATAAGCACTTTGTTAAAGGCTGGCGGACGCACAATCGATCTGAATGGACGTCTGGTACTTCCAGGTTTTATTGATGCACACATACACTTTATGTCATATGGTCTTAGTTTACAAGAGATCGATTTGGCAGGCGTGCCGTCCTTGGCTCTTGCACTCGAGCGAGTAGCAGCCCGTGCAGCGAAGACACCTCCCGATCAATGGTTGATTGGCCGTGGTTGGGATCAGGTGCAATGGGGAACTACTTTTCCAACCCGTCATGATCTTGATTGCGTGGCGCCCGAACGCCCCATCTTTTTGCGTCGCAAGTGTGGACATGTAGGATGGGCCAACTCACGGGCCATGAAATTAGGCAATATTTCGAAAACCACTCCCGATCCAGCAGGTGGTGAAATCGACCGCGATCCCGCCACGGGTGAGCCAACGGGTATCTTCAAAGAACGAGCCATGCAACTCATCGCAGACTTGCAACCAGCCGCAACTGAGGACCAAGCGCTTGACGCCGTCCGACGGGCCATTTCGCATGTTCACAAGATGGGTATTGTAGGCGTTCACAACATGGAGGACGCCCAAGCGCTGCGAGCCTTTCAGCGATTACGCAAACGAGGTGAACTCTCATTGCGTCTTCTACAACAAATCCCCGAGGTTGACCTGGATGCAGCGATTCAAGTTGGCATCCATTCTGGCTTTGGCGATGATTGGATTCGGATCGGAGCCGTCAAAATTTTCTCGGATGGTGCTCTCGGTGCACGCACAGCATTGATGGTTGACCCTTACGAGAATGAACCCGACAACATCGGTATTGCTGTTGCTACAGCGGACCATCTTAAGCGACAAGTAGATAAAGCCGCACGTGCGGGGCTTGCCGTTCACATTCACGCCATCGGAGATCTGGCGAACCGTAATGTTTTGGATGCCATCGAATTCACTCGCAAAGCCAAAGTAGGTCTTCATTTACGTCACCGGATCGAACATGCCCAAGTCCTTCACCCTGATGATGTGGACCGATTTGCGGCATTGGGCGTCATTCCGTCTATGCAGCCAATTCATTGTACACAAGACATTGATGCTGCCAATGCCAATTGGGGAGAGCGTAGTCGTTTGGCGTATGCGTGGAGTAGTCTGCTCAGTACGGGTGCGCATCTGGCCTTTGGTTCGGACGCGCCAGTCGAAACGCCTGACGTATTGCAAGGAATTTATGCTGCCGTGGTCAGACGTCGTGCCAACGGGTACCCTGGACCGGACGGATGGTATCCGGAAGAATCGATTAGCGTAGAGGAAGCGGTTCATGCATATACTGTAGGGGCAGCATTTGCAGCAGGTGAAGAAATGGTTAAGGGATCGATTACACCAGGCAAATTAGCAGATCTAGTTGTCTTATCTAAAGATATCTTCACGTCAGAACCAGAGGCAATTCTGGAGACCAAGATAGATGCAACGATTGTCGATGGCAGAGTAGTCTTTGAACGATAACATTCATGTAGCAACGGAATCATCGAGGAAACAATGGCTCAAACAAACTCACCTAAACTTGATGTTGGCGATCAGTTCCCCACAATGACCCTCAACCTGGCAGATGGTCGTCGTTTGACTTTACCAGATGATCTTACGGCTGAATATACAATTTTTCTTGGTTATCGAGGCAAGTGGTGAAGCCACTGTCGACGCCAGTTGGCGGATTTCCAAGAAAATCTAGCTGAGTTGGAACAGCGTAATGCAACTGTTTTGGCAGCTTCTGTCGATTCTCAAGAAGATGCGCAGGAATTGATAGATACTCTTCAATTGACCTACCCAGTTGCCTATGGATTGGATCACATGACATTTGCTGAACAGACTGGGGCCTTTTATGAGACGCGACGCAGTATTATCCACGCAACTGGTTTCCTGATTGGCTCAAACGGCCAGCTAGTTGGTTCCGTCTATAGCGCGAGCAATATTGGTCGTTATCGAGCAATAGATTGTATACGCGTCATCGATTTTTTCAATAAACAATAGGTATATTTCTTCAGAGAGGAGGAAATCATTGAAATGATTGATACAAACAATATCGCCGAAGCAAATAACATCATTGGTGGACAATTAGAGAGTTGCTGTACTGATCCAATGACCGGATTTTATCGAGACGGGTTTTGTCGTACTGGAGCCAATGATTATGGCATGCATGTAGTTTGTGTGCAGGTCACTGAGGAGTTTTTGAGCTTTTCGAAGTCGCAGGGGAATGATCTGATCACGCCTGTGCCTGAGTATAGATTTCCAGGGCTTAAACCCGGGGATTGCTGGTGTCTTTGCGCATCCCGATGGCAGGAAGCATTTGAGGCGGGAGTTGCGCCACCAGTCAAGCTCTCTGCAACCCATATTTCAGCCTTGGAGTTTGTTTCGCTGGACGATCTAAAGAAGCATGCGTTAGATTTAGATGAATCTGAAATCTTTGAGTAAAAAGTACCCCCTCCAGGGATCGAACCTGGGACTCACGGTTTAGGAAACCGTAGCTCTGTCCACTGAGCTAAGGGGGCTCTATCTATTTCATTGCAGCACATTCATACACTCAGCTAAAAGCAACCATGCAACGTGATTGCGCTGCTCACCATATTCACAGTTAAAAAATATCACAGCGAACCCAAATCGTCAAGGCTTACCCAGAATCAAATCAATTAAGGCGATTCCAGAAACGAACGATCCACAGATGGATAGAATTAGCAGGACAAAAAATAGAATTGTTGGACGCTAGAAACTGAATTGTTGAGAAAAAACTCAGTTTCTTATCCTCAAAACTTGTCTGTCACTCTCTAGTGTTCTGTCAACTAAATTATGATAGCTCCAAATAAACCAGGTTTCTGTCAGAAACCTGGTTTGTCAGCCTGTCAGAACTTACTTGACAGAATACTAGCGAAGCTGCGCCTCAAACCGACCAGTTGGTGCAAGGTTGCAAAGTGGCAGAGTTGCAAGGTTTCAGGGTTCAACGAGCTATCTTGCAACTTTGCCACTCTGCCACTCGGCATAAAACTTGACTCATTTGTACTTTACTTTCTGGTAAAAGAAAAGAGATGAGGTGAGAAATGTGACAAAAAGCGGTTAGCGTTTCATCCTAAAGGTAGAGAACCCAAAAAGGAGGAAGGAATGCTAACCGCGCCAGAAATAACTATAGCAGTACTGATGAATGTATTGCAAGTAACGCCGGTGGGAACAAACGTAAATGTAATGCGTCTGATGTGGGCGATGATGAATGGGTCGTTTCTGAAAAGTCGAGGAGCAATCCATAGTGGATTGAGTGAAAGCGGGTTTGAAGATGAGGAGCTCCGGCGAAGCTGGTGGAGCTTTCGATATGGATCATGGGATATTGCAAGCCTGCTCTCATCGTGGCAAGAAGAAGTGGAGTGGAAAGGGGGAATGGGAGGCAAAAAAGTTAGAAGGATACCGAGTGAAAAGCATAGATATCACAGGGTTCTGGCGACCGAAGCTGCAAGGGAAAGTGAACCGACTCTATAACTCAACGGCTTGTCGGGCATTGCCCGCGCTCATCTTTGGAGTGATGATAAGCTCGGGGGGAGATAGGCGGGAAACGAGTGCCACTGCTCAAGGCAATCATGAGATGCGAGGTAGGCACAAAGGAAAGTGAGTTTCGGAAAAAGCTGCTGAAAGAGACGAAGAAATCACTGGAGTCAGACGAAGTGGCGGTGGTCGATGCCGGGTTTACAATCAGAGAAATGCTAGAAAGCGACGTCGACCGATTTGTCCTTCGGGAAGCGATTAACTGCACAGCGCGCCGCAATGAGTTACCCGAACGTAAGGAAAAAGGCAGACCACCCGAATATGGTGATATTGTGCGTCCGCTCTCTCGATGCTATAGGGGAAAGCGACTCGAGGCCACAACTCCAGACTCGTTTGGTCAATTTGTCTATAGTGGTCGCCTGATTCGCTATCAAGCATGGCACAATCTCGTCCCCAGGACAACCAAGGTGGATACAGCCAACCGCACCTATTCGATTTACGTCTTTCAGGATCCTGCTTATCACACACCTTTGGTTCTGGCGACCGTCATGGCTTTACAAGCTGAAACCATTTATCTTTTCTATCTGGAGCGCTGGCCTGTTGAACATCCCCCCTTGGCTTCCAAGCAGATGATTGGCTTACATCGTCAATTTGTTCATGCCGATGAGGCTTGTTTCCGCTTACCTGAACTGGGGCTGCTGGCTGGCAATCTTCTTTCCCATTTAGCCGCTTCTCTTCCTCCCATACCGACTGGCTACTGGGATCGAGAGCCTCAAGCCACTCCCGGCAGGCTGCGCCGCGTTCTCTCGAGTGCTCTTTTTCCAACTCCCGACCAACTCGACCCTGACTTTCGGAAAAAGGCCTCGGTTTCACACCATTTACCTAAAGGCGTTCTCGCTCATCGCCGCCTCAATGCCGCTGCTTAAACTAGCCGAGCACTATTTTTACATTTTATCCCGTTTTTTCAGGGTGGATTCTTTTTTCCGCCCCTTTCGGTTTGCCCTTTGTCACTCAAGCCTTTACCAGAAAGTAAAGTTGTACAGATTTTTCGATATGAAGATTCCTAGTCAATTCCGTCAATCTATGGATCGTTTAACAATTGGATTGACCTAAACCGATCAATAAGGCTATTCAGGTTTTATATGGAAGAGATTCAACGTTTCGCACAGCAGGTTACACAGAACATCGAACAGGTAATTGTTGGCAAGGCTGACGTCGTTCAGAATTTGATTATTGCCCTCTTATGTGAAGGGCATGTCTTATTAGAAGATGTTCCAGGCGTAGGCAAAACCATGCTTGCTCGTTCACTTGCTGTGACAGTAGGAGCTGACTTTCGACGCCTCCAGTGTACACCAGATCTGCTTCCCAGTGATGTAACAGGCGTTAGTGTCTTTAATCAGGAAAGTCGTCAATTTCAGTTTATGGAGGGACCTGCTTTTACACATATCCTGTTGGCAGATGAGATTAACCGAGCAACGCCTCGTACCCAGGCATCGCTCCTTGAATGTATGGGAGAGCGCCAAGTAACAGTTGATGGTGTGACGCGGCCACTTCCTCGCCCTTTTCTCGTTTTGGCAACCCAAAACCCTGTCGAATATGAGGGTACGTTTCCTCTCCCAGAAGCACAACTCGATCGGTTTCTACTCAAATTGTCTTTGGGGTATCTATCGCCAGAGCAAGAAGGCGCAATGCTGATCAATTTGGGCGAACGGCATCCGATAGAAACGTTGAAACATGCCACGACATTGGAGCAAGTACCAGCTTTGGCTGAACAAGTCTGGAAGGTCCGCGTGGATGACAGCCTACGCAATTATACTGTTGCCCTGATTCAAGCAACCCGCGCACATGGAGATCTCGCACTCGGCGCCAGCCCACGTGGTTCACTCGCCCTTTATCGCACGGCTCAGGCGCGCGCGGCGGTTGAGGGCCGCGATTATATCTTGCCCGACGACATTCAGGCCATGGCACCGTTGGTGTTGCCTCATCGCTGTATCGTACGACCCGAAAGCGCGCTACGCAATCGAACAGCCGAGACCATCGTGCGAGAAATCATGGAACAGACGCCACTCGATTTAGGGGAAATTGTCTAGCAACTATGTCTCAATCAAACCTGGAAGCAGTTGCCGGTTTCTACGACGGCAATCCGCTCTATGAATGGAATCGCCAAGATCGTCATCCAACTGAATTTGCGGTGACCCAGCGCGTTCTGCAGGAACATCTCCCCACGCCACCGGCGAGGCTTCTTGATATTGGCGGTGGTCCTGGCCGCTACACAATCTGGCTTGCCAAGCAAGGCTACGATATAACGCTTCTCGATCTGTCTGAAGGCAATCTCAAGGTTGCGAATGAGAAGTCTCAAGAAGCTGGTGTTCAATTCGCCATGACTCAAGGGACGGCGACCAATTTGGCCCAGTTTGATGATGAACGGTTTGATGCTGCTTTGTTGCTTGGACCACTCTATCATTTAAAGCAGGAAAGCGAGCGCCAAAAGGCTGTTGATGAAGCAAAACGTATCCTCAAACCCGATGGAGTTCTCTTTGCTGCTTTTCTCAACCGTTTCACCCTATTACGCTACTTTGCCAAATATGAAGCGGATCGGCTTCTCGAACAACAAACCGCCATCGAGCTCTTGCTTGAGGATGGGGTATTGCCAGAGAGTGCAGGACCAGCAGGATTTGGAGATGTCTCATATTGGACGCATCCGGCCGAAATTGAACCATTTATGGTAAGTTGTGGCTTTCAGAAGCTTGATCTTGTCAATGTCGAGGGGGTCATCGATTATCTGGAAGAGGCCATTATTGCCTTAGAAGGTCCAACGAGGGACGCCTGGATGACACTCAACCATCGCCTTGGCAAGCTTCCGGAACTTCACGCTTTGGCGATTCATTTGGTCTATGTTGGACGCAAAACTCAATAGATTTATGCTCTCAGATGTATGACTTACGAGAGTATGTCCTTCGACAGAAAGCATTCCGATTGTCCGACGTTTTCGTGGCGTCTCTATTAGAATCAGCAAACTATCAATCACTATGAACACGATTCAGATATCAATTGATTCAGAAACCTCCGATATTTATACAATCCAAACTCATGCCGCTGGACCAGAAGGAAGCTTACCCTTCGATGAAGATTTCCTGCTCAATGCACCCAGTGGTGACATCTTTGGCTGGAGCCAGAATGTGGGCATGGGGTGGAGTCCTCGTCGAATTCGCGGTAAGCAATATCTAATTCTCAGTACCCAAGGTGGAATTCGTGCTTCAGACGGACACCCAATTGCTCTGGGATACCATACAGGTCACTGGGAAGTTGGTCTGCTCATGGAAGCTGCGGCCACGGAGTTCAGCGCGCAAGGGGCAATTCCGTTTGCTGGTTTTGTCAGCGATCCATGTGATGGTCGCAGTCAGGGCACAACGGGAATGTTTGATAGCCTACCTTATCGCAACGATGCAGCGGTTGTTCTGCGACGATTGGTTCGTTCCCTACCAACACGCCAGGGCGTCATGGGGGTGGGTACATGTGACAAGGGTCTGCCAGCCATGATGATTGCGCTGGCAGCCATGCATGACCTTCCCACGATTCTGGTTCCGGGAGGCGTTACGCTTCCCCCAACAGAGGGAGAGGATGCCGGCAAAATCCAGACTGTGGGCGCGCGTTTTGCACATGGTGAAATTACGATACAAGAAGCAGCTGATTTAGGCTGTCGTGCTTGTGCGTCACCTGGTGGGGGCTGTCAGTTTCTGGGGACAGCTGGCACAAGCCAGGTTGTTGTCGAAGCACTGGGGATGTCGCTTGTTCATTCTGCGTTGGCTCCCTCGGGACAACCGATCTGGCTCGATATGGCCCGACGCTCAGCTCAGGCATTGATCAATTTGGAAGCAGCTGGTCTCACAACAACGGACATTTTGACCAAAGATGCGCTACACAATGCCATGGTCATTCATGCGGCTTTTGGCGGCAGCACAAACCTTCTCTTGCACATCCCTGCAGTGGCCTATGCGGCGGGTCTTCCTCGACCAACCGTCGCCGATTGGCAACGCATCAACGCATCTGTCCCGCGCCTCGTGGATGTTCTGCCCAATGGTCCCGAAGGTCATACAACCGTGCAGGCATTTCTGGCGGGAGGAGTTCCTGAAGTGATGCTCCACCTGCGTGGCTTAAACTTGTTACGCTTAGATGCCTTGACTGTTCATGGTCGGCCACTCGGCGAGCTGTTAGACGAATGGGAAAGAAGTGAACGGCGCACGCGACTGCGAGATACTTTATTCCAAAAAGATGGTGTTGATCCAGATACAGTGATCATGAGTCCGATCACGGCCAAAGAGCGAGGTCTAACCAGCACGGTGACGTTCCCCATGGGCAACTTGGCGCCCGAAGGTTCTGTGATTAAGAGTACAGCCATCGACCCAAGTGTGATCGACGATGATGGCATCTATCGTAAGACGGGGACAGCACGCGTCTTCGCCAGCGAACGAGATGCCATCGCGGCGATCAAGAGTCAAGGTCAAGACAGCATCCAAGCAGGCGATATTATGGTGTTGGCCGGACGTGGTCCACTGGGCTGCGGCATGGAAGAGACTTACCAACTGACGTCAGCACTCAAATATCTGCCCTGGGGCAAAGAGGTGGCGCTGATTACCGATGCACGGTTTAGCGGCGTGAGCACTGGCGCCTGTATTGGTCATGTGGGACCAGAAGCACTGGCCGGTGGTCCCATTGGACGCGTGTGCGAGGGTGATACGATTCAGATCGAGATCGACACAGTTAATCTGACGGGCACCATCGATCTGGTTGGGGATCAGGGCAAGGCCGTGAGCGCTGAGTACGGTGCAACAGTGTTGGCCGACCGCGGCATGGGAAAGGGCATTGCTCCAGATGAACGTTTACCCGATGACACGCGCTTGTGGGCTGCACTGCAAGACGCTAGTGGTGGCACGTGGGGGGGATGCGTTTATGATGTAGACCGCATTATTGAGTTGCTTGAGGCAGGGAAGAGGGTGCTGAATGGCGACAAGATGAGATGATGACAAGGTGATATTCGTAAGAGGACATGGTTTTTTCGGATCTCAGGGGATTGACAACCGTAGGTCGCTTCTCTGGAGTGACTGAGCCGCATCAGTGGAACGTGTCACACCGAAGAAGTGACCCACGCGCAAGCTTTTTCTGTCAACCCGCCAAAATCCTGTTGAGCCGAGAATGTTCTTGTTGCCGATCCGAAACTCGACTGGCATCACGCAACACGCAATACGTATCGTGAATATCTCCCCTTTCCTATCGAGGGTAAGCATGTTACACTAGACTCGGTTGATTTTCAACTGCTCGATTATGATCAACCATTTCATACGATTCTCTCATTTTTGCAGTATATACCGAATTCGGAGGTGTTTTGATGGGCAAGAAACGTAAGGGACTCAACAAACATCAAAAGGCAATCTTCAAGAAGGGTGATCATCGCATACGACGCGAAGATGTTTTGATGTATCTTGAGATGTCAATTAGTGCCGATCCCAAAGAACGATTGGAGGCAGCCGAGAATCTATGTCCATGTCACGTACGAACAAGTAGCGAGGATGTCCAACAGGCACTGTTTCGCATGATGGAAGATTCAGATAACCGGGTGCGCCGAGCTGCCTGGCACACATTGGAAGACGGTGGCGTGCCTGATGTGCCGGAGCTAGAGTCCATTTTCGAACGAGCGATGCAAAACGAAACCGATCCTGGTGTCCGTCGCTTTATCGAAGAGGTCGCACAACCACATCTACGGGAAAAAGCAATCATTGAAAACCAGCGTGTCCAACGCTCTATCTTTGCCGAACGAGGAAAATGTGATTTCTGCGGCGAATCGAATATTCCCGTTAAACGCGACTTTGAGACTGAGATCACAACCCTGAGTGAGACAACGCGGCTTGCCTACGTTTGCGAAGAGTGTAGCGAGTAATATGAATAAAACTCTTTACATCATTCGTCATTGCAAAGCATTGGGACAAGCGCCCGATGCAGCACTGACGGAGGAAGGTCAACAACAGGCCACCATTTTGGCTCAAGAGTTTACAGATCACCCAATTGAGCGTATCGTGTCAAGCCCCTATTTGCGTGCAAAGCAGTCAGTCTTGCCGTTGGCACAACAACTCGATTTGGAAATCGAACTGGATTCCCGTCTTGCTGAGCGGGTTTTGAGCACAGTGGATCTTGCGGATTGGCGCGCACAATTACGCGCAACGTTTGCAGACTTTGATCTGTGCTTGGAAGGTGGCGAGACGAGTCATGTAGCACAGAAGCGAGGCATTTCTGTGCTACACGAAATTATCCAAGATACAACACGAGCCACAGCAATTGTCACCCATGGAAACTTGATGACGCTCATTTTGCACTACTTCGACAACAGCTTCGGTTTCGATCAGTGGTCCAATTTGACCAATCCGGATGTCTATCGATTGATCATTGATGGTTCCCGTCATGATGGCAACAATCAACTCTCGTACAACGTAAACCGACTGTTATTGACTGATTAAGTGCTTATCCGAAAAGTTCTGCGACGATGCATTCTCACTCGAGACTCTGGTCGGACTCACAATCACTTTTCGGATAGGTTCTAAGTCGTTCCAAAATTTCAGGCTCTCTTCCAATCCAACATATCCACGTACCCACACGAAAAGAGTGAAAAGAGACAATACTACGTAGTCAATGTGGTACCCTATTCGTGCCCCGTTCCTATGTTCCACTCGTTCAGATATGCTTCCTGCTCCGATGTCAAGGTGTCAATTTCTACACCCATAGCTTTGAGCTTGAGTGCTGCGATCTCATGATCGATCTCTACTGGCATATCATGGACATCATTGCTTAATTCCCCATCGTGTTTAAGCATATATTCAGCCGCCAGTGCCTGATTGGCAAAGCTCATGTCCATGACCGTCGAGGGATGCCCCTCAGCCGCGGACAGATTGACAATCCGCCCTTCACCAACCACATAGATACAGCGACCATCCTCGAGCGTGTACTCATGAAGAGATTCACGCACGCGCGTGATCTTGGTTGCCATACCCTGCAACCCCTTCATATTGACTTCCACGTCAAAGTGGCCACTGTTAGCAAGAATTGCTCCATCTCGCATGGTAGCAATGTGGTTAATGTTGATGACGTGCATATCTCCAGTCGCACTGCAGAAGATCTGCCCAACTTTAGCGGCTTCTTCCATCGACATAACACGAAAGCCATCCATCACCGCTTCCAGCGCACGCATGGGGTCGACCTCAGTGACAATAACGTCGGTTCCCATGCCTCGAGCACGCATGGCGATCCCTTTGCTGCACCAGCCATAACCGCCGACCACAAAAGTCTTGCCAGCCAATAGGACATTGGTACCGCGAATAATCCCGTCAATGGTGCTTTGACCAGTACCATAACGGTTATCAAAGAGGTGTTTGGTCTTGGCATCATTGACGGCGACGACGGGAAACTTCAATTGCTTTTGGGCAGCCATGGCGCGTACGCGAATGACACCAGTGGTCGTCTCTTCCGTTCCACCGATGACGTTGTCTAGTAGATCGCTGCGACAGGTATGCAACATGGCCACCAAGTCCATACCATCGTCCATGGCGATGTGCGGCTCAATATCCAGAACACTTTTCATATGATGATGGTACAGCTCTTGAGACTCGCCCTTGATCGCATAGACTGGCATCTCATAGTGGGCCACAAGTGCCGCAGCGACATCATCCTGGGTACTCAAGGGATTGCTGGCACAAAGAGCCACGTTCGCACCGCCAGACAGCAATACACGCATGAGGTTGGCGGTTTCAGTCGTGACATGCATGGCAGCAGCCACGCAAATCCCTTTGAAGGGTTGTTCTTTCTCATAGCGTTTCTCGATCAGATCGAGTACCGGCATCTCCTTTGCTGCCCATTCCATGCGAAAGCGCCCTTGATCGGCCAATTCGATATTGGCAACATCATAATTCAGCTCTCCAATAGACATTTATTTGCTCCTTCTGATTCTCAAAGTTATACGGGCCCATCCAATTATAGCAATCAACCGCATCCAAATCGTCGCGGAACAAAGTCGCTACCGTACCCAAATCGTTATTAGATGGGATGGCGATCGCATCCGTTTTTTCGCAGCGCACGAAAGGCTCTTTATCCTTATACTGCGATAATGTTTCGAGGGGAGAGCACTCTCTAATGGCTTGGATTCGGGGGTGACCGGCATTAAAGATTACACGCAGTAGGATTTCTCAGAGGTAGAGCGTTCAAATGGCGAAAAAAGACGCAGTAGAGAATCTCGGACCATTTGGCCCGCTCGAGTCTGTTTTGACTGAGAAGTGCAGGATTATGTCTACTGCGTGTAATAGAGAATGCTGCGCCATGCATGGTGACTCTACGTGAACAAGTGTTCACCTATTTCTCCGCCTGGGATGAACCATCCGAGCTCAGTTTAGGTTATGGTTGACAGAGCGGTGAGCAGTTGTTACACTACAATCAATATAATATTGGAGATGCCTTAACCTTATTTGACCATGATTCAGATCCATTGTGAGCTCTTACCAATCCCCTCAAAAAACTCCAGCACAGCGGCTGGTTGATACGCCGCTCAAGATAGCAGTTGTTAGTTGTATTGTCTCACTCATTATCACATTACCGTTAGTACAATACTTCAGAGGCGAAATTTCTAGCTTTGTACCCATCATCGTCATCGCTTGTGCGTTTCCCTGTGCCTACTTCACGAGTCGCCTCGCTTTGGGCTATCAGCGGACCATCGCCAAACAGAATATTCAACTTCAGCATCTGACCGATGAAATTCGCCGTACCAACCTGCTACTTCACAAACAGAACGGAGAGTTGACACAACTTGCTGATGATTTAAAAAGCAAAAATGAAGAGCTTCAAGCCTTTGCCCGTACTGTTGCCCACGACTTGAAGAACCCGCTTACAGTCATGATGACCTATAGCGATCTGTTGGCCCGTCGCTTAGATGAGTTACCGCCAGAGAGACTCAGTGAGATGGCGCTACGAGCGCAACAATCTGGTCAGAAAGCAGTACATATTATCGATTCGCTCCTATTGCTTGCCCGCGTCGGGCAAAGTGGGGAGTTACGGCGCGAGCCGTTAGCCATGGCCGACATTGTAGAAGAGGCACAGACGCGGCTCTCCTACATGTTTGAAGAGCTGGATGCAACCATTACAGTGCCTCCCGAGTGGCCTGCAGCGCAAGGCTATGCGCCTTGGATCGAGGAAGTCTGGAGCAATTACCTCTCCAATGCGCTTAAATATGGTGGACGTCCACCCCAGGTAGAGGTTGGTGCAGATTATGAGGCCAACGGCATGGTCCGCTTCTGGGTAACGGACAATGGAAAAGGAGTGGACGAGGCGGATAAAGATGTTGTCTTTACGGAATTCACGCGTCGTGATGTTAGAGGGATCGAAGGCCACGGCTTAGGCCTCTCAATCTGTAAACGAATTGTAGAACGACTCGGTGGAGAAATAGGAATTGAATCCATAGAAAGCGGTAGCAAATTCTACTTTACCCTTCCTGGTGTGGACAAAGCCTAATCGTCACGTCTGTTAACAGGTTGATGAACGTTAAGAGAATGGTTCGGCATAAAGTGTGGGGAATGGGGAATGGCGGGAAGCTAGTTGACCAGATAGAGACTCCCTACACCATCATGCTTCGTGCCCGCCTCAAGACGAATACGCCCACCGATCACCTCGCCGTGAAAGCAGAGTTGGTATCACATCGGCTGATCTGCTTCATCATTCACGCCGACCAACTCAGGGGTAAGAGGATAGCGCTGGAGAAGTAGTTGCATCAGGCTTTGTGTCTAGCCCATACCAGATAAACTTGACTATCGAGTGCCTGTTGGGGCAGGTTGGCTTCGATACGAGTTGGTGTTTTGACTCCGTTAACGATTCTGGCGGAGGCCGCGTCAAAATTGGCTCCACATCAACGGGGGGTGTCTCTTTCCAAAGAAGTTGTCTCATTCTTTCTATCTATTGCTCCAAACTGGCATCAATATATGCAATTGCTTCACCGACAGTTTGGATCTGGCTAACATCTTCATCACGGACTTGTACTGTAAATTTCTGACCAAGCGCGACAATTAATTCGGCCAAATCAAGCGAATCGGCTCCTAAGTCGTCACGCAAGCGCGCATCTGGAACTAGGATATTTTCATCTACATCCAATAAGTCAACGATCTGTCGCTGTACTTCACTTTTGATCATACTCGCGCGACTAACATCCGTGATATCTGTCATTCTCCCGATCTCCTTATCTCCACGTACTGTAACTGGTGTAATAAATGTTACTTTTTGGCGTTTGCTTATTATAGCAGATGATCGTATCCAAAACGTCGCGCGAAGAGGGCTCTATCGCATCCGGTTCGTATCCAATAGGTAAAATCTGTACACCTTATAACCACCTCTCACTGTATATTCTTGACACTCATAAAAGCAAGGGTTATACTACCACTTATGAAGCTTGATTTGCTATTCTCATCCTCAATTCTGAATCCCATTGCATCGAATGCAAGTTGGGCTGCGGCGGCAGCTACATCCGTGTCTCGGTGCTAGTCAATGGTAGTGCCGTGGCACGTTTCGATTCCACGGTGTGTTTAGAATTTGTCCTTCCAAACGCTGTGGATAGTGTCCACGGCGTTTTTTTGTCTAATAGAAATTTCATTTTAGCAAAGGGTCCCAGATGAAATTATCACAGGAAGATGTGAAACATGTTGCTGAACTGGCAAAGCTCCGCCTGAGCGAGGAGGAGATTGAGGAGTTCACGGAGCAACTTTCGGCCATTCTGGATTATGCGCAGCGGATCCAAAATGTTGATACAGGCAGCGTTGCGCCAACCCCTTACGTGCTGCCTCTTGAAAATATTATGCGCCCAGATGAGCCTGGTATCTGCTTGACAAACGAAGAAGCATTGGCCAATGCCCCCGATCGTGAAGATGGACATTTTCGTGTAAACGCAGTATTTGAATAACGACAATGTACCCCAAAGTGTGAGCATAATTAGCTATCAGCTAATAGCTGACGACTGATAGCTAATGGCCAATAGCTCACCGTGCTACAGTCTAAACAGCGACAAATCATCAATGAAGACAAAAGAGCTTTACAAATATACAATCTCCGAAGCGTTAGACGGATTGCGTAGTGGAGAGTTTTCCTCTCTCGAATTGACACAGGCACATCTGGAACGAATTGAACAGGTCGATGGTGACGTCAAAGCTTATTTGCTTGTCACACCAGAACGGGCAATGGCCGATGCGAAGCGTGCGGACGAGCAGCGGGCCAATGGCGACGATGCGCCCTTGTTGGGTGTACCGCTGGCGATCAAAGACGTGTTAGCAACCAACGGCATCAGGACTACCTGCGGCAGTCGGATCTTGGAAAACTTTGTCCCACCCTATACAGCAACAGCGGTCGAGCGTCTTGAGCAAGCGGGGATGGTTCTGCTCGGCAAGACAAATACTGACGAGTTCGCGATGGGATCCAGCACTGAGTATAGCGGTTACTTTACAACCCACAATCCGTGGGACTTGGCGCGAGTGCCTGGCGGCAGCAGTGGTGGGTCGGCGGCAGCAGTGGCAGCAGATGAAGCACTGGGGGCGTTGGGCACGGATACTGGTGGTAGTGTCCGGCAACCAGGATCGTTTTGCGGGGTAGTTGGTTTTAAACCGTCGTATGGACGCGTGAGTCGATATGGATTGGTCGCCTATGGCAGCAGCTTGGATCAGATCGGTACGTTGACCAAGGACGTGCGTGATGCCGCACTTTTATTGCAGGTCATTGCAGGTCATGATCGGCGTGATAGCACGAGCCTGATAGACAATGTATCAGATTATAGTCAAGCACTGACAAACGATATCTCTGGATTGCGGGTTGGGCTTCCAGCCGAGTACTTTATTGATGGTATGAATCCAGAGGTTGAGCAAGCGATACAAGCTGCGATTGCCCATCTGGAAACGCTTGGCGCAGAAGTTAGGCCGATCAATCTGCCACACACAGACAAAGCGCTTCCTGCCTATTATCTGGTCGCCACGTCAGAGGCGAGTGCGAACTTGACTCGCTACGATGGTGTTCGCTTTGGCTACAGTGCTGGTGCAGAAACGATGCTCGAAAATTTTCGACAGTCTCGTAGCCAAGGTTTTGGGACAGAAGTAAAACGGCGTATTATGCTGGGTACCTATGCTCTGAGTGCGGGTTACTATGATGCATATTATCTAAAAGCTCAACAGGTCCGCACATTGGTTAAACGAGATTTTGAGCAAGCGTTTGAGAATGTAGATATCATCGCTTGTCCAACGTCGCCAACGACCGCGTTTAAAATTGGAGAGAAAGTATCCGATCCATTGGCTATCTTTCTAACCGACATTTTCACAGTCAGTTTGAACCTATCAGGAATGTGTGGAATTAGCATTCCCTGCGGCTTCGACGACCAAGGGCTTCCCGTTGGACTACAATTGATCGGTCCACACTTGGGCGAAGAAGTTGTCCTCCGTACAGCTCATGCATATGAGCAAAGTACTGATTGGCATCAGCGCCAACCAGAACTTGCCTAAACTGGTTTATCGTTTGAATTTCATGAACAGTTCCTTTGCCTCATTACGACGCTATGTTGGCGTCGGCGGTCTCGCTTCGGCGCCCAGCCGGCAATTTATGGCTTGATTGGGTCATAATTTGTGAACGGCCGTCTCCAATCCGAATCTTGTTCTCCCTACTATGCTCTGCTCTGCCATAATAAGAATAAATTCGGCCACTTTCAGTCGGTAGAACAGACGAATTTATTCTCACCTACGGGCGAGTGCAGTCTATATAGCCACAAAAAAATTGGTCATTACAGCCAAAGGAACTGTTTACAAATGTTTATGCAATCTACCCGTCTTGAAACGAAGACCGACTACATCCAATCGCAGGAATTCTTTACAAATAACCACCTTGAACCAACCCAGCTCTGTGCAGTTGAACATAATATAGATCGGAACGGGTCTCGATTGAGTCGGCGTGTCCAATCCGTTCCGCCTTCTGCCATTCGTCGCTATTTCGATATTGCCGCAACGATGGAGAATGTTATTAGCCTCGGAATCGGCGAACCTGATTTTGTCACACCACGGCCCATTCTTGACGCTGGGATTGCCAGCTTACAACGGGGCCAGACGGCATACACATCTAATGCGGGCATTATGGAATTGCGTGAAGCGGTGGCTCATATGTTGTCGAATCGTTATGGTGCGCGTGCCTATGATCCCGAAAATGAAGTTTTGATCACTGTGGGCGTCAGCGAAGCAATGTCGCTTGTGATGCAGGCGATTCTCGACCCGGGTGATGAAGTCATTGTTCCGCAACCATGCTTTGTCAGTTACACAGCGAGTATTCAATTGGCCAGTGGTGTTGTGATTGATCTGCCAACATATGCCCAAGACAATTTCTGCGTGCAAGCATCCGCAATTGAGCAACTGATCACACCCCGAACCAAAGCTATCCTCATTGGTTTTCCCAACAATCCAACGGGTGCTGTAATGGATCGAAATGGTCTCATGCAAATCGCGCAGATTGCGGAGCGCCACAATCTGATTGTCATCTCAGATGAAATCTATGATCGCCTGGTCTATAGTGATCATGAACACGTTATGTTTGCAGCGCTTCCCGGCATGGCGGAGCGGACTGTACATTTGGGTGGTATGAGCAAGGATTATGCAATGACAGGTTGGCGCGTTGGGTATGCCGTTGGACCGGCGGATCTGATTGGCGCTATGCGCAAAATCCATCAATACCTCATTATGTCTGCCTCGACGACTGGTCAGGAAGCAGCCCTCGTGGCTTTGACTGATCCTGAAGCAGAAGAATCTGTACAATCGATGGTCAATCGCTACGACGAACGACGCAAGCTGATCGTTAACGGACTGAATGAAATCGGTTTAGATTGCTTCGAACCCAAAGGGGCTTTTTATGCCTTTCCCAGTGTCGAAAAAACAGGCATGAATGAACATGAATTTGCAGAGCGGTTGCTTCGTGAGGAGGAAGTTGCAGTCATTCCAGGGAGCGGGTTCGGCAAAAGCGGGGAAGGCCATGTCCGTTGTGCCTATGCAGCCAGCAAAGAGAACATTGAGATAGCGTTAGAACGTATGTATCGTTTCATGCGAAGACATGGGTAGTGGATACAATCAAGCTTGATTGTACGAAAGACCCTACTTTCAAAGTGAAATACAGACGTCTGGTGGCCTTGTGAATAGACAATTTGTGCTATACTAGATATAAATAGGTAAGATTTCTCTGCGAAAACCTGTCAAAATGATAAATCGTATACAATTAATATGACGCCACATAAACTTCGCACAATTGGATCTGTTTCTATCGAGGGATGATTGTGCGAAGTTTAAATGATGTGGCTATTAGGTGTGAAAGCGACCAAGATATATTCCAAATAGCACCGAACTATCAATCATTGGGAAGGATGAGGCAGCATAAATAATCATTATGGCCGAACATATATTAGTCATAGAAGATGACCGACGGATTCGAGATTTATTACGACGTGGTTTAATCTTCGAAGGGTACAGCGTTGATACTGCGGAAGATGGGGAAACGGGTTTGAGTCTTGCACGTGACAAGCTTCCAGACGCGGTGTTATTGGATTTAATGCTACCTGGAATTGATGGATTGGAAGTCTGCCGCCGATTGCGCAGTGCGTCAAATATTCCTATCTTGATTTTAACAGCGCGTGACACTGTGCCCGATCGTGTAACCGGGCTTGATGTGGGTGCCGACGACTATTTGATTAAACCTTTTGCCTTCGACGAACTGTTAGCTCGATTACGCGCCCTCTTCCGACGACACAAGATGGATGCAACGCCCGAGATATATACATATGCTGATCTCTCATTGAATCCGCGAACGCGACAAGTGTTCCGCGGTGATGACGAGATTCAGCTCACTGCCAAGGAATTCGATCTGCTGGAACTCTTTATGCGTCATCCAAATCAGGTACTGACCCGCGATCTGATCTATGAACATATTTGGGAATACGATTTTGGAGGCGAAAGCAATATTATTGAGGTATATATTCGCTATCTGCGAACCAAAATGGAAGCGGGTAATCGAGAGCGATTGCTTCAGACTGTCCGTGGTGTGGGATACGCCTTGCGAACAAATTGAGCGTATATTATATCAATCGCGGTTATGGAGACCATAAATGTGTTTCGATTTTGCAGACACTCATGATCTCTATGGAGCCGAAAGATCTTCGTACCGACTTTTAATAACTATCTCATTCTTTGTTTAGCTTATGATCGTATCCTGTACGATATGACAATCCAACTACGACTAACCCTCTGGTATACGGCACTCCTTGGCATTACACTCATTCTTTTTAGTGTTTTGGTCTATTACGCGCTTTCCACCAATTTAGATGCCCAAATTAAACAGGATGCTCAATTGCAGGCTGACGAGGTATCACGTTTTCTCAAGCAACAACTCGATCCAGATCCGTCAACTCTCTCATCATCTTTTGTGATTGCGCTAGACGAAGAAGATTTTTCGCTGATATTTGGGTTGATCAAGCCTCCAAAGCCGCGGTTATTGGCTGGTTCAGGCGATGTTCAGCTATTCGACGTTATGACGGGCAGGATTTATGAATCTACAGATAATTTGATTACAGAAGCTCTCCCCGTAAAGGCAGAATCACGTGAAGCTGTATTCGCCAATAACACAAAATTCAACAATGCCCAAGATGAGAACGGCATACCGCTGCTTGTCTACAGCGTCCCACTTACACTTGGCAACAAAATGTTGGGGCTACAGATCATACAATCGACTGCACCAATTGAGCATGCGCTCAACCAAGTAAGTCGTTATCTGGTGTTCGGTACTGCGTTTAGCCTAGTTCTGGCTGCCATTGTCGGAGCCTATCTTGCGCGACGCGCCCTTCACCCGATCAACACAATTACGTCCACAGCAAACAGTATTACACAAACCGAGGACTTAGGGCGTCGACTAATTATCCCTCAAGACGCGGATGAAGTGGGCCAATTAGCTATTACGTTTAATGGAATGTTGGATCGGATACAGCGCTTATTCCAGACGCAGGAGCGTTTAATTGGTGATGTCAGCCATGAGCTTCGTACCCCTTTGACAACCATTCAGGGAAATATAGAATTATTACAACGTATGGTCAATTCAGACACGCAATCTAACAGTTCTCAGGCAGAACTGATGATGGAAACAGCACAAGACATTTTACAAGAGGTCGAAATCGAAGCATCCAGGATGGGCGGACTGATTAGCGATCTACTTTTATTGGCACAGGCAGATAGCGGTGAACTCCAACTACAGGATGGGGTTGTTGAGATGGATACATTGTTACTCGATGTTTATCGCCAGACACGACGCATGGTGGACCATACGAAAGGCGAAAACTCATTAGAGATTCGCTTGGGAGGCGAAGATCAGGCTTTGGTACGCGGGGATCGCGAAAGATTGAGGCAATTGCTTCTAAATTTGAGTGAAAATGCTGTCAAATACACACCTACGGGCGGGGTCGTTACGCTTGGATTGATCAATAGTGACGGTTGGGTACAGTTATATGTTCAAGATACAGGCATCGGCATTAGCATGCAAAATCAGACCCATATTTTTGAACGCTTTTTTCGAACTGACAAAGCACGCAGCCGTGAATTAGGCGGAAGCGGATTGGGACTGAGCATTGCCCAATGGATTGCACAGGCCCATGGTGGAAGAATAGAGGTCGAAAGTGAGACGCAGCTCGGAAGTAAGTTTACCGTATGGTTGCCCGAGTGGAGAGATAGTTCAACAACAACAACCAACATGGTTGATATCAAGCAACCTATTACCGTTATGTAGTCTCAGTAGATCCAAATTTGGCGTTTTTGACTATTTTCAGTCGGGAGAGAAGGGATTTTGGGGCCATTTTTTCAGATCTCAGTTGCCAAAAACAGCCAATTTCATATCTAGAAATCGCTTAAATTTTACGTAAATGCTAGGTATTGACTGGCAAATACGTATTTATGTCAACTAATTAGCCCAAATTCTCTCTCTAAACCTGAAATTTGGATCTACTGAGTCTGATGTCTATCTATACTGCGGTTGTGATGAAAACATGGTTTTGCCTATCGCTCTACCAGAAAAAGCAAAGCCCTGTTTTCATACAGAACTCAGTTTAATGAATCTCTGCAAATTCAATGGGTAAGCGAATAAAAAAGGTAGTGCCTTTAAAGGGTTCAGACCGAACCCAAATCTCGCCATTGTGTGCTTCAACAATAGCTTTAGACAAAAATAGACCAAGTCCAGCACCGGCAGTTCTACGCCGAAAGCTGCTGTCAACTCGGTAAAATTGATCAAAGATTTGTGAAAGCTCACTCTGAGGGATTCCAATTCCTTGATCAGCAACATAAAGAACAATAGAGTACACAGACGTAGCATCCGATTGATTTTCTTCCCACCCTCCGATCCGAATTACACCTCCATCTGGTGAATATTTGATCGCATTACTGACCAGATTCGTTAGTACTTGACGCAACCTTTCCTCATCTCCAGTTATTAGCGGTAGATTAATTGCCAAATCAACTTGAATGTCATGTTGGTCGCTCTGGATGCGATACGCTTCCGCTATTTTTGTTATCATCTGTGATAGATCGACATAAGAAAGATCTAAACGTAGACCACTCGCTTGGATTCTACTAACATCCAATAAATTGTTGATTAATGCCTCAAGCCGATCCGCCTCTTCTTCGATAATTTCGAGGCTCTGGCGTGCTGTCTCAGCATCCCACTCAACATCTGGGCGAGCCAATGTCTGTGCATATCCTTTGATTAGAGCAACGGGTGTCTTTAGTTCATGACTAATAATCGACGTAAATGTCGATTTCATCTCTTCTTCTTCACGAAACCGCGTAATATCATGTACATTCGCAATGATATTAACAAGTCGATTTCCATCATCATACAGGGGTGTATAGGTGACCGATACAGCAATATGTCTCCCACCTGGTTGAATGATCTCTCCTTCACAACGTAGGCCTTCGGGGTTCAAAAAATCTACAAATCCTTGAGATATGCACAAATTATCGCCTTCGACGTTCTCCAACTGCAAAACTGTATGACAAGCTCGGCCGACCACATCATCTGGCACAACGTCAAGCATGGTTGCCAACGCCTGATTAATGACAACGACGTATCGTCTTGGATCAAGAATCATAATACCGTTGGCGCTGTTTTGAATGACTGTATCCAGACGGGTACGCTCTCTCTCCAATTGCTGATACAGACGTGCATTCCGGACAGCAATTGCAGCCTGATCTGCAAAGCCTCGCAAAAATTGTCCATCTAACTGTGTAAATGCATGTTCGCCACGAAACATATAAATAATGCCAAGAAGCTCGTTTTCAAAAAGCAACGGCAAACCAACCACTTTTCCAAGAGTCGCCCCTAGCGATTCTTCAACACGACGTAAACGGTCTTGGAAATCCAACTGCGAAGTAATTTCGAAATCAGAATTTTCCGCCCCATCTTGCTGGTTAGCAACACTGATGGGCACTAACGGTGCAATATCAAGCAAAGGATTAAATGCGAACAACAGATCTAATGGGATCCCGTAATAAGCGAAAATCTGAAATTGAGTCTGCTCGACTTGAATCCCTCCATCCTGAATATGTTGCTCATTATCCACCCGCTTGAGAGCAATCAGACCAGCAGGGCAATTGAGCATTTTAGCGGCGCTTCCGAGTATCAAACGCAACAAACTCGACAGGTCCAACCGCGACGTCATTGCGCGCGCAATACGCGATAGAAACTCTAACTGACGCAGCTGATACGTGGCAGTAGGTGTCGGTAAATTCATATGAATCCGTATCAATTACTCCGATGTCGATAGAGACAAGAGCGAATCGTTTCCGGAAACAGGTTCATTTGCAGAAGAAATTTGAGGAGCATCCAACGCATCGTCGATTGTCGCAACTTCACTGACCCATTCTGTGGACATCTTCTCGGCGCGGATTTGCAAAATCCGATGACCATCAATTTTCAGCACTGTAAAGCGCCATCCTGCATAGTCAATCGATTCGCCCTGTTCTGGGACCCGTCCGACAAGCCCATAAATGAATCCACCCAATGTATCTATATTGTCTTGAGTGATTTCTATGCCCAGCAACTCGACAAGTTTATCGATATAAAGTCGAGAGTTCATTACATATGTATACTTATCAATCATTTCAACAAGCGAGATCTCCGCCGGATCATACTCATCTTGAATTTCGCCAACAATCTGTTCAAGCAGATCTTCAATGGTCACGAGACCTGCCGTGCCACCATATTCATCCACAATCAACGCAATATGAACGCGCTGCAATTGCATCTCTGCAATGAGCTCGTTTACTTTCTTGCTCCCAGGCACAAAATGTGGCTCGCGTAGAAGGTTTCGAATGGGTATATCGGTTTGTTGGTTCTGAAAACACAAAAGCAGATCTTTTGCATAAAGAACACCCACAATGTGGTCAGGGTTCTCTTCATAGACTGGAATGCGACTATGTCCGGCATGAAGGATAACGTCGAGCGCATCATGTAATCTAGTTTCGACATCCAGAGCAACCATATCAATGCGCGGTACCATTACCTCACGAACGGCAGTATCATCCAGATCCAAAATACTTGCGATCATCTGTTTTTCGCTTTCTTGGATCGTCTCTTCCTCATTACGCACATTGATCAGTAAACGCAAACCATCCTCATTCAGAAAAATATTGTCAGATGGCAAAGAATCATCTACTCCTAGTGCACGACCAACACGCCGGAGAAGAACAACAATTGGCCAAACAAGAAGCCGCATACTCTGCACAAAAGGCGTCAGCTGAAGAGCTAGTTGGAGGCTATGTTTAAGTGCAGTCGCACGCACCACCATTTGTATAAGCGCTAAAAACAACCAGAATCCAAGTAGAAAAACAATCGTAAGATTAATTGTTCCAAGAGGAAAAATAAAACGCAAGATTGAAGCAAAAGAGGCCAAGGCACCGAGGCTTTTGACCAGCATAATCGTGAGAAGAAATTGCGATGCGTTGTGAAGAAGGTGCTCAGTCGTTTGGGCTCGTCGGTGACCTGCATCTGCTAATTCGCGAATGTGTTTTCGCTCCATAGATGCAAACGAAATCTCAGCAGCAGTGGTGACTACGTATAATATTACCCCTGCGATGAGCATGCAAAGTGCAATGGTACTTGATAGGGGATCAGGGTCCACTAGTTAATCCTTTATTTTGTATACCGTAACCTATACCTTTAGGCTCTACAGAGGTCAAAAATGTGTATCTAACTCAGACTGGACAAGCGAGAAACATTCATGGCCTCCGTAATCGCAATTGGTATTATATATTTACTCATTTCTGTTAGGATTGGCTAGATCGAGGTCGGGCAGGCACCCCATAGACTAAGGTATCTGCCGCCACGTCGCGCGTCACAACTGAACCGGCACCCGTGTTGGCATTGTTGCCTATTGTTACAGGAGCAATCAGAAGCGTACCGCTACCAACGAACGTATCTTTGCCAATATAGGTCTTATGTTTTTCAATTCCATCATAATTGCATGTGATTGTTCCAGCCCCAATATTCACTCCATCTTCCAAATGGGCATCACCAATATAGCTAAAATGCCCCATCTTTGTACCAGGTCCGAGATAACTATTCTTGACTTCTCCAAAATTGCCCATATGCACACCGTGGTCTAATTGGGCACCTTTCCGCAAATGTCCAAACGGACCGACCTCACATTCATCAGCGATAGAAGCTCCTTCAACAACCGAATGATTGATCAGGCAATTATTACCAATTGTGCTGTCACAGATTTGGCTATAAGGGCCAATCACACAATGTTGACCAACCACTGTGTCACCTCGTAAAATAGAGCCCGGCATAATTGTCGTATCTTGACCAATCTGAACTGTATCATCAATATAAGTGGAATGAGGATCAACAACTGTGACGCCAGCCAACATCAATTTTTCCAGAATGCGTTGACGCATCACCTGACTTGCAAGAGCCAAATGAACACGCGTGTTGATCCCATTCACTTCTTCTGGATTTGCAGATACAGAACAAATGCGCTTGCCTTGCTGGACAGCAATACCAATCATATCCGTTAAATAGTACTCACCCTTGGTGCTCAAGGGAATTTTGTCTAAATTGGACCAAAGCCATTCAGCATCAAAGCAATAGATACCAGGATTCAATTCTCGAATCTGTTTTTGCTCAGGCGTACAATCAGCTTCCTCAATGATTGCCTCTATCTGCTGTTCTTGGTTACGGATAATGCGTCCAAATCCCTGTGGGTCATCTCGTACAATCGTCAACATGGCAATTGGAACATCAGTATGTTCTCGTTCACTCTGAAATCTCAGTAACAAAGCGAATAAGGTTTCACTGCGAAGTAGAGGCATATCACTATAAATGACCAGTACTATATCAGGTTGAGCAGAATCAGCTTGTTGATCATCTGTTCGCTTCCGAAGTAGAACCTCAGTTTGCTTGACAGCATGACCAGTACCGAGTAATTCTGTCTGTACCACATACTGAACCCGATTACCTAACAGGGCCTGCACTTTCTCTCGACCGTGGCCCACAACAACAGTCGGCAATATAGTACTGACCTGCTCAGCAACAGACGTACTCCAGTCAACAAGAGCACGACCACAAATAGGATGCAATACTTTAGGTAAATCTGATTTCATCCGGGTCCCATAACCCGCGGCCAGAATCACAACAGCTGTATTCACAGTTCATACTCCACACGGTACATGCTAATAATCAAAAAACGACCAGGAGCAACCACCCAAAAGTGGAGTCACCTGATCGTCTCAGTATGTCTAAACCCCGAAGACCTATCTCCCACACAGCTGCAAACCGCCAGTTATTGGTCAGACAAAGTCTCCATTGTGCACATTTGTGGTGAATGAGCCAATCATAAAGCGGAACAAAAACACTGAAAGTGGCAGCTTGATCACGAGGATAAAACGATTGAGGAGGATGGTCGTCGTCCATTCATTCATTCAATCAATCAATCAATACCTGAAGGTATAATTAAATCAATAAAAAAAGTTTTGTTGGCAATGGCCTACTCTCGCATGCAGTTTCCCGCATACTACCATCGGCGCTGGTGGACTTAACTACCGGGTTCGGGATGGAGCCGGGTGTACCCCCACCGCTCTAATTACCAACAAAACTTTCTTAATTAACATATAATGGTAATGTTTGATACGCTAAAGACTGAAGAGGATTAGAGCAAATTCGTAAGCAGAAGCTATCACAAGGATATTGTGTAGATTAAGCCTTTCGTGCATTAGTACGGCTTCGCTGAGGACATCTCTGCCCTTACACGTGCGCGCCTATCAAGCTGGTCGTCTTCCAGCGCACTTATCAGATATACTGGAGGGAACTTATCTTGAAGTTGGCTTCCCACTTAGATGCTTTCAGCGGTTATCCATTCCGAACTTAGCTACCCAGCGATGCACTTGGCAGCACAACTGGCACACCAGAGGTTCGTCCACCCCGGTCCTCTCGTACTAGGGGCAGCTCTTCTCAATTCCCTTACGCCCACAGCGGATAGAGACCGACCTGTCTCACGACGGTCTGAACCCAGCTCGCGTACCACTTTAATGGGCGAACAGCCCAACCCTTGGGACCTGCTCCGGCCCCAGGATGTGACGAGCCGACATCGAGGTGCCGAGCCTCCCCGTCGATGTGAACTCTTGGGAGAGACTAGCCTGTTATCCCCGGAGTAGCTTTTATCCGATGAGCCATGACCCTTCCACTCGGAGTCATAGGATCACTAACACCGACTTTCGTCTCTGCTCGACTTGTAGGTCTCGCAGTCAAGCTCCCTTATGCGTTTGCACTCTACGACTGGTTTCCATTCAGCCTGAGGGAACCTTTGCACGCCTCCGTTACCTTTTGGGAGGCGACCGCCCCAGTCAAACTGCCTACCAGACACTGTTCCCTTACCGGATCACGGTAAAAGTTAGAGCCAAAACTTAACCAGAGTGGTATTTCACCGGCGACTCCACCGAACCTAGCGGCCCAGCTTCACAGTCTCCCACCTATCCTACACAAGCTAAGCCCTAACTCAATGTCAAGCTGCAGTAAAGCTTCACGGGGTCTTTTTGTCCTGCTGCGGGTAAGGAGCATCTTCACTCCTATTTCAGTTTCACCGGGTCCTTCGTTGAGACAGTGCCCCACTCGTTACGCCTTTCGTGCGGGTCGGAACTTACCCGACAAGGAATTTCGCTACCTTAGGACCGTTATAGTTACGGCCGCCGTTCACCGGGGCTTCAGTTCAGGGCTCTCACCCGTCCCCTTAACCTTCCGGCACTGGGCAGGCGTCAGCCTGTATACTTCGTCTTACGACTTCGCACAGACCTGTGTTTTTGGTAAACAGTCGGCAGGGCCATTTTTCTGCGGCCTCGTCAGACTCAAACGCGCAAGTCGTTCTCACCTTACAGAGGCGATCCTTCTCCCGAAGTTACGGATCCATTTTGCCGAGTTCCTTAACGAAGGTTATCCCGTTCCCCTTAGTATTCTCAACCCGTCTACCTGTGTTGGATTGCGGTACGGTCACGCAAGTCTAACTAGGGACTTTTCTAGGCAGCATAGGCTCAATTGCTTCCGCCCTTAAAGGGGACGCCATCACTCCTCAGCTCAATGGGTCTTTTAACCCCCATCTCAACACCTACAAGCTTGGCACCGGCTCGTCCAACCGCCGGCCAACCTACCTTTCTGCGTCATCCCTTCGCTCAAACAACTTGACGTGGTACAGGAATATTAACCTGTTGTCCATCGGCTACGCCTTTCGGCCTCACCTTAGGCCCGACTAACCCGACGCGGATTAACCTTCCGTCGGAAACCTTAGACTTACGGGGACTATGGTTCTCACATAGTTCTCGCTACTCGTGCCAACATTCTCACTTCTGGCCGCTCCACAGCTCCTTTCGGTACTGCTTTGTCGCAACCAGAACGCTCGCCTACTGCCCACTCGTATCCGCAGATACAAACAGACTCGTAGCTTCGGTGGGTGACTTGAGCCCCGTTAAATTTTTGGCGCAGAATCACTTGACCAGTGAGCTATTACGCACTCTTTAAAGGGTGGCTGCTTCTAAGCCAACCTCCTGGCTGTCACAGTAACTCCACATCCTTTCCCACTTAGTCACCACTTGAGGACCTTAGCTGACGATCTGGGCTCTTTCCCTCTCGACTACGAAACTCATCTCACGCAGTCCGACTGCCATCCTCTAAAATACCGGCATTCGGAGTTTGATTGAGTTCGGTAGGCTATTTGCCCCCTACCTCATTCAGTGCTCTACCTCCGGTATTAAACGGTATGACGCTAGCCCTAAAGCTATTTCGGCGAGAACCAGCTATTTCCAGGTTCGTTTGGCATTTCACCTCTATCCACAGCTCATCCGAGCCTTTTGCAACAGACGGCGGTTCGGTCCTCCACGAGACATTACTCCCGCTTCAACCTGGCCATGGATAGCTCACCTGGTTTCGGGTCTACTCCCAGCCACTGAATGCCCTATTCAGACTCGCTTTCGCTTCAGCTCCGGCTGTAACTGCCTTAACTATGCGACTGAGCGTAACTCGTTGGCTCATTCTCCAATAGGCACGCCATCACCCGGTTGGCTAATGCCAACATCAGGCTCTGACTGCTTGTAAGCGTACGGTTTCAGGTTCTATTTCACTCCCCTAACAGGGGTGCTTTTCACCTTTCCCTCACGGTACTTGTTCACTATCGGTCGTTAAGAGTATTTAGCCTTGGGAGGTGGGCCTCCCAGATTCCCACAGGGTTCCACGTGTCCCGTGGTACTCAGGATACTGGCCAAAACACATCTAATTTCGTGTACGGGACTATCACCCTCTACGGTTGACCTTTCCAGTGTCACTCCACTATCAGTTGCGTTTCTTATGCCAGTCCTACAACCCCATTATAGCCGAAGCCATAATGGTTTGGGCTGCTCCGCTTTCGCTCGCCACTACTAACGGAATAATCTCTTTTCCTCCGGGTACTTAGATGTTTCAGTTCCCCGAGTTCCCCGCTTCATGGCTATGTGTTCACCATGAGCTGATCCGGCATTCCCCGGATCGGGTTTCCCCATTCGGATATCTACGGATCAAAACCTTTGCGCGATTCCCCGTAGCTTATCGCAGCGCAACACGTCCTTCATCGGCTCTTAACGCCAAGGCATTCACCATACGCTCTTAGTAGCTTAACCTATCGTAACCACTACCTACGTTCCAGTTTTATCATTTACTGAAGATGCTCTAATCCTATTCAGTTTTTAACGTACCAAACGAGATAATAATAAATTTCGAATACTAATCCAATTATGAATATGCGTATGACAATATACACCTATTCATAATTACAAATTAACGATTCATCATTAAGGTGGGCCTGAGTGGACTCGAACCACTGACCCCTGCGTTATCAGCACAGTGCTCTAACCGGCTGAGCTACAGGCCCAGAAGATTTACGATTTTAGATTTACGAATGTGATGGTTCGAGTCCCTTGCAGGCACGTAATCGTTATCTTTTACGATTACGAAAATTTACAAGTTGGGTCGTTTTTTCGAGCCAACTTGTAAATCGTAAATCAAAAAACCGTAAATACATTGCGGTACATTAACCGCTGAAGAGTGGTAAGAAGAAAAAAGTCTGACTATATTCTCGAACTTTTATATTTTTGGATTGCTTTTTAACTGCTTCTGCAGCAAAAGTCATGATTCTTGTGCAGAATCATGACGAGCAATTCCCTAGAAAGGAGGTGATCCAGCCACACCTTCCGGTACGGCTACCTTGTTACGACTTCGTCCCAGTCATCAGTCCCACCCTAGGCAGCCCTCTCCTTGCGGTTGAGTAAACCGACTTCAGGTGTTACCAACTTCCATGACGTGACGGGCGGTGTGTACAAGACCCGGGAACGTATTCAACGTAGTATGGCTGACCTACGTTTACTAGCAACTCCAGCTTCATGCAGGCGGGTTGCAGCCTGCAATCCGAAGTACGAACGGCTTTGATGAGATTCGCTCCACCTCGCGGTTTCGCTGCCCATTGTACCGCCCATTGTAGCGTGTGTGTAGCCCTGGACATAAAGGCCATGCTGACTTGACGTCGTCCTCACCTTCCTCCGGTTTGATACCGGCAGTCTCGCTAGACACTTGTAACTAACGACGAGGGTTGCGCTCGTTGCGGGACTTAACCCAACATCTCACGACACGAGCTGACGACAGCCATGCAGCACCTGTAAGCGCTGCCGAGGCTCGTTCCCCTTTCGGTTCACTACTACGCTTATGTCAAGCCCAGGTAAGGTTCTTCGCGTTGCATCGAATTAAACCACACGCTCCGCTGCTTGTGCGGGTCCCCGTCAATTCCTTTGAGTTTTAGCCTTGCGGCCGTAGTCCCCAGGCGGAACACTTATCGCGTTTGCTACGGCACAGATAAATTTAATTCACCTACACCTAGTGTTCATCGTTTACAGCGTGGACTACCGGGGTATCTAATCCCGTTCGCTACCCACGCTTTCGCACATGAGCGTCAGGCCAATGCCAGGGTGCCGCTTTCGCCACTGGTATTCCTCATGATATCTACGCATTCCACCACTACACCATGAATTCTACACCCCTCTCATTGCCTCAAGTTAGTCAGTTTCCAACGACGCCTCCCAGTTAAGCCGAGAAATTTCACGTCGGACTTGACCAACCGCCTGCGTGCCCTTTACGCCCAGTAATTCCGGATAACGTTCGTCACCTACGTATTACCGCGGCTGCTGGCACGTAGTTAGCCGTGACTTATTCCTGAGGTACTGTCCTTTCTCTTCCCTCAGAAAAGGAGTTTACAACCTATAAGGCCGTCATCCTCCACGCGGCGTTGCTGCATCAGGGTTTCCCCCATTGTGCAATATTCCTCACTGCTGCCCCCCGTAGGAGTTGGGACCGTGTCTCAGTTCCCATGTGGCTGATCGTCCTCTCAGACCAGCTACCGATCATTGCCTTGGTGGGCCGTTACCCCCCCAACTAGCTAATCGGACGCGGACCCCTCTCAGAGCACCGGAGTTTTACCTATTAATACTCCCATATTAATAGGACCATGCGGTATTAGCCATCGTTTCCAATGGTTATCCCCCACTCCGGGGTAGGTTATCCACGTGTTACTCACCCGTTCGCCACTTTCCACCTCAAAATCAAACCGAAGTAATCAATTAAGGCTTCACGTTCGACTTGCATGTGTTAAGCACGCCGCCAACGTTCATCCTGAGCCAGGATCAAACTCTCCGTAAATTACTTTACAACAGAACCTTTTTCTGTCTTACCACTCTTCAATTGTTAATGTACATTTTCTCTTCATTGCCCTACAAAATAATCTCACACCAAGCTATTAAAGATTCATTTTGCTTCTAGGGCACGAAAAAAATTCTACCATATCTTCTTGTGTTTGTCAAGCACCAATTTCAAAATCTCTATTTTGAATTTTTTGGTACTTCAAACCTCAAATAGAATACTTTCACCAAAACAAAACGACAAGTCCAAAAAATCGTTTTGCTAGGAACTTGCCGTTTCCTCAAGTGTGAAACCTAAGTTTACCACTCGTAGATGGCCGTGTCAAATTTCGTCTACTCTTGATGTTTACATTTAATTAATCGAAGAGCAACTGGGGTGGTTCATTTTAGGCGGACAATTAGGTTTACATTTTTGCAAAGAGAAAAGATGTTTATATTTTCTAATTTGAGCCATGCTCAGGCAGAAAATGACCTCATATAGATTTTTGTCTATGTATCAAAAGTGTAAACCTAATTCTGAACCACCCCGAGCAACTGACACAAATTGGTGTAACCTGTTCAAACTCACTAATTTGCCTTTCGTCCTAACACGCTTTACTTCTCTTGAGTAGGACTTCGGACAGGTTTTAAAGTACTATCACATCCCGATACAATTGGTATAACAGACAAAACGTTACTTTCAATAGACATTATAAGGATTCAAAGGTTCTCTCTGAGAAATTGCACAATCGTCAGGCAGAAATGTTCAATCCTTATAATGTCTAACATAGATGCAATAAATCAAATGTATTATTAACTCGATAGTTGTATTTTGAGCAGGTGCCGGATTTGACAAAGTCAAAATTAAGCAGAGCAGGCCTGCTGTTTGGCGAAAAGGGTAGCGAAGACCTCTGCAATCTCCTGTCCGTCATTCAAGGCATGATGTGCAGTCAAGATGAGATCTTGAATTAGTGACTGAGCTTGCTGCCGAGTAGCCTCACCAAGGGATTTGCTGGGCGAGAATTGAGTTTTAGCCAATGATGGTCCCAAACAATCAAGGTGCAAGAGAATAAGCCACGAAGACCAGAGACCAATGTTTTGAAAGGCGTGGGCAGTTCGCATGCAATATTCATCAAGGCCAAACGTTGTTTACCATCCTGATAAACCGTCTCGATAGGCCAACGAAAGGTAAATCGAGAGAATGCGTTTGGCATTACAATCAGTGCGATTGGTCACTAAAACGGCCTAATTGCCTTGCAATTCAGGATTATCAAAACTAATCACGATGCGTACCTTGCCGATAGAAGGGATACGCACAGTCATGGTAAAGGTATAGTAAGTACGACCATCAATGGTGACAGGTTTGTAGGCATTCTGGGGGATGTAGGGGACCAACTCTTTGACTTTAATATGTGGCCCTCGAAAGTTATCGGCTGACCGTCTTCATCTCGCAAACGAAAGCTATTTGTCTCCAGATTGCGATTGCACTTCAAGATGCTGATCCAATCTTTATTCAGACGATCGAGTACAGCTAGAAGATCTGGAGCGAGATACCAACCATCGAAGAGAGCCCAACCAAAGATAAGGGTTCGTTCAACAGCTTTTTTCAACCAGTTCACTGGCAATGGTTATCTTGGTCTTAAACGCTTCGTCTAGCCCTCGAAAGGCGGGGTCAGTTAATAGGTGGCTATCCACTCGTTTATGAAAAGCGGTTCGTTCTTTCTTTTTTCTTGGGAATCTCAGTCACTGGGAAATGGTTTTCCACAAATGCTTCCCAGTCGGTAAACTCTTCGTACCGTCGGTAGATACTTGCATCGACCGGAAAACGAACAGCGCCACTGACATAGTGACTTGTGACTAAGTTATGAGCCAGTGGATGCTGACCATTGCTATGATTGTAGTGGGTGTCGATATACTCGAACAGACTTCCCACGTGTTCACATAGTGTATCGTCAATCGCTAATACCGATTCTGACTCTGAACGTTGGTATTGTGCTGTCTCTGACTTCATGTAACCTATACGCTCATCATTGAGTTTTTCGGCTCGCCAAGGAGCTTCACTCAAATACCGTGATATATTCGTCATTCCAGGAGAATGAGTACCGAGTTTTGCTCAACGCGTTGACCGGCAGTAACATTTATCTTCTTAACAGTTCCTTTGCCCTGTGCACGAATCTCGTTTTCCATCTTCATTGCTTCTAATATTATAAGAGGTTGATCTTCTTCTACCTCAACCCCTTCTTCCACTAACACCTTTACGACAAGCCCGGGGATCGGCGCACTCAACGAGCGTTCTCCAGACGGTGATGAGGGTGCTTTACGGCCCATATTCAGTTTACGGGTCTGCTCATCTTCTACCGTTATCTGAAACTGTTCACCGCGCAATGTCACAGCGTAGTTCATTCTATCCGATTCGATTAAGACTTCATAACTCACACCACCAAACAAAAGGCTATATAATTCAGAAACGCCTCCTTGTTGCAAATCAATTTGTATCGGCTCGCCATTGACCAAGATCTGTTCTTTGTCAATCGTCACTTCATATTCGGTCTCGCCAACTTGTGCAAAGTATTTCACCACCGACCTCCAACTGCTCGCATCCGTCCAGATCGCTTCCATAAATTATCAGTCGGTTCTGTACCGTTTGACTGACCAATATGAACTGCCTTGCGACCTTCTTCATTCGCAATCAAAACCGCTGCAACCGCCGCAACGCGTTCATACTCGACCCGTCTTTCTGATTTCTTCCCCGGTGACCGTCTATTGAGATATCCAGTATCAAATGTTCCCCACATAAACTCAGCGCTATCCATAATCTCTTGGTGAAACGGGATCGATGTTTTAATCCCACCAATACGATATTCGCTCAATGCCCGCCTCATTCGCAAAATTGCTTCTGCTCGATTATCACCCAACACGATAAGTTTAGCCACCATTGGATCATAAAAAAGCCCTACTTCGTGGCCACGATATAGTGAGCTTTCTACACGCACTCCCGGTCCATTGGGCTCCTTAAGATAGGTAACAGTTCCAGTACTTGGTAAAAAATTATTCAGGGCATCTTCGGCTGTAATTCGACATTCAATTGACCAACCCTTGGGCACGATATCTTCTTGACGATAGCGCATACGTCGACCATCTGCAATCGTCAGCTGCTCCTTGACAATATCAATACCGGTCACCATTTCCGTCACAGGATGCTCCACCTGCAAACGTGTATTCATCTCTAAAAAATAGTATTTCTCTTCGTCGATATCGAAGAGAAACTCAACAGTTCCAGCATTTACATAATTGACCGCTTCTGCAGCAGCAATCGCAACATTGCCCATCTCTTTACGTAGAGCAGCATCCACGGCAACACTAGGGGCCTCTTCAATCAATTTCTGATGGCGCCGTTGAATGCTACATTCACGTTCACCCAGATGTATAGTATTTCCGTGGCTATCTGCCAAAACCTGAATCTCAATATGCCTTGCACTAGTGATCAGCTTCTCCAAATAGACCTCATCGTTGCCAAAGGCCCCAGCTGCCTCACGACGAGCCGCCTCTAATGCGCTTTCAAACTCTGATATCTCATTTACAGCGCGCATCCCTTTTCCGCCACCGCCAGCGCTCGCTTTGATCATCAGCGGAAAACCGATCTCCTTGGCCACATGCATCAACTCATCGTTATGCAATCCTTTTGCCGAGCCAGGAACAAGCGGAACATTGCGTTTGGCCACGGTTTGACGTGCCGTCAGTTTATCACCCATCTTTTCAATTGCATCCGGCTTTGGACCGATAAACGTCATACTGGCATCGACACACGCAGCAGCAAATTCAGCATTCTCAGCCAGAAAGCCATATCCGGGGTGAATTGCATCAACCCCTGCCTTTCGAGCCACATCAATAATTTTGTCAATACGCAAGTAACTTTCGAGGCTTGGTGATGGACCGATATGATACGCTTCATCGGCATAACGCACATGTAATGAAGAACGATCTATGTCCGAATAGACGGCAACGGTAGATATTCCTCGCTCGCCACAGGCACGCAACACGCGAACTGCGATTTCGCCACGGTTTGCAACTAAAACTTTTTGGAACATTTAGAATCTCTCAAACTTGAATAGAATCAGTACAGGAAAACAACTGTCAACGTCTGTTAATGTAATCGCGCCGATATTAGAACTGTGTCATATGTATAAGGCGCACGAGCAAGCTCATTGCTGTGATGCCATTGTCCAAAAAGCGGATCTCCTGGTGTTAGGACAAGCCGTCGGATACTCCAAACTGTTGCACCAATGAATTCGCCTATTGGCATAGAAAAATCTTCTTCAATAATTCCTTGGATCAGACTGATACCAGTCAGGTATCGAGTTTCCCATGTACCAAAAGGAAGTCGACCGTCATCCATTGCACCACACGTAACTCGTAAGCGAATGCCGGCACAGTCTACAATGACGATAGCAGACTCTTCCTCTAGCTCCTTGAATAGCTCAGCCTGCTGAATCTGTCCAGTAAAAGCATATGTAGCAGGGCCCACATGAACAAAGCAAGGGGCAAGTGGTTCTTTTTGAACGGCAAACCAATGATCGGCGGCAGGATCGGGTAATAAAACACCTGCATCCAGGATTAAAGAAAGAGGCTGACCTTGTATTAAACCCGAAAAGCCCATTACCTCATACTGTACTGCAGGCAATTCAAATTCAATTTCAGATTTAGATGGGTGGTCGTCGGTCATCATTAGAGTGGGATATTGCCATGTTTTTTGGGCGGGATCGCCTCTTGTTTATTATTCAACATCTCCAAAGCGTTAATCAAACGAGGCCTCGTCTCATGAGGTTCAATCACATCATCAATGAATCCGGCTGAAGCAGCAACAAAAGGATGCGCAAACCGTTGCCGATAATCATCCACTAATTCCGCTTTGCGTGCCACAGGATCTTCCGCTTCCGCCAATTCACGGCGAAAGATCACGTTGACCGCTCCATCGGGTCCCATTACAGCAATCTCGGCGCTTGGCCAAGCCAAAACAAGATCAGCCCCCAAGTGTCGTGGGTTCATGACGCAATAGGCGCCGCCATACGCCTTTCGCACGATTACAGTTACTTTCGGAACTGTTGCCTCGGAAAAAGCATACAGCAATTTTGCACCATGACGGATGATTCCGCCATGTTCTTGATTTAACCCCGGCATAAACCCCGGAACATCTTCCAAAACCACAAGCAGTATATTAAAGGCGTCACAAAATCGTACAAAACGAGCAGCTTTCTGGCTAGCGGCTACGTCAAGGACTCCCGCCAAAACAGCTGGTTGCTGAGCAACAATCCCAACTGAACGTCCACCCAAATGGGCAAAGCCCACAAGAATATTCTGCGCCCAATGTTCGTGAACCTCTAAAAACTGACCATCATCAACGATATGCTTGATGATACGTTTCATATCATAAGGCCGGTTGGGATTATCCGGCACAATTGTGTCGAGTTCGGGTTCTTGACGCAATGGATCATCCTGACTTGCTCGCCCACCGGGATCATCCATGTTGTTGCTCGGAATATAGTTGACCAGCTGTTGAACAAGAAACAGTGCATCTTCTTCATTGTCGGCCGCAAAATGAGCCACACCTGATTCACTGGCGTGAACAAATGCTCCACCCAATTCCTCGAAGGAAACATCCTCTTGGGTAACAGCTTTGACCACATCTGGACCAGTGATAAACATATGGCTAGTATCTTTTACCATGATCACAAAATCGGTTAGTGCGGGGCTATAAACAGCGCCGCCCGAACAAGGTCCCATGACAACACTAATTTGAGGAACCACGCCGGAAGCCATGACATTACGGTAAAAGATCTCCGCATAACCCGCAAGACCAAAGACTCCTTCCTGAATACGTGCACCGCCTCCATCGTTGAGACCGATGACAGGAGCACCATTCTTCATAGCCATATCCATAATTTTGCAGATCTTGCGCGCGTGGGCAAGTCCAACGCTTCCACCGATGACAGTAAAATCTTGGGAGTAAACGTAGACAAGGCGTCCTTGAATTGTGCCATAACCAGTCACAACTCCATCCCCCGGATATTTACGGTCGGCCAATCCAAAATCGTTACAGTCATGCGTCACAAACACATCTAATTCACGGAATGTACCGTTGTCCAATAACAATTCTAGCCGTTCGCGCGCAGTATTCTTGCCAGATGCGTGCTGTCTAGCAATACGCTCCTCGCCGCCACCAATTTTAGCTGCGCGACGTAGATCATTCAATGTTTGAAATTGAGGATTCAGATTCTCACTCAAAAGAAGCTTCTTTCTAGATTTAATAAAGTAAATGGGAAATAATAGATGTTGATAAACTGCACTATCCGCACTAAGCTTGACTTTGTAAGTTTTGAGCACATTAAAAGGGGTGGTTCATTTTAGGCGGACAATTAGGTTTACATTTTTGCAAAGAGAAAAGATGTTTATATTTTCTACTTTGAGCCATGCTCAGGCAGAAAATGACCTCATATAGATTTTTATCTATGTATCAAAAGTGTAAACCTAATTCTGAACCACCCCCATTAAAAAGTTAATAACAGACAGCAGAAAGTAAGGTGTTCACCTGAGAGGGAGAGAATAAACGAAGAGCAGGTGAAATGTGGGATGTCTGGAAAAGGAAATGGGACCATAAGCGGCGGCGAACCAGAGAGAGGAGGTCATGGAAGGAGGCGTGAGTCTTGTGATACCAAGCAGCTTGAGGCAAAGGGATAGAGCCATCAGGAGAGAAGGCATGAGCCATCAAAATGACAAGGCTGAAAAGACCAAAGAGAGCAGGAGTAGTGCGCTCAATGGCCAAGTCACTCCACTGGCGCTGAGTTTCGACACCGAGATGAGCCCTGGCTTCCTCGAAAGTGACTTCAATGGACCAGCGTTTGACGAAATCAGCGATGATGTGGGGGGGGCAGCCTGATGAATGTCGGTGGAGAAGTAAGCGACGGTCTCAGCTTGGCCTTTGGGATCGCGGACTAAAACCCAGCGCAGAAGGAGCGGGGTAGTGCCAGTGGAGTACCAAAAAGGCAAGGCCAGTGGCCCAGTCGACGACTTCAGAGTCTCCACCATACCAGTCAATGCGGCAGCGGTGCCAACAGGTGGTTTGGAAGAGGGCGACATCTGCCAGATTGGGCAGTCGCTGCCCAACGACAGGAGGACGACCAGGTCGTTTTGTGCCGTCAGGTTTCAAACGGGAGGGTGGATAGTCAAAGAGACGCGCATCCAGTCGCAGAGGCCCAATCAAGGTGACTCCTTGGGATTGACAGCGCAAGCCCAACTCGATCACACTGTAAGCCCCATCGCCGATGAGCTTGATTTCTCGACCTGGCAAAGCTCGACGCAGCCAGGCCACCACCTGCATGGTTCGTTTCGCTACTGTCCGGTGGCGCTTGTTAAGCGTTTCGCTGACTTTCGGCGTTGTGAGTAAGACGCTCAGAAAGGGCAACGACCAGTAGAGGTCACTCCACGGCAACTTGACCACCACACAGAAGACCAGCCACCGCAATCCGCTCGTGCTTACGTTCATCTTCCGGCCTGACGCCAGGCTATCTCGCCAGTGTCCTCGTTTGCTGATCTTGGGACCCCAGCGCCTTTCTAGCGTCTCGTCTACCGTTATCTCGACTGGCGCTCCCATGACCACAAACGTATCCACAATCAAGTGCAGTAAGATATAGCTCAACATCAATCCATCCCACTTCGCTCGATTCAGCACATGGTGATACTTGGACCAGTCTCCCTCTTGCTCCAATCCCATCACTCTCAACGCCGCTGTCACCGTTCGTCTTCCCTTCGTTAACACCGTCCCTATCACCAAGACCAGTGCCTTTTGGTACGTCGGTTCTGTGAAGACTGGGCGAAAGCTCTCGAACAACGGGATTATTTCTGCTGGAAGGAACATTGGGCTCTCCTCTCTTTGATAGTTGTTTTCTCACTCCTATCTTACATCAGCTTCCCTTTTGTTCCTTCTTTATTAACTTTTTAATGTGCCCAAATTGTACAAAGTCGAGCTTAGAACCTATCCGAAAAGTGACTGTGAGTCCGACCAGCTTCTCGAGTGAGAATGCATCATCACAGAGCTTTTCGGATAAGTACTAAGAGGAATGAGATGCGAGCCGAGATAGTCCCTGCCGGTTGTCGCTGGACACGCTCCAAGAGAACAAGGATAACTCACTCAGCCCGAACAATACAATTGTAAAAATAATTGTAAACGATATGGTGCTCCATTGCATGATCGAGAGTGGAATGATATCCGGTATTGGTGGATACCAGCCCAAGCCATAATCGACAAAGTCACTGAGGGCGAACCAGACAAATCCACCCAAAATGGCTAACCGACTTGGTTTGAAATAGGTCAATAGGACAAGTCCCATAGCGATCATACCAAGATGAGTGATGGTCATGAAGACACTATCAGGCGTAAAGAGAGGAGCACCAAACGCGAGGGCGGTGTTGCGCCAGAAAACAAGCCAAGCTGTCACAGTCCATAGACCATACTTAATGTTGCCAAAGAGCGTAATCACAAGCAGCCAATTTGGCCGCTGTTGGAAGAAAGCGCCAAAAAGCAACAAGGTCCAACCAAACATCGCCAACATTGCACGTTGATTGACAAATCCAGATGGAAGGTTGGGCAGATATGTAACAAGCCATAAAATCGTAAATAGAAATCCAACACCGATTTGAATTTTCTGTGCTTGTCTCCGGGCGTCAACAGACCAATACCGATGTGCAGACACCATCATCAATCCAAGGCCGCCTAATAATCCCCAAAGTGGACAATCTGGAATAAAGAGCCAGGCCCAAATAGGAGGTTGTGTTTGGACGATATATAGACCATACCAATAAAGCAGACCGCCAAAATAGGCGACGACAGTAGTGACGACCAGCAAAGCGAGAATCGTGCGCTGTGAGATAAAAGAATGTAGCCAGGTAATCTGAGCTTTGAGCCACTTCATTGTGTTTCTTCACCTCATTCTATTCGAGTGTGTACCACAAAGTGTGTAAATGAAGACTGCTCAGTCAGAGAATCGCTGCATTTACACACTTTGGGACACACTCCCTTCTATTCTTCCGGGCGGTAGACCATAATTTGTGTAAAAGCTATTTGGTTTCTCAGAGAAAAGGCGAACTTGCACACAATTTGGAATACCATCTTATTTCGAGTTTATATTACAAAGTGTAAATAAACGTTAACATCTATACTCCGCAGCAGCACATTATAACATTCTTTCTCGACTAAAAAGTGTCATGTTATGGCGCTGCTCAGTATAATAGCCACTTAAACTTCGGATAATTGTCCGAAGTTTAAGTGGCTTCTTTATAAGTACTCTGAATTCTTCAGATAGAATCGTGTAAACTTGATCCTTTAAGCATTCGTATTGGAATTCCCCCAACGACCGCATGTGGAGGAACATCCTTATTCACAAGACTCATTGCACTGATGGTTGCTCCATCACCAATCACGACACCAGGCAAGATCGTACAATTTGCACCGATTGTCACATTTGCACCGATTGTTACTGGTCCAACACGCCATTCGCCGATCAGATATTCATGCGTTAGAATGGTGGTATTATAGCCTATTATTGTATTCTCGGAAATGCGAATGAGTTCTGGGAAAAATAAGTCAGGTGTTGCTTGCCAAGCAAAGCTTACATTGGGACCTACATCCATGTCAATTGTACGGAAGAGAAAGCGTTTGAACGCCAGGCTCGGGGAATGGCGTGCCAGAACAATCACAAACCCATTACGCAGAGCCTTGAAGAGCGGGACTGTTTTGTACCAGAGGACAAGACTGTTGCGTGCGTCGGGTGCTGGCGTCACAGTTAGGCGGGTATGACGATGAGCGGATAATCCCAGATGTTCCAAGTCAACGACTCCATATCAAAAATAGTGTTGCCGCAATGGCACTGGAGAGTGTACATAACCCGAAAAACAAAATAGTCATTAAAATAAGGCCACAACTAAAGGCTACATTGGTAACAGTGGCTTTCGAACTAGTCAGGATAGATGCCGTCACAGCCACAAAACCGATACCAAAAAGCAGAGCTGTTGTGGTAAGTCCAGCACTAACCACAATGCTCAAACTGAGCACACCGTAGGTCAAATAGAGTGTAATTATACTTATCCCCAGACCAAATGCGGCGCTAAACAAGATAATCGGTAATGAAGGGGAAGTCGCTTCTTCTTCTGGTTCGGCCAAGAAGAAATGTGCATCATAGTCAGATTGCACAAACGGATGATCAATGGGGATCTTTCGAGCCAAAATCGCTGCTCATTCAATAATCATAATCGCTTCTGCCGAGATTTTTCAGAATCGTTCAGAAAAACTTCACAACCCTATCATAGCATTCTCTGAACTTCTATCGCTCATTCTACACGATTGCCAATTTGATTGCCAATCGAGATACTCAGATTTATCATTACTTTACTTTCTGGTAAAAGAAAAGAGATGAGGTGAGAAATGTGACAAAAAGCGGTTAGCGTTTCATCCTAAAGGTAGAGAACCCAAAAAGGAGGAAGGAATGCTAACCGCGCCAGAAATAACTATAGCAGTACTGATGAATGTATTGCAAGTAACGCCGGTGGGAACAAACGTAAATGTAATGCGTCTGATGTGGGCGATGATGAATGGGTCGTTTCTGAAAAGTCGAGGAGCAATCCATAGTGGATTGAGTGAAAGCGGGTTTGAAGATGAGGAGCTCCGGCGAAGCTGGTGGAGCTTTCGATATGGATCATGGGATATTGCAAGCCTGCTCTCATCGTGGCAAGAAGAAGTGGAGTGGAAAGGGGAATGGGAGGCAAAAAAGTTAGAAGGATACCGAGTGAAAAGCATAGATATCACAGGGTTCTGGCGACCGAAGCTGCAAGGGAAAGTGAACCGACTCTATAACTCAACGGCTCGTCGGGCATTGCCCGCGCTCATCTTTGGAGTGATGATAAGCTCGGGGGAGATAGGCGGGAAACGAGTGCCACTGCTCAAGGCAATCATGAGATGCGAGGTAGGCACAAAGGAAAGTGAGTTTCGGAAAAAGCTGCTGAAAGAGACGAAGAAATCACTGGAGTCAGACGAAGTGGCGGTGGTCGATGCCGGGTTTACAATCAGAGAAATGCTAGAAAGCGACGTCGACCGATTTGTCCTTCGGGAAGCGATTAACTGCACAGCGCGCCGCAATGAGTTACCCGAACGTAAGGAAAAAGGCAGACCACCCGAATATGGTGATATTGTGCGTCCGCTCTCTCGATGCTATAGGGGAAAGCGACTCGAGGCCACAACTCCAGACTCGTTTGGTCAATTTGTCTATAGTGGTCGCCTGATTCGCTATCAAGCATGGCACAATCTCGTCCCCAGGACAACCAAGGTGGATACAGCCAACCGCACCTATTCGATTTACGTCTTTCAGGATCCTGCTTATCACACACCTTTGGTTCTGGCGACCGTCATGGCTTTACAAGCTGAAACCATTTATCTTTTCTATCTGGAGCGCTGGCCTGTTGAACATCCCCCCCTTGGCTTCCAAGCAGATGATTGGCTTACATCGTCAATTTGTTCATGCCGATGAGGCTTGCTTCCGCTTACCTGAACTGGGGCTGCTGGCTGGCAATCTTCTTTCCCATTTAGCCGCTTCTCTTCCTCCCATACCGACTGGCTACTGGGATCGAGAGCCTCAAGCCACTCCCGGCAGGCTGCGCCGCGTTCTCTCGAGTGCTCTTTTTCCAACTCCCGACCAACTCGACCCTGACTTTCGGAAAAAGGCCTCGGTTTCACACCATTTCCCTAAAGGCGTTCTCGCTCATCGCCGCCTCAATGCCGCTGCTTAAACTAGCCGAGCACTATTTTTACATTTTATCCCGTTTTTTCAGGGTGGATTCTTTTTTCCGCCCCTTTCGGTTTGCCCTTTGTCACTCAAGCCTTTACCAGAAAGTAAAGCATTATACAATGATCACAAAATCAGATTATCCGCAACTAAACATCGACGCTCTTCGCGAGCGACTAGCATCGAATCCAATAGGACATCAGCTTTTCCATTATCATCGTGTACCCAGTACAATGCCTTTAGTGCGCGAATACGTCCAGAGCCAGCGGAATCATATACTCATACAAGAACCTTCGACTCAAGTTGAGCCAAAGGATTCAGACAATCAACATGTGGAGCAAGAACAGTCAACACTCATCCATCTTCTCAATCGGCTCTCTGGTACTATATTCGTTGCTGAAGAACAGACGGCAGGGCGAGGTAGACAGAAGCGGAGTTGGACAACGCCCTACGGCTCTTCATTGTTACTAAGCATCTTATTGGGTCCTTGTCATATTCCTATAGACAATCTCGCATATTTACCAATGCTGCTGGCAGTTGCGGCAACCCGCTCCATCGAACGTGTTGAACCGGTCTTAACAGGGCAAATATTCTTAAAATGGCCGAATGATCTTTTGGTGGGGTATTATCTTTCGGAACCTACAATCAATCGGAGCGAGCATTCTCCGCACACAACTTGCGTCCATCGTCAAGGGAAAGTCGCTGGGATTCTTGTCGAAACAATCTTTCACGGTAATCAAATCGGGTATGCCATTTTAGGTATTGGTATCAACATCAACCAAACCCCAGAACAGCTACCTCAAACGCCAAATGGTGCCCCAGATGCAACAAGCCTATATTGTTCTCTTAAGCGTCAGGTTGATCGCACAGAGCTTCTTGGTGCATTAGCAGAAGAGTTGGGCAGTCTAATTTCAGATAACTCACCGACTGACATATATGGCAGCTGGCGCAATTTACTACATACGCTTGGGCAGCAGGTGAAAATCGTTCAGCAAGAAAATATCGTCTTCCAGGGCTTAGCTGTTGATGCAACAAATGACGGAGCATTAATTGTTGAAAACTCAGATGGAGAGAGACAGATCTTTCATGCTGGAGATGTCTCAATTCGCTAAAGACAACGCATCCATGTCTCATATCCACCGATATCCCTACTCTTGATATGCACTCTCTCCCTCCGTTACGAAATTATTCAAGCTTCAGTGTATAATCGTGGAGATTCGAGGTTGGGAACTGAAAATTAGGCTGACTCATTCCCAATTTTCAAATCGATATCAATCATTTTATCTGTGTTTATCCGTATCAATCATGTTCCATTTCTATTTTCTAGGACTTACGCAGAGTCCTCTCGTACGGGCATGATATTTCACGCCCGTACGAGAGAGAGCACACCAGTTTGATTGCATATTTGCACACTTTCTGGAAGAAAGACTTTTGCCATAGATGAGCCTTCTTTTCTTGGTTTCACTTTGTAGGTATTTTATATGGATTTGAATCGTGTGAATCGAATTGTTAAGCGTTGCAGTTGTCTAAATAGATTGTACTCCGTCTCTCCACTTAGGAACGTGGGACAAAGCCTTTTGGGATGGAAATATGTAGAAAAATATACCTGGAAAACACTACTCCTTTTCGTGCTTTTCGTCATCATGTTTGGACTGTTGCTTTCAATTGATAGTGGCCAAGCCGCGGAACAGCACGCCTCTCAGCACGGCAACCAATATCGCAACCATCAAGCCAACGATTATGCCGCTGACAATGCCCCAAAAAAGCCGCAAACAAATCGATGAGAATCAACAAACATCACCGGTCTCACCGCTCACGACAAAAACACAAACAGCTGATGATGAATCTACTGAACAACAGGACAACCCAGGTGATCAGAACCAACAGTCAGCATCGGTCTCGATCTCGACTCCGATTCGCATTGGTAGCCAAGCCAATCAAATGAGTCTTGTCCTAGTTGGTGCTATCTTTGTTGGATTGATCATGATCGTTGGGCTTGTTCTAGGGCGTAGACGTTAGTTTGACGATACACCCATGGCAAGGCGCAGAATTGCAAGCTCGTATGACACAGCGAAGGCATCCGATCCTCTTTTTCATATTCTCCATTAGCATGAGCATCATCGGCCTCATCCTCTTTACTGTTGCCATGAAGGGAGGAACAAAATTAGCCGTGGAGCCTAATCATTCCCAATACGATAACTCTTTGAACAATAGACTCTGGCAACAAAACCCCCAAATTGCGCTCATGAAAACGGTCAGCCGCAATAACGATCCTTGTCGCTCCAATGACGTCCGTATAAGCGTGCCTGCTGGGACAGATGTCTATTATTGTTACAAAGTTACGAACACGGGCGACGTACCCTTTACAGATCACCTCGTCACAGATTCATCAATCAGCCAGACACAGTAGATCCAAATTTGGCGTTTTTGGCGATTTTCAGTCGAGATTGCAGGGATTT
>JAHBNG010000090.1 GCA_019217005.1 Chloroflexi bacterium TSY
CGTGACCTGTTTGCGTCGATTCTGGGCTGGATCGTCCCGTTCATTGGTTAGGTGCTGAATGAAGACTCGCACATTGACATAGTTGTGCAGCACCGAATCGGAAACGTAGGTGGGAAAGACGCCACTCCCTCTGGAATTAGACCGGGGCATGTCGATACCAAAGACCATCCCCTGGATATCGGCGTTTGTGATGGTCAGATCCAGATTTTCGTAGCGCACTAAACTCATGCCAATCGAACGCATATCGATGCGCCCGTAGGTAGAAATGCCTGATGTAACCGCTTGGTCGCCACGGATCTTAAGACCATCAAAGGTGGTTTTGCCATTATGATACCAGCGCACACCAGCCTCATAGGGGTGCCAGATGATGGTATCTTTGATCTTGAGTTCGTCCCACTGATCAATGTCGCATATACAACTAACCCACGCGCCATACAGACCGACAGCCATAGGACCATAGGCTTCATTGTTGGTGAAGCTGAGGAGCGGCTTAGCGCGCACAGTCTCGCCCTCATCTGGGTTCATATGCGGATTGGCACCAGGAAAAAGGGGGATGACCTGCTCCTTGAGGTAGTAGCCGCTATAGTAATGCCCCGAAAAGCGCACGTCCGCGGCGACATTATCTTCCACCCAGTTGTTGGGACCCCGAAACCAAAAGCCCGTGCCGTCTATCCCCAGATGGCCCTTTTTGTCCGAGTCACCAGAAGGCTGGGGAATGCGCGCCTCTCCGGTGCCGTGGATGCGCACTGCAAAGTTACGGGCAAAGAGATTATAGCTCTCGGTGCCGTCTTCGGTTTGAAAGCCAGCCCCCGCGAAGTTATAAGCTACATTATCGCTGATTTTGCCAAAGTGAGAGCCGTGAGCAACCAGTGCCCATTTGAAGTTGTGATCATACGCGGATGAAGTATAGATGGCGTTGCCCACAAACTCATATTGCCAGCCATTGGTCTCCAACCAATCCCGCTTCTTTTCTGCTTTGAGATCAGATGGCATCTGGTTGCGCCCGTCCGTGCCAGGTGCTGGACCGCGCAAGTGATGGAAATGGACCGAATAGCGAGAAATCTGATTGGTGCCGATTTGGGTGGCATTGCCGTTGTCATCAAATTGAGTGCTGTGCAGCGTCTCGTTTTTGGTTCTGCCCAAATCACAAAAGCCAGCATTGTGAATCGACACGCTCGCCGCGGCGGCGAAAAATGTATGACCGCGGGTGCCAGATGGGTTTTGCGAACAGAAGGTGACGTTGCGGGTCAAGTTACCAACATGGGGCAAGAGGCGTTCGCCTGAAAACGAGGTGGTTGGGGTGCCATCCGCATCTGTGGGGTCGAGATGGTCAAAGGCGAGTGGCGTCTCTAGCATTAGTTTGCGGCCATCAGGTGAAACTGAACTTATGGTCAGCACCTCTGTCTGGTAGTCGCTGTTGACAAAGTCCTTCAGCCGCTTGGGGTGATCGGCGGACATATTGCGCGAATCGGGTAGAACAATCCGATCACCTACTCGCCAACCAGCGACAGGTTCGCGCAATGTCAAAGTTGTCTCGCCTGCGTGTGGCTCGAGGCTGATTCGAGTCCAGGTTGGCGTTTTGGCAGCTCCAAAGATAGTGATTTTGCCGAAAACCACAAGTCCATTGCCATACTGTCCTGGATCGCTCTCTAGGTCAATGGGTCGGTCTGCGAAACGTATCTTGGTTGTGATGCTAGGAAGGATGGGGTTGCTCTCTGTGCCAACTTCCAGTGCACCCACCGTATAAGACCTGCAAAGTGCCCACCGTAAGCGATGTATCCATATCCGTGCGAAACGCCAGCCGACCGTTGGGGTAGACTGCCAGATCATAGACTTCCGTCTGTGTATCGAAGATGACTTTGTGGTGCACCACAACCACGTCGGCTGCCCCTGGCAGCGGCCCACCCCATGTAGTCGCATCGGACCAGGCACCATCTTGGACGCTCTCCACAATCGGACCCTGAGCCAAATCGGGATGGGCCACGTTGGGAATCCAGGGCTCAGATGGCATGGAGATGTACTTGCCAGGTTCTTCTGTGGTTGGCGTAGCGTAAGCCGAACGTGTAGAATCAGCCGGCCCAATGACGATAATCGTAAGCAGTAGGCAGAATCCGAGTATGCGCTGCATGATAAACCCCTGTCCCTATGGGTGACTTTCAGACAATCCGCGTTACATTTATCATACTGTGGGATTTAGATTATTGCTCTACACGGTTACGATTAGATACGTTCTAGCAGACTACTCGTCGCGTTCGGCTAAACGATAGATGTTATACGTGCCGATATAGAGCTTTTTGGAGTGGCCGAGGAATACAGTGTTAGAGACTTACTGGTCTGGTTCCGAGGCATCCGAATCGCTTTCAATTTGCCGGTCAGTATTGAGTCGTTGTCGAAAGCGATAAGATTTGCCGGTGAATTCGATAAGTAATATTCGACATAATACGCACCTTAATCAAGCGAAACGGATGATGTATAGCATTATCCTGCTCATCGGCGGTGATGTGGTACCGCCGATGAGCAAGACCTGGGCGTTGGCGCAATCACCCGAACAATATAAAATTGGCTGCCAAAGTCTATTAAACCAAGTGCACCATAACCACCAAAAGTATTACTGCTATCGATGGATTCGTTCGGGTCAACTATTTGGTCCAGTTCAGGATTTTGTTTGGAATCGCCAGTCCCTACAACATCTCAGGGAGAGTCCTCCGTTGGATTTAGCGAGGATGCTCATTAACCTTGCTGACCATACCCCTTATGAGAGAACAAACTCGCCGTATGAACCACATGGTTAGCTGCCTTTCCGTTAGAGGAGTGAACCTCTTGTGGGGCTCACTTAACATCCTGTCCGTCATCTGGTCAATCCGTTTGGCAACGGCTTACCAATTAAGCAACTTGGCGCAACTGCTCATCAAATCATGATTGATTTCAGAAGGCAAAATTGGTATGGTTCCTGCCTTTTGAGCTATACTTAGAACCTATCCGAAAAGTGGTTGTGAGTCCAGCTAGCTTCTCGAGTGAGAATGCACCGTCACAGAACTTTTCGGATAAGCACTTAGGAGCCAGAATTAAAGCACTCCCTGAAATTACCTCTTCATCAAAGCTTTACCCTATCAAAGTTGTCGTTACTTGGCTTTTTGGATTGGGATTGTGGCTTAAAATCACCTGAATTCGGATATTTGGGTCGCCAAATTGGCGCATTATCAAGTGTACAATCCTTGGCCATCGTTTTGTCACGTTGACGTTTTTTCGTGACGTTTTTTCGTAAAGTAGACCTGTTAAATCATGCTATGACTGATACCCGGCTGCCCACAAGCCCTGGCCCTTGGGAAAGGAGGAGTGAAGATGACGTTGATCACGCACAGCGCGATTTTTCCATTCACAGAAAAATTCAAGATTGAACCCCCACGGAGTACGCTGGAGGTCCGCACTATCTTCGCCCGCGCCTCAGGGAGCGATGCCATTGGCGACGGCAAAACCGAGGGCTCGGCCTACCGAACCTTCCAGCGGGCGATCTTGGATGTTCCCACATTTATCCCCCACAATGTCCGCTACGTCGTCGACATCACCGGCATCGGCACCAAGGATTTGCTGCCCGACTTCACCCTGCCAATCTTTCTCTCTCCCGACCCGGGTCTGTTAGACTTCTCCGCGAATTCCATTCAAGCAATTGCGGCACCATTGACCATCTTTGCGGAGCCCAATGTCGTTGACTCGATCGCCACATCGAAACTCACGGGCATCAGTTCCGATCCTACTAGCAAGATTCGGACGCTGAACACGACCAAAAACTTTACGGCAAACCAGCACAAGAACCGCTACGTCGTCGGCAGCGACTTCAGCCATATCGGGGTGATTTCGAGCAACACGGCCGGGCCGGATAGCGACGTCGAGATCACCGATACCTTCGACCTCACCCCACCTATCGACATCGTCGAAGAAAGTGCAGAGCAACGCTCGCCTGCCGGTGCGAGCCTCATCATTGCCAAACAGCTATGCGACATATCATGGCAGGGCATCAAGTTCACAAACGCCGGCAGTGGCGGGGCAATCTCAAACCGTATACTCACCCAAGAACATGCCGCCCCAGCGGTCGGAAGGTGGTTGCATGGTAATCGTGCTATCGAACGATTGATCACCCCATTATGATCTCCATACGAGACGTCTTCTGTTCCAATCGTCAGCCATAACCCCCCCCAACGGTCACCGGCTGGGGTTGTTGATCAGCCATAACCCCCAGGGTTTGTCTACACTCGCTTGAAGGCTTGCGTCTGGAGTTTCGCCCAGAGGACTGTGAGGCGGAGACATATGCGGTGCACAAGAGCATGCAAATGTTTACGATCGATGGGCATTTCTTGTGACACCGCTCGAAGCACAGTGAGACGACGAAGTCGCTCCCGCGACCCAAAGTCTCACAAAGAGGAAAAGCCCGTTGCATCACACGGACTTTCAATATTGAACACTTTTTCGATTCACTTGGCGTTGGGGCAGATGCACGTGTGTCCGTGGCCTATAGTTCGGGACCTTAAATAGCAAAAGGGCCGACAGATTGATTTGTCGGCCCTTTTCTCGTTGTTATCAGAATAACCTATGGGCGGGAGCGACGGGAGTCGAATACGCACTGGCACCCACGCCATCTTCTGTTTTTGCCTGTTCACATTATGGTTTTGTCCTTAATCAGTCGGGTGCATTGGCAGTGGGCCTTTTTCAAGTGTGCGCTCGAGGGCGCGGGCTACCGCCTCAAGGTCTTTCTGGTTGCCGGTCCAAGCATTCCAGCCAAGGTGTGTTGCCCCGATTTGAAGCTCATAACAATGATGTCGTAAAGAAGCATTCACAAGATCTGCTTCGGTTAGATCTTGAGCGACCATGGTTCGATTCCAGATGTCTGACGCAGCAATACCCGGATGCCAGTCGCTCCAGAATGTACACCAAGCAACATCGTACAAGAAATCGCCGTACGCCGAACATTTCCATGAGAAAATGGCCGTCACTTGTGACGCATCGTTCGAAACGAGAACATTCTGATGAAGCAGATCGCCATGGATGAGGTCCCTGCGTTCTGGGCAAACCGACAGCAACTCATGGATACGCGACTCACAAGTTTTGAACAGATTATCAATGACAGGGTTTTCTGCGAGTTTTGCTCTCCAGCCACTCACACGAACATCAGGATTGTCAACCAGCCCACCAGTCAGCCAGCTGTGCCAAGTCATATTCGTTGATCCTTCCTGGTCGTACCAAATCACCCCGTCGTCTTCTGAAGTGGCCACTGCACGCATTTCAGCCAGGAGCGTTTCCAGGGCGCTGCCAACAGCACGACCTTCATCTGCAGAGGTGGTCTCGATGAAACGGCCAAAATGACGCTCCGAAATAGCATAGTTGAGACCCAGTGCCTTTCCTGTGTTGATCACAGTTGGAACTGGCAGGTTTGGGCCATTGAAGCGCATGGCCGCAGTGTCGATTGCAAAACCCTCAGCCATGTCGCTGAGCCGAAGCACGAAGTCTTGCGTGCCGACGCGATAGGCAAACGCCGAGGACCAGAAACCACCCGAAAGTGAAACGAGCCCTCTGATCTCAGCATTGTATAGCCCAGTGAGCCATGCAGATATTTGCTCAACAGAAGGGTATGATTGTTCGTCAGTTGTCATACTAATTTACCTTAGGCCAAAGGCTTCATAACCTGTTCGACTCTCCTGGCTGATCCTGGTCAAGAATGAAGCTTGTCTACGAGACACAAGCCCCTAGATTTATCTATGGGGTTCCTGACAGGCTTGGCAAGCAGTATATGGAGCACACACCAGGACACTTCGAAAATAAAATCAGCCTTGGTGATGGAAGCCGCCTCGTCGATAGTCCGGCTTAGCCAATCTCTGGAAATCCGTGTTGATCCCGATGATACTGCGAGTCGAAGATTTGCGTGCTCTTGAACCACTCGTGACGCCCATCTGTGGCTTCCTCGTAGACGCTGGCCAACAGTTCCTGCTGCTGCGCCTCGGACAAGGGCGTGAAGGCGCGAGCCATTTCTACGTCTTGCTGCAAATTTTCCAGCGACTCGATACCGCAAACAAGGGTACTGATGGGCAATGACAAAGCAAAAGTGCGGCACTGCTCCGCAGTCAAGCCAAGTTCGGTAACCAGTTGTCCTCGCCCCCCCAGGCTCTTCATACCAATCACGCCGATATTCCGACGGTTCAACGTGGGCAAGACTTCTTTTTGAAAACTCCGGTAGTGGGCATCCAAGACATTTATGGGCATCTGACAGGTGTCCCACTCAAAGTCTTGCGCCAGCATGCTCTTCAAGATGTCAGGACCCTTATGACCGGTGAAACCGATAAAACGTATCTTGCCAGCCTGGCGCGCGTCCAGTGCCGCTTCGAGGGCTCCGCCGGATTGGAATATCCAATCGGGATCGTTGTCGTAGTTGATCTCGTGGAACTGCCAGACATCGATCACGTCGGTTTGTAGCCGGCGTAAACTCTCGTGCAATTGCGCCTCTGCTGTTTTACGATCGCGCCCACAGACCTTGGTCATGAGGGTAACCTGGTCACGGCGGCCTTTGAGGGCCAGTCCCATTCGGCGCTCGGATTCTCCCTGGTGATACTCCCAGGCATTGTCCATAAATGTCACACCAGCATCAATCGCGCTTTGCACCAAGCGTATGGTCGTTTGCTCATCAATGTACGGTCGGACACAGTGGCCGCCGCCGAAACCAATAATCGAGACCTTCAATCCGGTCTTACCTAACTTACGAACGGGCAAACCGCCTTCGTTTCGTTCCAGATCTTGTATCATTGCTTAGCCGTGCCTCACTTTCTTTATTTATTTGTAGCTGTTCAGCTTATCAGCATTTCAGCCGTCAGCTATTCATTTTTGGACCGACGGCCCTGACTAAGAATCAACCAAGCTGAGCGCTGATGGCTGACAAGCTGAATGCTTACCTTTATTTTTAACAGCAATCAATTTAGGTTACGGCCAACGCTTTCAAATCAGTGCCCGGGAAAAGAAGAGTGCCATATTTCTTTTTGGAATGCAAGCGTTGAATCAACTTTGTATAGATATTCAGTCCCCTGCCCCTAAAAAATGCTAGAGCAGGCGGATTGGATTTCTGTGGCAATTACGGGTAAACTTGCGGTCAGAGGATAATGATGAAGACACTTGCCACCGACTTCCTTGCCCGCTTGCCACCCAGGCTTGAGAGTCTGGCCTTCATCCTTATCCTCTCGCTTGGGGTGATGGCGCTTTGCCTCAGTTGGATTAGCGTTTCAAACTATGTCGACTCGATCCAGAGCATCCGTCGCTTAACGCTAATCATCACCGATTTACAGTTCATTGATGACAACAACCCCCGAGTTCAAGTACAGTTTCGGTTACACAACCCTTCATCGTTGGCCATGCAGGTTAATAGCTATTTCTTTGAATTATCTGTTAATGAACATTTGGTCGGCACGACGAGCAGCAGTTATCGGGGGACGGACGCTACAGTCAATGTCAGCGTGTATAGTCAGGCGACCAGGATTAATCGTATTTTGGAGGCTGGCCAGTCCTTGGATTTGGACTTTACGTTATACATTGCGCCGGCCCAGCAGACGCTTGTTCGGCAAGCGGAACAAGCAAATAACCCTACTTGGCTTGCGGATACAGGCTTTTGGTTAGTTTTTCCCCATGTTGTAGAAGAAGATTTAATTCGGTTGAAAGTCGAATTTGAACATTAGACGCCTAAAGCAAATTCTCAAGGAAGGCTTAGCCCTGATGTCGGCGGCCGTCATGTTCGCCTTCGTGGGCTTAATATCAATGACAGAGGTGCAGCAGTTTGTGCCGTGGGCCACCAATATTTTAGGGCTGTTCGCTGCGGCGATTATCTGTTGCCTGCTCCTGGTGCTAATGAGTCCGCGAGCGGTGTGGTTGATGGGCTTGGCCTCGACCTTGAGCGTCATTATTTTTTCCGCCTTTTGGACCTACTGCACCTGGAGGCTAGTGGGGGCTGTCTTTTCTCTGACCGATCCAGTGACATCAAACCTGTTGATCCTGTATCTCGTTCCGCGTGGTCTTATCCTCTTTTACGACTATCGCGGGAGGAGTGCTGACCGTTATCACTGTCCGCTTGTGTGGCCAGATTTGTAAGCTGAGATCGAGTACTGTGGCGAATACCGTCGAGCAACATTCTCCAGGTTAGCAATTACGCATTGATTCTGCTAATGGCCCGATTGCTGACGCGTTAAGTCTCCACACAAAGAACTGCAAACTAGACGGACACAGAATATGGCGTCCGAATCAGTATTTCGACACGCAATGTACCGCAAAAAAGAAGAACCTCGAGATGATCTGAAGGTTCTTTGTGTCCTATATTTGTTTACTATAGGTCTGCGGGAGCGATGGCATTCGAATACCCACTGGCACCCACAGAGTCTTCTGTTTCTTCCAGCTCACATTGTGGATGAATATCTGGCGGTTCATATCGGTCAGCCACGCTTCTTCAACGGTGTATACAACCTGACTGCCGTCTGGCGAAAGAGTTGCTTCACGGATGAAGGGATAGTGAATTTGATGCGCCGTCATCCACCGGTTGGTTGTGTGTGTCGGCATATACCCCTGCCATTTTAGGACAACGCGTAATACTTGGGAGATCAAGGTTCGCCTAGGTGACAGTCGCTTTTAAGCGAAGCGACGGTGACTGCCACCCAGAACGGGAAGTACTTTTTGGGCACTCACTTATACTACTCCGCCGCGCGCGACCAGTCGGCAATGTTCCACATCTCTGAGTCCCAGCCGTTGATCTGGACGCCCAGAAGCGAATTTGCGTGGGCCGAGGCAAAGCCACGGAAGACGAGGGGGATCTGGTAGCCACTTTGTACGTTGATATCATTCAACTGCTTGACCAGTTCGATCCGGCGTTCGCCCACCGGGGTTTGGGTCAACTCATCGAATAGGGCATCGAATTCCTCGTTACAGCCGCGGTAGACGTTGTTGCCCAGCCAGTTGTTGTCTCGTCGCGAGATTTCAGAGCAGAGAAGCCCCGCCAAATGCTGCTGTGCATCGATGGGTGGGCCGTCGGTGTACATCTCCACATCGGCATAGAACTTGCCATAGGTGTCTGGGCTGTTGGGATCGCCACCGAAGTAGACGCCTGCATCGTGATTGATCAGTTCGGTCTCCACGCCAATTTCTGACCACCACTGCTTAATCAAAGCCTGGGTCTTCTGGCGCACCGAGTTGGTCGAGGTCTGATAGCGGATCTGCAAGGGCACACCATCTAGTTCGCGGATACCGTCGCCATCGCTATCGACGATACCTGCGTCGTCGAGCAGTTGATTGGCACCAGCAATATCCTGCACCAAGCAATCGTCATTGACGTTAGAGACGTAGGCGGGTGGACCAGGAATAATGTTGCAGGTTGGTCGACCGGCAAAGCCATAGAGCTGGGTGGCAATCAGGTCACGATCAATTGCCTTGGAGAGCGCCTCATAGACCGCAGGATGGGTCAAGAAGGGGTGGGGGTTGGGATCTTCGGGAGTCCATTCCGACCGTTTTTCACCTAGTTCGGGATCTGGATTGGTCTGGTTGGGCAAGAGGCGCTCAACAAGGCCGGCAAATGCGACGACAATTTGACCATTGCCATCAGCTTCCATTTCGGTGAGTACATCCGGCTCTACCTGTAGATTCCAGGCATAGTCGGCTTCACCCGTCTGTAACACGGCTCGCGCTGCCGATGTCGCGTCGCCGCCACCTTTGAAGATGACTTGGGAGAAGGCGGTGTTGTCCGCGTTGCGGTAGTGTTCATTCGCTACGTAGGTCACCACATCGTTGACCTTGAAATCTACAATCGTGTAGGGCCCCGTGCCGTGGGGCATCAGATTCTGCTCTGAGCATTGCTGGGCCGCCGCACCCAGACAGTCAGCAAATTGCGCTTTCTGGATTATGGGTGCTCGTGCGGTCACAAATGGTGTATAGGGAAAGGGTGTTGGATCATCAAAGGTGATCTTGATGGTCAGATCATCGACCGCTTCCACGCTTTCGACCCCTTCAAAGTTGGTGAGCGAGGCACAGCCCGCGTCGGGGTGCGTACAATATTCCCAAGTAAAGACGGCATCATCTGCAGTGACAGGTGTACCGTCAGACCAGAGCAGCCCTTCTTTCAACTGCCAGGTGATGGTAGTCAGATCTTCAGAAACGCCGCCATTTTCAATTGTAGGGATCTCGGCCCCCAATTTGAGGGCAAACTCTCCCGCTTCGTTCAGGTTGGCCAATGGCTCCAGGGTAATCGCGGCAGCATCCACATCCTTTCCGCCGCCTGATAGATAAGGATTGGGTAGGGACGCCGCCTGCCAGTAGAGGATGGTGAGCGTCTCCCCGTCACTGGCCTCGGCCGAATCAGCCGAAGCGGCACTCGACTCACCACCAGTTGCAGCAGGTTGGACCGCGGTCGCACATGCGCTAACCAGCAGGACCGCCACAACGAACAGCGACAATAGAGATAGTTGCTTTTGCATTTGGATATTTCTCCTTGATGGATATTGAAAAAATGAACTCCACATTTCAGGACTTACGCAACATCCTCGCCCCTACTAGAGGAAACGTAGCTCGTCGTGCGTAAGACTACATCTAAATCTCATGGTCGAGAATTCGATTCAAGGCTCGACTGCCCTGTTCCTCGACCACCACATCGATCTCAAAGCGTGTGCCGCCAAAGTCGAAGCCGTGCAGGTCAAATTTGACAGCCAGGGTCATGCCTGGTTCCAGCAAAAAGGACGAATCGGCATCCAGATTGGGCCACTCGACCACGTTGACCCCTACCCCATGGCCCACGGCGCGCATCCCTTTGGCGTAGAGCGTGAAATAAGATTCATAGCCTGCCGCACGTGATTGTGCCAGAAAGTAGTCATAGATGACGTGGGCCGGTCGACCTGGCACCATCGATTCGACCACCCCACGTAATGTCTGGCGACTAAAGTCCAACAAGCCCCGCTGCTCATCGCTGATGCGAAACGCATCATCTTCGCGAAAAACCGTGATGGAAACATCAGAACAGTAGCCGCGGTAGAAGGGGTTGACGTCGATTAGCACCGGATCGCCCAGCTCAATCGGCTTATCGGTGGCCCGCCAAGTTGGTTTTTGGGTGTTGATGCCGGAAGAGAGAATGGTGGCGCTGCCCAACTCGGCCCCGCCCATGCGCACAACATGCTCCGCCGTCGCGGCCAGTTCAATCTCGCTAATCGGACCTTCTTTCAGTCGCTCTACTGCCGCAATGATTCCGGCATCACCCAACTGAGCGGCTTTTTCCATGAGCGCGATTTCGGCGGAACTCTTGACAGAGCGCATTTTGTTCAGCAAATCGTCAGCATAGACAAAGTCGCTATCGGCCAAGGCCAAGCGCGAACGCCGATAGTACTTTACCGGCAGCAGCGCCTCGCCTACCAATCCCACCCGCAGCTTGCGGCCCTTGCGTCCGTTTTGCTCGAGGAAAAAGGCATTCAGTTCATCCACTGGGCGAATATCCTCAATCCAGGAGATGCCCGCTGCGGTCTTGGCATTGATGGCTCCCAAAAAGAGAACGACATCGCCATCCACGGGCACATAGACGCCCTGGGGTGATTCCTCAATGACGTTGATGGGATGATAATCGGAGAGGTAGAGTGTGCTGCCGGGGCGATACTCATCGGAAAAGGCAAAGAGCGCATCCAACCCGCGAGCGACAATCTGCCCACGGATTGTCTCCACACGCTGGTGAAACTGTTCAACGGGCAGACCGGTGTAACCATTCATTGTATTGTTTACCCGCCGCCATTTGCGGCATAGACAACCGTGTTCAGTTCACTATCAGCTAACGCACCTGTCTTGCGTCCACCCAAATAGACCTTGGCATCATTGACCCGGCTAGGATTGTCCAACTCACCCACCCGCGTGCCATCGGGATAGTAGGTCACAATCATGGCTTCGCGCATGGTCTCTGTTTGGTTGGCCGTAGCCCCGTGTATCAGCCAGCCGTTGTGGAACGTGGCATCGCCTGCTTTCATGGGTTGCTGCCAGGTGGCGAAGCCTTTCTCTTCTACGACACCATCAAAGACATCCTGCGATTCGTCGGAAATCTTGTAGTGACCCAGATATCCATCGCGATGCGACCCGCTGGCATAGAGGATCGGCCCCATCTCTAGCGATACGTCGACCAGGGGCATCCACATGCCGGTCGATTGATTGGTCGCCAGCGGCCAATAATATTGATCCTGATGCCAGGGGCTATGGCTGCCGCCAGGCTCCTTGAAGAGTGCCTGCTCGTGAAGGATGCGCACACGCTCGACCCCATTGAGTTCAGCCACAATTTTGGCAAAACGTCGCGCCAACACAAAGGCTCTGACCCCATCATGCTTAAAGCGCAGATTGAGCGTTTGTAAGAAGGCTTTGCCGAACGCATCTCGCTTGCTCAATTCACCCTTGTCTGGGAAATTGGCGTAGGCAGCTTCGGTGATGGCCTGACGATAGATTGCCACTTCTTCCGCGTTAGAGACGTTGGGCAGGTAGACGTGCCCGTCGCGGCGGCAGGCAGGCAGGCATCAATCTGCTCTTGAGTCAGCGGATATTCAGAAGATAAATCTGGATGGCTCATGGATTCTCCTCACTCAAAAACACGCGGGTTATGGGACTCAAAAAACGAATTCGGCAACCAAGACGGACACGAGAAATGGCGATGCCGCCGTTCCTACTGACCATGTGGTCTTCCGCCATTCCTCATGCCCCTTCACCTAACGCCGAGAAGATGACCACGGTGATTAACGCATGTGACACGGTTTGAGATGACGCTTATCTCGCACGGGTGTGCAGGTCTAAAGCTCCTTCTAGATAGTGGAGCGAACGCTCATAAGTATGGAAGATAAATCCGAGATAATTGGGCAGCTTTGGGGAAACTGCTCATATTGTAGCACGGACATTTTTGAGCGACAAACAACCGCTATCCACCTGCCACCTACTTGGGATCCAGCAGATCCCGCAGATTGTCGCCCATGAAGTTGAAGGTCAAGACGGCGAGCATAATAGTCAGCCCCGGAAAGATCGAGATAGCAGGTGCGATCTGCAAGTAGGGTCTTCCTTCGTTAATGATCGATCCCCAGGAAGGATCGGGCGGCTGGATGCCCAAGCCTAAGTAGCTGAGCGACGCTTCGGTCAAGATGGCAAAGGAGAGCATGATGGGCGCTTGCACCACAATGGGCGCAATGACATTGGGCAACAGATGGCGTACCATGATGGGCAAATGCTTCACGCCCACGGCGTGAGCGGCCATGACATAGTCCTGCTCTTTTTCCGAGAGTGTGGGGCCGCGGGCCACGCGGAAGAAAAATGGCGTGTAGATGACGGCGATGGCGAGGATGGCATTGCGCACGCTCGGTCCCAATATCCCCGCAATCACAACGGCGAGAAGTAGCGATGGAAAGGAGAGCAGAATATCCATCGCCCGCCCCAGAAATTGATCTGTGCCCCGGCCAAAATAACCGGCCAACATTCCCAATGGTACGCCGATCACGATGGCAATGGCAACCGCAGCCAAAGCCACTCCCAAAGAAGCACGCGTACCGTGGAGTATCCGTGACAGGACATCACGGCCAAAGTTATCCGTGCCAAACCAATGGGCAGATGATGGCCCCTGCATGGCCGACGGTACATCCATTTTGTAGGCGTCATAGGGGGCAAAAGTCGTGGGCGTAAGGCCAATGACCAGAAACATGAGGAAGATGCCGCTGGGGATCAGCAGACCCCGAACGACCCGCCAGCGTCGCCTCTTTGTTGCGGCGAGATTTGCTGTGGCGAGATTTGCTGCGCTGAAATTTGCTGTGTCGCTTTGCGCGGTTGGAGCTATCACGAATAGCGCACCCGTGGATCCGCGACGCCATAGAGCAAGTCGACGATCAGATTGGTCAAGGCAAAGAGCAAGGCGATGACGAGCGTGGCCCCCTGCACCACCGGAAAGTCGCGCTGGATGATGCCCTGAAGCAGCAAGCGGCCAATCCCCGGTAGCGTGAAGACCTCCTCAACCACCACAGCACCGCCAAAAAGATAGCCCATCTGCAAGCCGATCACGGTGAGCACAGGGATGAGCATGTTGCGTAAGGCATGGGTAAAGAGAATCGCCCGCGTCGATAACCCTTTGCCCCGTGCGACTGTGATGTACTCGCGGCGGTAAACCTCTAGCATGGACGTGCGCGTAATGCGCACAATGGCCGCCGCACTCGCCGTCCCTAGCGTGATCACGGGCAATGCCATCAGAGTCAGGTTGCCAACCAGATCATCGCGGGGCGAAATCCAACGCAGGGGCGGCGTCCAGCGCAGGTAGAGGGAGAAGAGCAGGAGCAACATGGTTCCTTGCCAGAAGACGGGTGTCGATAACCCCAGCAGCGAGGTTGTGCGCAACAGAAGATCGGGCCAGCGTTGCCGATATTGTGCGGCCAGAATCCCCATGGGAATGCCGATGAGCACAGAAAAGATGGTGGCCAGTAGCGCCAACTCCAGCGTGACAGCGAGACTGTCAAAGAGCACCTTGGTCACGGGAATGCCAGTGCGCCACGAAGTACCCAGATCGCCCTGCCAGGTGCGCATCATCCAATTTCCGAATTGGATATACCAGGGCTGATCTAGCCCAAAGAAGGCGCGCAACTCTGCCATTTGCTGCGAGTTGATCTGCCCCTGCAGGTCGACCATCTGGGTGACGACCGACCCGGGCACAAGTTGCATCAACAAAAAGACCAGCAGGGGCAGACCAAAGGCAGTCAATATCAGATAGAGCAGACGGCGAATGAGGTATTGAATCACTTAATCTGCCGTTCCTTGTGCCTACCGTTTACGCACTCATCCAAACCCAGCGCAGATTGTGGTAATGTCCGCTCGGATGTTGTTTGAAGTTGTGGACGGTCTGCTGCTGGGCCGTGACAATATCGGCAGAAAAAAGCGGAACAATCGGCACTTGCTCGCCGATCATTTCTTGAATTTCGATATAGGTCTGCACCCGCGCATCGGGATCCACAGAATAGCGTCCCTGATCGAGCAGTTCGGAGATCTCTTCATTGCCCCAGCCGCGAAAATCCTTGCCTTCAGGCGGAACGCGGAACTGATTGTAGAGAGGCATATCCGGGTCGATCCAACCGCCCCAAGCATTCATGGTGAAGTCCTCAAAGGTCCCCGCCAGGAAATTGTCGATCCAGACGCCCAACTCTTGCTGCTCAATCTCTACATTGACGCCGATCTCGCTGAGGTTTTCGGCGATCACTTGCGCCGCCGCGCCTAGTGCCGAGTAGCCCACAATGGTGATCAGCGTCACGTCCAGTCCATCGGGATAGCCCGCTTCGGCCAAAAGGGAACTGGCCCGATCCAGATCGCGGGTAAAGAAGGGGTGATCTTCCGGTGCCAGGGACGGCCACAAGGCCGGCGGCAGGACATTCAGATGGGTTCCCAATCCACCAATTGCGGCCTGGATGATCGACTCGCGGTCAATGGCCGCGGCGATGGCCTGGCGCACCTTCACATCGCTGTATGGCTCCACATCCAGCGGGAAGTCGAGAATGCTCCAGCGCGCGGCGGGCCAGAGCGAGGAGGCCAGATTCGCATCATCTTTGACCAGCAGATAGTTCTTGGAATCTTCAAAGATGGTCAGATGCACATCGCCGGAGCGCAACCCGGCAATGATGCTGCTCTCGTCGGGAATAATCTGGATGGTGAGTTCGTCCAAGTAAACATTCTCGGCATTCCAATAGTTGGGATTGCGCGTCAACACCAGTCGTTGGTTCTGCACAAATTCGGCTACGTGAAATGCACCCGACCCCACTGCTGTCTGCGTGAGATCGACTTCGTCCGCTGCTCCCTTGGGCAAGATATAGGCATAGCGTCCCCCTAAGGCAGCCAGCAACGGTGCAGTGGGTTGCGACAATTCAAAGGCGACGGTCTGCGCATCCAACGCCTTCATGCTTTCGATGCTGCTATAGAAGCCAGCCCCCGGCGACTCTAATACGCGCTCCATCGAGTAAATGACATCCTCAGCGTCCAACACCTTGCCGTTGCTAAACTCAACACCTTGTCGTAGATGAAAGATCCACGTATTGCCTTCAGTCTCCCAGCTTTCCGCCAGCCCAGGTTGTACCGAAAAGTCCTCGCCCCACTCCACAAGCGTATCATACATGAGCGGGCCGCGACGCATCCGGGCATCGGAAATCTCCATCTGTGGATCCAGGTTTGGTGTGGCAACCGTTGTGGCAAAGACAAGATTCCCGCCACGGACCGGATCCGCAGGGACTGCGGCATCGGTCGTTGTCTCTGGCGCGCTGGTGGGTGCCATGCAGCTTGTGCTCAGGCCAGCCAGGAGCGCGGTGCTGGCGCTTACGCGCAAAAAATCGCGTCGGTTTAGGCCATTTCTAGCCATGGTGTTCCTCCAAGGGTTGTGTGGTCGTGGCTGTTGCTTCAGCTTCATGGAAATTGAGATTTATTTTGATGGTAAGAAGATGGGGAATTAGGTTAACCCTACAACCTCAGTATAAATCAGCCATGTGGTGTTGTCAACTGTATCAAAAATTATCACTCAGGGAATCAATTGCTTGCAGCGGCCTAACGCTGATATAATCTATACTATTTCTCCTTCAGTTCGGACAGCACCCTTACCTACGATGACGAAACCTTTATGCACAACCAATCAATCGATATCTCTAACGCGGAACCGAGGTCGGAGCAGAGCCCCAACGTTGGTGTCTGGGTCACGGCCGGGTTTACAGCCTTTCGCCAGGGAATCTTTGGCAGCGCCGGAGCCAATTTGTACGTTTCACGCGCGGGGGTGCTGCAACGTATCCACCATTTTGATCTCAACCAGAACGGTTATGTAGACCTGATCTTCTGTAATAGTCAGGATCACTGGGAGCGACCGCCGGTCTACGTTTATCGCAACTGCCTGGCCCGTGGGACTCGTCATGAACTGGCGGCTGAGGGTGCACGTGCCGGAGTTGTTGCCGATCTGAATGGGGATGGATATGACGATCTGGTGGTTGGCAACTACTACAACGGCATTATGCTGGAACTAAATGCCACCATTTACTTTGGTTCGCCCCAAGGGTGGTCGGAGCAATTCAGTCAGCCCTTGCCTGCACCGCTCTGCAGCAGTGTGGCTTCGGGTGACTTCAATGGCGATGGCCGTCCCGATCTGGCGTTTCTATGTGACGGCAAGGTTCGTCTCTTCTATCAAAGTGAACTCGGTTTTGAACCACAACGATACCAGAAGCTTGCGATTGAAGGCGAACAGCTTGATGCCGCCGACCTGGATGGCGATGGCTATGCGGACCTCCTCGTGCGCGACGTGGAGGGTGCCGTTCGCGTCTATTGGGGTGCTGAAGATGGTTTAGACATCGAGCGCAGTTCCCTCGTGCCGATTCCTGTCGACGCGCCAGAGACTTCGATCCACCAAGATCTAACCAGCGATGCTGAGCACGTGGAAGACGCCTCGCCGTTGGTGCGCGCTCTTTGTTTGGATGACACGACGCATATCTTTGTGGCACATCGTCAATTTGCTGCTCTCGTACCAGTTTCACTGGAGCGCACTTTTGACGCTCCGCTTCTGTTTAGATGTGCCGGTGCAATGGCAGTTGCTGCGGGCGATCTTAGCGGGACCAGCCATGAGGATTTGGTGTTCGCCTGCCGTGAATCCGATCAACCTGCTGCCAACGGTGAACGGCGTCAGCGTTCTTGGATCTATTGGAGCGATCGGGGTCAATATAGTGAGGCGAATCGCTCAAGCCTGTCGACCTTTCATGCCTGTGACGTAGCCGTGGCCGATCTGGATGGTGATGGCTGTGCGGAAGTCGTGATCTGTCAGAATCACGATGGCGTATCGTATACGACTGCGGCGCTCGTATTCCGAGGCGGTCGTGTAGGCATCAACAACGAACCGATCCAGCTGGCATCTCATGATGCTCGCCGAGTTTTGATAGGTCGCAGTTCTGACCAGCCAACGCCCGACGTGGTGCTAATCAATCACTTTGCGCGCAGCAAGATTGGCAACATCGACAATGTTATCTACTTCGGCGGCCCTGATGGCTATCAACCCGAGCGCTGCCAAAGATTGCCCGGCTGGGGTGCTGTCGAGGTGCTGCGCGTCGATCTCAACGACGACGGCCTACCCGATCTCGTCTTTGCCAATGCTGCCGAAAACTCGATCAGACGCGATCCGGGTTCCTATATCTATTTGAACAGTCAGTCCGGATTTGCGTCGCAGCCGAGCCTATCGCTACCCACAACGCGAGCCCATGGCGTAGTCTGTGCTGACCTGAACCACAATGGCTATCTCGATCTGGTCTTCTGTGGTTTCGACAATCCTGAATTACTCTTCTTCTACGGTTCTGCCACCGGCTTCGATGCAGCCAATCCCACGCGTCTGCTAATGGAACACCAAGGCGAACGCTTTCAAGAACCGCGCTGGATCTATCTGGCGGATCTCAACAATGACGGCTACCTTGATCTCGTTGTTCCCCAATGTGCGTCTGACCGATTCTTTATTCTTTGGGGTGGGCCTGACGGGTTCGACATGGCGCGCTGTCAGTTTCTGTCGGCCATTCACGTCATCTGTGCACGGGCGGCGGATCTGACCGGTAACGGATATCTGGATCTGATTGTAGGCAGCCTTGCACCGTCGCCTCATGGCCCTCACGATTCGTTTGTCTATATCTTCTGGAATGGCCCGGCTGGGCTAAGTTCGGCGCGCTGCACGGTCTTACCGGCCAATCACGTGAACTGTATTGCCGTGGCCGACTTCAACAATGACGGTCGCCTCGATCTTTTGTCGGCTCCTATGCCGATGGCCGGGTGCGCGATCTGGATTCCTATATCTATTGGAATCGTCCAGGACGCTACTTTTCTGCTGAGGATTGTACACGACTCTTTACCCATTCGGCTTCGGGCTGTGTGGCTGCCGATTTTAACCATGACGGCTATGTTGACCTGGCGATTGCCAATCACAAAGTGTGGGGCGATCACGTGGGCTACTCTGAGGTCTGGTGGAATGGGCCGGAGGGCTTCGACAACCGCCGCACCACCCGCCTGCCGACCAGCGGTCCACACGGGATGACGGCAGTCGAGCCGGGCAACCAAAACGATCGCGGGGAGTTGGAATATTACATCTCAACACCGTTCGAGCTACCCGACGGTGCCGTGCCAGTGCAAATATCCTGGCAGGCTGAATTGCGGCCAGAAACCTGGCTGCAAGCACAGTTGCGATCTGCTCGAACGGTCGATCAACTGAAGGCAAAGCCCTGGGTTGGTCCAGAAGGAGAGAATAGCTGGTTTGACAACGAAAAAATGGTCCCCCAAGATTTGTGCAGTGGAAAATGGCTTCAATATCGGCTGGCCTTGGGTTCTACGAACAGCGGCTGTACGGCCCGCGTCCGCGAGGTATGCGTGAGCTATGGCTGAAATGTACCCAGCACCTCGATACCACCCTTTACGCTCAACAATGCGCGAATTCAGTTGGAGGCGCGCTGCCTGATTCACGATCGGCAGACCAATGAGACGACCGAGTATGAGCTGGGTGCAGCGTGCAAGTCAGAACATACTCGGTGTATCCGCCAACATCAGGCAACAGCCCAATGCCGATTTTTGCTGCATCCTCTCCTGCGAGCATTTTCTTAATCTAAAAAGCTGGGACAAAAACGGCAAGGGGTGATGTTTTACCCACCTTCACGCTGGCTGCAGCCGGAACGCCAGTTTTATCGACATTGGCGACGTGATCGAGCAGAAGCTGGCTGCGCTCGACTGTATGGTGAGCCAGGGCTACGCGGGAGCCTATGCATACAAACGGATCGAGACCAGCGATGGTGCTTTTGGTAACGCTGGCGGCGTGGCCTATGCCGAGGGCTTCATCAGCATGAACGCCGAAACTCACTACCACCTGCCTGTCACGGATTATGCGATCAAGTCAGCGCGCGCCTCTGACCACGAGTTGATTGAGGAACGCTCGGGAAAGATTGCCACCAGTTGATAGTGCAATACGGTGTGCAGATTGACACGGATACTAAGGAACACGGATAAGAGCACGGTTATCCGTGTTCGATAGATTGACCCCACAAAACGTCAAAGAACCCGAGACACTCAAAATTTTCAGCTGAAACAACCAGCAACCCATCTAGGTCGTGCTGTGCTATCAGGGATCGTGCGCGGTCGATCTCAATGTATGTCATCCACTATGATCCTGCATATAATCATTGAGACTGCAACTTGAGACAGCAAATAATTTGCGACTGCTCAGACCCTTCTTTGGGATTCCTTGACCTTTCGTCCCACAACGACTATACTCACGAGGAAGAATGCGAGTGCTGTTGTCGCCTCTATCAGTATACGCGGCTTTCCTGTATCATATTCAAGTTACTCAGCTACCACCCACAAATCATCGATGTTCATCAGAGGAAATTGGGCAAGTGAAATGTCCGTCAGAGACGAAAACACCGAATAGCACGATTTTTTAGATGAACCAATATCCGGAAGGAGATACATGTGCGTAGACTTTTGCTCAAGATTTTGCTGATTAGTTCTCTAATTGCTCTGGCAGCCTGTGGCACGCCGGCAGGTGATAATGGTTCCACGGGCGCTTCATCAGACACTGCTGGCGATGCGATGGCCGACGGTGGCCAAATGCTGCGTTTAGGCGTGGCCGCGGCTGATCTGGGTACGCTTGATCCACACTTTGCTGCTGGAACCAACGACCGTACAGTGGTCGATATGATCTTCAACGGTCTGGTGCGTTACGTACCCGGCAATGCACCGAAAATCGAGGCCGATCTAGCCACAGAAGTACCGGAACCGGTGCTCAATGATGACGGCACGCAGACGTGGACCTTCAACCTGCGTCAGGGTATCATGTGCCATGCCAGCGGTGACATGGAAGCCTACGAGCTGACCTCCGAGGACGTGGTCTACTCTCTCGAAAAATCGGCCAATCCCGACCGCTCGGCCTACGCCAGCGCATATTCAGGCATGACCTTTGAGGCAGCGGACGACTACACGGTCAATGTGACGCTAGAGCAGCCGCTCTCGCCGTCGCTCTTCCTGCCTAGCTTCACCGACTATGCCGGTGGCTTCATTGTCTGCAAAAGGGCGGTCGAAGCGTTAGGCGACGAGGCCTTCGTGACCAATCCGGTCGGGACTGGGCCGTTCATGTTCGACAGCTACTCTCCACAAGAGAAGGTTATACTGGTGGCCAATTCCGACTACTTCCACGGCGAGCCCCAATTAGCGGGTGTGGAAGTGCGCTATATGCCCGATTTCAGCAGCCGCGACCTGGGCTTGAAGGCTGGTGAGCTAGACGTGATCGATGGGCTGAACGACAGTGCGTGGATCGAAGCCACCAATGCCGAAGATGGGCTAACGGTTGATACGTTTGGACCGGGCGAGGTTGCCACCATTCACTTCAACACCTCGGTCGAGCCGCTGGATAATCCGCAGGTGCGGCAAGCTATCTCCCATGCTCTAGAGCGCGACGAGTTCCTGGCTCTCTACGCTGAGGAGGCAGGCGAGAATGTCTTTGCGCCGGTTCCCTTTCAATTCATGGAAGGTGGCTTGACCCAGGAAGAGGTTGAAGCGGCAGGCGTCTACTACGAGTATGATCCAGAAAAAGCCGCCGATCTGTTGGCCGAAGTGGGCTTTGGCGACGGCTTTTCGCTCACGGTCAACTCGTCGGAGTTAGAGGCCTACCGCCGCATCTACGAGAGTATGCAGGCACAGCTTGGAGCAATTGGTATCGACCTACAGATCAACATTGTGGATCACTCCAGCATGCACAGCCTGATCCGCGAAGATGCTAATCCGATTGTGGTCTACGTGGCCTTCCGCCCCAACGCAGATGTCTACCTGACTCGATTCTACCTATCGGATTCGATCGTTGTGACTGGGGCCGCACCCGACACCAACTTCTCGCATTACACGGGGATTGACGATCTGATTCTAGAAGCGCGCTTCGAAACCGATCAGGATCGTCAGATCGAGCTGTGGAAAGAGGCACAGCTCAAGATACTGGAAGATGCCATTTCGCACACGCTGCACTATCAGGGCCAAATCTATGCCCGCAGCAATACAGTCGATTATGGCCACGAGCTGAACTCTGCACTCAACCTCTACCCGCAGATCACCGAGAAGACGACGATCAACTAGTAAACCTCGACATAAATAGTTACATAGATAGTAGGCCGCCTGCTCTCGAGTGGCGCTAACTGTTTATGTCGTAAGTATTTACGCCGATATACCAGGAATCTTCATATAGGGAAATTCGTACAGAAGAGTCAAGTTTTGTGGATAGTCAGTAGACCGCAATCGTTAGATTCTTCGCTTCACTCGAGAATGACACCATTGCGGTCTACTGATAGTAGATAGTTACATACATATGTCACCATCCACTATCAACTATCCACCAGGACCAGACGACTCGTCGGTTTGAGGCACAGCTTCACTAGTATTGCGGCGAGTCTTTGGACGGATTCAGTCATTTCGAGCGGAGGTACGGAGCGAGAAATCTCGAGTTATCAGAGAGGGCTTTTTCGGCATTCGCCTCGAAATGACAAGGTCTCGTTGTCGTTGTCCCGTATTCTTCTTTAAATGTTCCGCTATATCTTACGCCGACTTCTACTCGCTATCCCTACGATGCTGGCCGTGTTGACGCTGGTCTTCATCATCGTGCGCGTCCTGCCGGGCGATCCTGCGCAGGCGTCGCTGGGCGACTATGCATCTGCCGAGGCCGTGGAGGCTTTACGAGCGCGTCTGGGGTTGGACAAGCCGCTGCCGGTTCAGTATTTCGACTTCCTCACTGGTATCTTGCGCGGCGACTTGGGCAAATCCATGAAGAATGGACAGCCGGTGGCTGAGAAGATCCTTTTTGTGCTGCCCTACACGGTAGAGCTAACATTCGCCGCCGTACTGCTAGGCGTGATCATGGGCGTTCCGTTGGGCATTGCTACCGCACTGCGCCGCAATGGGCTGATCGACTATATTGGGCGCACCTTTTCGCTGGCTGGGTTGTCGGTTCCCGCCTTCTACCTGGGCATTTTTCTCATGCTGATCTTTGGTGTGGAGCTGGATTGGTTCCCAGTGGTCGGCGCAGGTAACCGCGAAAGTCTGGGCAGCCGCCTCTATTATCTCTTCCTACCTGCGCTTACGCTAGGGCTGATCATGATGGCCTACGTCACTCGCATGACCCGCTCGGCCATGCTCAACATTATTAGCGAAGATTACGTGCGTACCGCACGTGCTAAAGGTCTAGGTGAGCGAGTGGTCATGGTGCGCCATGCACTGCGTTCGGCACTAATCCCCATTGTGTCGATTGTTGGGCTCTTTACCGTCAGCCTCATTGGCAGTTCGGTCATGACCGAGATCGTCTTCTCGCGCCCTGGCTTGGGCAAGATGATGGTCGATTCGATGAAGCAGCGCGACTATACGACCATCCAGTCGATCATGGTGATCTACGCCTTTCTCATCGTGTTGGTCAACCTGATTGTTGACTTACTATACGGTTTTACAGATCCGCGCGTGCGCTACGAATAGTTTGTAAATGATATCTATATGCAAAAGACCCTGACGCTCAGTGCTCTTGAAGAGCCCCTTACCCCCTCACAGGGCGAAGCAGCGCGACTCTGGCGCACTTTCAAACGCAATCGCGTTGCGCTGATTGGGCTGGTGTTAGTCGTGGTCATTATGGCAATTGCCATAGCCGCACCTATGCTGGCTCCACACGACCCAATTGCTCAGTCCGCACGCGACCGACTGACCCCGCCCAACAGCCTATATCCGCTCGGCCGGGACGACTATGGACGCGACCTGTTCTCGCGCATTATCTACGGCACGCGCATCTCGCTGCTGGTCGGGCTACTCTCCGTGCTCATTGGCGGTATCGCCGGTACGATCATGGGGGTTGTGGCCGGATTCAAGGGGGGGACGATTGAAACCATCATCATGCGCGTGGTGGATACGCTGCTGGCCTTTCCCGACCTGATCACCGGTCTGCTGGTGCTGGCCGTTCTTGGCAGCGGGCTAGACAAGATGATCATCGCCATCGCCATTGTGATTTCACCCCGCTTTGCTCGCCTGGCGCATGGACCAACCCTCGCTCTGCGCGAAAAGGACTTCATCAGCTCGGCCCGCTCCATTGGTGTGGGAGATGTGCGCATGCTGAGTCGCCACATCATCCCCAACGTAGCAGGCGAACTGCTCGTCATGGCCAGCTTGTGGGCTGCCGCCGCCATTCGCATCGAAGCCAACCTCAGCTTTATCGGCCTGGGCGTTGCGCCACCCACCCCGACTTGGGGTCAGATGATCCGCGACGGCACAAGTCACCTGACGACTGCACCTTGGTTTTCCATTGCACCTGGTGTGGCCATTCTCATTACCGTGCTCGCCTTCAACCTTCTGGGTGACGGCCTGCGCGACGTGCTCGATCCCAAGTTGCAAGTCTGAGGTACCAACGAATTGTGAACGGTGAATGAGGGTCTAATAAACTCATGGACTATGTTATCATCGGCGGTGGTGTCTACGGCTGTGGCGTCGCCTGGGAGCTAGCTAGCCGTGGCGCAGAAGTGCTGCTGCTTGAAGCCAAGACAATTGCATCCGGTGCATCGGGTGGACTCGGCAAACGGGGCGTGCGCGCCAACGGGCGCGATTTGCGCGAATTGCCGCTTATGCACCTTTCCTATGGACGCTGGCCGGAACTGCACGAAGAATTAGGAGGCAAAACCAGCTACGAGCGCATCGGACACCTCCAGCTCATCGAACGCGAAAACGAGCGGCTCGCCGCACCTCACGTCGCGTGGATGCAGGAACAGCAGGGTATTCCCACTCAACTACTCAACGGCAACGAACTGCGTGAGCGAGAGCCACACCTCTCCGAGGATGTCATTGCTGCACTCTACTGCCCGAATGATGGCGTCGCTGACCACACGCAGACCACTCTGAGCTTTGCCCAAGCTGCACAAAAGCTCGGTGCAGAGATACACGAGCAGACCCGCCTCACCACCATCGAATCGAATGCAGGTAAGGTGACAGCCATTATTACAGACAGCAACGAACGCATTACCGTCAACCAGGCACTCATCCTGCTCTGCAACAGCCACGTTCCGCACATTTTGCAGCAGCACTTCGACATTTCGCTACCCGTTTGGCTGCGTCTGCCGCAAGTAATGCTCACCGAGCCGCTAGACAGCGTACCGCTCCACCATCTGCTTGGCCACGCCAGCCGCGTTCTTGCCATGAAAGCCCACAACGTCGACAGCAGCGGTCGCGGCCAGATTATGATCTCAGGCGGCTGGATGGGCAAGTGGGATGAACAAACGCAAAGCGGACATACGCAGCCGGATCAGATTACTGGAAACTTCGAGCAGGCAGTTGCCCTCTTCCCATCACTAGCAGGTGTACAAATTGCCAAAGCGGACGCCAGCCGCCTCGAAACTCTAAGCGTCGACGACATTCCGATCATCGACAAATTAGCGGCTGTAGACAATCTCTTCTACGGAGTTGGATGGTCGGGGCACGGCTGGGCCATTGCTCCCGCACTCACCCGCCTGCTCGCCGACTGGGTATGGAGCGGTGAACAGCCTGACTTGCTACGGCCATTTGCATACAGGCGATTCGCTAAAGGCTAAAGTCCATGTCCGTAGGAGCCATATCGAAACCATCATGATCACCTCCCTGACCAATAAACGAATTCTTGTCACTGGCGCATCGAGCGGCATTGGTGCGGGTATTGCCAAAGCGTTTGGCGCATCTGGCGCACAGGTGCTGATCCAATACCGCTGCGCTGAAGCGGGCGCGCAACGCGTTGCCGAACAGGTCAACGAGGCTGGCGGCAGCGGCTCGATCGTTCATGCCGATCTGCGCTCGGAAATGGCCATCGATCGCATCTTTGCTCACATCGACAAGACGTGGGGCGGCATTGATGTGCTGGTCAACAACGCAGGCGTCGTCCATAAGGGCAGCGCGCTAGACACGACCTCGGACTACTGGAACAATACGATCAACATCAATCTGCGTGCACCCTATCTGCTCTGTCGTCACGCCGCGCGGCGCATGATCAAGGCCGGAAACTGTGGCAGCATTGTCAACGTCACCAGCGTTGCTGGCACGCGCAGCGGCATGTATGTCTCGGCCTATGCGGCCTCTAAGGCCGCGCTTGACGCACTGACCCGCAGCCTGGCAACGGAGTGGGCGCAGTATGGCATTCGCGTCAATGCAGTTGCCCCCGGCGTTGTGCCCGTGGAGCGACAGCAAGAACGTCTTTATGCCGCGCAAGAGCAATGGATGGAACAGATCCCGCTCGGGCGCTTTGGCACGCCTGGGGACATCGGTGCGCTGGTCATATTTCTGGCTAGTGACAGTGCCTCGTGGATCACCGGTCAGACCTACATCATCGATGGCGGCGCGCTGGCCCGCTCCGGACCACCTGGCCCCCCACCCGATCTACCCGTTCCACCGCCACTTATCGTTGACAATTGACAATTATCAATTAACACGATAACAACCGTGAGGGTATCATGACAAAGCAAACAACCTCCGCTCCCGTCGTCATCATCGGCGGCGGCATTGCTGGCTGTGCCACTGCATTCTACCTGGCCAAGCGCGGCGTCCACGCCCTGCTGTTGGAGAAATCGACCTTTGGCTTCGAGGCATCGGGTCGCAACGCCGGTGGTGTACGTGCTCAGTGCCGCGACATCTCGGCCGACCGCATTCTGGCGATGAAGAGCATCGAGCTATGGCAGACCCTCGATGACGAACTCGAGACGGTCACCGAATATACGCAAGGCGGGACCATCCGCCTTGCCGCCAACCAGCAGCGCCTTGATGAACTCGCAGCGCAGTCAAAAGGGGAGCTGGCCGACGGCCTCTACGTCGAGATGTGGAATCAGGATAAACTCTATCGCCATTGCCCCTTTCTGGCCAGCGGCTTTATCGGTGCAAAGTATTGCCCAACCGACGGCAACGCCAATCCAAAGCTGGTTGCACCTGCCTTTGCTGCCGCCGCAGAGCGCCTGGGCGCACGCACCTGGAAGCACACGGAGGTTTCCGCGGTGAACGTTGAGGATGGCCAAGTTCGCAGCGTGACTGCATGTAACGCCGACGGCGAATGGCAGATCGAGACTGAGATGGTCGTTCATACCGGCGGGCCGTGGACGTCGATCTTGGCGCAGCAGCTTGGCCTCCAGGTGCCGATTGTGCCGTCGCGTACCATCATTGGGCGCACAGAACCGATGCCGTCTCTTTTCAGTGAATTCATTTCCAGCCACGATGCCGAAGTCTACGCCCGACCAGACAAGCGGGGCTGCATTCACATTGGCGCGGTGGCCCAACCCATCGACGCGTTTGAAAACTGTACAGCAGAAGATGTGCGCACCTATCTGGAGAAACGGATCAATCTAATCCCTGCACTGGGCGAACCAACGATTGAAGAAGTCTGGTGGGGCGATCTGGCCATGACTCCCGATCGTCAACCCATCATCGGTCCGGTCGAGGGCGTTGACGGCTACCTGCTTGCCGCTGGCTTTAGTGGGCACGGCTTCTGCCTGGGTCCCATCATGGGCAAGCTGATGAGCGAGCTCGTCATCGACGGCCAAGCCTCATTGCCGATTGATGCGTTCAGCGTCCATCGCTTTGATGAGAGCAACGAATTTGGTCGCGGCAAGCTTCAGGGCACTGGGGAGGGAACTGTTGAGGAAATTGTCTAGGGAGGCCAACCATATTTTGATCGTAGATTGACTGCGCATCATAACCAGCATCGCTCAATAGCTCAGCCGCCTCTTGAGGCAGATTTTCATCAACTTCGAATTATCCATAACTTCGATTTGCAGGCTCTGTGTAGTGGTCAGTCTATCTTAAGGCGCGGATCGATGGCCTCGCGCAGACCATCCCCGACGAAATTGATGCTAGCGACAGTCAAGGTTATCACCGCACCGGAAAAGATGGCTAGCCAGCCAGCATTACGCAAATAGCGCTGTGCGTTAAAGAGCATATTGCCCCAACTAGCAGTGGGCGGCTGAATGCCAAAGCCCAGAAAAGAGAGGGCCGATTCGATTAAAATGGCATAGGCGACCAACAGCGTGGCGGTGACCACAATTGGTCCGATGGCATTGGGTAGAAGATGGACAAAGATGATTCGGAGATCGGGGGTACCGATACTGCGTGCCGCTTCCGTAAACTGTGCCTTACGCAGCGCTAAAAACTCCCCACGTACCAGGCGGGCTACACCCATCCAAGAGACTGCGGCCAAGATCAGGGTCAACTTGATGGGTGTGATCTCCGTAAAGGCTCCGATGACCAGCGCTAGCGGTAAAATCGGCAGGGAGAGCATAATATCGACTAGCCGTGAAATCAGGGCATCAATGAACTGGCCATAGTAGCCTGCCAAAGCACCCAAAAGAGCGCCGAAGGTGACAGCAATTGATGAGGCACATAGCCCCACCAGCAGAGAGATGCGGCCAGCAAAGACCAAACGACTGAAGACGTCGCGCCCCAGATCGTCTGTTCCCAACCAGTGATCCACATTGGGCGGCTGTAGCGCACTATAGGGGTCGACTGCATCTGGATCATAGGGCGCAATGAGCGGCGCAAAGATAGCGGCCAGCGAGAGTACTACTAGAATCGTCACCCCAAACAACGCTAGCGGATTGCGCCGAAAGCGTTGCCAAACCAATGCACGCATTGTGCGTGATTGACGCGGTGTCATAGATAGCTCGGCTGCTTTCTCTGTCATCGTCGAGCCGCCTGCGCTTTCGCATCCAGATTTTTTCTAGCCGCTTTTGCTATCTCTCGCGCTAACTCGTCCGTCGGCTTTGTTCCATCGACAATTAAGTTGCTATCCGCTCTTACCTGTTCAATACACGTAAGATAGTATTCGCGTGCCAATGCATAGTTTGAATAATAATTCGCAACTTTCTCAATTGCCCAAGCCAGTTTTTCGGATGGCATGCCTGTGAGGCATTGCTCCAGGTCTTGCACCAGCTTACGCGATAAGGCGATTTCTAATGGTACGTCAACCAACACCACATACTCTATCAACTCACGCATTCCTGTTCGCGCTCGACCCGATGGTTCCTCATAGACAACGTATGTGGCTGGCTGGACCTCCCCTTTGCCGTCGGGCAAGGAAATTGCTCTTCCACTACGTAAAGCAATCAAGTCCTCACGGAGTTGAGGAATCTTCCATGCATCCAAATCTTTACCTTCTTCGAGCCAACGTACAGGATCTGTTGGATACTCGGCAACTGATTTATAGTCATCAAAGTGAAGCGACACGGCATTGCCAAGTACCTCTGCAACGCGCTCGGTCAGGGTCGTTTTCCCTGCACCAGAAGTACCGCCAATAACGATGACAAAGCTGCCAGAAGTCATAGATACTTCCTTCGGTGGTTATTCATCGTACCGAATCTGTGGATTGGCGAGACCGTAGCAGACATCGGCCACCAAGTTACCCACAACGACCAGAAAAGCCGAGAGCATAAACGTACCCATCAACACAGGATAGTTACGTCCCAAGATCGACTCCGTGATTAAGCGCCCGATACCAGGCCAGGAAAAAACGACCTCGGTCACCAATGCACCCGATAAGAGCCGGGGCACTTCCAGCCCCAACAGGGTGATGATTGGAATGCTCGCGTTGCGAAAGGCGTGACGCAAAATGACGCTTTGGTTGCTCAACCCTTTGGCTTGGGCCGTACGTACATAATCCTCCTGCATCACCTCGATCATGCTGGAGTGAATATAGCGGGCAAAGCCGGCCATGCTGACCAGCGCCAGGACCAATGCAGGCGTGATCAGGTGATGCAACTGGTCGAGCAGGTCGCCCGATTGCCCTCTGCCGCCTGTTGGAATCCAGCCCAAACCTCTGGCAAAGAATAGAATGGCCATGAGGCCGGTCCAGAAAGTTGGCACAGAGATCCCCAACATGGTTAAAATGTTTATGAGATAACGCGGCAGCCTGGTCGCACGAGTGGCCGTATAGATCCCAATCGGCACAGCCAACACAATGGCGATGAACAGCGAGGCACCCATGAGTTCCACAGTTGCTGGCAGTCGCTCCCAAATTGCTTGCGTCACAGGGCGACCATCTTTATAAGAATTGCCCCAGTTGCCGGTCAACATCCCGCTTAACCATTTGACATACTGTACCGGCAACGAGTCGTTCAACCCTAAATTCTCTTGCATCTGTGCCAAATCTTCGGCACGCACAGCCGGAGAGCCAGCATAGATGTCCGCTGGCCCTCCTGGCGGCAGATGTATGAGCAAAAATAGAATGACTGAAATTCCCAAAAGCAGGGGAATTGCACCTAGCAGACGGCGCAGAATATACTGCCCCATTTGATTGTTCCCTAACCTAGCCAAGGCGGCTTCGCTTCCAAAGCAGAACCAAAAGGAGAAGATGATTAAGATGAACAAGATGAATGGTTGCTCATCTCATTCATCTTGTCACGTTCAGCGACTTCATGCTCGCAGTGCAAGCAATTGGTTGATAAGATACGATTAACTATTGGTCAACCACCATTCATGGACATTCCACATGTTGGTGGCACTGGATGCATTAGGCACGAACCCTTGCACGCGGGTACCCACAGCATCGAAGAAGATACGGTTGTAGAGCCAGATATTGGTGGCATCTTCCACAACGCTCTCCTGAAACTGGGCGTACTTCTCCATGCGCGCCTCCCGGTCGGGCGTCTTTAAGGCATCCAGCAGCAGCGTGTCGGTTTCTGGATTTTCGTAGTTGAGCCAATGTCCGGCACTAGTACTCAGCCAGCGTTCATTATAGCCGCTCGGGTCTACAGAAAAGCCCCAGAAGCCGTAGGCCCACTGATAATTCTGTTCGACCATGGCCGCGACAAATGTGGCGGCATCGACTTGGTTGATATTCACCTCGGCTCCGATCTCTTTCCACATGGCTTGGCAGAGCTGCACAATCTGCAACCGCTCGCTGTCACCCGCAATATTGAGCAATTCTAGCGTAAGCCGCTCGCCATCCTTGGCCCGTATACCATCCTCGCCTTCCTGCCAACCAGCCTCTTCTAACAACGCCTTGGCCTGGTCGGGGTCAAAAGGGAAGCGGTCGGACTGATCAACATAGGCCCAACTGGGTGTGGCAACCGGCGAACCATGGGGTTCCACAAGGTCCTGAAGCACCGTCTCTGTGATCTGGCGCTTGTCTAGCCCATAGGTCAACGCATGACGCACTTGCTTGTCCCCCAGAATCGGGTCGGCATTATTGATCGTAAAATGGAAATAGGAATGGGCTGGCGTGGCAAAGACCTCGTAATCATCAAGTTCGCGGGCAATCGGCACATGCTCGGCCGTCAAGACAAAGCGCATATCAATTTCGCCCGTCTCTAACATGGTCAGTAATGTATCGGAATTGGGTACAATGCGATAATCGATACGCTCAATATAGGCTCCGTCGCGATAGTAGTTCTCGTTGCGCTCCAGCACAATCCGATCACCCGAAGCCCATTCAACAAATTTGTATGGTCCTGTCCCCACAGTGGGAGCGCGGTTGTATTCGCTAGTATTCATATCCTCGCTTTCGAAGACGTGCTTGGGTAGAATGCCGCGGTAGCCCCACGTTTCCAGAAAGACAACACTCGGTTCTTTGAGTTGGAAGACTACTGTATGATCGTCTGGCGCCTCGACAGACTCGATTAGATCAAAGCCGCTGCGTGAACGAGCGTTGACTTCGGGATTGGCAATCGCTTCATAGGTAAAGGCCACATCCGCCGCGGTAAAGGGTGTCCCATCGTGCCAGGTGACATCGTCACGCAGTACGTATGTATAGGTTTTGAGATCCTCGCTGATGCCTCCGTTTTCCACGGACGGAACTTCAGCCGCCAACGTAGGCACATGAGTTCCAACCGGATCGACGCGCGTTAGTGATTCATAGATCATCGATTCAACCTCCATGCCGACCGTCAGACCTGTCAGCCAGGGATTGAGGCTGTCTGGCTCCTGAATCGAGCCAATGATCAATTCGCCACCTACCTGTGGACCGCTGCCTTCCGCGGCTGGGTCGGCTTGAGCATTGCTGCCGCTAGCAGCAGATGATTCATCACTGGGTGCGCCATCTGGAGGTGCTGCACATGCAGCCAAGAGTTGCCCCAGCGTTAAGGTACCAGCCGTCATACCACTCACTTTGAGTAGGGTGCGCCGCGACATTCGGCGTGGCTCTGAATTGTGATTGTTTGGTGAAGCCATCTTTCTCCTCTTCTTGTTACAGTTTTTTATATCTCTACTTGAACCAAATCAATGGGCAATCGATTGAAGGATTCGTAACCGTCTTCGGTAATCAGAATATCATCTTCGTTCTGGAATCCGCCAATCCCGTTAATGTAGTAAGGCACTTCAAAGGCCAACACCATGCCTGGTTCCAAAACGCGCTGCTCGTCCGCACAGATGCGGGGCCACTCTTCGCCATCGATATCGCTGCCAATGCTGTGCCCAAAATGACCGCGCGCGTACGTGGGAAACCCGGCGGCCCGTACCGCACCCTGTGTCGCATAGAAGACATCACAGAAGCGTTGACTTGGCCTGCATTTTGCTAGGCCTGCCTCGTACCCGGCCAGCAATGCATCCTGGATACGACGTTGGGCATCTGTGGCTGGACCAACGGTAAAGGTGCGGCCGATGTCTGTCTTATAGCCGAGAATCTGCACGCCACTGTCGAACTGGATCAGATCACCACACTGCGCTGGCCGCAACGGGTCACCCGTGCCCCATAACGCTGGCCCCAAATGGACAGAGGTTCTGGCTGACTCAAAGCCAAGCTCTTGCGCGTCTCGCGCCGCTGCATAGACGGCTTCGTGGAAACGGGCGCGGATATCCAGCGCTATAGTCTGTCCATCTAAATGCTCTAACGCAGCCATGATGCCATATTCGGATAGTTGGACACCGTACCGCAACAGATCGATTTCTGTGGCATTTTTGAGCAGCCGCAACTCGCGAATCAGAGGTGAACTGTTGACAAACTCAGTTGTTGGAAAGAGCTTTGACAAGCGCGTAAAATCCTGAGCAGGTGCAAATTCTAATTCAACACCCACCCGTTTGCCACTGAGCACGCACGCATCCATTGCCTGCTGCAAACAGGACTCCACATTGGTCCAGTCAAATGTTTCCGGGCGCACATTATTGCGTCCAGCCGTTGCGCGCGCCACGCGATCATCAATCTCCATCGCCCCATCTTGCTCGACTTCGATGGCTTCAATCCAAAGGGGATGGCTCAAGATCTGGGCATCGTCATTGACCCGCTGTACAGCTGCCTGAATCGTATCAGGCACAACAAAGCTGCGCTTGCCACCAGCCGTCAATAGAGCAGAAGCAGGTCCAGCGCGTCGCCACATGGTGACCGGGAAGCCCGGTACACCAGCAAAATACTCAAAATTTTCGGGTGAAACAACCAGCAACCCATCCAGGTCATGCTGTGCTATCAGGGATCGTGCGCGGTCAATGTCAACGTATGTCATCCACTGTGCTCCTGTGTAGTTTCATTGAGGCTGCATCTTCAGATAGCAAATAAGTGGTACTGTTGTATTGCGGTCGATTCTAAAACGGGAGTTTGCCAAAGTGCTTCCAGAGTGACCAAACACTCATTTTGAAACGGAGCTGAGAACAGATGCGGTGATAGATATGGGAATATAGGATTTCTTAGACCAGATTTAGTCTATCATATCAGGGCGGCATATCAAAACGATATCAAAGTGGGAGATTGCTTCAATCAGCTTCTTGGGAGTAGCGTCATCGCCGCACCCGGCCAGTCAAACCATAAAAAACAACCCAATGCGGCGATGTGCTGCTACGCCTTGTTTCTTGAGAGCACCAGATTGCTTTCAGCCGTCCACTCTCACAGAAATTATCTGACGCTCCTAAATGCAGGACTTATGGGTTTGTTTCGGCCATTTAGCACTTGGACAGTTCGATTGCTACTGACTCTCTGTTCGCTACTATAGACTATCAGTCGGAAGTACCAAAAGGCAAGCCAACGTGCTGATGCTGCCATCCTGACACTAGCTACATGATTATGTGCCGCAGATTCCTCAGCGCCCTGATACCATATAATTGCAAATCTCTATCAGCAATTCGCCGGACAGCGTTTGTTAGATGCTGTACACTACGTAACAGTTTTCGGGCAGTAGCCAGAGTTGCTATCTAGACAACAACCGCGATAATACTCAATAAGGCGATGCTGAACTGTAAACGGTTCAAACGGTGAGAAGCTTCCTACAAACTGCCGCCCACAGTCACACCTCGGGGCGCATGACTTAAAGCTTTTCCTACTATTTTCCACCCAAATTTCAAATACTTATCATGCACCTTGTTCCCAACCCCAGTTAAATTCATGTATTTTTCGGCCCTTGATCAGACAGATCTCTATATAAGGGCATTTCTAGTTCTGTCTTTTTCTGTGGTTTAAAGATCCGAGCATCGCAACCTAAAGAGGGGGTATCGTGTCCGATTACCTTGAAGCCACTCAGATTTCCTAACACACACCTAACTTGGCCACCCCCCTTGTATCGCCATCTAATGTTGCTCATGCCCGGCCTTGTATGCGGGGCAAGTTCATCTTCATTGACGATGAAAAGTTTTATGTCCGTGGCGTGACTTACGGCCCGTTTCGTCCAGATGGGAACGGCTGCGAATACCATACATTGGCGTCTGTCGACCGGGATTTTGCGCTGATAGCGGCCAATGGAATGAATGCAGTCCGTACCTATACCGTACCACCCCGATGGCTGTCAGATGTTGCCCGGGGGACGCCCCCAGAAGCGATTGTGTTGGCCTAGCACTCTAGGTAACAGTTATCCCCCGTGTTGTTCTACGTAGAATTTATCTCTAGTATTTTGTCAGATAAGTTATAATACGGTAAACTCTGCCAGAAAGTGACTAAAAAAACGAGGAGGCAGAGAGAAATGAAGTAAGTATCAGTAGATCCAAATTTGGCGTTTTTGGCTATTTTCAGTCGAGATTGCAGGGATTTTGGAGTCATTTATTCAGATTTCGGTTACAGAAAACAACCTATTTCATATCTGAAAATCGCCCAAATCTAACGCAAAAACTAGATATCGACCGGCAAATTTGTATTTATGTCAACTGTTTAGCCAGAATTCTCTCTCAAAACCTGAAATTTGGATCTACTGAGTATATAAAGTTAAACTAAGTGATAAAGACAGAAATGAATTAAGGCGAATAACGGCAAAAGGAAAAGAGAACGTAAGAAAGATAAGAAGGGCACATATTCTGCTCTTGTCAGATGGAGGAAAAACAGACAGAGAAATCATGGAACGAGTGGGAGTGACGCGAGCAACGGTGGTGCGAATCCGCAAAAGATATGTGACGGAAGGGCTAACCAAAGCCCTAGAAGAGAGGCCAAGAAGCGGACGACCAGTCGAGATTAGTAACGAAGCCAGAGCCAAAATCACGGCACTAGCGTGTACGAAAGGACCAGATGGGCGAAGCCGATGGACTTTAAGGCTGCTAGCAACCACAGCGGTTGAGTTAAAGTTTGTGGAAGACATTTCGCATGAAACCGTGAGTGAAATTCTGAAAAACGAACTGAAACCCCATTTGAAGGTGCAGTGGTGTATCGGAAAGTTAACACCTACATACTTGTGGCACATGGAACAAATCTTGGACCTCTATGCACAGCCCTATGACCCCAAGAATCCTCTCTGGTGGGTGTTACGATGAAAACCTTGTCAGCTCTTGATACAATCGTGCCGATTGAGATGAAACCAGGCAAGAAATGGCGCTATGATCATCACTATGAACGCAAGGGCATCTGTTACATCTTGATTGCTTACCAGCCACACACTGGACAGCGGGTTGTTCAGATTACCGAACGGCGCAGAGGCCAAGAGTATGCTCGCTTCATGCATGATCTCAAAACGAAACACAATCCTGATGCCGATTCATTACAGATTGTTCAGGATAATCTCAACATTCATTCACCCAGTTCCTTCTACACCATCTTTTCGCGAGGAAGCTTTCGCTCTGGCTCAGCACTTTCAGATGGTTTATACCCCGTCAACGGGAGTTGGCTTAATATGGTTGAAATTGAACTCTCGGTTATCACTCGCCAAGTTCTTGATCGCCGCATTGATTCCAAAGAGCTTCTTGAGACTGTTGTCCTTGCTCTTGTCAACGAGCGCAATGAACAATCCGCTACCATTCAATGGCAATTTACCCCCGCTCTCGCTCGCCAGAAGTTCCAGCGTTTCTATCCTGTTTTGGATACCGATTCTGATGACCAACCTGTATCATAACTTATCTGACAAAATACTAGAGTGTTTCCTATAAAATTAAAGGAGTATAATCATGAAATATATCCTCTCGCTCTTTTTTGTTCTCGTACCACTAACTATTTTTTATACTATCGCCCAGGCTGACAGCGGCTCTGTTGTTCCGATTAGTACTGAATCATATGAAGTACCTATCACGGTAAACGGTTCGACGTTTACATTAACTATAGAGGTCAAAGACAGCAATGTTGTAGCTGTCACAACTGGTATTGCAGATGTTGGTGTGGGCGCAATATCTAAAATAACGAAAGATAAAGAATATCCACCTGAAGTTTCATCGACGATATATGCAATTAAAAACTTTCCTAAATTTCCAATAGGTAATGATGGGGTAGTTGATGTCGTAAGCATGGGGCCGTATATTTACAAAAACGAAACAACGAAGATCCATGTTGTCATACGCAATAACACTGACGAAATTGTTTATGGGGCAAACCTGGAAGGTGAAGCGTATGATCCCAATGACAATCTGCTTGGATTTGGCAAGAACCTGCATCTTACATTTCCTCGCGTTATTAAGCCTGGGCAAATTTCTGCCGGAATCATCTATTTTCTAGGTATGGAAATAACAGAAAAAGATACGGTTAAAATGTCAGTAACATACTCTAGTGTTGAAGATTTATCTAGAGAATATGCACTAGCAATTGATGACTCTGTTCGCCCAAACAGAACCAAAGATAGCATTATGGGCACTTTATCCAATCCAAATGATATACCCGTACAGATGAGCTGGATCAACTTACTTTGTTTTGACACGGAATCAGGACAAATATACACCAAACATGGTAAATCAAGTGCAAAGTCCCTTGATCCTGGCGAATCGGCATCATTCCAGATCTTCAGCGATTGTGAATCGTATATAATATCCGCAACAGGCCGCAAAAGATAATCATCATTCGAGAAGCGGCGATCCTCATTGAGGATCGCCGCTTTTTTGTCTGTTGATCAATCCCTCCATCCCGGGATACCGGAGCGAAAATGGCTGGTATTCAAAATCTATTTCGCTTCTCCTACTATTTTCCACCCAATTTGAAATACTCTTCATACGCCTTGTTCCCAACCCCAGTTAAATGTTTCGTTAATTAAATTCTGAGGGATAGTATCTTGTGCCTATCACTCGACTAATATGCGGCAGATTGATCCATCATAGCTTCTTTAACAAAACATTAAATTCATGTATTTTTCGGCCCTTGATCAGACAGATCTATATATAAGGACATTTCTAGTTCTGTCTTTTTCTGTGGTTTAAAGATCCTAGCATCGCAACCTAAATAGGAAGCATCGTGTCCGAATACCTTGAAGCCACTCAGATTTCCCAACACACACCTAACTTGGCCACCCCCCTTGTGTCGCCATCTAATGTTGCTCATGCCCGGCCTTGTGTGCGGAGCAAATTCATCTTCATTGACGATGAAAAGTTTTATGTCCGTGGTGTGACTTACGGCCCGTTTCGTCCAGATGGGAACGGCTGCGAATACCATACATTGGCGTCTGTCGACCGGGATTTTGCGCTGATAGCGGCCAATGGGATGAATGCAGTCCGTACCTACACCGTACCACCCCGATGGCTGTTAGATGTTGCCCAGGAGTACGGTCTGCGCGTCATGGTCGGTTTGCCTTGGGAACAGCATATCACCTTTCTTGATTGTAGCAAACGTATCCAATCAATTGAGAATCGTTTGCGCGAAGGGGTGCGCGAATGCGCTGGTCATCCGACAGTCTTGTGCTATACAATTGGCAACGAAATCCCAGCCCCAATAGTCCGTTGGTATGGACCCCGTCGCGTGGAACGGTTCCTGCATCGCCTCTATCAGGCCGCAAAAGCTGAAGATCCAGATGGGCTTGTCACTTACGTCAACTATCCGACAACCGAGTATCTGCGGCTTCCGTTTATCGATTTCGTCTGTTTTAACGTGTACTTGGAGTCACAAGAGCGTCTTGATGTATATCTTGCTTGCCTACAAAATTTGGCAGACGAACGCCCCTTAGTGATGGCGGAGATTGGTCTGGATAGTCAACGGAATGGTGAGGATGTCCAGGCTATCACGCTCGATTGGCAGGTCAGAACCGTGTTCGCATCTGGTTGTGCGGGTGCCTTTATTTTTGCCTGGACTGACGAGTGGCATCGAGGAGGCTATGATATCGAAGAGTGGGATTTCGGCTTGACAGACCGAAACCGCCGCCCGAAGCCAGCGCTAAAGGCTATCCGCAACGCCTTTGCTGAAGTACCTATGTCGCCCAATCTGCCGTGGCCGCGCGTGTCGGTGGTTGTATGCTCGCACAATGGCGCGCGCACGCTTCATGACTGTTGCGAAGGTTTACGGCAATTAGCGTATCCAGACTTTGAAGTAATTGTGGTCAACGACGGCTCAACAGATGAGACGGCGCATATCGCCCAAGATTATGGGTTCCGGGTGATCAGCACCCCCAATAGGGGGTTAAGCCACGCTCGAAACAGAGGTATGGAAGCAGCCACAGGGGAAATTGTCGCCTACATTAATGACGATGCCTGCCCGGATCCTCACTGGCTTACCTATTTAGCAGCCACATTTTTAAGCAAGCCCTATGTTGGCGTCGGCGGTCTGAACATTACTTACCCTGGAGATGGCCCGATCGCTAATTGTGTAGCCAACGCGCCCGGCAATCCTACGCACATCCTGCTCACAGATCAGGAAGCAGAACACATTCCTGGCTGTAATATGGCCTTCCGCAAGGAGGCGCTCGAGGCAATCGGCGGCTTCGATCCTCAGTTCCGTATTGCAGGTGATGACGTTGACGTATGCTGGAGCTTACAGCAACAGGGTTGGAAGTTAGGGTTCAATCCGGCCGCTATGGTGTGGCACCATCGACGAAACTCAGTTACAGGGTATTGGAAACAACAATTGAACTACGGCAAGGCAGAAGGGCTGCTGGAGCTGAAGTGGCCCGACAAGTATAATGCGATCGGTCATTTGGCCTGGCAAGGAAAACTATATTGTAATGGCCACAGGGAAGCTTTGCTTTTTCAACGGCAGCGAATTCATCACGGGGTGTGGGGCAGTGGATTATTCCAGTCGATCTACGAAACGGCACCGGGCACGCTGCTGTCAACGCTGCTAATGCCAGAGTGGTATCTGATTATTGTCGGGCTAGCTGTGCTTTCAGCCCTGGGTATTTTCTGGTGGCCACTCTTTTTTGCCCTGCCCCTCCTGGTCCTAGCAATTGTTCCTCCCATACTCCAGAGCGTATTGAGTGGGTCGCAGGCTTCATTTTCAACTGAACCTCGTTCTCATTTTGCTCAGCTCAAAATGCAAAGCCTAACAGCCTTGCTTCAGGTTACGCAACCGCTAGTTCGTCTGGCCGGTCGTTTGCGCTATGGCTTGACGCCCTGGCGGAGACGCGGTATTTCCTATTATGCCTTCCCCATGCCGCGCATCTCTACAGTCTGGAGCGAGACCTGGCAAGCGCCCGACAATCGGCTCGAGAATATTGAGGCAACTTTGCAAACACAGGCTGTGGTTGTTAAGCGTGGCGGTGACTATGATCCCTGGGATTTAGAAATTCGAGGTGGGCTATTCGGCAACGTCCGTACCTGCATGGCCATTGAAGAACATGGCGGCGGAAAACAACTGATCCGGCTTCGATCCTGACCCATTTTTTCTATTCCGGGACTTCTGACAACAATTCTGTTTGTGTTTCTGGCCGTAACGGCGGCTATTGATCAGGCCTGGCTTGTAACTGGATTACTCGGATTCGTAGCCATCCTGTTTGCCTTACGCGCATTTGGGGATTGCGCCGCCGCCACAGCGTCCTTCCTAGAAGTACTGAAGCAGCCGCAAATAGGGGGAGACGGATGACTGCTAAAACCTATACGGACATCCTCCTTTTCAGACGCTTGCTACACTACGCAAGACCCTACGGGCCTCATATTGTCGGTATTTTTTTGCTAAGCTTGCTCTCAACACCTCTTGCGCTGCTGACGCCTTTGCCCTTGAAAATCGCCGTCGACAGTGTTATTGGCATCGAACCGATTCCGCACTTTCTGGATATGCTGCTACCCGCAGCCGCCACCCAGTCGGCTGCCACGACCCTGATCGTTGTCGTTGGTCTCTTGATGCTCATCACACTACTGAAACAACTCCAGGAACTGATGAGTTCGGTCCTGCATACTTATACGGGTGAAAAACTGTTGCTGGATTTCCGCGCCCAACTCTTTTGCCACAGCCAGCGGCTTTCGTTGACTTACCACGATACAAAGGGAACAGCTGACACTACTTACCGCATCCAATACGACGCATCTGCGATCCGCTATGTCACCATTGACGGGGTGGTGCCGCTTGTCACCGCCAGCTTTACCCTGGTTTCAATGCTCTATATTACCTTTCAGCTTGACCAGCAACTCGCGTTTATTGCCCTATCCATATCACCTATCCTTTTCATCATTGCCAGAGTCTATCGCCAACGCTTGCGTCAGCAGTCACGTGAGGTTAAGAAGCTTGAAAGTGTTGCCTTGTCAGTCGTGCAGGAAGTACTGACCGCTCTCCGCATTGTGAAGGCGTTCGGTCAAGAGGACCGCGAGCAGAAGCGCTTTTTACGTCAGTCAAGAGCAGGTTTGGGGGCTCGCATCCACCTGACAATGGTCGAAGGCAGTATGGGACTTCTCCTCGGCCTGACGATGGCCCTCGGAACGGCAGCCGTTCTCTTTATCGGCGTTCGTCACGTGTTGCAGGGGATCCTCACCTTGGGTGACCTGCTCTTGGTGATGGGTTATCTTTCGCAACTCTATGATCCGCTAAAAACAATTAGCCGAAAAACTGCCCGACTACAGTCATATCTAGCCAGCGCGGAACGGGCTCTTACCCTCCTGGATCAACCTTCCGATGTTGCTGAACGACCAAACGCCCGACCGATCACTCGTGTCAAAGGCTTCATAACATTGCGTGATGTATCATTTAGCTACCACGATAAGCAGCCGGTTCTGAGCCATATCTCCGTTGATGTCCCGGCTGGGACACGCGTGGGTATTGCCGGCAAAACCGGGGCAGGGAAAACAACGCTCATGAGCTTATTGCCCCGATTTTATGATCCTACCGCCGGTCAGGTCTTGCTCGATGGTCTTGATTTGCGCGACTACAGACTGGCTGATCTGCGCAACCAATTCTCGATTGTTCTTCAGGACACGATCCTCTTCTCAACGACTATTGCTGAGAACATTGCCTATACCCGCCCAGGCGCCAGCGAGCAGGAGGTTGTTGAAGCGGCTAGGGCAGCTAATGCCCACGATTTCATCGCCAGTCTCCCTAACGGCTATCAAACCCAGGTTGGCGAACGCGGCATGCGTCTTTCCGGAGGGGAACGCCAGCGGATTGCGCTGGCTCGGGCCTTCCTGAAAGACGCCCCCATTCTCATCATGGACGAACCGACCAGCTCCGTTGACATGAAAACTGAAACTGAGATTATGGAAGCCATAGAGAAGCTGATGAATGGCCGCACGACCTTTATGATCGCCCATCGTCTGAGTACTCTTGAACACTGCGACCTGTTGCTGGTGGTTGAAGAAGGTCGTCTGCTTGATATGACATCTGACGTGTCAATGACGGTCAAGGAGATGCTGCCGTCAGACAGACTTGTGCCGGCCATTTCGGGAGACGAAGTCTATGTCTAGCCATGTCGTCAATAGCGTAACCCAGGCGAATTCATCCGAACATCTGGCTGTCAAGACCTGGCACGAGCTGGGCCTGAGTCGCGTTGAGCCTGAAGCCATTGTCACGCTCAAAGCACAACAGACGGCGAGCCAAATGTCAGCTACCTATCGTCTCGAAGGAGTTGGGCCGGGGGGCAGTGGCGTGATCGCCAAACGCTGTCAGCAAACGACCGGGGTGATCGAGCACACCATCTACAAAGAAATCCTACCCCACCTCCCTATACCGACTTTGTCCTGCTACGGCTTTGTGGCAGAACCCGAGGGGGAGTTCTGTTGGCTATTCCTCGAAGATGCTGGTAGCGAGGCATACGTACCGCAGTGCGCCGCGCAGCGCCTGCTTGCTGCGGCGTGGTTGGGGAAGATGCACACGGCTGCAGCAAGCCTAATAGTGACTGTCCAATTGCCTGACCGAGGACCAGTCCACTATTTGAACCACTTGCGGTCAGCCCGCAACACGATTCTGCAACACTTTGATAATCCTGCCCTTCGGGATGAAGACCGAGAACTCCTCAGATCGATCCTGCAGCAGCTCGATCTCGTGGAATCGAACTGGAGCCAGGTGGAAACGTTTTGCCGGAGCGTATCAAGAACGCTCGTCCACGGCGACTTTGTCAGTAAGAATGTCGGGGTTCAGAGAGACGATGGCAGGATGATTCTGCTCCCTTTTGACTGGGAGACCGCTGGGTGGGGCGCGCCTGCCGCCGACGTCCTCCGTATCGATCTACCTGCCTACTGGGCAGCTGTGTACGATGATTGGCCTGGGGTGGAACTTCAAACCCTGGAGCAGATGGCGATCATTGGGCAACTATTTCGCGGCTCTCTGGCACCAATCAATTGGGAAGCGCAGAGCCTGGCATACGAGTGGGTTCAAAGTTCGATGAGTTGCTTGCACGTTTTTCATACTCGGCTGACCGAGGCTATCCGGGCGTCAGGCTGGGCAGGTTGAACTGATGTCTAAACACGCGACCGTCGAGATTATCCAAACCAATCTGATCGAACATCCGGCCGTCATAGCCTGGAATGAACGCCAGCCAAACTCGGTTGCGCCTAAGGCGATAGCTATTCTAAAGGAGTCGCCGCGGAAAAACCCAGTGAAGGAGTCGGCCGTCTACCGGCTTGAGGGTCTTGGGCCGGGGCAAGGCAGTGATTGCCAAACGGTGTCGGCGGACTATCGCAGCTGTCGAGCGGATCATATATGAGGAAGTTCTCCCGCACTTGCCCATTGCTTCCCTTCGCTATTACGGGTTCATAGAGGATGCAAATGACGCGTTTTGCTGGTTGTTTCTAGAAGATACGTGCGGAGTGCCCTATTCACCACAAATTGCGGAACATCGTGCTTGCGCAGCACGATGGCTAGGCCTCATGCATACCTCGACTGCTAAGATTACAGCTGCACTGCAATTGCCCAACCGTGGGCCGGATCACTATCTGGCCCACCTCAAATCGGGCCGCAGCACGATACAGCAGAATCTGGGCAACCCGGCGCTAACTGGGGACGACTTGGCACTATTGGCATCCATTATCCAGCAGTGTAATCGGCTGGCATCGCACTGGGATCAGATTGAGCAATTTTGTTTCGCCATGCCCGACACCCTCGTTCACGGTGACTTTTTCAGCAAGAACGTGCACATTCGAAATGGTTGGGATGGTCTTGAGCTTTTACCTTTCGATTGGGAACTTGCTGGCTGGGGCGTACCCGCTATTGATCTGGTCCAACTAGATATGACTACTTACAGAGCTGTTGTGCAGGCCGTCTGGCCGGGGTTAGATGGTCAGACTCTGCAGCAGCTGACAGACATTGGCCAAACGTTCCGCTATCTCGCCGCTATCGATTGGGAATCCGAAGGACTCGCCTATCGATGGGTGGAAAAGCCTCTCAGAAACATGCAAGTCTGCCAATCATGGCTGGCCGATATAGACTTATTGTAAACATAAGCAGACTCAGTAGATCCAATTTCCTGCGGAGGAGGCGTTCTCTATTACACGCAGTAGACATAATCCTGCATTTCTCAGTCAAAACAGACTCGAGCGGGCCAAATGGTCCGAGATTCTCTACTGCGTCTTTTTTCGCCATTTGAACGCTCTACCTCTGAGAAATCCTACTGCGTGTAATCTCTAACGCCGGATCGAGTCGAGTAGAGCCGCATTAGAGAATGGCTGCGCCATACATGGCGACTCCGCGTACATAAACCACAATTTGGATCTACTGAGACTGGATATATACAGGCTCAAATTGAGGATATTAATGATTGAGGGTCTTGATGGCTTACTCGCAAATATGGACCAATCCGGTCTACCCGAACTCCGCGACTTACTGATGGCGATGCTGGGTGGGCCAACAGTCGACGGCCAACTGCTCGAAGAACAGAAGCTGCTGCGCTCACGCGTATACCGTTTACGCTTTGACGTCGACGGCGATGTTCGTTCACTAATCGTTAAGCGCTTCTTGCCAGAGCGCGCGCGGCGTGAACAACTGGCCATACAGCAATGGCTTCCGGCGGTCGGCCTACCACGAAGTGCGCCCATATTGTTAGGGGTCGCAGCAGCCCAAGGCGGTCAATATGTCTGGCATGTCTATGAAGACCTTGGAGACTGGACCCTCGATAAAAATGGTCTAGAGCCTGGACAAGCCGAAGCCATGAAGGATTGTGGTTTTCTCTCTCCGTTAACGATGAGTCCGGTTATCGAGCGCGTAGAAGTGGCAGTCGAATTGATTGCACAGCTACATACGCGGTTTGCCGATCATGCCTTGCTCGCGGCGTGCCGTCTGCATGGGGGAGACCTGGGGCTCTACTTTTTTACGTCGAGTGTGCGCGACGCAATTCGTAGCTTGCAATCGCTGCGTCCACCAAAGGTCGAGCTATCTTTGGATCGCCAGACCTTGCGCAACCGCCTGCTGCAACATTTACGCCGCCTTATCGATGAACAGCCGTACCGCACAGAAACCATGATAGAATTCGGTGGACCTGATACGTTGCTCCATGGCGATTTTAGTGTAAAGAACACCTTTGTACGCCACACAAAAAACAAGCTGCAGGCGCAGCTCATCGACTGGGACCATGCTGGTGTCGGCCCCTATATGCTATGATCTCTCGAATTTCCTAGTTCAATTTCCACCTCGTGACCGGCAGCCGATTCTGGACTTTTACCAACAAGCAAGTGAGTGGCATGGACAACAATGGCCATCTGTGGAGGTCTGGAACGTGCTCTTTGATACGGTGGAGTGTGCCCGACTGGCAAATAGCATTATCTGGCCGGCGCTTGCTGCCGGGGAGGATCAGGCAGCAGAATGGGCTTTCGACGAATTGATGCAGATTGAGGAATGGTTTGCGGCGTTAGGTCCAGTCCTCTGAATAAGGCTCATCTAGCAAAAAAGTGAGCAAATCGAGATCGCTCAGAGGGTGTTTTAAAGTGTCAATGCGTGTCATTCTGCTCACGCAGTGGTCCGAAGGACGCCGGAGGAACGGAGCGAAGAATCCTCTTTCTGCGCTTGGAACGTGGGATTCTCCCTTCGGAAGACTCAGGGCCGCAAAGCCTCCTCAGAATGACTTTTAAAACACCCCCTCAGGGAGCAAAGATCGCATTTGCACACTTTTGGCAGATGAGCGCTGAATGAACTATATCCTGTTGCATAAAGAGGATTCGATATTATGAAATATTGTATCGTGAATGGCGATGACTTTGGTGCCAGCCATGGGATCAATCGTGGAATCATTGAAGCGCATCGCTCTGGTATCCTGACGAGTACCAGTTTGATGGTCAACATGCCTTGTAGTGAAGCGGCGGCCACACTGAGTCGTGACGTGCCGAATTTAAGTATTGGATTGCACGTAAATCTCACCAATGAGGATGAGGACCCCTTTGTTGATCTAACCAATATGGACGCGTGTCAGGCTGAGGTAGACCGCCAGTTCAATCACTTCCAAACCTTGATGAGTCGGCTACCAACCCATCTCGACTCGCATCATAATATCCACCGAGACCCTCAGTTGCTCCCTCTCTTCCTTGATATAGCCCGGCAGCACGGATTGCCATTGCGAGAACATTCGCCAGTTCGGTACTTTTCAAACTTCTATGGTCAATGGGGTGGAGAGACACATCTGGAGCAGATAAGCGTAGACAGCTTAGTTCAAATGCTAGAGACCGAAGTTCGGAAAGGGTTTACCGAATTGAGCTGCCATCCGGGCTATGTTGATCCCGATTTTCAATCCATCTACGCCATCGAGCGTGAGGCGGAGTTGAAGACACTTTGCGACCCCGCTATCCGGAAGAAGTTTGCGGAGCTAGAAATCCAACGCATTAGTTTTCGAGAGCTTGGCGAATTTCTATCCACTGACTTGGTTCAGGAGTAGACGATTATGACGTCCGTTGTTATCTCACCTTCGAATGTGGTAACCTTCCCAGAAGGTGGCGGCCATTTCTGGGTTTACATGCAATATGTGCAGGGCCTACATCAACTGGGATGTGATGTTTATTGGCTAGAGCAATTCCACAGCAGCGGCGATTCAAGACGGGATGACATGAGGCTCTCGACGTTCTTCGAACGGATGGTGCGTTATGAATTAGAGGGCAAGGCCATACTCTACACTGCGCCGGAAGCGCCCCCCAAAAACGGTGCACTATATGAGTATATAGGCGTTTCACAATCTGCAGTTGAAACGCTCTTTCAGCAAGCAGACCTCTTACTAAACTTCCACTATACCATTGACCCAGCGCTATTAGCCTGCTTCAAACGCACTGCGCTGGTTGACATCGATCCGGGTCTGCTCCAATTTTGGATGAGCGTTGGACAACTTGAGGTGCCTAAGCATGATGTATATTTCAGTATTGGAGAGACTGTAGGCGCGTCAACTGCGCTGTTTTCGGACTGTGGGTTGCCCTGGGTTCGCATTCGTCCGCCAGTCTGTCTGGCGTTGTGGCCGTATACGTACAATGCCAACTGCGAAGCGTTTACAACGGTCTCCGGCTGGTGGGGTGGTGACGGCAAAGGGGAATGGATAAGGCTAAACCAAAAAAATAATTATACGCGAACGAGAGAATGGAGAGGGGGAATAAGGACAAACCATTTTTCTAAACCAGGTAAACGTTGGAAGCGTTGTGCCAAACGGTCCATCTCTTTCTGAGTGAGTTTGACGCCGGTCTCATAAAGAGTGGAATTCAGGTGAACGAAGGGTTGTAGTTGGTTAAAGCGAAAAGAACGGGCAAAATTGAGAACGGTCTCAAGAGAATCGAGAGAGAACCGTTCCAGTGTTTTCAAGATGGCGAAAAGAACCCAAGAGAATCCCGTTCCAGTGTTTTCAAGATGGGTTCGATGGGGTTGTATTTACTGTGATAAGGAGGGTAGCAGGCGAGCTGAATAGAGAGACGATAGTGCTCAACAAACTGAGTGAGACGATACATAAACTGAGTCCGACGGGTATGATTTTCGGGACCATTGTCCTGATTGATCACGAGGTCTTGACGTGAGGAAAGTGTTCACGTACGCTTTCCCAAAATCAATCAGGCAGTCGACAATACAGTCACTCGTCACTTTCGACTGAGTCAAGTAAAGAAAGAGTTCCTTGGTTGAAGGGAGGTAAATGCCAAAAGGAGTGACTTTCTCGGTCTTCTTATCTTGAAAGTCATGATCGAGCGCTTTGACAACCACTCGACTTATCCCTTCTCTCGAGAAACGGTCAAGTAAAATCGTCGCTTTGGCATCCCAAGAGGCGCAGAACCGTCTCGTCTGCATCCGCTTCTTGATTGATCTGATGAATTCTATCAAAGATCGCATCGGTCTCTGGGATCTTTTTCACTGGTTGACTTTTTTTGACCCGGTTTGAGCCATAGCCTAACTCATTGAGCTTCAAGCGGATGGCCTCTTCGCCAGGCAATTCCTCATCTGTGTATCCTTTCTGCTCGATGAGCTGGGTACGCATTTCGGCGGCGGTTAGTCGAGTGTACAATTGGGGTCGAAAGGTGGGATCGGTCTGGCTGAATTGATCGGCGATTTCAACCATATCGGCCAGTAAAGTGGGGATATGGTCTTCGGCTTTTGCGACCACGTCGGTGGCTTTGGTCGACATAACAGAAGCCGCCTTCTAGTTCTTCCAGGGCTTTGGCTATCGTCGCCCGATTCCAGCCCAACTCTCGTTCTGCTTTCGTCGGACTCCCTTCGCATATCGTTTTGACCGTTTGGGCCATGAAGTGCCTTCTTTCGTATCCACTTAACATGGCCTTCGTCTCTTTCAAGACTTCAACCATTTCTGGCGAGATTGTCATTTTTGCTCCTTTTGGAGAGCTAGTTTAACACCTTCTCGCGTATATTTTATTTTTTGGATTGGCCTAACGGATGGACAAGAAATCTTCTATGAAAATAACAAGCGAGTTACCTTTTTGCAATTCGTGACCCTTCCAGGCCTGACCTCTCAAGTCCTTGAACTGGCGCTTTGTCTCGGTGATGGAGATGATGAAGCGGAACAAGACCAGGTTCAGGAGAACCGGCGGTGGCAGGGAACAGCCCCTTGCCCGCCTGATGTGACCGATTATATAGGTGATGCAGAGGATCGAAGAACGCTAGAGAGGCATGGTTGGCGCATTCGCCATTCTCATACCGTTGCGAGCAGCCCAGAAATGTATCAGTCGTACATCCAGCAGTCACGAGGAGAATATAGCTGCGCCAAACCTTCCTGTATGCAGTTTCAGAACGCCTGGATAAGCGACCGCACACTATGCTATTTAGCCAGTGGAAAGCCAGCGGTGGTTCAAAACACAGGGCCAAGTTCCTTCCTGCCTAATGGGGAAGGCTTGTTCCGTTTCTCAACCCTGGTGGAGGCAGCCAATGCTTTGGAGACGATCAATGCGAATTACAAACAACAATGCGAAGCGGCGCGAGAGCTTGCTAAAACTCATTTTGATGCCCAGCAAACCCTGCAAGGCATGGTAAACTTGGCGCTTAAATGACCGGGTGAGGATCACGTATGGACTACGACGAGACAACTTGTCTGATGATCGAAACTTTGGCCGCGGGACTATCCGCACTACGTGGCCAAGCGGTCACCATTCACAAAATGCAGCGTGAATTATTCTCCGGCAGCTCAAGTTTTTCGACAGAGCTGCTGCGGGTGCTTGTGAATGATGACGAATGGCTGGCGGTGTTTTTTAAGGATCTCAATCCCCACCATCAACTCGATATCGCGCAAAACATCCGTTGCAAGCCGGAACTAGACCGAAGTTATCGTGAGTTGCAGATGTATCGGGAGATTCTGCCTCGATTGCAATTGGGCACTCCGGCGCTTTACGCCTTTCGCTGGGAGCCACACGCTGACCATTTTTGGCTCTTTATTGAAAATGCTGGCCCCAAGCGACTGAGCCGTTTGGGAGACTTTCAGCTTTGGGTCGCGGCAGCGCGGTGGGCAGCCCGGTTTCACGCTGCTGTGCGCAATCTCCCGGTTGAAAAGACCGATTTTCTAATCTATTATGACCAGGCTCACTATCACTCTTGCGCAAAGCACCTGGAGCAAAACCTCGCAAAATTCGATGTCGAACAGCAACAGGTTATCCACCACGCGCTTGATGCTTATCAGGACATCTTCGATGACCTGGTTGCGTTGCCAAGGCATCTCATCCACGGGGAGTTCTTTGGTAAGAATGTAATGATCCGTCCGGGAAATCCAGATGAGCCGGTCGCCGTGATCGATTGGGAAACGGCCACGATTGGCCCTGGCTACGTCGATCTGGTGAGCATCAGCGCTGGCCGGTGGACCATCGAGCAAAGGCAGACCATGTGGCGGGCCTACTTTGATCAGTATCAAGCGGAGACAGGGCTACAATTGAATTGGGAGCACTTTTGCCATGAACTTGGTCAGGTGGCCTTGTATCGAGCTTTGGCCTGGCTCGGTTGGTGGTCAAATGGGGATGCTGCTCACATTGTCCGGTGGATGGCAGAGTTGGACAAGGTAACGACTACTATTTTTCAGGCAACTCATAGCAAGTGACGACAGTTTATGTGATTTCTGAATTGTTGACTGAAGATCATATTTTTACCGATAAATCGTTTAACGTCGTAAGACGGGTAAAAAGATCTGGTACGATTGTTGTACCGCACGAATTTGAAGAGCAATCTGTATACCATCAGAAGTGGTATAGTTTTTAACAATGACGCTTCTTCCCTTGGTCAAGTTGCCACTTAGCACTGTATCAACGGTCACAACATAATCGGTTCCTCCAATGATCCAAATACCTTCGTTACCTGTACTGGGCACGGCATTGATCTGACCTTGTCTCTGGGTTACCTTGAGCGGCTGCATTGAGACAAAGGCTGCGGTGATCGTCGCCGAGGGCACTGGCGTAGCCGTCTCTGTTTCCGACGGCGATGGATGTGGTACAGGGGTTGCCGTTACGCTAGGCACAGGGGTTGAGGATGCTGTTGTATCGGGTGTGACGGTCGTTGTTGGCACAGGTGTGGCGGTGGTAATAGATGTGTTGGTGATTGTGTCCGTTACGCTGGGAGTCACGCTGACTGTTACTTCTGGTGTGAGGGTCGTTGTTAGCACAGCTGTAGCAGTGGTAACAGGTGTGTTGGTTATTGTGTCTGTTACACTGGGAGCAATGCTGACCGTTACTTCTGGTGTGAGGGTCGTTGTTGGCACAGGTGTAGCGGTGGTAACAGGTGTGTTGGTTATTGTGTCCGTTATGCTGGGAGTCACGCTGACTGTTACTTCTGGTGTGAGGGTCGTTGTTGGCACAGGTGTAGCGGTGGTAACAGGTGTGTTGGTTATTGTGTCCGTTATGCTGGGAGTCACGCTGACTGTTACTTCTGGTGTGAGGGTCGTTGTCATGGTAGGTGAAACTGTGATGGTTATGGTTGGGATACTGGTAGGTGAGGGCATCGGTGTGCCATTTGCACATCTCTTAGTGCGAATACGCACGGCTGTATAGGGTTGGGCATTAGTCGACTCCTCTGCATGGTAGTCCACGCGCACGCAGGCGCCCACAACCAACGGGCCTCGACCTCTATACAATTCGGTCGTCGTATCGACCAGATACCCTCTTCCTGCAATCACCCAAGTTCCTGTAAGGCTACTGCTAGGAAGAATTTCAATTTGGCCAAATGTCTCGCTGATAACCGTACCCGGATCGGTTGGTGCCTGGCAGTTCCCCGCGTCATCGCAGAGTGCTTGCAGGCTGGCCGCGACAGCGATTCTACCTACCCCTAATGCTCCTGCAAATCCTGGGTTGAGTGACTCTATTGAGACGGCTGTGTTACGAATGTGTTGTGCAACATTGCGCGCCGGGGTGTTTGGCGCAACGCCAAGAATAAGCGCAGCCTGACCGCTGACAAATGGCACGGCCATGGATGTGCTGCTCCACCAGGCATGACCATCGGGCGGGAATATGCTATAGATACTTGAACCTGGCGCAGCTATATCGATCCAGTGGCCAAAGTTGGCAAAGGTTGACTTTGTGTTGTTGGCATCGGTGGCGGTGACTCCGAACACTCCTTCTTCTGCTGCGGGGTACTGTTTGTTATTGCCATTTAGGTTCCCTGCAGCGCCAATGATCAGTACATCATACCGATCTTCCATATCATCAAGTACGTCCTCCATCAGTTCTGACTGTTGGCTCGTGCCCAGGCTGAGGTTGATGATATGGGCACCGTTTTGGGCCGCATAGCGTAGCGCTTCGGCAAGCACAAAGACGTTGCCACGCCCGTCAGCGTCTAGCACGCGTAGCGGCATGATCTGCGCTTCGGGTGCAACCAGATGAACAATCCCCGCAACGTGGGTACCGTGTCCCCATGCCTCATCGATCAGTCCATCACCATCGTCATCCAGGTTGTTGATTTCATCCTCAGGAACTGGGTCATCGTCGACAAAATCATAACGGCTTGTGGTCAGATGAGCGGCCAGGGTTGGATGGTTGAGTTGTAGACCCGTATCCAGAACAGCGACGACGACGCCATTGCCGCGGTTGAGCAAATGGGCATCGGCCAGCCCCAACAAGGCAGTGGCATATTGACCCATCAGCGGGGCTACGTCTGGTCCACCCCAATCCCAAGAGCCACGTCCATCACCTTCTGGAGCCTCGGTCAGGTGGTTGGGTTCTGCATAGAGGAAACGCAAATCGTCTTGCATTTGGTCGGCAATGGTTATGGCATTACTACCGGACGGTGTTTGCAATCGATAGATACCTTGGCTTCCTAATAAGATTTCCAACGTGCTGGTACCGTATTCACGATTGATAACATCGATGCTTGTAGCCCTGGCCGGATTTAACTTAACGACAACTTCTGTAGATTTAGATTTGCCTGAGGTTTTTCCAGCCCAACCAATATGCGCGCTAGACGGAAATAATCCCACCAAGAGGCCCGCGATTAATATTAATTTGAGGTAAATCCATTGATATTTCATTGTAGTCCGATGCGTCGATCTTCTCTCACGTTCGCAGGGTTCACTTCAGACAGATTCAATTGAGGCGCAGCAAAACCATTCCCAAATACAACAAAAGGTGCCCAGTAGTACGGATGAGGATAGATCTCCATGAGTGAAAGCTGGGCTTCACGCAGTGCCATGGCAGGCGATTCCCCCTGAGCCATCCGTTCATACCATTCTGCCATGAGGACGGCACCCACATCATCTTGGACAAGCCACTGGCTGACGACTAGCGTTGTTGCCCCTGCCCCCAGAAAGGCACGAGCCAAGCCGAGCAACTCATCGCCGCCGAGTATATGACTACGCCCCGATTTACAAGCACTGAGTGTTACCAGTGCGCCGCTCAGGTCATGGCGGGCTGCATCAGCCGCAGTCAGCCAGCCAGCCATCAGCCAACTTTAATGCCGAAAAGAGGGGATTGTCAGCGCGAAATAGTCCATGGCAGGCAAGATGTAGCAGCCGAGATGATGCAGCCTGTGAGGCGAAAACGTCCATCGTGGCCTGTTCGTTGAGATAGACGGTCACGTCTCCTACTTGCTGCGCAACAATCGCGACTTCTTCTTCGACAGCTGGTATATCAGCTTCAGCCACACCCATGATCAATGCTTGTCCAGTTTGGCGTAGGGATCGACGCAAACAAATGGCCAAGACTGTTGCGCTGGGCGCGAAAGAGAGAACATAACGCGCTAGCAGATGTTGCTGGCCATCGTAGAGCGCATGAAAGGGAACATGGTGCAACAGGCCATGAGGTACAATGATGAGCTTGGGCACGGAGCGGACTGATGGATGAAGTGAAATCGCTTGCATGGAAACCAGCGGCTCCAACAGCTCACAGTAGAGCGCATTGAGGATCTGTAGCGTCGTTCGTTCTAGGTGTACCATGTGGCGGTTCACTAGCGCGTCTCCTGCTCGAAAAACCTCTAACTGGGTGTTGAATTTATTCAGCAATTGCTCGATGGCTTCCGTTGATGATATCCAACGCCGCATATGGATACTGTTGCACCCAACAACAAAGGCGATGATTTCATCTTCTAGAATGTAATATGACAAAATCTGGGTATCAGGCGACAATTGAGCTTGAATTTCTACCAGTGACAATGGCGTTGCAAACGAGGTAGATGTAGGTTCATGAAGCGGTACTTGTATAGTTAACTGCTTAATTATCTGCTCGATGTATACGGCACGCGTCTGCAGTTCCGAAAAGCGTAGGTTGCGGTCCCCACTGGGTAGAGTCCCTGATTCGCGTGCCATACGGTCGCTGCCATCATCTAGCATATCATTGTAAATGGCGTTCAGATCGGCCTGCAGTTGGTGCAGTCTTTCGCCAATTTCCCGGGGCAATTCGCTGCTTGATTCTATCGACAGCGCACCTGAGATACGATCGAGCAGGGTGCGGGCACGGGCGCGCTCTGTTACATCAAAAGCTCGTTGTATATTTTCCTCATCATTGCGCGCGATATAGATGGATAGCAGCGCATCGTATGCTGCAATTTTGTCGCGCAAAAAGGACGTACGCATGGTCTCTCGTGCCAATGTATTGCGAAGCGCTTCTATCTCTTTCACGGCGTTTGTGAGCAATCTTTCGGCTTCTGCTCTTTGATTTTGAGTCAGCCTCAATCTACCTAAACGTTGCTCTACTCGATAGCGAAGATGGGGTAGGTTCAGCTTTTGAGAGATCGTTGCGGCAGCTTGAAGGTGAGTTTCAACCAGGGCTGTGGTATCCGCCTGTAGATCAGCTAGCTGCAGATGGGCAAAAAATTGTTGTACAGGCCAATCTCCTTGCGATGCCAGTTCCAATGCATGGTTCGCCACAGTGACAGCCACCTCCTGTTGACCCCGGTGTGCAATCACAGCGGATTCTTCTGTCATAACACCAGCACGCAGCGGTGCATTGCCCACTTTGGCAAATAACGCGGCCGCCTTTGTCAATGCAGACTGCGCTTCATCCAATTGCCCCATCATCTGCCGCGTGGCGCCCATGCCCCAAAGCGCCCAAGCTTGTTCATAGACCATGCCAGCCGCACCTAATATTGCTTCAACTTCGCAAAATGCTGCGAGTGCCTCATCGTAGAGGTTTAGCGCAAGATAGGTATCGGCCATCTGCCTCAGATTGATCTGCTGATCTACTTTGGTATCTTGACCTTTTAAGAGCGTTTGGGAGCGTTCATAGGCCATGAGAGAAGCTGTATAATTGCCCAAGAGGAGATACACCTCGCCCAGGTTGCTCTGGGTATGTGCCTGTGGCAGGTGCAATCCAGCATTCTCTTGAATGTGTGCCAGGCTCTGAAAAACGTGTAACGCTTCGCTTGCTCGACCTAGATAGAGCAGCGCAAGTCCTCGATTGTTGCTGACCATTGCGATCCGTTCAGGCATGTCGAGTACCCGATACTGTCTTTCAGCGTTATCTAAGGCTGAAAGCGCCTCTTGATAGCGCCCGCTATAGATGAAACACATGCCGCGTTGAGCATGGGCCAAGGCGATTATCAATTGTATCTCTAGGGGGTCGTATTTCCCTTCCTCAGAGCGGAGGATCTCGGCGCGATTGAGCATGGACTGCCCAACATCAAGCGCGTCTTGAAAACGGCCTTGTTCTCCCAGAACGCGCATCAAGCCAGCGTTGGTGCGAATGGACTCTAGCACCATACCCAAATCTGTGTAAAGCGCCCGGGCGTGCACGATTAACTCATTTGCGGTTGCAAAGTCGCCATTGATGGCATGGCTTTGAGCCTCTAGATAGAGTGCGCGAGGGACAAGCGTTGGGATACGGATGTGTGTTGCGGCTTGTCGACAGCACACGGCTAGCTGTCTAGCCTGCCCAGGGTTGCGCCGTGCTAGTTTTTCCGTCTCATCGAGCAGACTATCAATGCCGAGCTCATCTAGCAATTCGGCCTTTTGGAGTACATCTATTTGCTCCTCGAATGTCTGTAAGGCAAGCAGTTCATCGAGCCACACAGCGTTGATAAAGGAATCTGTCATAGAGTACGTTTACTTTGGTAACTCAAGTTGCTACCTCCTATCTCTACCTTCAGTGCAGATTCGTAAAATTGAGCTCTCACCTCGAGATAGAGAGCAACTTAGATTAGGAGTCGTAAAATTCAAGCAAATAAATAAATATGGATGAATCGATTCGTTTATATACCGCACGAGCTTATAAATTTAAAATCAATTTGAGCCGTTTTAGTCGAGTAGAGACGACAAATTAATTTTAAATCTGTGGCCGTGCTCAGTATATGTCTGATATTTCAAGTATGATTTGAAATGTATCCCCTACGAATTTCATTTGATAGTCGTGCTGTGCAACAGACTCAAAGGCAAATTCGCCCAGAGAATTCGCGGTAGTACTCGTGATGACCTCCTCATCTAGCATCAGTTCTATACGTACGTGTTCGAGAGGGAACGTTTCTAGCGGTAGAAGCTGACCATTAATGCCGACTTTCTGCTGATCATGAGGTCTATGAACATTGATCACAATATCGGCAACTTCTGCGCGAAAGGTGAGTAGTCGGGTATCGGCTGTTTGTGCAGTACGTGCACCGGCGGAGGCCACCGTTGCACCGCTATCGAAGGTCAAGGAAGCGATCAGTTGGCGTAGTACGCTAGGTTGTGCATTACGAGTCGATTGAGATATAGAGCGATGTTGGGCATATTGAGCAAATTGATTTCGTAAATTGCTGCGCACGCGAGTGGGCGGCACCTCATGATTCAGTTCGCCGCGCAAGCGCACAAACGCTTGAAGCCAAAGAACCTCAGCCTGGATAGCCTCCTCATTGCCTGAAAGAAGAGAGGCCACCTTTGTTTCTACCTTTGCAATCTCTTGTGGAGAGAGACGTCCATCGATCCAATCGAGCAGTTCTTCAAACGTGGGTCTGACGTTGTCGGTCATTTCATGCACACCTTTGCGTATGTATCCATTCTGGAAGAGATGAATCCAGTAAGTATCTGAAAGAAAGGTTTGTAAGCTTCTTCGGAATGCTAACTCTTTGATTCAACCCTTACAGTTGACCCATTTGTCAAGACCACAAAAAGCACGCCAACCTTCACTTTAATGACTTGTATGACAAATTCAGAGAATGGATTTCCAATATTGACGCAAGTTGCGATCTATGAGCTTTCCCACTGGTGGCGAATTTTGAACGCATAAGTCTAACCTCACAGGAGAAGCAACTTGGATTATATTAATACTGTCTTTAACGTAGGGGGAAAATACATCAATTGTAGAAAAGTCGAATATTGATAGTTGATTGAACTTTACGAAGACCCGAGCAGATCGCGTAAACGCTTGAGACAACGGGCGCGAGTGGGGCCGATACTGCCTTCGGGCATCTCCATACGGTTGGCAATTTCAGCATAAGAAGGTTCCTTTTCATCTAGATAAAGCGCAGTAAGCAATTGACGACAGCGTTCGCTAAGTCTTGATAAACCAGTCTGAAGCCATTGGGCAAGCTCCCAATGCTCTATACTTTTTTCCTTGGCTATCCGCGGCAATAGTCCAACAGCAATCTCGGGATCGGTTAGTCTGCTTTGGCGGCGCAACTGCCGTACTAGGAGGTGTTTGCTATGACGACGCGCAACGGTACTCAACCAACCAGATAAGCTACCTTCATCGGTCATCTGGTCCAAACTTTGGAGTAATATCGTGAAGGTCTGCTGTGTAATATCAGCCGCATCATCAAAAGAGAGACCGCTATTGCGCGCGATAGAAAAGACGAGCCGTTCATATTTATCTAGTAAACGATCCCAGGCTTGCTCATTGCCCTGACGGCAGGCGCGTAACAAGCCTTCATCTTCAGCAATATCATTATTGTGTTTGGACCGATCTTCCCTGTTCTCAGCTAGCGTTGGATTCATGGTTATCTATGTAATTCAGAAACATGTTTCAGCAACATAGTGCAGTTGGAACAGCACAGAGTACATAGTACGTGGCAAAAAAAGAACCTACGCTGGCAATGGTAAAACTTGCTCCCGGGTTAGTTCTGCTGCATATCCAATAGCTGCTTGAATGCCATCCATCGTCAATGAAGGGTAGCTGGACAGCAACTCATCAAAGCTCAAACCTGCTGCTAGATTATCAAGCACAACAGAGACCATAATACGAGTTCCTTTAATACAGGCACGCCCGTGACATACGTCGGGATTCACCGTTATATGTTCTCGCCAGTTCACATCTACACCCTCACTTTCAAGTTGATACCAAACGCTCTATTTCGAATTCATTCTATCACAATCATCGCCAATTATTGAATTGAATTCAGTTGTGTTGAGGCCTCTACTAACGGCATATTTCTTGGAATCGTTATACAAAATAAAAAGAGCCTCCAACAATTCTAGAGACTCAGTAGATCCAAATTTGGCGTTTTTGGCGATTTTCAGTCGAGATTGCAGGGATTTTGGAGTCATTTATTCAGATTTCGGTTACAGAAAACAACCTATTTCATATCTGAAAATCGCCCAAATCTAACGCAAAAACTAGATATCGACCGGCAAATTTGTATTTATGTCAACTGTTTAGCCAGAATTCTCTCTCAAAACCTGAAATTTGGATCTACTGAGACTCTTGTCATCCTATATTTGATTCCTATAGGTCCTGCGGGAGCGACGGGAGTCGAATACGTACTGGCACCCACGGAAGATTGTGTTTGTTCCAGTTCACATTGTGGATGAGTATTTGGCCGTTGATGCCGAAATATCAGCCTTTGTGTAGAGACTACTCTGACGGCAATTGATCAAGTAAGGCCTTCGCTTCCAACAGATCTGGTGTGTCAATTCCTTCTGTGAACCAACTGTAGATGTCGTTCAGCTCTGCACGCGCAATTTCGCGTTTCACTTGCGTATCCGACAGCTTGCTCAAGTCCATGATTGCTCTCAGCTCGAATGATCTCGCCTGTTGCCGGCGCGCAATTTCAATTGCGTGGAGTAGACACCCCTCAATCTCGATCTCGGCAGCGCCGTTTTTGTGAAGCAGTTCCGCCTTGAGCCGGAACATTTCAGACTGCGACCAAAATTCACTGCTTTCTTGGGCTGATTGTTCCGCAGCATTCACTACACAAAGAGCATCTTCGAGTCTGCCGATCTTTTCATAGGCTCTTGCAAGTAGGCAAAGATAATGTGGCCGCGCCAAATTGCCCCACACAGTTGTCAATGCTTTAAGAGCCTGCTGTATTGAGTCCACTGCTTCTTCGCATTGGTCCAACTGAGTTAGAGCCCAGCCCCGCATCACATTCGCGTGTTCGATCCACTGTTTGAACTCATGCTCAATAGACACCTTAATGGCTAATTCAGCATGTTCCTGTACATCTGCTACTTTCCGTCGAAAATGATGGAATACAGCGGCAAAAAAGTGAGCGACTGCGATACTGTGGGGATGAGCTAGCTTATAGGCGAGCGCTACTGCTCGTTGACTCCTCCTAAGCGCTTTGTCTGGGTAACCGAGGATCCAGAAGATTAACGCCGCATAAGAGAGGCAATCGACTCCAGGATCCGGTAGAGCATGATAGATATGACGCTTCTCGGGATTGTAGAGAGCAAGACCCTGTTCCAGATGTACCATGCTGGATAGGAACTCGCCCTGATGCGTGAATGTCACCCCAAGTCCCTCATGTGCAGCGAGCAAAAGCGGCAAATCGTGGACGCGCTGCGCAATCTCGAGACATTGCTCCCCTAAATTCCGTGCTGCTTCTAAATTGCCCCTCATCATATAGCAAGTTCTGAGACCTGCGAGTACTTGTGATAGCTCTGAGATTACTCCTAGTTTGTCACACAAAGTTTGTGCTCTTACATAGGCATCTTCTACCGCTGCTGCTCCATATCCATGTACGGTCATGAGTACCTTGCCAAGAGTAATCTGTAGCGTCAGTTCTTGGCGGTCACGTTCACGACTGCTGGGCATGAGCACAAGTTGAGACAGTGCACGCTGATAGTAGCCAATCGCTGTTTCCGCGGCAAACTTTTCCTCGGACAATCGTGCTGATTGCAGGTAATAATGGAGCGCTTCTACTTCATCACCAGCCTGTTCATAATGATATGCCAAGTGTGCAGCCATTGTTGGCATTTCATTTGGATAGTGCTTCTTGATTGCTTCAGCAACGCAACGGTGCAGTGACGTGCGACGGGGTTGGCTCAAACCCTTATATGTCACTTCCCGAATTTTGTCATGGCTGAAAGTGAAAAGACCGTGTCTAGTATCGATCAGTAGGCCACAAGCAAGCAAATTTTCTAAGCAGGCCCAAGTCTCCTTCTCGCTTAGATCGCTCAGCTCTATAAGTAAATCTTTTCCAAATTCACCACGCGTCACTGCGGCCGCAGTTAAGAGCTCGCGACTAGGTTTATCTAGTTTGTTAAGTCTGCTGTTGATAATTGTCTGTATCTGGGAGGGTATTACGTCCATCTGCTTGCGAAAAGCATCTTCCCACTCCTCATCTGTACTCGGTAGATGACCTTCCGCGACCAAATTGGAAATCGTTTCAACAATGAATAAGGGGTTGCCTTGGGTGTTCTCATTAATCAGTTCACCAAAGGCAGCATCATTACCAGTCCAAGATGTCAAGTCCTTCAGTAGGTCTACATAGGGCAATCGCGTACTTGTACAAGAAAGAAAAGAAGGGATAATCTGGGGTGGTTCATTTTAGCTGGATAGATAGGTTCTTTACTTTCTGGTAAAAGAAAAGAGATGAGGTGA
>JAHBNG010000093.1 GCA_019217005.1 Chloroflexi bacterium TSY
CCTGATTTACTTCCTTCCCGACACAATATCGGTACGGTACTATACCACAAATTGAGTAAAAGCTATTTGGTCCGTCAGAGTATACGCAGATTTACACAATTTGGGATACCATCATCGGTACAAGCAAAAACGAAAGATCTATTAAGGTCTGATCGAGCTACCTTGACCGCTTTTTGAATTCCTATCTTAAACTCACCGCGGCTCTTTATTGTAAGCTCGTAGACAAATTTTAAGTCTTACAATTCGATTACGATATGGGTCAATTATCAGTCGATCACAATCGTTAGATTCCTTCGGCTTCGCTGGTATGATGCACCCACAACGTGAATGGAATGACACCATTGCGGTCTACTGATTATACTGAACAGCGCCACAAACAACATTTTTTACTTCTGCAAAATGTACTTATGTGCTGCTGCGGAGTATAATGCTGAAGAAACAGCTCAGCCTTTCGCTCTCCCCATGATCCTAAATTCTTGTTTGTTTGGATCTCCAATTATGCAGACTGACGGCCCAAACAAGCATTTGTCGTGGCACTCAAGATTATGTTCATATCGACACATAATTGTTTATCTAGATCCGTTCAGAGCCTATCGAATTGTCAATTGATTATTGAAGGTTGAATATTGTGGATGAAGGGTCTTGGCATCTTATTCGTACCATTGACAATTGAGGCGCTTGTAGCGTAGCACTGGCGGGACTGATTCGACGCAACATTGACAATTCATTGTTTATCTTGATCCGTTAAGGAATCGGAATTAAATAGATTGAACAGATTCTTCGTTTCACTCGAGAATGACATGTTCAATTTATTTAATGCTCATTCCTAAGGGCCTATTTGTTTGGACCTGCAATTGTGCAGGCCGTAGGCCCCTGTTTGGGCCGACGGCAGCGCTCAACCATCATTGGCATATCGACTAAAAGTTGTCGATGTTGATCCGTGAAGGGCCTAATGGCAAAATCCGCGGGTCTCAGTAGATCCAAATTTGGCGATTTTGGCGATTTTCAGTCGAGATTGCAGGGATTTTGGAGTCATTTATTCAGATTTCGGTTACAGAAAACAACCTATTTCATATCTGAAAATCGCCCAAATCTAACGCAAAAACTAGATATCGACCGGCAAATTTGTATTTATGTCAACTGTTTAGCCAGAATTCTCTCTCAAAACCTGAAATTTGGATCTACTGGGTCTGTTCGTTTCATCAAATAGCCATTTAATGTTTGACGAAACAATTGCCTAAAAGTAACGCACAAATCTACGGAGGAACAATTTTATACAACCCAAAATCCGGTTTAGTCATTTGATGGGGCTACTCGTCGTCCTGCTGCTTTTGCTTGCGGCTTGTGGTAGCGAGGGAGAGTCGGCGGCGGGTGATAATGCAGCCGCACCGGAACCCGAAACGGCGTCAGAAGCGACTGCACCAGACGTTGAAGGAGACGATGCAAGTGCTGAAGGCGAAGCCGAAGATGAGGAGGTCGTCGAAATTGAAGAGACGGAAGAGGAGACTTCTGAACTCTCGGGCGAAATCGTTGTCAGTATTGCTTCAAATGATGTACAGACCTATCAAGCGCTGGCCGATGCATATATGGAACTGCATCCGAATGTCTCTGTGCTGATCGAATTGAAAGCGCCTGGTTCTGGTCCAGATGCCTATCTGCAATGGATTCGTACGCAGTTCGCCTCGGATGTGCCTCGCGTTTCACTGATCGAGTCGCCCCATCTACGTGAATTTGCTCAAGAAGGCCGCTTGCTCAATTGGGGACCTTATTTGAACAAAGAGAATCCCTATACGGGGCAGAAGTGGGAAGATAGCTTTCAGGAATGGGGACTGAATCTAGTCCGGGATCCCAATACGGGCGAAATGTTTACAATGCCCTATATGTCGGTCCAGACCTTCTGGATCTACAACAAGAGTATTTTCGAAGAGGCCGGAATCACAGATGTACCAGCCCAACCCACCTGGGATCAGCTTGTGGAGTGGTCTGAGAAGGTTCGAGATATTGGCTATGTGCCAATCGCCATGGAAGGCACCACAGAGCAGATCTGGGGTGGAGGGCGTATGCCTTGGCTGATGCGCTCTGCGATGGATCAATACCACCGTGACGACCTAACTTTGATTCGTTGTCAAGAGGGTGACTGGTGTTTCCGCGAGGGAATCGATGATGTTTGGGAATATGATCCGGCAGACGTCAGGAATGATGATCCAGACCGCATATCGGTCAACATCGCGCGTCATTTGCAGCAGCTCCGCGATGGCGGGATTGGCTTTGACAATGAATGTACGGTTGAGATGATGGAGCAGATTGGGCGTGTCTTCAAGACCGAAAATGGTTTTGTGCCTGAAGGTTGGACCGGAATGACCGATGCGTATCCTCTTTTCCTCACCCAAAAGGCGGCGATGCGCATGGTGCATGGTGGATTCTTCACCAGCTTCCCCAAAGACATTGCATCGCTGGCAGAAGGTGAATACGGTGGCACAGGTGAGGTGAACGAAGAGGACGCTGCGGCGGCAACCGTCTTTGACTATGGACGTTTTGCATTTCCTTCCATTGAGGGAGACTGTGTTCACGGAACGGCCCGCGCCAACGAGTTGACCCAAGGGTATCTCGCTCTGCCCAAAAAAGATCGCACACAAAACGATTTGGAGGCTGACTTTGTAATGTTCTGGACTAGTCCCCAGGGAATGCGCATCTTCTTGGAGAACAAACTTGATGTAGAAAATCTACAGGGTGGCATTGCCGGTCCACCACTCATCAATGGAGTCGAATTACCCGATCCTTGGCAGGAAGTCTTCGCCAACAGCGTTTTTGTCGGCAACTACGAAAAGCCAGGCGCCCCTGGTGATGCTGTTGCGCGTGGCTTTTTCAAGTATGAAGAGACCAAGCGCGAATGGTCCATTATGGTTCAAGAATTCTTTGAAGGACAGCGTACGGCGGATGAATTTGCTGAGGATTATCAGAAATTGCTCGAGGATAATTTCGATGGCATGCTCGAATTCCTGAACCTGACCCATGAGGATCTCGATAACCCCGAGAAGCGGCCTCCTGGCTGGGTAGCGGCTGGTCCTTACTAATCACGAATGATTTAGGGTGGTGCCTGTCATTCTGAACCATGTGGTTCGAAGAGTGATTCGCTCGAACAAAAATGCAGGATTCGCATCGTTCAGTGCGCCGAAGTAAGTATCTACGCAAGCATTGGCTGCTAAGAAACAGGCCTGCGACGAACCCCAAGGTGACAGTCACTTTCGCACAAAGCGAGTCGGAAATTTAGCCCGACCGCCCGTTGAAACGTGAAGTGCCTGTCACCTACTTGTTCAGGCGTGTGGACTGCACGGACGCAAGACCGACTTGACCACTTTCTGACCCAACTCGTATCGGCCTGCCGGTTTCACTCACTCAGAATAACAGGCTTGGTCCTTTTAGAATCTTGGAATGAATGAGGGTTCTTGAACCCTCATTAACAATTCAGCAAATCGACAATTCTACTCCGCAGCAGCACATTATAACATTCTTTCTGGGGTGGTTCATTTTAGGCGGACAATTAGGTTTACATTTTTGCAAAGAGAAAAGATGTTTATATTTTCTACTTTGAGCCATGCTCAGGCAGAAAATGACCTCATATAGATTTTTATCTATGTATCAAAAGTGTAAACCTAATTCTGAACCACCCCTTCTTTCTCGACTAAAAAGTGTTATTTTATGGCGCTGCTCAGTATCACTATTGAAAATTCGTCTGGTTTGTTATGACAGATGGTTCATTTTGTAGATAATGATCATTAAAGCATTTGTTGAGCGCATAGACAAACGGATACACCAAAGTTACATTGGGAAGTGTATCTTAAGCGCTTTCTTGCCGCTCGCGCTGCTGCTCCTTCTGATCCAGCCACTCTATGCCCAACAGGATGGTCTTCTCTGGGATCTGAGCATCGAGCAGCGCGTGGATGCCGCTGCCATGTCGGCCGATGGTTCGCGCACAGCGTTTGGCGCACGCGACAACGTATTGCGTGTTCTTGATGCAGATGGTTCACTGGTCTGGGATTTTGCGGCCGAAAATAGTATTCTCGGTGTGGACATGACGGATGATGGCGCCTGGATTGCCGTTGCCTCAGAAGATCGCTTTGTCTATCTGCTTGATCAAAACGGCATACCTCGATGGCAGTTCAAAGCCAAGCGTCCCATGAACAATGCCGCGGTTGCCAATGATGGCACGCTAATTGCGGCCACATCAGATGACCTCTCGGTCTATACGCTCGATGAGGCGGGCAACTTGCTTTGGCAAGAAGAGATTGGCATTGGTGTACGTGCCGTGGCTGTTTATGGTTCGGGGGAGAAGGCGCGCGTGGTGGTTGGTGCAGATGATGGCTCTGTCTCGATCTATAGCCGTGCGGGTAAACGACTGCTCCAGTCATTTCTGGATTACGATGTGCGCTCGTTGGCCGTGACCGCCAATGGCGCACGGATTCTGGTTGGCACCAGTGATGGTCGTGCCACTCTCCTCCACGGCGGCAATGGTGATCAATTGTGGCATTTTGATGTGGATGAGTCGATCAATAGTGTCGCGATGACATCCAAGGGGAAGAGCATCCTGATCGGCTCCGAGGATGGAAGCGCATATCTGTTGGATGATGAGGGGCAACTCGTACAAACATTTACCCAAGATCATGAGATACTCAGCGTGGCCTTGTCGTCTGATGGATCCTTCGTTACTTTGGGGACAGTTGAGGGTACAGGGGCAGTCTACGATGTCGCTGCGGCAAAATTAGGCAGCGCTGCGACCGCTTCGCGTCAACGATGGATTCTCGGCGGCTCTCTTGCAAGCCTATTCTTTCTGGCCATCGTTGGAACTTGGGCAGTGCGCAATACAGCGGTGGGATATCAATTCTGGGAGACGCGGACGGCTGGTCCTCGTGATTTGATGCAGCAGGTGTGGAAAGCGCGCTATTCGTACCTGCTTATATTGCCAACAATTCTCCTCCTGCTCACCTTTAACTACTATCCAGCACTCTCTGGTCTCTATCATGCTTTTACGCGTTGGAGCCCAGGCATCAAGACCGAATGGGTGGGGCTGGAGAATTTCCGCCTTCTTTTGGATGATCGTTTCTTTTTGGCTGGTTTTCGGAATGCGGCCATTCTGATCGTGGTTGCGATTGTTAAGACAATGACCATGCCGCTTTTGGTGGCGGAACTGATCTTTAAGCAGCGCAATCGATTTACACAATATTGGGAGCGTACGCTCTTTGTCATCCCCATTGTGTTGCCCTTAGTTGTCGAAATTCTGCTCTGGAACAACATCTATGATCCCGAAATAGGATTGCTCAATCAGAGTTTGGACGCACTCGGACTGGATCAATGGACACGGGTTTGGTATGGCGATGCCAGCGTTGCCTTAAGTGCGATCATTTTTATTGGATTCCCATGGGTCCAACCATTTGCTTTGCTGATTTTCTATGGTGGCCTGATCTCCATCTCGGATGAGATCATTGACTCCAGCAAAGTCGATGGAGCGACTGTTTGGCGCCGCTTTTGGAGCATTGACTTGCCGCTCCTAATGGGCCAGATCAAACTGCTCTTGATTCTCAACTTTATCAATGCCGTGCAGACGTTCGAGCTTGTCTTCTTGACCACGGGCGGAGGACCTGGCGCAGCGACCTATACACCGGCATTGGAACTCTATTACAAGGCAACGCGCATGGATCGATTTGGTGTGGCTTCGGCGATTGGTATGATTCTTTTTGTGATCATTCTGGCCGGCACAATTATCAACATGCGCTTTGTGAAATCTTCGACAGAGTTTGAAGCGTGAGTGATTGAATGAGTTTGTTTACAACCATTGCAGGAACGACGACCGCACAACGAGCAACGGCGAACCGCACAACAATCGGTCGACCACAGATCTTTATCTATCTAATATTGGGTCTGTTACTCATTCTGACCTTTATTCCGATTCTATATTTAGCGATTCTTTCGCTCAAAGACAATGGGCAAATTTATGATCGCTTTTGGTCGTTGCCGCGGCCCTATCGATGGGAGAATTTTTACTTCAGCTTGCTCGTGATCTGGCGTCCGATTCTCAACTCTATCCTGACTTCAGGCACGTCAACTCTGGGTACGCTGCTCTTTGCCAGCCTCTCGGGCTATGTCTTTGCACGCCATCGTTTCCCTGGCAAAGAAATCATTTACACTTGTGTGCTGGCATTGTTGATGATCCCACCGATTCTCATGTTGGTGCCAGCATATATGTTGATTCTGAACTTTGGCATTGAAAATACCTATTGGGCGCTGATTTTGCCTTGGACATCGGGTGGACAAGTCTTTGCCACGTTGCCAGAGGAATTCTTTGACGCTGCACGCATAGATGGAGCGTCAGAACTACAGAGCTTTTGGCGCATCGCTGTGCCTCTCTCCATGCCGATATTGGTCACGGTTGCTGTTGTGCGGCTGGTTGCAACCTACAATCAGTTTATGTGGCCGCTCGTTGTCATCTCCAGTCCCAAACAGCAGGTCGTTTCGGTAGCCTTGACCCAGTTTACCTCTGAGATTGGTGTGACCGACCTTGGTCCACAGATGGCGGGTTATATTGTGGCAACGATACCGCTCATTATCCTCTTTTCGGTTGGGATGCGTCATTATGTGCGTGGGTTAACTGCGGGTGGATTGAAGGCGTAGTGAATGATTATATCTCTCTGTCATCCTGACTTGTGACTTGTAATTATGTATGGCAGACTATCGACATGAGTATTATCGACGAGATACGAAGCAAGGTTCAGAATGATGATTTTGAGTTCTCTCGCCACGTAGCTGACAGAATGCTTCTACGATATATTTCAGTTCAAAATATACGAGAGGCCATCGCCACTGGCGAAGTGATAGAAGACTATCCTAACTGTCAGATCTGAGTACATTGATTTCCAAAGACTTTCCAGACTTTACTCATCCAACTATTTCACTTGAACAAGGAGAAAACCAAACATGAACAGATCACCCCTAAGCCGACGGCAATTCCTGACCCTCACCGGAAGCGTAACCGCGGCCATTGCATTGAGCGCTTGTGCCGCACCAGCACCGGGCGGAACGGGTGCTTCCACATCGGCAGAAGCCCAAGGCATTAGCTTTCTAGTCCGCCCCGACATTTTAAACGCTTATGCTGCCGAAGCCGCGGCGGAAGCATGGAACGCAGAGTTCGAACAGCAAATTACGCTCGATGAACCAGCTGGCGCTGCAGATACCAAAATTCAGGCGGCGATGGCTGCTGGCGACCTAATCTGGGATGGCTTTGCTGTCATCGAAGGGCCTTGGGCCATCCAAAATTGGGTCAACCGCGAGCTGGTCCAGCCCCTGGACGATCTGATCGCCGTCTCTACTGTGCCCGATGCCGACAAAGTTGTGCCAGCCATCATTCCCTCTGTGCTCGAATCGAGCAAGCATGATGGTAAACAGTATACAATTCCTGGCAATGTGGGGAGCGTTGCGCTTGGCTGGTTCTGGGAACCGTTGGAGGCAGTTGGTGCGGAGCCACCGGAAACCTGGGACGAGGTTCGCGTTACGGCTGAAGCCATCGCCGAAAGTGGCTCTGATTTAACGCCCTATGACACAGCCTGTAACCCGCTTTGTGGTCTGATTGGCATGATTTGGGGCGCAACCGACAATCTGATTACGGATGAAGGATTGATCGACTGGACAGGCGAAGCTTCGCTCGAGGCGTTGACCTGGCTACAAGGAATGGTTGCTGATGGGTTGATGCCAGGGATTTGGGGCGAGAGCTTTGGCAACTGGCTCAAGGGTGGAACAGCCATCATGTCGTCATTCGACGTTCACGGCACAATGGCCCAGCAGACCTTTGGTCTTGATAAAGCAACAACAGGTCTGAACATCCGCAAATCCAAGGATGACTTCAAGGCCGGTGCCCCCTTCTGGCTCAATGGATCCGTGGTCCTCAACGGTGCGCAGAACCCTCAAGGAATGATGGACTTCTTGCTCTGGTGGTTTGGTCCCACCAATAAGGCGAGCGGTGAGCAGATTGCCACGGTAGCGGCCAAGCCTGCCTATCAATACACATACGATGACTTCATCGCCAACAATCCTGACCAGGCATGGCAGCAAGCTGGCATTGAGCTTGTTCGCGATTCCGTGCCGTTCCCCACCAATTTGTTCTGGGGTGCCCAGAATAGCGTTGTTGGTCCTTGGGTCGAAAAAGCAGTCGATGCAAACAACAACCTGAGCGCAGCAGAAGCCATGGAAAGCGCTCTAGCTGAATTGCAAGAAGAAATTGCCAATATGCGGGAGAGTTGATGAAGAGATGACAAGATGACAAGGTGGCAGGGTGATAAGGTAGTACAATGTCATCGAATTGATGACGGTTTACCGTAGGTCCCGCCGGAGACGGGACAAGCGACAAGTGCCCCATCTCTCCAGGTGAAGATTCGGGGTACTTGGTACTTGTCACTTCTCTGAAGTGACCTACGAGTTATCCGTCTATCATCTATCAAAACATCGGCTACAGTGCAGTAGTACTAATGTCATCTTGTCTTGTTTGCTATGTCCAAATTCCCTAGATTCCCAGCTTCAGAAAGGTCTCCATCCAATGACTGTGGAAACATCTGACAACTTAACCGGTCGTCGGGATCTCGGCTACTTGTGGCGTAATTGGCGTCAACAGCCCCAAGAACGAACGCGTAACAACGCGTTGGGTTATCTCTTTATTGCGCCCGCCATGCTCCTTTATTTGGTCTTCAATATCTGGCCCATTATCCGTGGGTTTTTAATGGCCTTTACTGACTACCGCTTTATCTATCCAGATACACGTTGGGAATTTAATGGTGTTGAGAATTTTGTCCAGATGGTAGATGATGACAAGGTGATCGATGCAATTGGGGTGGCCATCAAGTATACAATATTCGTTGTGCCGATTACCATCGTGATTGCGCTGTTGACTGCTGTCTTGATCAGCCGCGTGCGAATTGGAGCTGGCTTCTACCGTTGGGTCGTCTATTTACCATCGATTTTGCCCATCGCCGTCAGCTTTCTGATGTTTCGCGAAATGTATGGGATGAAGTTTGGCTTCATCAATAGCGTGTTGCGTAATTGGGGTGTGGAGAATCCCCCCAACTGGTTGGGTGATCCAGCCCTTGCGTTACCGGCGATTGCCGCGGCCAACGTCTGGATCATCTTTGGCTTCCCAACGCTACTTTTTCTGATTGGTATCTAGGGCAGGTTCAGAACAAGGGATGAGTTAGGTTTACAAAATTGAAATGGGCACGTTAAAAAGAGAATAGGTTAAAGAGCCAGTTGCTGTTGAGGCTGAAGAATGGCATCAAGGGCGTCAGCCAAAGAAGGGACATAGGAATCGGTAGCCAGTTCTAAGGGTGAGTGACCGGAGCGTTTGCCACGTGAGAAGGTGCGATGATTCCAAAAGAGCTGTAAAAGAGCGGCCAACCAATCGGGCAAAGAGCGATGGATTGCAAGAAAGGGCCTGAGCCAAGCATGAAAGGATTCAGCTAGAGAAGAAGCCCGATGGAAGCGATCCAGTGCATGCCAGAAGGCAAGAGCCATAGGCTGCAATGAGGGAGGGAAAAGCTGTTCAATGGGAAGTTGATGGTCATGGCGATAAGTCCAGAGGTGTGTGATGAAGGCTTCGTACTCAGGTGAGAGGTTCTGGCGGAGGGGAGCCAGCAATGTAGGTAGATTCTGCTGCAGTTGGGTGGCAAAGTGTGCAATTTCATCGCGGTTCATCTCCATCATAAGTTGGGTGGCAGCCAGAATGGTTTGTTGCGCGGCATCTGTGTTGACAAGCTGCCCGGTCGGTGAAATCGGCTCCAGTGCCTGACGGACCGTTCGGAGAAGCCATGTCCAGTTCTCGTGCAAGTCAACTGCTGTCAGCACCGTTTGGTCGGCAACCTCGAGAGTCACTGTGCATTTGCGTGGTCGCCCAGGGCGACGTGCAGGAGCAGTCTGCTCGTCCAACTCTTGCCTACGTCACGGTCGGTCATGGCCTGGTCCATTTCTCTCCAGACGTTGGGTGATTTTGGTGCCATTCTGCATTTGGTGAAAGAGGTCATAGGAGTGTGGCGCATTCATCCCCGCTGCCTTGGCTCCTGCCTGAATGCCCAAAGCCCCATCGGTCACCAAGTCATCAAAGGTGATGCCTCGCTCGAGCAATTCGAGAAACTTCAACCCCCCATGTTGTTTCATCTCGGGCATCGGCTGCTGAGATATTCAACAGCGCAAACGATGCTCCGTCCACCACCGTCAGGCACGGTTGGTCGCCACAGAAAATTTCATCCGCTTCCCCCAACACCGGCAGCGTCGGCACCATGCTCTCATTGTACGCCGATGCCAGTTCTCCAACTTCCGCCAGCGTCCCTTGGATGAATCCCACCGACCGCTCCACACCTAGCAGCAACCCCAACCCCCTTTGGATATCTCGTACGCTTCCTCGCAGCATCGGCAACACCGTTATGGTTCGTCGGATGAACGTCTCATCCACTTCGATCACATGGCTTTTCGGCTGCGGTCCTGGACTCACTGGCGACAAGATCGCTTTCAGCGCCGCTTCACCGCTCTCTCTCAACTTATAGAGCCACGTTCGAGACACATTGTACGCCGTTGACAGTTCGCTCACTCTCCCCCACTCTCGATTCGGGTTGAGCATTTCCAACGCAAGATCGATTCGGGTTGACAATGATAGGGGGTCTGTTCGATACTCTGACATTTAGAGGCTCCTTTTTGGCTATTTTGGTCTGAACACCCTTATTTTGCCTGAACAGGAGCCTCTTTCTCTAACCTATTCTCTTGTTAACGTACTCTCTTCTTTGTCAACCTATTTCTGAACCAGCCCGAATTTTCAGTTAGAAAAGGGGATACGATGGGGGATTGCGCGCAAGCAAGACGACGTCGTCATTGGAACCTGTGGCTATGTTTGGCTACGGACGTTTCGTGGCGAGATCGGATACGAACTGCGTAGCGATTGTTGGCGTCAGGGGATCATGTCGGAGGCACTGCCAGCGATCATTGATTTCGGATTTCATCAACTCGCGCTCAATCGAATTGAAGCGCTTGTCATGGTGGAGAACAATGCCTCGGCTGGTCTGTTGCGCAAATTAGGCTTTGTTGAAGAAGGTGTATTGCGTGAGCATGATTTTTTCAAGGAGGCATTTCATGATATGCGCTGCTTTTCCATCTTAAAACGTGACTGGAGCAAGCATGATTGACAAGCCCAATCGTATACCTACCGTAACCCTTTCCCAATCCCGTCAGATTGACAAGCTGTTGACAGATCAATATGGAATATCGACCTTACAATTGATGGAAATGAGCGGATACCATCTTGCACTCGTTGCAAATCATTTACTGGAGAACGAGATTGAGGATCGGTCCATTGTCATTCTCATCGGCAAGGGATTCACGGGTGGTGCTGGTCTCGTGACCGCACGTCACCTATTAAACCGCAGAGGATGGCTACAGATTATTGGTGCTGGTCGAGAGGAGCAGAAGCTGACCGAAACGCAGAATCCTATGTCGATGTATGCTGCCACCGCTCAACAGTTGATGTCCTTGCAGGCTATGGATGTCTCACTCTCGTGGGCAGAGGAAGGCTGGGAGCTTCCCCCTGCGGATTTAGTGATTGATGTCATTCTAGATTGCGATACGGTTGACACAACCTGTGGGAATACTCAGATCCCGGAACGTAGATTGATCCAGCTTGCGAATAGCAGCATGGCTCCAATTCTGAGCCTCGACCTCCCTTCCGGGATAGACGCCGACACCGGTCAATCAGACGACGAGCATATCCGTGCAACTGCAACATTAAGCATTGGCCCCCCAAAAGCTGGGCTACTGACCGAAGCTGGACAACGTGCTTGTGGAGATCTTTATGTAGCCGATGTGGGGGTACCTTGGCAGCTCTATGAAGGGATGGGAATTGAGGTTGAGTCATTATTGCGACAACAATCGCCGATTTTGGTTCGACAGCAATTGTAAGTCAAATTGTAGAACAAACAGCCTGTTTGTTCAGCATCATGAATGCATAGACAATGCCATTATGAAGGAGAAACCATGAACGCAACTCATACGATCAAGGCAACCGAACTGCAAACAATAACGCAGCGTTTTCTTGTCAGCTCTGGCACTCCCCAGCATATTGCTGATATTGTTGCGGATGTTCTGGTCGGCGCCAACCTCACGGGGCATGACTCTCATGGAGTCCTACGGATCCCACATTATTTGGACCGCGTCGCCAACGGCACGATTCAACCCGCAGCAGAACCGGAAATCCTGCAAGAAACCAATACAACTCTCAAGATCGACGGACAGCATGGTTTTGGTCACTATACGGCGCAGAAAGGCATGGAGTGGGCAATCCAGAAGGCCAAAGAGTCGAATGTCTGCGGGGTAAGCTTTATCAACATTGGCCACATTGGTCGACTTGGCCAATATGCAGAACAGGCCGCAGAAGCTGGATGTATTGGGTTGATCACCTATGGCACAGGGAGAAGCGATCGAGGCGGTACAGTGCCTTTCGGTGGTAAAGAAGGACGGTTGGGGACGAATCCCATGGCGGCTGGTGTTCCCACAGGTGACGAAAGTCCATTTGTCCTGGATATTGCCACCAGCATAGTTGCCGAAGGAAAGCTGCAAGTGGCGCGCAGCAAAAACCAAGATCTGCCAGAAGGATATATTGTCGACAAAGAGGGAAGCCCTAGCATCAAAACGGCTGACTTTTACGATGGCGGACATCTGCTGCCGTTTGGTGGTCACAAAGGGTATGGACTTTCGCTTCTCATCTGCCTTTTAGGTGGCCTGTGTGCAAATTTTGATTCAACGAATAGCGGGATGGGGGGCACATTTATGCAGGTGATCAATATCGATGCCTTTATGCCATTGGCCCAATACCAACGCAATGTGCGCGCATTCTTAGATGGAATGAAAGCAACACCACCCGCCGCCGGATTTGAGCAAGTGCTTGCCCCCGGCGACTTTGAGCACATGCTCCGAACGCAGCGCTTGAGCGAAGGGATCGAACTTCCCAATGCAATTTATGAGCAGCTTCAGGATTGTGCCGAGCGGTTGGGTATCTCGCTAGGTTCTGTTGACATTTAGAGTGCGCTCTCAGAGCGTTGGTCACTCTAGGCATTGATTTCTCTGAGGAGAGCTGTCAAATGTCAACGACTCCTAGGAAGTTGAGTCATTATTCTGCTGTCGAAATTCGGGTAGCGCAATGACCACCAACGCAACGCCCAGCGCAGCCAATAATCCATGCATAACCAGGGCCGCAGGTGCGCCAAAGGCTCCGGCCAATGCGCCGATCTGAAGGCGTCCAAACGGCCCTGCCCCGATAAAGAGCGTTAACGATCCCATTGCGCGGCTGCGCATTTCATCGCTGGTAGAGAGTAGCATGATGGATGATTGCATGATGCTAAAGCAGACGCGTCCAAGACCACCCGCTATTAGCAAGGTAAGTGAAAGGGCAAAGTTGTTAGAGAGAGCAAAGGCGATCAAAAAGAATGCAAAATAGCAAGAGCCTCCTGCAAAAATCCAACTCCTCGGGAGACGATTACGAATTCGATTTACCATCAGAATTCCAAAGAAGGAACCAATTCCGTTGGCCGCTCCCAACACCCCCAACCCAACTGCGTCCTGGTTTAAAATGTCACGTGCGAAGACCGGTAATAGATCTAGATGAGGAAAGGCCAAATAATTCATGATCAAAGTGATCAGGACCACGCCCATCCGTGTCTGGCTGTGACGCAAGTAGCTCAATCCCGCGTATATCTGTCGAAAGGCCGGCACTCGTTTTGGCAAGGCAGCGCGCGGTAAGCGTTGTTGAGTCAAAAACAACAGCGGCAAGAGCCCCAGAGCCGAAGTCGCAGTGAGCAGAAGATAGCCCCCAAATGCTCCTAAGATCTTGATAAACACCCCGCTGAGAAATGGTCCCGCAATGCTCGATATGTTTTGGGCAAAGGTTTCCATCAGCATCGCATCAACGATTCGTTCCTTGCTGATCAGATCTGGTATCAACGAGCGGCGAGCGGGCCACTCCAGTGACCAAATGGCTCCCACCAACGTCGATGCTACGGCCAGATGCCAGAAGACGATCAGTTCATACCAAATCAATAGAGCAACGGCAAGATAGATGGCAAGATTGAACGCTTGCGCTATCTGGATGCACTTGCGCCACCCGATGCGATCGATCAAAAAACCCGAAAAGGTGCCAACCAGTAAAAGCGGAATTGAACGATAGAAACCAATCAGGGCTACTTGCCAAACCGAGTTTGTCAACTCTAATACGAGCCAGCCATTAATAATGATCTCCATCCAGCGCGCCTGCCACCAGAGGAAGTTGCTGGTCAAGAGAAAGCGATAGTCACGAATGTTGAGGGGTGTCAGTGCCCCCTGGAATGGGTAGGTAAACACAAGACGCGCTAACAAAGATCTAATGCGGATCATATATAACGATAATGAAACGCCAATGCGGCTCTAACACAACGCCGCTATAATAAGCAGCAGGTTCATAGAAAATCTAACGACTTATCAATCGTTGATTCTCAATGACGAATTATCAGCAAGCACAATCAAATTAAGAGCCTATCCGAAAAGTGGTTGTGAGTCCCAGTCAACTTTCGAGCAAGAAGGTATCGTCACAGAACTTTTCGGATAAGTACTGAGTCACCGAACATCTAAAAAACTGGTGGCAGATTTCAAAGTTTTCAAAAGGATAAAGTGATGAGAACAAAAAATTATAACAGCATGATGCGTGATTTCGTGAGTTTGGCCAATGCCGTAAATCGTTCCTGGGGTACTGGTGTATATCCATATGACTATGTACGCAATGGAGGCAGCACCAGAAATGGAGCTTCAGAGGAAAATGGCTCAGCCGCAGGCCAGACGCGTACAGCCCATCTACCTGTCAACGCTTGGACCGATGAAAATGGCTATGTCATTAAAGCTTATCTCCCTGGTGTCGATCCAGAGAGTGTTGACATTACCTTTGAGGGTGAAGAGTTAACGATTCAGGGTTCGTTCCCGACCTTTGAAAATGAGAATCAAAGCGAGGGTGAGGAGAATGATCGTGTCGAGTTTGTTCGGCATGAGCTATTCAGCGGTCCTTTTGCACGACGATTGACCTTCAAAACACCAATTCATGTTGATGCCATTGAAGCAGTCTTTGAAAACGGTCTTCTGACCCTAACTGTTCCCAAAGCTGAAGAGGCAAAGCCCAAGCAGATCAAAGTTGTGGCAAAATAGAAGATCACAGGGCAATTGTTGAATTTCCGTAGGTTTAACTGTTTAACTACGTAATATATTCGGTTTCTGAGGAATTGTGTGGTTGTCAGTTGGTCTGTTGGTTAGATAGTTGGTGAACAAACCAGCAAACCAACAAACTATCCAACATCTACCCCACAAAACCTCACAGAACCATATATTCTAAAGATGAGCACCCCAAGATTCCCTGTCTTGGAGTGCTTTTCTTATTGGAGACTTCCTGTTGAATTGGAATTTGTAAAGTTCTCGATTTATTTGTATTCTCCGGTTCTTCTATTTTGATCTGATTCCAGGTATAATGATATCAATCTGTTTCTCGTTATCATGACGATTCAGAAGGAGAATGGAGCGTCAGGTTTGACGATACGGCCAAAACTCGCTGTCGGCGCTACTTTGAAAACCGTGGTATATGTGCAATTTCGCTTTGACGATGAAGATGTGTTAGAGGACTGATTTTATGTTGCAAAAATTATATTATGCGATCGTTGGCGATCCAAACGATAAAGCGCTTAAGAAGCTTGCACCGATTGTGGAGGAGATCAATGATCTCGAATCATCTTTTGAAGCAAAGACCTCAGAAGATCTGCGTGCGTTAACAAATGATTTCCGTCAGCGCATTCAGGACGCAACAGCCGATATTCGTGCTGATCTCAAACAAGCGGAAGAGGAATATATTGCTGTTCTTGGTACAGATGAACAGACCTATGCCCGCGTGGAAGTTGATCGGTTGCGCAAAGAAGAGCTGGCAATCGAAGGCGAGGTTCTGGAGGAGATTCTGCCGGAAGCATTTGCCGCCGTACGGGAAGCGAGCAAGCGGACGACCGGCATGCGCCACTACGATGTCCAATTAATCGGTGGCATGGTACTCCATCAAGGCACCATTGCCGAGATGAAGACAGGCGAAGGGAAGACGTTGGTCGCCACTTTGCCCCTCTACCTAAATGCCCTGGCCGGTCGTGGTGTCCATCTGGTGACACCAAACGATTATCTATCCAAGGTGGGCTTGCAGTTGATGGGACCCATCTACCATTATCTCGGATTAACTGCTGCCGTGATTCAGAATAGTGCTGGCAGTCCAGACAAAGGGAGCTTCCGCTTTAACCCCGACTATCCCAACGCCGATGACCGCTTTCAATCTTTAGAACCAATTACGCGTCGCGAAGCCTACCATGCTGACATTCTCTACGGAACCAATAATGAATTTGGCTTTGATTATTTACGCGACAATATGGTATTGAACATCGACCATCTGACCCAGCGAGCTCTCAACTACGCCATCATTGATGAGGTTGACAATATCCTGATCGATGAGGCGCGCACACCCCTCATTATCTCGGGCGAATCAAGCGAAAGCTCGGATAACTATCGGAAATTTGCCACACTTGTCAAAAGTATGCGGGATGACGTGCACTACAACGTCAATGAAAAAGAGCGGGTGGCAACACTTTCCGAAGAAGGCATTGCGTTTGTCGAAAAACAGATGGGATTCGAAAATCTCTACGATCCTGAACACTTTGATCTCATTCCTTATCTTGATAATGCTCTACGTGCCCATGCACTCTTTAAGCGCGACAAGGATTACATCGTACGTGGGAATCAGGTCGTCATCGTAGATGAATTTACTGGACGCTTGATGGAAGGGCGGCGCTATAGCGAAGGTCTCCACCAAGCTATCGAGGCCAAAGAGAACGTCAAGGTTCAGAAAGAATCGATGACGCTGGCAACCATCACATTTCAGAACTTCTTCCGCATGTACAACAAGCTGGCGGGCATGACGGGTACGGCCAAAACCGAGGAAGAGGAATTTAATAGCATTTATAACCTAACTGTGGTTAGCGTCCCGACACACAAGCCCGTGGTACGCGATGATCGATCAGATATGGTCTATCGGACAGTCGAAAGTAAATTCAAGGCACTGATGGACGACATTGCTCAAGCCCATGAGAAGGGGCAGCCTGTCCTTGTGGGAACGGTTGCGATTGAAACCAGCGAATTTATCAGTAGACTCCTGAAGCGCCGCGGCATTGCGCATGAGATCTTGAACGCTAAAAATCATGAACGAGAAGCGACCATCATTGCCCAGGCCGGCCGGCCGGGTGCCGTGACCATTGCAACCAATATGGCCGGTCGTGGTGTGGATATTCTGCTGGGCGGAAATCCAGAGGGATTGGCTCGCGACGAGTTACGTAAAAAGAAAGTCGATCTGGCCGAAATTCCCCAAAATGAGTGGACCAATGCGTTGGATATGCTCAAACAGGAGGAGGACGCTGCGCAAAAGTATCCAACTCAATGGGCAGAACTCTTGACGGAAAAATATAAGGCAACGCAGAAAGATCAAGAGACAGTAAAGGAACTGGGTGGCCTTTATGTTGTCGGCACAGAGCGTCATGAAGCGCGCCGGATCGACAATCAGCTGCGCGGTCGTTCGGGACGTTTAGGCGATCCGGGAGCCAGCCGCTTCTACTTGAGCATGGAAGATGACCTGATGCGGCGCTTTGGTGGCGAACGGATGAGCAACATCATGAGTCGATTAGGTGTGGAAGACGATATGCCTATCGAAGCAGGGGTGGTTAGCAAAGCGATCGAGAATTCGCAAACCAAGGTTGAAGGGCACAACTTTGATATTCGCAAGCATGTGCTACGGTACGATGAAGTTGTCAACGAACAGCGCAATCGTATATACGAACAGCGCCGGCGTATTCTCACCGAACCTTCACTCAAAACGTCCGCCGAAGAGATGATCATGGATGAAGTGGCAGATGCCGTCGCTCAGTTCACCTCTAGCGACTACGACGATGAATGGGAGTTGAGCGACCTGGCTCAAGCCCTGCGGAGCGTTTTCCCCTTGCCAGCCGATTTCTCTGAAGAGTCCTGGAAAACGATGAATGCCGAGGAAATCGAAGAGAATGCGATCAGCTTGGCACTCGCTGCCTACGAGGCCAAAGAAGAAGAGGTAAGCGAAGAATTGATGCGCCAGGCAGAGAAGCAGATTATGCTGCGCTCGGTGGATAATCGGTGGATTCGCCATTTGACCGATCTGGACAGGCTGCGTGAAGGAATTGGGTTACAGGCATTTGCACAGGTCGACCCGTTGGTTGCTTACAAGCGAGAAGCATTCGCTATGTACAGCGAACTCATGGTCGATATTCGTAGCGATATCGTCAAGTCGGTCTATGCATTTCAGGTCCAAAAAGCAGAACCACAAGCACCCGTCGTACGTAATGTACGTGCTCATCGAGGTGGCGAAAACGGCGCCGCGGCCCAACCTCAAACTGTGCGCAACAGTGGTCCGCAAGTTGGTCGCAATGATCCCTGCCCTTGTGGCAGTGGCAAGAAATACAAACATTGTCACGGACGCAAACAAAAAGGGAGTAAGCAACGAGCTGATGAATCAAGCGAGAAGGTAATTGCCGAGTGATGATATTTACCTAAGCTCGACTTTGTACAATTTGGGCACATTAAAAAGTTAATAAAGAAGGAACAAAAGGGAAGCTGATGTAAGATAGGAGTGAGAAAACAACTATCAAAGAGAGGAGAGCCCAATGTTCCTTCCAGCAGAAATAATCCCGTTGTTCGAGAGCTTTCGCCCAGTCTTCACAGAACCGACGTACCAAAAGGCACTGGTCTTGGTGATAGGGACGGTGTTAACGAAGGGAAGACGAACGGTGACAGCGGCGTTGAGAGTGATGGGATTGGAGCAAGAGGGGAGACTGGTCCAAGTATCACCATGTGCTGAATCGAGCGAAGTGGGATGGATTGATGTTGAGCTATATCTTACTGCACTTGATTGTGGATACGTTTGTGGTCATGGGAGCGCCAGTCGAGATAACGGTAGACGAGACGCTAGAAAGGCGCTGGGGTCCCAAGATCAGCAAACGAGGACACTGGCGAGATAGCCTGGCGTCAGGCCGGAAGATGAACGTAAGCACGAGCGGATTGCGGTGGCTGGTCTTCTGTGTGGTGGTCAAGTTGCCGTGGAGTGACCTCTACTGGTCGTTGCCCTTTCTGAGCGTCTTACTCACAACGCCGAAAGTCAGCGAAACGCTTAACAAGCGCCACCGGACAGTAGCGAAACGAACCATGCAGGTGGTGGCCTGGCTGCGTCGAGCTTTGCCAGGTCGAGAAATCAAGCTCATCGGCGATGGGGCTTACAGTGTGATCGAGTTGGGCTTGCGCTGTCAATCCCAAGGAGTCACCTTGATTGGGCCTCTGCGACTGGATGCGCGTCTCTTTGACTATCCACCCTCCCGTTTGAAACCTGACGGCACAAAACGACCTGGTCGTCCTCCTGTCGTTGGGCAGCGACTGCCCAAGCTGGCAGATGTCGCCCTCTTCCAAACCACCTGTTGGCACCGCTGCCGCATTGACTGGTATGGTGGAGACTCTGAAGTCGTCGACTGGGCCACTGGCCTTGCCTTTTTGGTACTCCACTGGCACTACCCCGCTCCTTCTGCGCTGGGTTTTAGTCCGCGATCCCAAAGGCCAAGCTGAGACCGTCGCTTACTTCTCCACCGACATTCATCAGGCTGCCCCCCCCACATCATCGCTGATTTCGTCAAACGCTGGTCCATTGAAGTCACTTTCGAGGAAGCCAGGGCTCATCTCGGTGTCGAAACTCAGCGCCAGTGGAGTGACTTGGCCATTGAGCGCACTACTCCTGCTCTCTTTGGTCTTTTCAGCCTTGTCATTTTGATGGCTCATGCCTTCTCTCCTGATGGCTCTATCCCTTTGCCTCAAGCTGCTTGGTATCACAAGACTCACGCCTCCTTCCATGACCTCCTCTCTCTGGTTCGCCGCCGCTTATGGTCCCATTTCCTTTTCCAGACATCCCACATTTCACCTGCTCTTCGTTTATTCTCTCCCTCTCAGGTGAACACCTTACTTTCTGCTGTCTGTTATTAACTTTTTAATGTGCTCAAAACTTACAAAGTCAAGCTTAGAACCTATCCGAAAAGTGATTGTGAGTCCAACCAGCCTCTCGAGTGAAAATGCATCGGCACAGAACTTTTCGGATAAGTACTAAGGGCGCAAGCAAGAGTTGTCAAAGCATGGCTCCAGATGACTGTCACGGCCTAACCCGAAACTTGCTGACAATTCGTGCGTGTGCTCTTTACCTAAAGAAAATTTGTCAAACTACCCAAGTTTGTCTATAATGGAAAAGTTGCGCTACCACTCTTTTGAGCAGGTAGCGTTTATCATGTGAAACCTCCACGGTTGAGGCGATTCCAAGAAAATAGTGTTCCATAGATAGACAAGATAATCAGGATTAGCAGAATAAAAATCCAGTCAATCCTGTTCATCTGTGGATCGTTTCAAGTTAGATATATCTATAGAAAGACGGTATCATCATGGCTCGTGTTAATATACTTCTTATACAAGATGTCCCCACTTTGGGGTTAGCCGGTGAAGTACATCGTGTTGCCGGTGGTTATGCTCGCAATTATTTAATGCCGCGCGAAATGGCCATCTTGGCGACCAAAGGCGCACTCAAGCAAGCTGATGAGATTCGTCAAGCTGGAATTCGACGTCGAGCACAAGAAAAGGCAAATGCAGAAGCGCAAGCGGAAGTCATCGATGGGCAAAAGTTACTCTTTGAAGCACGAGCTGGCGAGAATGATCGACTCTATGGTTCCGTTACCAGTGCAGAAATTGCCGAGCGTTTAGCAGAGGTGGCTGGTTTCGAGATCGACCGCCGCAAACTTCAAATGAGTCAGGCCATTCGGGATTTGGGCCTCTATGATATTGAGATTCGCTTGGTGACGGAAGTTTCTGCCAACTTTAGCGTTGGTGTTGTACGCGAAGGGGAAGGATGGCTAGATGCCGAGGCTCGAGCTGCGGCTGCTGCCGAAGCGGCTGCGATTGCTGAGGCCGAAGCAGCGGCCGCAAAAGTGGTTGCTGAAGCGACTGCAGATAAGGAAGCGGATGGAGCGGATGAGGAGGCTGGTGAGTAGTATAACAGAGCGCTGACAGAGGTGGTATGCCAAATTGTGTGGTTATTCGATTTCTCTCTGACTGAGATCGGCAATTCACACAATTTGTGCTATACCGCCCTAACAGACCAGCAGAGCGACAGACGAGGTTCTGCTGGATGACGGTCAGTGCTCTTTTGACGACAACTCCGTACGAAACTCTATAATATTCTCAAATCCCTCTTCTGTCGACCGATAAAGAATCAGCGCAAATCCATCTGCCCCGTCTGGCAACGGTTCCTTCAATGTTAACCGATATGGATCCGCAAATGGTGGATCCTTAGATAGCTCTTCTTGTAGAGCCTCCGCTGAGAAATTGAGATTTTGCCATGGACGACTGACGTCCTTTTGTGAGATCCCTTCCTCCTCGTCGAGAACGATCCATTCATCTTCGAGAATTGGTCGAACGCTAAGCGACATGTTCTCTAGCCAGGCATCTTCTTCTAGGTTCCAGTAAAGCGTCAGATCCATCGTAGGCACAATTTTTCTATTTGCCCCCCAAACGTTCAATCGATCTGGTGGCGTGAAGACCGGCCATCCAGTTGGCCCCGGTTTTGTATCAAAACCGACAAGATGAATACCTGGCAATAGCGTCTCGTTCAACTGCATTTGAGGTACCGGTTCTGCGATTGAGACGGTCGTATTGACAGAATAAATGTTTATCCAGTCGGGGCTAATCGGTTGTGTCTGAAAGTGTATCGCGGCTGGCAATTCCGATACAAGTAATGAAGCTGCTGACACAGTCACAAGTACAGTTTCTCCCCGACTGAGTCGTTTGGATGCTTGTGGACTGCTAACGATTGCCAAATCGGGACGTATCCCCCAAACTTGTGTGAGGTATTGAAGCGCAAGCGCCTCATCGACTGATGCAAAGAGGTTTGCGTTCTGAGGAAGAGTTTGATCGAGAAGGAGTGCAGCTCGATCAAGTGCTGTATCACCGGGTCGGTTGTGGCTGTTGGCTGCGGGCCATGAAGCGCTGACTCGCCATATAAGCGCCAACACCATAAGTAGAGCGATTGTGGTTTTTCTGAGCGATTGAAGATGTGGCGGTGATATTTGGCGTGCCTGCGTATGCTGACCGAGAACAGCTTTGTCCCGTATTTGCCTATCGAAATTTGATGTAGTGAAACGTGATGCAAAACTTTTCTGGAGATCAGTAATGAGGAGAAAAATACCTCCCAACCCGCATAAGATCAATGGATAGGCGGGCAAGATCACTTGAAACCAATTGCCAAAGCGGTAGATCCAACAGAAGAGAAGGTAGAGCGAGAGTGTACCATAAAGGAGAAAGGCCAACCGTCGCTCCAGCAGTCCAATCCCGATGATACCAAGCAAAACAAAGGGCAACCCTAATTCTTGCCAAATGAGTTCGGGAAACCCACCACCAAAGATAGGTCGTCCTGCCTCCAATCCCCAACTTAACTCTTGACGTCCTTGGGCAGTGCTGAGAAATGCCCAGAACCATTCATTGGGTGTCGACCACTCGCCTGTCCCCCACCACTCTGGATGTGCCGCACCCCGAACATAGACATATGAATAGGAGAGCAACGGAAGCAGTGCAGCGATGACGATTCGAAAGATGATTTGAGGTCGATATAGTTGCCAAGGTGCATCCCATAGCACCAGCACGATGAGGGGCGGGACAATAAAGACCACGGTGAGCATGTGTGCCAGCGATAGACCGCACAGGAAGGCAAGGAGAAGAGTGACATTTACGATTTTGGATCCTTCGACTTCGCTCAGCGCAGGTTTACGATCTGAGATGTTTGACACACTTGTGTCATTCGAATGGGGCTTTGTGACGAAGAATTTTACCTTTTCTGTCCAACGAAGATAAATGTAGAAAAGTGCCAATGTGTGCGCAATTGCACTGCTATATTGCTCTGTCGTTGTGGCGTAAAACCAAAAAAAATAGGTGACGGCGTAAAAAAATGTAAGTAGCCAAGCAAACCACCAATGCTGCGCTTCTCGACAAACGATTTGGCACAGCAAACGGTAAAAGAGCCATAAACTCAACAGCGCCCATAGCAGACTATAACCACTGAGGATAGGAATCGGGTTGGGTAGTGGAAAACCAAACAAACGCAGCCCATATCGAACACCATGAAACCAGAGCCACCCACCCATTGTGTAGATTGGATATCCAGGCGCATTGCTTGGACGAGCCTGCACTTGTGCATATTGATGTGTTATCAGATCTCCACCACGTAGTTCCTCCGGCTGTAACCCATTATCGAGCGTTAGAACATAGAGTAATCCACACAGCAGAATGAGCACAAAACCTGCTCGCTGTTCCGTCTTGTTCGTTCCACTGTTTGTCCAAAATTTCGCGCTTTTCATACTGTTGGAGGATGCTATCATGCATGGTTCAGAATTTCAAAACTAGCGCCTGTTATCAGGATAGGAAATTTGCTCATTTTGCGGTATAATAGAGTGATATTTGTCAATAACGTTTCCTGTTCAGGAGTTGGTTCATGCAAGATAGCTATGATTCCCAAAATGGTGCAACGCCTTCCGATGATGGAGAGTCGACTTTGGCGGAAGGGAGCAGCGCAAATGGCATAGAGAGCACGCTTGGCATAAATGGTCATGGGCTAAATGGTCATGGCGTCAATGCTGGCCACGTTCGTGCAGTCTCAATTGATGATGAGATGCGGGCCAGTTATCTTGAATATGCAATGAGTGTAATCGTTTCGCGTGCCCTACCTGATGCTCGAGATGGTCTGAAACCCGTACACCGTCGTATACTCTATGCAATGCACGATATGGGACTTCAGCCCAACAGTTCATATCGCAAGAGTGCACGCATTGTGGGTGAAGTTTTAGGTAAATATCATCCACATGGCGATGGGGCCGTCTATGACGCAATGGCGCGTATGGCTCAGGATTTTAGCCTACGCTACCCATTAGTCGATGGGCAGGGCAACTTTGGCTCGGTTGATGGTGATAGCCCTGCCGCGATGCGTTACACTGAGGCTCGATTGGCGCGCATCGCTGTTCCCCTGATCCAAGATATCGATATGGATACAGTTGATTGGGGGCTAAATTTTGACGATAGCCTGGAAGAACCTCAGGTCATGCCTGCAATGCTGCCCAATTTGCTGGTCAATGGAACAAGTGGTATTGCTGTGGGCATGGCAACGAATATACCGCCTCACAATCTAACCGAAGTCGCCAATGCCATTGTCTTCGTGATCGATCACTGGGAGCGTCGTCAGCAGATCGGTCTTGAAGAATTGATGGCCTTTGTAAAGGGTCCAGATTTCCCTACAGGTGGTATCATTCTCGGGACAGATGGGATTTCGCAAGCCTTTGCCACTGGGCGAGGCAGGGTTTTGGTCCGTGCGAAGACCGAAATCGAAGAAACGAACGGCAATCGCTTCCGTATCATTGTGACCGAAATTCCGTATCAAGTAAACAAGTCTTCGTTGATTGAGCGTATGGCTGAGCTGGTCCGTCTCGGGCGGCTGGATCAGATCAGCGACTTGCGTGATGAAAGCGACCGGCGCGGTATGCGAATTGTCATCGAATTGAAGCGTGGAGCTGCTCCCAAAAAAGTAGCGAATCGGCTTTTCAAATTCACCCAGCTTCAGACCTCATTTGGCGTTAACACGCTGGCGTTGGTCAACGGCGAGCCAACGATGTTAAGCTTGCGCAAAGCCTTGATTGTCTACGTGGATCATCGGGTTGATGTTCTCACGCGACGCACTGAATTTCAGCTTGGTAAGGCACGCGAGCGGGCGCATATTCTCGAAGGATTGCGCATTGCTCTCGAATTTCTGGATGAAGTGATCCAGACCATTCGCAACAGCGAAAGTGTTGATGACGCCCGCACGCAGTTGATGTCCCGCTTTGGGCTGTCGCAAGTGCAAGCCCAAGCCATTTTAGACATGCAATTGCGTCGTCTGGCTGCTTTGGAACGCCAAAAGATTGAAGACGAATATCAGGAAATCCTGCGTCGTATTGAGTATCTAGAAGATCTGCTCGCCCATCCTGAAAAGATTCGGGCATTGGTGCGCGAAGACATCCTGGAGTTGAAAGAAAAGTTTGGCGACGAGCGACGCACACGCATCATGGCTGGCGCAAATGGTGATTTCAATGAAGAGGATTTAATTACGCAAGAAAATGTCCTCATCAGTTATAGCGCTGGCTCTTATATCAAACGGATGCCAGCGGCCACATTTCGGGCACAGGGTCGCGGCGGACGGGGTGTCAAAGGGATGACCACCCGTGCTGAAGACGCTGTCATCGATCTCTTTTTCGCTCGAACACTGGATCACATTTTGTTCTTCACAGACAAAGGGCGTGTCTACAGCAGCCGGGTCTATGAATTGCCAGAAGGAAGTCGCACGTCGCGTGGTGCTCACATTGCCAACGTTCTGAGTCTAATGGCAGATGAACATGTGACCACCATGCTTGTTGTGCCCGATTTCAAACAAGCAGATTATGTAACACTTTTGACGGCGAAAGGCCGCATCAAACGAATGGATCTTAGTTCCTTTAGCAATGTCCGTGCGAGTGGCGTCATTGCCATGAACCTGGATTCCAGTGATTCACTCCATTGGGCACGCTTGACGACAGGCAACGAAGACTTTATTATTGTCACGCGTGGCGGTAAGTCGTTGCGGTTTGTTGAGTCTGCTGTCCGACCGATGGGACGTACAGCAGCGGGCGTCATGGCAATCCGCTTGTTGGGTGATGATCGGGTCGTCAGTTTTGATGTTGTGAAACCGAATGAAGATCTACTCGTATTACATGAGCGGGGCAATGGTAAACGAGTTGCACTAGAAGAATATTCACCCAAAGGACGTTATAATCAAGGCATTTGGACCACGGATCATCGTCGGTTGGACGAGGTAGGGCCGATCGTTGCCGCCCGTGTGGTGAGTTCCGAAGATGAGATTACGGTGATTACGAGCGAAGGTATCATCATGCGCACGCCTGTTCAAGGTATCAGCCAAATGGGGCGCAGTACGCGCGGTGTGCGCATAGTGAACTTGCAAGAAGGGGATACTGTTGCAGCTATGGCAGTACTCAATCACGAAGATCTAAACCGCCAAGTTGAAGGTTCAGAGGAAGAGAGATTATTGCCGCCTGTTCCATTAGAAACAAAGACAGACGTCGAGACGGAATCAGATTTGATACCTGAGCCCACCGAAGTCTAGATATAATGGTTCTTTGAGGTTTTGTGGGGTAAACAGTGGATAGTTTGTTGGTTTGCTCGTTTGTTCACCAACCATCTAACCGACAAACCAACTGGCAACCACACAATTCCTCAGACAACCGATATAATTTGTAAATATGGGGGTGGTTCATTTTAGCTGGATAGATAGGTTTACACTTTTAGAAACAGAAAGAACGTTTATATTCTCTGATTTCGCCGGTTCTCAGAGAGAAAACGGTCTCATATAGATTTTTGTCTATATATCAAAAGTGTAAACCTAATTTTGAACCACCCCTAATACTACTGTGCATCAAGTAAAGGCTCGATAATGTTCGATTTTTGCACAAGATAATGCGAGCGTTTAGCGGAAGCAAGACGACGTTGCTTGTAGCGAAGGCGCTCGATAGTCTCAGCGAGTGTCAAGACAGGTTTAGGCAGAACGGCATGGAGAAGTTCAACAACCTGTGGCAAAGTGAGAGCGGGGGCATCATATTTGAGGAAAACTGAGAACGAGCCAAGAAACCAAAGGCCAAAATGACTAAGGTCATATGATGATGCCAACCGAGCCAACTGCGAGTTTCATATTCGTTGAGTCCGAGAAACTGCTTGGCTTGTTCAAAATGGTTTCAATGGGCCAACGCAAAGCAGAAACAGTGGCGAAGTCATCCAAGGAAGTCTCAAGGGTGCATTGGAGAAAGTATTGCAGAGAGCAATCGGGATTGCGGCGGACGATGAGCCAGAGAGCAGAACCGGGGAGCCCATTGCGGACAGAGACAATGCGGCGACAAGCAATGGAAGCAACGATGAAGCCCTTGGAGCCCTCTTTGAGAACATGCTGTTGCCACTCATGCTCCTGGAAGGTGTCAGCGAGTTGAGCAACGGTGAGAGGCGTAGGTTCACCAGGCCGGACGCGGAGCTTGGAAGCTTTGCGCCCGCATCCAGATGATGCGGGCAGATAGGTCTGGGGGCTGGAGGTCCAGACACGAGTCTCTTTGGGCACTTCAGCAAAGTAGCTGTAAGCGGTTTGGCCATCAATGCAGTCAAGCAGATGAGTATCTTTGCCAAAGGCTTCATCCATAGTGATCCAGCGGATGGGCAACGCACCCAGGGCGTGCGTCTGCTCAATCATGGACCAAGCCAATTCATTTTTTGTTTGGAAGGTCAGGTCAGTGGGAAGACCGGTTTTGTACCGCTTCTCTGCATACTCATCACTAAACCATTCTTGGGGGATATACAACCGACAGTTCAGTAAGGTATAGCCATGAGAGCTATTATATCCCAGGAAGACTCCGGCTTGACAGTTGGCGATCTTGCCCAGTTCGCCACACCGCTGCCGCTTGACGCCCACTGACTCTTCTCCTTGCTTGGGAATGTCGCTCCCATCCAGGAGTAAGACGCCATTTGCGTCTCCCAACAACTCACCTGTCTGTCGAGTATGTTCCGCCAGCATCGCTTCACCGCTCCAGCGGCTCTGACCCACAAAGCTTTGCAGGGGCGTACACCGATTCTCCTACTGTCGCCAGCGCGATGTTCTCGGCCGATTTGCGTTTGATTTCGGGGTCTAACAAGCCTCGCATGTAGTGGTACGCATGCTCTCTGAGCCACATGGCTGAAGTATGGACTATATATGGCATGATACTCCTGGAGTTGGTCGGCCAGTGCCGCCAGTTGCTCTTCTGTCAGTTCCAGCAGCGGCGGGCTTTCCAGTTGGCTGTAGTCATATTGATTGACTGCTTGAGCAAGTTTCATCTTGATTTCCTTTCATCGAAGACTGCTTCATTTTATTGGCTCTTCAGTCTATCTCATTTTTCCTTTGCATTCTGTTTGCGTTTTGTTAGCAATATGCCCAGAAATATAACGAATTTCCTTTGTGTTTCACAATATATTGCTGCACAGTAGTACTAAATATGCTGAACAAATCAGTCTTACAGCAGAAGCCAGGGCAAATGTTGGACTTTCTGCCAGATGCTGTGCCCGAACAGATGGCAGAGACATTGACCGCGTTTGCGAATAGCGAGGGTGGGACCTTGGTGTTAGGTGTCTCCGAAGAGGGGCGTTTGGGCAGCATTTTCGTGGAAGATGATGCGTCTGATGCCTTGGAGGGTGCCTTGCGTCTCTGTCGACCGCCTGTGCATACAGATTGGTATGCAGAAGAGGTCGCCGGTGGGGTTGTTATTCTGTTGTGTGTTGAACGAAGCGGCCAAATTCATGCCCTAGCCGATGGCCGCATTTTGATGGGAAAAGGGCGCGAGAATGTTCCGTCCGATGGGTTGACCATTGAGCATTTGTTAGCCAGCCGTCCAACGGGAGATTTTGAAACCCAAGAAGTTCCAGGCTCCGCACGTGATGATCTGGATGATGGCGTTATTGATGAATATTTGGAGAAACGCCAGAAGCGCACTCCCCGGTCTTCCATTGTTGCCAAAGATAAGCTGCTTCAACAGATTGGAGCGCTGAGCGAAGAAAATGTGCCAACAGTAAGCGGTATGTTGCTCTTTGGGAAAGACCCCCAACTTTTCTTACCCCAAAGTCGTGCCGTTTTTGTGAAGTTCACTGATGTCCAGCCAAGAGGACCCGAAGGAGGCTTTGGTTACGGACGACGTGAAGAAATTGGTGGACCATTGCCACAGATTGTGGATCGAGCATGGCGTGTTGTTTGGGAAGAGATGGATAACCAGTCAATTGTACGCGGCTTACATCGTCATGAGCAGACCGAATACCCCCAATCCGCTGTACGTGAAGCACTGGTTAACGCTGTTGCGCACCGTGACTATAAGATGACGGGGCGAAGCATTGAAATTCGTATGTACACGGATCGCCTTGAGGTGACAAGTCCCGGCGGTTTACCTGCACACATTACGCTCGATAACATTGTGGAGGAGCACTACAGTCGCAACCCACGGGTAGTCAACGGTTTATATCAGTGGGGATATATTGAAGAATTGGGTTTGGGCGTTGATCGAATGATCGAAGATATGACTGCTTCGGGGCACCAGCCGCCTATTTTTGAGGCGAAAAGTCATCGCTTTACGGTGATATTGCAAAATGGTAAGGACATGAGCCGGGTTGTTCCCGAAGTAGATGGGAACATGAATGAACGTCAGATGAAAGCCATGCAATACGTACAGCAGAATGGCACGATCAACAATCGTTCCTACCGTGAACTTTGCCCCAACGCGGGTGCTGAGACATTGCGTTTGGATCTCGTAGACTTGGTCAATAAAGGAATCTTGCTCAAAATAGGGGATAAACGAGGAACACGCTATATCTTAAAATAGTATTGGGAAATATCCCAAAATTAACCCAAATTCCAATTGGGATATTTTGGGATAACTTGGATTAATTTGGAAATACTTGGGATATTTTGGGATAACATAAGGATATATGTCAGAATCAAGAAATCTGCCTTCAGCTCAGTCATCAGATCATGGATCGGATCAGCCGCTTGAATCTGAACTCACGCTTTCGGCACATCAAGCAACATCATCGTCGGAATCAGTTTCGCCGGATTCATCTATATCTGAACCGTTCTTGGTCGCTACGCAAAGCAATTCCCATGTAACCATACTGGGCATGGATGGAGAGCCTGAAGGCAGTTTGAAGGACTCATCGGTCGGAGCGGAGAATGAAGAGAACAAAGAGCAGGCTCCATCTGCCTGGATGATGTTGCGCGAGGTCACAGAAACGATCGTACTCGCTCTGATCATCTTCCTTTTGATGCGTCAGGTGGTTCAGAATTATCGTATTGAAAGCCAGTCAATGGAGCCCAATTTTTCAGAAGGACAGTTCATCCTGGTCAACAAACTATCTTATATACTAGGTGAACCAAACCGTGGCGATGTTGTTGTTTTCCACAACCCGAATAATACAGATCAAGATTTTATTAAGCGCGTGATTGGATTGCCCGGCGACACTCTTCAAATCACGAATCAGCAAGTGTTCATCAATCATACTGTTCTGGACGAAGAATACATTCAGTATGAAATTCGGTCAGGCGAAGAACTTGGTCCCTTTGTGATTGAACCAGGCAATTTATTTGTTATGGGAGACAACCGTCCTAATTCGAGCGATAGTCGTTTCTTTGGACAATTGTCACAAGATTTGCTTGTTGGTAAAGCCTGGTTACGTGTTTGGCCCGCAAATCGTTGGGGATTAATTGATCATTATCATGAGAATACTGTCATGGCTGCACCGTAATGGGGAGTCGATGTTGATCCCGTGGAAGCCCCATGAATCATTTGTATTTCTTGATTGGGGCGCAGACATTGAGAGACAAACAAGCTGGAGACATAATTGAATGACAACTCGTACACGGGATTTTGCATTGGTTATTGGGCATGCTTGGCGCTGCTACGACTGTCGGGATGGATTACTTTCTGATCCGAATCGAGCTTGGATGGGTTACAAGTTGAGCGAAGCTGAACGCAAACGAGCCTTGGGCTTAACAGATGATTCCTTTCGGACAGTCATGGCGTTAGCAGAGGCAACGGGCCTTTCAGTGAAGGAACTAGAAGAAGCGATTGATCATCCACATGCCCGTTTGCGCCATTTGGGAGTAAGCAAAAGTATTTTTAGTACGGCTGGTCGATATTAAGTTAGATTATGAAACAAGTTACCCCGGGTCTATGGGATTTTGATGAGATTAGTGATAGTGTTCATTGTTATCTGTGGGAATGGTCTGGTGGTGTCACCCTAATTGATGCAGGATATCCACATGACGGGGAAGCCATTTTGGACGCATTGCGCAAAAATGGCTATCCATTGCATAGCGTCCAGCGTGTCATTGTCACCCATGTCGATCTAGATCACACTGGTGGCTTGGCTATTGTGCGGCGTGCAACCCAAGCACCCATTGCTTGCCATGCAGTTGAGCGAGAGTTCTTGGAACAGCCGCATCGTCGCCAGCCAAAGGCTCTCTATCTGCGTCCTCTTTACTGGATCATTACCAATTTTGTTGAAGGATATCGCCTCCAACCTTTGACGCCGGACGAACTCATGGTTGATGGACAAGTTTTACCTGAGGGATTTACGGTTATCCATACACCGGGTCACACACCGGGTCACATCTCCTTACTGCATAAGGAGAAACGATTTCTCATTACGGGAGATGCATTATCCAATCGCGGTGGCAAACTGCGCACGCCTATCTCACTCTACACGCCCGATGAGTACAACGCCCAACGCAGCATTTGGCGGCTCGCCAAAAAGTATAGCAAAGATATCGATGTGATCGCCTTTGGACATGGCCCGCCCATCCTCAAAAATGGCGGCAAACGCATCAACGGCTTGACGAGCCAAGTCTTTTCGCAAAATGTGTAGATGTAGTGTGTCGACCTCACCACTTACATAAATGCATATGAAACCACATGAATGCCATACTTGACAATTCGTTTAGTCAATGATATGATTGCGCACATTCATTCAGCATGGTTCATGCAATGAATTCATATCAAGGGGGCGTGGTGTAGCGGTTAGCATATCGGCCTGTCAAGCCGAAGGTCGCGGGTTCAAATCCCGTCGCTCCCGCCTTGAAAATTGATTTAAGTGAACGGGGATGCAGAATAATTTGCATTCCCGTTTTGATCAAATACGATATGACAATTCGACCGTAACGTCACAGCAACAACTCGATTGGTTTGTATGTAAACACGCTCCACGATTTGCTCGAGCAAATTCATTTGCTTTATCAAATCATTGCCACATTTTGCCCAGTGTATTGCAAAGTTAGCTAGAATGTCTGCTCCTCGTCCGTGATTATCATTCACCACTGGTGTTAAGTTTTCCAACGTTTCTTGTAGGTGTTGCCTTTGCTGGATGAATTCTTCTTTATCCATAATAAACCCTTGATCCCAACGCAAATCCATCCGCTCGATAGTCGAGCGAATTTCGTCTAGTCGTAATTGATGCGCCTGCTCGTTGAGTAATTCATCAATCGATTCAGCAATGCACTGCCGCCAATGTTGCGACGGATTAAGTTGTGTAAGTATATTGATAACTTGTTCATCGACCCGTTCAACACACACATGCCGCTGACTACAATTGTATCCCTGCTCACGCGCTCGACATCTATAGTATTGATGTCCACTAGCTTGTGTACGCGGACGCATCTTACCGTAAGTCGCAAACGTTTTGGATGTAGGCGGATGACTACAGCAATCATAACAGTAGACCATGTCCCGTAAGAGATAGGTATTGTGCTTCGGGGTAGGAAGCCGATGATTCCTACGTTTAATACGAACTTCCTGGCACAGGTTGAATAAGTCCTCATCGATTACCGCTTCATGCTGTCCATCAAACCACTCGACCTCACTCTTATATGATCGACTGCCGTCAGCGTTGCGCTTGTACTTCTGATATTTTACTTGCCCCAAATAGGTGCGATTCTGAAGCATATCCCGCACGGTATCTTTAGAGAAAGGACGCCCACGCTTTGTTTTATAACCACGTTTATTCAGTTCACGAGCAATATCCGTATCGCTGTAGTCACCAGTGGCGTAGAGTTCAAACGCAAGCATGAGACCGGGAAGTTCGATATAATCTGGAATCAAAATACGGTTGTCATTCTTTTTCATGCCAAAGGGTGCGCTACCATTATGTAACCCTTGAATTGCCCGTTCTTTCTTGCCCTTGGATGTTTCGATTGAAAGATTTTGACTATACCAGTCTGCTACAGACTCCATGATGCTCTCCGTCAAAGCTCCACTTGGATCATCACTATCTTCCGAAGGTTCTGTGACGGAAAATACCTTGATGCCATAGTCATAACGCAAAAGTGACTTAAGTGTCATCGCATCTGCTTAAATCCTGGCCGATTTGTCCTGTGTCCAGACCTTGCTTGATCGACATAGGTCTTGACGAGAATCCCTTGATGGTTGTCTATCCATTCTTGAATCAAACGTGACTGGGCATCGATAGAAAAATTCCCAACTTGATCCTCAGAACTAATTCGAACATAAGCTGCAAATCTCATTTTATTTTCCTGTTGCTTGTTGGTGTAAATTCACTGCCTCCGATAACAAAATACCACCCTCCTTGTTCGTTGCATTCAAAACAAGAAGGGTGACATTTCCAAAGAGAAATTTAGTGACATTGAGCTATCTTTGCGGCTATCTTCTGTTCATCAACAGAAATCACGGTAGGCGCATTAATATAGTCGTTGACTGCTTGGAAGCCAACTTCGCCCAATATCTCTTTTGCCTGCAACACATTGAGGTCGAGTGCTTTGCAAACATCATATAAAATGAGAAGTTCTGTGGTAACCGCTCCTGGATAATCAAACCCAGCGTCTTCTTGCCAATCCTGACGTAACCGTTGCAAGTTGATCAGCGCTTGTATGGGGAATATCATTGTTATCTCCATTTTTTACAATGAGTCGGAAGTAACGTAGAATACTCCCGACAGTCTAATATGCCTATTACCTGTCAGACTTTAGCCCGTATTGCAGTACGGGCTTTTCCTTTGTTACTAAATTGTGGATTTTGCCTCCTTTCTATTCATTTGGTTAGTCTGATTAGATCTGAAACACTCAATAGGGTCTTCGGACCAAACATCACTTTGGCGTTATATGTTTATATAGATAAACAAAGCACTCTACGGGGTGGTTCAAAATTAGGTTTACACTTTTGATATATAGACAAAAATCTATATGAGACCGTTTTCTCTCTGAGAACCGGCGAAATCAGAGAATATAAACGTTCTTTCTGTTTCTAAAAGTGTAAACCTATCTATCCAGCTAAAATGAACCACCCCCACTCTACGCAATTATAATCAAATTTTCTGTTCAAGCAAATAATGATTCAGAATAGTTCAGAATAGTTCAAAAGAGTTCGGAATCAAAGTTGAAATGATGGAAATTTATAGATGAGCGATTCTTCATCTGATACTCGATGGTATAGCGTCTCGGCGGCATGTGAATATCTGGATGTATCCAAAACTACCCTATATGAATATATGAAGGATGGCCGATTGCCCTATTATTATTTGGCTGGTACAAGGCAACGACGAGTCAAACAGGCAGATTTAGATGCACTCCTTGTTCGGGGAAATCCCGAAGATGATCGCGATAGTCAAGATAAAAATTAGTCATCGCAATTTCGCCCTGTTTTCTCCTCATATCCTGAAAAGCTCGTGAGAGACTGCGCAATGTTCAGGGCATTTATTGATCCTCAATTCCTGTATAGAACACAACATCCGGTTCTGGCACAAGATCCCCATTCATCTCAAAATAATGTGTCACCACAATCCTCATACGTTTCTCGACGTTTTCTCGACTTTGAGTGTATAGAATGAAGTAACATATCTTGGAAACGTATCAAGATGGTCCATCAGTTTTGTTCGACTAAATTACGACGCTTGTAATAGTTGACATAATCCCTTTTCCATCTCTGGCTACATGACTGGTCGATTGTCCTGTCCTAGACAATTTCCTGATCGCTGACGCTCAGGAAAGAATCTCTGGATATAGTTCATCAATCGTCGACGATTGTGATAAAATGTGTGCTAAACATTTGATACGGTGTCAATTCCGAGCATAGGTAGACACATAATCTGGTGAGAATACCCGGTTGACGAGAATCCGCCCCACAAAGACTAATATTACGGCGTGAATGCTGTACATTTCTGATCTTTGCATGTCTCCAAGCGCTCTCCGCCTTTATCTGCACGAAAGTGTTTTGCTTTTAGAAAGTAGTTAACAACTTTACTTTCTGGTAAAAGAAAAGAGATGAGGTGAGAAATGTGACAAAAAGCGGTTAGCGTTTCATCCTAAAGGTAGAGAACCCAAAAAGGAGGAAGGAATGCTAACCGCGCCAGAAATAACTATAGCAGTACTGATGAATGTATTGCAAGTAACGCCGGTGGGAACAAACGTAAATGTAATGCGTCTGATGTGGGCGATGATGAATGGGTCGTTTCTGAAAAGTCGAGGAGCAATCCATAGTGGATTGAGTGAAAGCGGTTTGAAGATGAGGAGCTCCGGCGAAGCTGGTGGAGCTTTCGATATGGATCATGGGATATTGCAAGCCTGCTCATCGTGGCAAGAAGAAGTGGAGTGGAAAGGGGAATGGGAGGCAAAAAAGTTAGAAGGATACCGAGTGAAAAGCATAGATATCACAGGGTTCTGGCGACCGAAGCTGCAGGAAAGTGAACCGACTCTATAACTCAACGGCTCGTCGGCATTGCCCGCGCTCATCTTTGGAGTGATGATAAGCTCGGGGAGATAGGCGGGAAACGAGTGCCACTGCTCAAGGCAATCATGAGATGCGAGGTAGGCACAAAGGAAAGTGAGTTTCGGAAAAGCTGCTGAAAGAGACCAAGAAATTACTGGAGTCAGACGAAGTGGCGGTGGTCGATGCCGGGTTTACAATCAGAGAAATGCTAGAAAGCGACGTCGACCGATTTGTCCTTCGGGAAGCGATTAACTGCACAGCGCGCCGCAATGAGTTACCCGAACGTAAGGAAAAGGCAGACCACCCGAATATGGTGATATTGTGCGTCCGCTCTCTCGATGCTATAGGGAAAGCGACTCGAGGCCACAACTCCAGACTCGTTTGGTCAATTTGTCTATAGTGGTCGCCTGATTCGCTATCAAGCATGGCACAATCTCGTCCCAGGACAACCAAGGTGGATACAGCCAACCGCACCTATTCGATTTACGTCTTTCAGGATCCTGCTTATCACACACCTTTGGTTCTGGCGACCGTCATGGCTTTACAAGCTGAAACCATTTATCTTTTCTCTCTGGAGCGCTGGCCTGTTGAACATCCCCCCTTGGCTTCCAAGCAGATGATTGGCTTACATCGTCAATTTGTTCATGCCGATGAGGCTTGCTTCCGCTTACCTGAACTGGGGCTGCTGGCTGGCAATCTTCTTTCCCATTTAGCCGCTTCTCTTCCTCCCATACCGACTGGCTACTGGGATCGAGAGCCTCACCCCGGCAGGCTGCGCCGCGTTCTCTCGAGTGCTCTTTTTCCAACTCCTGACCAACTCGACCCTGACTTTCGGAAAAAGGCCTCGGTTTCACACCATTTACCTAAAGGCGTTCTCGCTCATCGCCGCCTCAATGCCGCTGCTTAAACTAGCCGAGCACTATTTTTACATTTTATCCCGTTTTTTCAGGGTGGATTCTTTTTTCCGCCCCTTTCGGTTTGCCCTTTGTCACTCAAGCCTTTACCAGAAAGTAAAGAACAACACTATGACCTTATTCACGCGTATCCAACCTGGCACTTATCTCTATGATCGACAGACTGGGCAGCGATTACTGATTGACAATTGTGAACGCCATCCGGCCCTGGTTTTTATTAGCTTCAAGAACTCACAGACCGGCAGCATTTCGCGCGAGCCAATTACTCTTGAGCAATTAGAACGGCGTTTTGAGATCGTTGAGGGTGATGACCATATCTTCCGAGCCGATCCTGCGGTTGTTTCTCTGGTTGCGGAGGCTCACCGGATTGAACATGCCTATCTGTTCAATCCGCTCTTTGCCACCGAAACGTCATTGATTGATCTCCTCCCGCACCAGATGGCGGCAGTTTATGGAGTACCAGCAACTGACGAACACCCAGCCCGTCTTGGGATGTTGGATATACCGCGACTACGCTTTTTGCTAGCCGATGATGCAGGGGCGGGTAAGACGATTATGGCGGGTTTGTTGATTCGCGAAATGCTGCTGCGACGGCTGGCAAAACGAATCTTGGTGGTGCCACCTGCGGGGTTGGTGGGAAACTGGGAACGCGAGTTGCGCACACTCTTTCGGCTACGCTTTCGGCCCTTGACCAGTGTAGACGCCGCTAATGACGACAATCCCTTTGCCGACCCGCGTAATGATCTGGCTATTGTCAGTGTAGATACGTTGTGGCGAGATAGAATGCGAGATGCCTATATGGCCGCTCAACCATATGATCTGGTTATCTTTGACGAGGCTCACAAGTTGTCGGCAGGCTATCTAGCGGACATGACCATCGACGCGACCCGGCGATATGAGATGGCCGAATTAATTGCCCAGCAAAAGCGCCACCTGCTTCTAATGTCGGCTACTCCTCACATGGGCAAAGATGATCGCTACTATATGCTTTGGCGACTATTAGAACCAGAACTGCTACCAACTCAATCGGCCTTTCAACGACTTAGCCCGCCACAGAAGCAGAGCTATCTGCTCCGACGCATGAAGGAAGAGATGGTCACCTTTGAGGGTGCTTCGCTCTATGTGGTCCGCAATAGTGACACAGTTTTGTATCCGCTAAGCGAGGGCGAATTCAGTGAAAGAGCGTTATATAATGAAGTGACCGAGTATTGTGATATCCACTTTGACCGTGCGCAGGAGCGGAATCGATCAGCAGCTCGTTTAGCACTTAGTATCTTACAGAGACGGCTTGCCTCATCTACCTATGCCTTGCTCAAATCATTAGAGCGAAGGGAGGAACGAATCTCTACAGCGATTCATGCTATTGAATCGGAGGCAATTGATGAGGACGAATTCCGAAGTCACCAGGAACAGATTCGGGCGGAGAGTACGCGGGACGAAAAAACTGGCGATGAGGAAGAAGCAGTCGATGGAATGGAGGAGGCGGAGCGTAGAGACCGAGAACTAGAGGAAGCAACCGACGCGCTAAATTTGGATGAACTGCGTATCGAGTATCACGAGCTTCAGCGGCTCGTTGCTCTGGCACGCCGAGTCTACGAACGCCAACAGGAAAGCAAATTTGAACGGCTGTGGGAAGTATTAGAAAATTATCCGAATGAAAAGGTACTTATCTTCACCGAATTTCGAGATACCCTCGACTTCTTGGTCAGCCGATTAGAGAGCAAGGGGCTAACTGGCAAAATTGCCCAGATCCACGGTGGGATGCACTACAAAGATAGGGACGAACAGGCCGATTTTTTCCGTAAATCGGCTCGCGTGATGGCGGCTACCGATGCAGCAGGAGAAGGGATCAACCTTCAGTTCTGCTGGCTACTCTTTAACTATGATATCCCCTGGAATCCGGCCCGGCTCGAACAGCGGATGGGACGAGTTCACCGCTATGGCCAGGAACACGCGGTACAGATCTTTAATATGTTGGCCGCAGGAACCCGTGAAGGTCGAGTGCTCGATGTGCTGCTGGAGAAGCTTGAGGCCATTCGGCGAGAACTAACGAATGACAAAGTATTTGACATCATCGGTGAGCAGTTTCGCAGCCGCTCCATGTCTGACCTGATCTTTGCCGCAGTTATGCAGGGACAAGAGGCTGAAGTCGTGACCGAGATTGAACGGGACGTAACCGCAGCCAATGTGCTACAGATCATTGATGCCCAGAACGAACGGGTAGAGGTCAGCGAGGTGCGCGCACTGCTCCGTGCCCTGCAAAACAAGCAAGAAGCGGCTGCGATGCGTCGTATGATGCCCGCCTACATACGGCGCTTTGTCCAGCTGGCTGCAGAAACATTGGGGATTGAGATTCGCGGCGATATCGAACAGATTTTTGATATCGCTCAGGCCCCACCCTCTGTGCGCCAAGCATTGACAACTTATTCTGAAGCAATTCAGCATCGTCTGACGTTTGACCGCGAACTGGCGAAACCTGACTTAACGCGCGTTCCCCAAGCTGTCTATCTCCATCCTGGTGAACCCGTCTTTGAGTCCATCGTGACCCTCTTTTTGGGTGATTATGAGCACGAGGGAATGCGTGGCGCTATCTTTCAGGATAGTGAAACCGAGGAGCCCTACATCTTCTATCTAGCTCGCTCTACACTCCTGCGCGATCCATACAGTCCAGCTGGCACAAATGCGGTTGGCGTTGAACAGATCGAGACGGTTCAGGAGACAATGACCGGAGTGCGGCGCTATAGCGATGGTCGATGCGAGCTAGCACCAGCCCATCTGTTGCTGACCATCAGCGGCCATCAGACAGGTGAACCACCCCACCTTGACCCGTGGATGAAGAGTGCCGCTAGCGACACAACCACGGTAGAGGCTCAATTGCTAGCGACGTGGGGAATCCCCACATTGGCGCAGCAGAAAGAAAATGAGAACCAACGCATTCCAGAACGGCTAGATCAACTACGGACTGCCTTTAACCTGCGCCGAGCTGAACTGATGGCACAGAGACGCACGCTTCGGGACAATGTTGACCGCGGTGTACCGGCGGCAGCTAGCAAGCTACGGGCCTGTGAGGCTGAACAGCAGAGCCTTGATCAAGAGCGCCGCCAGGCTGAAGCGGAACTGCTGACCAGCCCCGATCGGCTGAAGCTGGGACCAGTCACCTTTTATGCCCAGGCGCTGGTCCTCTCTTTGCCACTCGAAGAGGCCGAAGCACGAGAGCAGGTAGAGAGCGAACAGATCGCCATTGAAGAAGTAAAACGACGCGAACGGGCTGAAGGATCAACAGCAATTGAAGATGTCTCCAATCCTCAATTAAAGAATGGCTTTGACCTGCGCGTGTTGCGAGCTGACGGCACTGTCCGCTATGTAGAAGTCAAGGGCTGCCGTAGCGAAGCTGCCGTTGAACTGGAGGCCAACGAATGGGCACAAGCTGCCAACCATCGCGACAAATATTGGCTCTACGTCGTCTTTAATTGTGCCGACGTGCCAACCCTCTTGCGAATTCGTGATCCGTTTGGCGCACTGATGGGTCAAGAGACGGGCGCAATTCGCATAAATGTCAGCCAAATCAAAGCCGCTGCTGAAAGAGAGTGATAGACGAGCTATGACTGACCGCCGCCTAATCGAAGAATCGTTCCCGCTGAAAGAAGTCTCGGAGCATGCCAAACATGAGAAGAATGTGCGCCACGGCCACATCAGCACTCTCCACATCTGGCCAGCGCGTCGTCCTCTGGCCGCTTGTCGAGCTGCCATCATTGCCGCACTCATGCCCGATCCGGGTGACGAAGCGGGTCGTCATGAATTGAATAAGAAGATCGCCAGCATCACCAAGTGGAAGACCGAGAATGGACCGGCGCTGGACTACTTTCGCCAAGAGATACGTAAGGCTTTTGACGGACGTGCGCCCAAGGTGCTGGACATGTTTGCGGGCGGCGGGGCTATCCCGCTCGAAGCAATGCGGCTAGGATGTGACGTGACCGCAATTGATTACAACCCGGTGGCCTGGTTCATCCTCAAATGCACGCTGGAATTCCCCCAACGGCTGGCGGGAAAAACCTGGCCGTTGCCCGCAGACGACAGCAATGGAGATGTTCGTAGCAAACACTCTGAGGACGAAAGCCGCCAGATGCGTCTGCTGCCCGATTCTGACGAACCCCAAATGGGAGACCTAGCCGACCACGTGCGCTACTGGGGCAATTGGGTACTGGAACGAGCCCGTGAGGAATTGGCTCCATACTATCCAACTGTTGATAACCAGCCAACCGTCGCCTACCTGTGGACGCGCACCGTGCCTTGTCCCGATCCCAAGTGCGGTTGTCAAGTACCATTGCTCAAAACGCTCTGGCTCTGCAAAAAGGCCGAGAAAACCCTGCCGGATGCGCCAGAAAATCGGGCCAGATCCGATTTTTTACGAATCAAGCGCACTAAGAATACGAGTAAGGTTGTAATCAATGGACGGCGTGCTTTGCGACTGGTTCCGAATGCAAAATCAAAGAAAATTGGTTTTGAGATCTGGGTGCCACACCAAGATAAAGATGTACCTAGTGGTACAATGTCGGGAGCAACATGTACTTGTCCAATTTGCGGTGTCAATCTTTCTGCCGAACTGATCAAACAAAGTGCATTTGATAAAAATATGAAAGGTCAAATGACGGCTGTCATCGTAAATACTGGATATGGTAAGGAGTACAGACAGCCTGTCGCACAAGAACTCGATATTTTTCAAACCCAAATGTTTGCGGAGGCCACTAAATTTGCTAGAGATATAGCATCTGCTCCGCTTCCGGGAAAAGAGCGTCATCGGCAGGTAGGATCTCAATTACCGGATTATGGCTTTAGCATTTGGGCTGATATTTTCACCTCTAGGCAGCTACTTGCTCATTCAACTATTTCAAGGTGGACTAACGATGTTCTCCCACATTTGGATCAATTTGGATATGAGCAGGGGTGGTGTGAGGGTATTGTCGCATACCTAGCATTAGCATTAGATAAAAGCATACAGTATTCCACGTCTTTATGCACATGGACTACATCTAGAGAACAAATTCGAGACACCTACGCCGAATTTAATTTATCAATGACGTGGGATTACGTTGAATTAGCATTACTAAATGACGTTGGAGGTGGATATAACGCTCATTTGGACTGGATAATTGATTACCTTGAGTACGCACTTGAATTGATTCCCAGTAATTCATCAATTCAAATCAGGTGCGAATCAGCCACCGATTTTGTAGAAGAACAGATAGATCTTATCTTGACCGATCCTCCTTACTACGACAGTTTTGCATATGCAGACTTGTCTGATCTATTTTTTACATGGTTACGCCGTTCATTGGGAAGCAGATATGAAAATGAATTTGGTAGCAGCCTGACAAAGAAAGAAAAGGAACTCGTCCAGCAAGTAAAAACAGGCGAAGCAGGAAGAGTTGGTAAGATACAATATGAAGATGGAATGGCACAGGCATTTATTCAGGCTCATTCAGCACTAACGTCAACAGGTTATTTGGTCATCGTCTTTGCGCATAAAGTACCTGATGCATGGGAAACACTTGTGGCAGCGATTATTCGAGCCGGTTTTACAGTCACTGCATCCTGGCCGATCGATACAGAACGAGAAACTCGAACTCGTGCGGTAAATAGTGCAGCTTTAGCTTCTTCAGTCTGGCTCGTTTGCCGCAAACGCCCCGAAAACGCCGGTATCGGACGCTACCGAGCCGTCCGTCGAGCGATGGAGACACGAGTCACCGAACGGTTGCGCTACTTCTGGGATATTGGACTCAGCGGTCCAGACTTTGTGTGGGCGGCCATCGGTCCAGCCCTCGAATCTTACTCATCATCTAATGAAGTCAAACGGCTGGATGGCTCGGCCTTCACGGTCAGCGATTTTCTGAAAGAGGTGCGACGCATGGTGGCCGACTTTGCGTTGGGCCAGATCCTCCAAGGCCAATCGACCGAAGGATTGGATGACTGGACCCGCTACTATCTGATGCATCGCGCCAACTTTGGGTTGGCTGCAGCACCAGTTGGTGAATGTATCTTACTCTCGCAAGGTTATGGCATTGACCTCAATGAATTGCGAGGGACGCGAGGCTTCATGACCAAAGCATCGGGCAGCGACATCCGCCTGACGCGCTGGGACGAACGTACCCGCGACGATTTGGGTGATCCCCATCCCAGCGGCGGCTTGCCCTTCATCGACATGGTGCAGCGGCTCATGCACCTCTGGTCGGCTGGCCAACTTGATCAGCTCAATCAGTACGCAGCCGAACGGGGATTAAAGCAGAATGATCTCTTTTGGGCTGTCACTCAAGCGATTCTTGAAATGGCCGAAGCCAGCAGTCGTGAACGGACCCTACTCGAAGCCATTGTCGCCTGGGGACGCGGCCAAACCCCAGAAGCAACAGGTCCAGAACAATCGATTCTCATTGAAATGGGGCAGTGAGAAGATGTTGAAAAATATTGTTGTAACTGAGGATTATCGACGATATGAATATCCAACCCTGGCATAATCTCTGTACTCTACGCAACGATGTACGCACTGGTGACTTGAAACTAGCCGAATTTGCTGCCGATCTCTACGATGCATTGCAGGGAACTGCCCCAGACATTTATTGCGATCCGGCCCTCTTCTTTGAACGAACCTACGCAACAATGAAGATGAAGCTCATGGCCAGGGACGTACTTCAGCGGCTGGCGGGGGAAGGTGGCAGTCCTGTTCTTCGTCTTCAAGTAGCCTATGGTGGGGGTAAAACTCATACCCTGATTACCATGATGCATCTAGCCCGCCAAGGGGCTGATTTCGCCGCTCAGAGTACAGTGAAGGAATTCCAAACCTTTGCTGGAATTTCACAATTGCCTCATGCTAGAGTTGCCGTTCTCCCAGGAGACAAGATAGACGTTCATGAAGGGCTGGAGGTCACTGCACCCAATGGGCATGCCCGCCGAGTTAACGCTTTGTGGGGTGCCTTAGCCTATCAACTGGCTGGTGATTCGGGGTATGCAAGAGTGCGAGAGCATGACGAGCAGTTTACCGTACCTGCCGAGCCACTTCTCTCGGATCTGATGAGTGAACCGCAAAAGGATGGACTCAGTACCCTAGTTCTGGTTGATGAAGCTGTCTGGTACTATCGCAGCCTCAGTAGATCCAAATTTCAGGTTTTGAGAGAGAATTCTGGCTAAACAGTTGACATAAATACAAATTTGCCGGTCGATATCTAGTTTTTGCGTTAGATTTGGGCGATTTTCAGATATGAAATAGGTTGTTTTCTGTAACCGAAATCTGAATAAATGACTCCAAAATCCCTGCAATCTCGACTGAAAATAGCCAAAAACGCCAAATTTGGATCTACTGAGTCTCCTCAATCATATCCTTCAGTTGGAGCAATTCTTCCTCTTTTTCGCCAGCGAAAGCAAAAGTCGCTCTCTTATCCGTAAACCAGTTCGTCAGCACAGATCGCAGCATATCGGATACTCTGGGATTCGCCATCAGATATCGCCCCTTGGGGCTTAATGCCTGAATACATTTGGTGTAAGAGCTTTAGGCAACCATATCTAGAATCATGTCATAGGTTTTGCCACTTTCGGAAAAATCTTCCTTGGTGTAGTCGACGAAATAGTCGGCCCCAATTTGGCGAAGCATGTCTTCCTTGATGGCGCTATCAGCTGCTGTAACTTCTGCACCCATTGCTTTGGCAATTTGAACCCCAAATGTGCCGATGCTTCCCCCTGCGCCATTTACCAAAACCTTCTCCCCGCTTTTGATCTTCTCTTCTGTCAATAAGTGCAGTGCATTAAGTCCCCCCAAAGGCATTGCTGCTGCTTCTGCAAAGCTCATGTTCGTTGGCGTTGGTACAATAGTGTTGCTCTCCGGCAGGCACATGTACTCCGCGTATGCACCTAACCTGAGCCCCAGTCCCGAAAACCTGATCGCCTGCCGCAAACTTTGAAACCTCTTTGCCGACAGCTTCAACTTCCCCTGCAAAATACCCACCCAGCACCTGTCGCTTAGGCTTTCTGATACCCATTGCAATGCGCAAGGGTAGCGAAAACCACTTCACAGGGAAATTGAAGCTGCGCAATTCGCAGTCAGACTTCGTTGCTTTTGTGGCAAGAACCTTTATCAGGAGTTCATCGTCAGAAGGAGAAGGTATTTCTATCTCTTTGAGTTGAAGAACCTCTGGTGGTCCGTAAGTTTCGTATACGATTGCTCTCATGAGCTCTTAAGTGTCACTTTTGTGGATTCCGTTCTATCTGTTCCGATTGTTTCACCATCATGCCGAAGCTTGCCCCTTCGACTTATTTGCACTGGAAGAACCCCTGGTTTATTTGATAAGTCAAATTATATGGGTTCTGTCGTCTACCTACCGTGTTGCTTGCATTGAAGTCATACTTCCACCACTCAGAACAGAACCCGCCACTTTGACCGGCTGGACAGCTGCATTGTCCACTGTGGCAGTGATTATTGTGGTGACAGTAAGCGCCCGCACGTCCAGTTCCGTTGCGAGGTGCACAACGTCCTCCACTGCCAGTCCACCAGTCTAACTGTCGAATCGCCCCAGTGTCTGGGCAGTAGCCGGACTCACAGTTTTCATGTCGCGTACAGTCATGGCCATTGGCACGCTTTGCCAAACAAGTTCCCGTATTCCCGCTGCTCCAATCTGTACAGAATGAATCACGGCCTCGCGTAAAATTATTGCAGCTGCATCGCCTGCTACTACAATGATTGTCATGGTGGCAATAATCTTGAAACGCACCTGTGAAGTCTTTGGGCGCGCATCGATAGCTATTCGGGCAATGATCTGATCGACACTCCTGATTGGAAGAACAGGTGACACCGAATTCTTTCAATGGGATGCAGGCATTACTGCCTGGGCGTCCTCCTGGGCCACCGAAGAAGATAAATGGTCTTCCAGACTGGGTTCCAGCGGGTTCAGGGCGATGTCGATAATAATCGACAGTAAAACACTGGCTTGCCGTAGCAGCAGGGGTTAGAGATACTGGTTCCTTGCTCGAGTCAAAGAACCCAGGATCGGGCAAATAATAAATGTGGCTCTGAAAGGCGGCTTGCTGTCCACCCTTATTGGCAAACTCACCACTCCCCATCTCTGGCCAGCCCCCATTGCTGAGTTGGTACACTTCACCACCAAAGCCAAGCCCAACCGCAGATTCAGTGATAGAACCCTTATCGAACGCAGAAGCAGGATAAAATCCCACAGGCTCATAGTTGCCTCCGCCCCGTAGGTATAGCCACCATCTACCACCAATCAAATGCCACCTCATACCAATCATCTTCTGTGTGCCCCCCTTAACGCTATGTGTGGGAAAGCGTTCACCCAATACCCACTTGTGATTGTGTTGGACGAACTGAAGTGACTCGTGGTTGTAACCTTTGTGATAGCCAGCAAGGTAGGAATTGGCGGTCATAAATATGAACAGGACTGGTTGATCGTGACCGTATTTTTGTTCGTATACATGCCATCCGCCTTCGACTGTTTGGGTTATCGTTTTCGGTTGGTTTACTCCTAGATACCACTGCTGTGACAATGAGAATGCGCGTCGGTCGGGTACTTTGGGTTTCCAGAGGTTAAGCGTGGAACTGCCGCCGAAATTCGTAACATCTTGCCACCCTAGGGCATACTTACGTTTATGAGCGTCGTTGTGCTGAGGATCCAGTAATTCCTCCCTCCACACTTGTATTGGAAGCTGATCGTTACCATCACTCGATTTGCTGAAGTAACGATCCAGATTGACAAAACGTACCATTTCCTCTAGCGTGAGTCGCCTGAGAGGAATTGTTCCCCACTCACAGAATATCTCGTTACCAAAGTCATCTAATTGTCCTGGCGTGAGTTGCGGAGTTACGTATTGCACTCCGTCAGCAATTTCTTCCGCACTAACATCACCTTCAACATCTACAGTCTCTGGCTCAGCAAAGTCAATGTCTTCAAGCGATATCTTATGTAAGAGAACGCTGGGCTGAGTCTCAATCGTAATGCAATCAACGTGTTGATCGTAGTAGATGAAAGAGTGTGTGTTGTCTACACCTTCATACATTACTAGGATATGTCTTTTCATCTCTTCAAAAGCTTCTTCACTCTCAACATGTACATCTTCAAGATCGACATACTCACCGTACTCAGCTGCCGCCACGTATTCTAGATGCTCCGCCAACAACACAAAGTGAGCGATTTCAAAGTCATCTGCAACTGAAGGTGACAATTCTTCGCCCTCAGGGCGAACGGGCTCCTCGATCAAGATCAGTTGCTGACATGCTGTCAACCCCAATACAGCGACGATCATTGTAATCAAAAGCTGCAAGCCGATTTGCCTAGACATCCGTGCCCTCCTCTCTGATTAACAGAATGGTTCTGCAATGAAATCAATCGTCAATGACAATTGCATTGACTTCGAAGGTAGTGATCAAACCGTGACTGATGACGCAATTAGAGCATGGTAACAGGAATCGTAATGTATCAGTAGCCCTTAGAATCTGTTGACTGGCAAAAGCAGCCCTAACAATATGAATGACATGCACGCGGAGACCCCGTCGCCTATCACAAGACCAAAGCAAAATAGGCGGCCCGCGGTGCGAAACGCCTAAATGCCACTTAAATTGCCTGCTGATACTGCATTACGCATCTACAAGTATACAAGCCACTAGCACGGCTGTCAACCAAATTTGCACCCGTGGGTAGGGCAATCGCGAGTTTATTCGAATAAGGGATGGAGGACATCCGTGAGGTAGTCATTATCCCATCCAGCGCGGAGGCGGCGATTCTTGATACCCAACTTTGAGGCGTTATTTTGGCGCAGCAAATTGAGAGCGATGTGTCGCAGGACGGCGAAGTTCTGTGGGCCATTGCCCTTGCGGATGCGAGAGTCGTCCTCCCGGAAAGCGATGTCCAAGACCCAGTGCAAAGAGTTTTCGATGCCCCAGTGCTGTCTGGTCTGTTGCAAGATATGTCGTGCTGAGTCGTGATAGCTGGCAATGAAGTAGCGGTCTTCAATCGAGTGCTTGTCGTCGAGATAGCGTTCCGACTGCACTTTGACGAGGGTTGTTAGCTGCTGCCAGTTGTCTGCGCCTCTGAGACAACCAGAAAGAGTCGGGTAATCAATCGTCCAGCAGCGTCGAATCTCGACTCGCCCATGATTCTTGTCGACAGTGATGGCATGGTCATGGGCAAAGGCCGTAAAATTACTGTCGGCTAAATCATCAAAGAGTAGTTGCACATCATCGTGCAGGTTGCTCTGATTGCCTTTGAGCGAAAGAAGGTAATCACCTTGGCCTTCAACAATCAACTCAGCAATCGCCGTTTGACAGCCCATGGCGTCGATGGTCACGATGCAACCGCACAAGTCGAGCGCAGCAAGGAGTTGGGGAATGGCCGTGATTTCATTCGACTTCTCGTCCACTTTCTGCTGACCAAGTACCAGACGATTGGCTGTTGCTCATGCACTGACCATGTGGATGGCTGCTTTGCCATCTTCTCTGGCATAGGAACGACGCAGCATCTTGCCATCAAGTGCTATCACTTCTTTTGGGAATACCTTGCGCACACCGGACATCCACTGCACAAAGCAGTGCTGAAACTGCTCCGCATCCCGCGCTTCGAAGACGCGCCAGAAGGTGTCATGTGATGGGATTCCGTTGGGCAACTCCAAAAACGTCCCCAACCACTTCGCTTTTGCTCGGCCAAAGTCGGCGATTGCTTCATAATCATCTGCTCCACACGTCACCGCACAGATGCAGATGACCAGAATGTCGATGAACTTGTGGTATCGTAACGTCCCTACCCTTGGCTCTGACAACTCTGCAAAATGTTGAACGATTGTCGTTTCTTCCGATGCTTTTTTCGCTTTGATAACGACCATTTTGGGCCCCCTGATGCTTTTTCCATCAGTTTAGACCCTACTCATGGCAACTCGCCACTTTCAAAACTCGCGATTGCCCTACCCTTTGCTATAGGGCTGTGTCAAGATGCGAGAGCTCCCAGGATGCGCAACGAATTATGCAGATTGTATCGAAAGAAGCGAAAGGCATCGGGGATGAAGTGCCAGCCCTCAAAGCGTAAGAGGGCAAGAATAGCGTTGCGCAAAGCGGCAAAGGCATGAGGTGCGTTGTCAGTGCGAATAGTCGAGGCATCTTCATTCATGGAGACATCGCGCACGTAATGGAGCTTGTTTTCAATCGTCCAGTGAGTGCGCCAGAAGCGTTCGAGCTGTTGTGGGAGAGCAAAGTGGCGGTCAAGGCTGGTGACACCAAAGCGCACATGGGAATGGACTTCGCCAGTTTTTGTGTCAACCCACCGTCTGGTGCGCCGGATGACTTGCGCAACGCCGGGCCAGTCAAGGTAGTCATTCAGAGCCGTACTCGATTCAAGGATACGCGTTTCAAGACGACCGTGCCCCTTGTTGGTCGAGCGATAGAAGAGATGTTCATCGTCAGCGGCGGGCAGCGGTGGATGGTCGAAAAGGTAAGAAATTGCTTCGAAAAGTGTCGGTTGGTTCTCTTTGACCGCCATCAGGTAGTGTCCCTTCTGGTCAAGAATCTGTTGCGCAATCGTGCGTTGTGTCAGCAGCGCATCCATCGTCGTCACCGTGCCAGAAAGGTCAAGCTGCGCAAGCAAATCAGGCACAACCGTGATCTCGTTGGTCTTCTTATCAACCTCGGCTTGTGCCAGAGCCGTGCCGCTGCCATGGCGTACTACACTCACCAGTGTCAGCGGCGCACCTTGTTTGCCAGCTCCATGCACCTCTTTGCCATCAACCGATTGGCCTCGTAGCCACTCACCAGCAGGTGTCTCGACTGCGCCAATGGTCGCATCAAGTGCATCAACCTGTCTCGTATACCTTGCCACACATGCCTCCAGCGTGCTCAATCGTACAGAACGGAGCACCCGATACAGCGTTGACGCTCTGGGCACTTTGCTACGTTTCGGTTTCAGATGGGCTATCAGTTCGGCTCGGTTGTAGTAGCCACACTGCGCAATCCCGCGCACACCCTTGTGTCCGCTCAGTATCCCTACGCAGAATATCGCTAGCAGATACAACCAGTCGAAATGGCAGCCTTTCTTAGAGCGTGGGTCTTCCACTTCATCCAAGCATTCGTACAGTGTGGTATAGTTAATCTCGTTCATCGGTTTGAATCCCCCTTCGTTTCGCAACTTTTGGTGATTTTAACCGATGAACCTCATCTTGACACAGCCCTACCTTTTGCTAAAATATGCATTGGTTGAGAGCGATTCGCATGCTATAAATTGGTGTAGTATAGTGCCGGGTAACCAGTGTAGCGAGGTGAACTGCGCGATGTCTGCTGAACTTGTACTTGATCGACATGTCCAGGTACGTCCTGGGGTAAGAGGCGGAAAACCACATATTGCGGATACGAGAATCACAGTGGATGACGTTGTGATTATGCATCTGCGCATGGGAGTATCTCTGGAGGAGATCGCTGGGAAGTACGATCTCTCACCGGCAGCCGTGCACGCAGCGCTGGCCTACTACTATGATCACCGAGATGCTATTGATCAACAGATCGCCCAAGACGAGACATTTGTTGAGGCATTTCGCAAAGACAATCCCTCGCTGCTACGAGAGAAGCTACGTCGACTGAATCTTGACTGAACGCATTCGGCTCCATCTTGATGAGAATGTTGACCCTGACGTTGCCCGCGCCTTGCGCCGGCACGGTATTTATGCAACGACAACTGTCGACGCTGGCTTGCTCGCAACCGAAGATGTTGCCCAACTGGCCTATGCCCTACAAGAAGGTCGGGTGCTTGTCACGCATGATGCTGACTTCTTGCGAATGCATACGCGGGGCGTTGAGCATGCAGGTATTGCGTATTGCCACAAGTCAGCCCGTTCAGTAGGAGAGATCATTCGCACTTTGATGCTCATTTGCGAAGTGCTCGAGCCTGAGGAAATCAGGGGTAGGGTTGAGTATTTGTAGGTAAAGAGACGGGTTTGCATCGCTATGCAAGATAAGATCTAAAGCCGAACTACGCAACAAGTTTCAACCCGTTACGTTAGGGATCAAATTAGCTACGCAAACGCCGATATATCGGCATGAACCGCCAGATACTCATCCACAATGTGAACCGGCAAAAACATGATCTCCCGTGGGTGCCAGTGCGTATTCGACCCCCCGTCGCTCCCGCCCATAGGTTATTCTGATAACAACAAGAAAAGGGCCGACAGATTGATTTGTCGGCCTTTTTGCTGTTTTGTATTTCGAACTATAGGCCGTTTCCGTATAGGATCTGACAGTACAGAAATGAGCTTACATATTCGCATGCTTTGCGATATCGGTGTTGGTAAACATACCGATAATCGCATCACTTTGATCTCCGGTTTCCGTCACAAATACAACTTTGGCTTTCTCAACCTGGATCATGGCGTCTCTTGCTTCTGCCAACGTAGCTGCTCTACTCACAAAGGCAGCGGATTGTTTAAGCGTTGGATCGTCAGCGAGAAGGTCCGCAATCGTATTATCCTTTTTGTCATCTGGTAAATCGTTATGGTAGTCCTTCATTCCTTCGCGAAACAGAAGTGCCTCATAGAGTTTGTCATTGCTTAAGACAGGCAATCGTTTGATGTCCTTCGTCTCAAGCTCCTGTATGGCTTCTGATACCTTGTCAGAATTTCGGGGTGGTTCATTTTAGCTGGATAGATAGGTTTACACTTTTAGAAACAGAAAGAACGTTTATATTCTCTGATTTCGCCGATTCTCAGAGAGAAAACGGTCTCATATAGATTTTTGTCTATATATCAAAAGTGTAAACCTAATTTTGAACCACCCCAGAATTTCCCTTCCAAACCATGTCCTGGATCTTGATCGTGACCTCGGAAACAGGGATAGAGCGCAACCGTTCCTCTGGGGAAAGCTGTCTGACCAAACGCTGAGTGCTTGCGGTGGCAGCATCGAAGTTCTCCCGCGAGAAGTAGTATGCCAAGACTGTGCCAACCCACGTCCCGAACAATGGTAACACCGTATTGAGCACATGTTGTGCCGCGTCTGAACTCATACCCTCACTGGCTGCAGCAATAATGGTTGTGCTTAGAATGATAATGCCGATCACGGCTGCGATCGTGATTCCAAAAGCCAAGTACGTTCGTGCATCACTACGTGGAACTCTCATAGGTCTCCTCTTTCTTACATTTCACTGATCAAAAATCGCTCCGTCTTCAGAATTTTTGCTTTTAGATCGCTACCTCCTCACCCGCACTCGGAATTTCGGTGTCTTGCCAGGTGTTGGCCCCGTCGTCCGCTTAGTGCCTTCCACCGTGACTTCCAAAATCTTTCAAGATCTAGTTGCAAGCTGTGTTATCAACGGACCCTGATTCTGAAATGAGTTCTTCTGTGATACTCTGCTTTACCTTCTGGAAGACTGTGTACATCCACCTCCCTAATTTGACCACTTTTCACTTTTTTCTTTTTCGTAGGAATCCTTAAAGTCCAGCCGCTCCCTTTTTCCCATCTGGGGGTATTAGTGGTGGTACAATGGTGCCAGCAGCATAGGCAGCTCTAGACCCTCCCCATACCACGCCCTTTGCTAGTGGGGCTGTCGTAATAGCTAGACCTAACGGCCCTCTCGCCCCCCATCTCCGGCCAATGTTTCGCTGAAACCTATTGAGTGCATTGTTCTTGAAAAACTGTTCGCGCCGCGCTATTGCTTCTTGTATTCGGGCTATTTTTGTTTGTGTAGAGGGATGCTCTTGCTCTGGGCGAGCGTCAGTGCCAGACGGATCCGAAAATACTAACGGGTTATTATTGGTATACGTGTATAGATTAGTGCCATCGACCATATCGGCAGGATCGCACTGAAGGAAGCGCCCCAAAATAGGATCATATTGTCGGGCGCGGTAGTCGTAGGTATCCAGCACAGCATCCAATCGCCGCCCTGTGTACCGAAGCTGGTTATGAATTCCACCGCTGTCGGTATTGTCGTTATCTATTGCGCCAAATGGTTCATAGCGATAGAATGCTGACGCGCTGCCGACACTTGCTGTCAATAATCGGACTGATCCTACTAGATCAGCAAGATACCAATGTTCCTTGCCCTCCGCAGCAATCTGGATAGGCCGATCTATGCCATCATCATGCACGTATTGTACGAGTAGGTTCGCATCTCGATATTCGGCAATCAGGTTATCCCCGTCACAGATAAGTTGGGTGGCGGTTCCATCTACCAATTCCAAAATGCGACGTCCGCGGGCGTCATGAAAGAACTCGGCAATACGGCGCCCTCCCTCGGCGACCTGCACCGACCGGTTCAGCGAATCATACGTATAGGTGCGTTGGCCATCGTTCTTCAGGTTGCCGTTAGTGTCATACTTGGGGTCAGTCACGACGCCAGCAGTGACGTTCTCGATTTTTGTGTACTGGTCAAGTTCATTCGACGTATAGTTGATTTCGCTGCCATCCCTTTCCGAGTCACGATTGCCAACCAGGTCGTAGTCGTAGGTGCGGGGCTGGGGGGGGGCAAGTCTAGCGGTCCGATGAGTGCGTCGATGGCCATTTGTCGATTGGGAATAGAATCTGGCGGCACGGTCGTTGTTGGAGCCAACAGAGCCGGATCAAAAAGGGGCTGATTATGCTGAACCTCATCGGCCAGCCGGTATAGTGAGTCATAGGCAAAGGCTTCCTTCCCTGTGTTGGCTGGACGTCGTTGCGAATGTGCACGTTGCCGATCGCGTCAAACAGGTACTGAATTCTCAGGAGCGGCCCAGCCGAAGAGGCATGGGCGATCTGGATGACGCGCGCGGCTCCATCGTGCGCATAGGTTGTAGTTGTACCATTATCATCAGTAGCAGCAAAAGTCGGGTACAAATTTTTCATGCAAACAGAGGGCTGCTCTAGGATTTCACCCCTTATGGTCATTTTTTGTACCCGACTTTTGCCGTAGCTGATTATCATAGCGACACCGTAGCCGTTGCCTACCGGCGTACTCGATCCCGGCAATGTCGTGGACATCTGGCGTAGTACCACTTCCTGGGTAATTCGTACCCTTGAGCAGATTCTGAACACGGATCAGACGGTTCAGCGCATCCCGATCGAAATGCAACCGTCGCCCATTTGGATAGGTCACGTCGGTGAGCGCAGCCACATCATCGAAATCGCGCTCAATGACAAGGGGGGTGTTCAAGGGTGCGTCAATCGTCGTCTGATGTGTTGGACGTTGAGCGTCAGGATAGTCATGTTCAAAGACTGGGACGACGTTTTCATACTCAAAGCTGGATTCCCCGCCCCCCTGTCGCTGGCGAACGATCCGGTTAAAGTTTAGCTGGCCCGGAGATTCACCGTATTCATTCTCAAGGTACAGTTGCCCTTCGGCATCTATGATGCGAGTCAAATTGTGCTGCAACAAGCCGGTGGTAAAAGTGGAGCTATACTCGTAACATGTGGTTAGACCCTCCAGATAGCGGTCGGTTGCTGGTGTTGTCACCCCTATCAGGTCGCCCAAATCATCGTACGTATATCGCCAAATACGCTGCATATAATCCACAATTGCAATGATCCGGCCCTGCGTGTCATAGTCGAATTGAACCCTACGTCTCGGATGATTAACCAGCACATGATCCAGGAGTCTATCTTCATCACCACGGTAAACAAATTGGAGGAAATTGCCGATTGTGTCCACAGCTATACCAAAAGCACGATCTTCCTTGCTACCGCCAATATAGGTGGCATAGACGAGCTCAGAACCGGCGGCATTCAATTGCGCCACGAACGCATCCCGACCGCCACCGTGGGCTGGCTGCAGTGGATTTACTAGTTGGAAGTTGGTAGATGGTGTTGAGCCGGTTACATAAACGTTTTGCTCGTTATCGACGATCACTCCACTTCCTGCATCAGGGCCACTACCGCCAAGGTATGTGCTGTAAATAAGAGCAGACCCCGTTGGATTCAGCTTCACAACAAAGGCATCCCGGGCACCGCCGAAATCAGGTTGCAATGGATTCATAGTTGGAAAGTCAGGCGATAGAGTTTCGCCTGTCAAGTAAACGTTGCCACGATTATCGACAGCAATATCCATCCCACGGTCATCGCCACTGCCACCGAGGTAGGTCGCGTAATTGAGTGCGGAGCCTGAAGCATTCATCTTTGCTACATAGACATCAAAGTTACCGCTGAAATTCGATTGTAGAGGATTTTTATGTGGGAAGTCAGAGGACTCAGTCCAACCGACCATGTATGTATTCCCGGCAGTATCCACGGTGATATCCTGACCAATATCGCTTCCCGTTCCGCCCAAATAGGTGGAGTAGATCAACGCTGGGTCAATTATCAACCGCTCTGTTGAATCGTACTCACCTAGTACAAAGCCAATACTTTTGTCAGGTGCAATTTTGTATTGGACGGTAACAGGCACTTTTTGTCCGTCGATTATTTGCCAAGCGACGGGTGCATTTTCAGTGAGAACATAGCTGTCTAACTTCCCTCCGATTGCTGGCAAGGGAATCGTGATTACAAGGTCATCAGTTGAATCGTCCACTCGTACATCCATTGCGTCTTGGTAATGCCAACGGATCTGATTTGGGTTTGCGCCAGGTGCTACGATATATGTGCTTTTTAGTAGACCCTCTTTACCGTTATAATGTAAATCGATACCTGGGTACAGTTGCTGGTAGATGATCCCAGAGTATGTCGGTATTTCTGTAAACCAACGATCAGGGGAATTTCCGATTAGATAATTTACCGTGCCCTTTAATGGTGTTTTCGGCACAATGCGCATTGCGGAGTCCGTACCTTCGTAATTCAGTTGCGCAATTGCCCACTGCTGACTATTCGTGGACGATACCTCTTTTTTGACCACTTGTAATTCTTGGTCGCTGGTGAGAGGTAGCCCAAATACTCCACCATATCTAGTAAAGAAAAAGGTGGTACCTTTACTGCGAACTTGGAAATGCACGTTGGAATTAATCTGCCCTACATTGGGTACGAAGACTAGTGACTGTCCTCTCGGATCAGTAGCCAAAGTAGATGCCACGACTACTGATGATTTCGTCGTAGATAGTGTCAGCAAGGGTAGAATTAACTGCAAAGCCAAGAGCATCGCTATATGCAGAGTTTTCGATGATAGATGGTCTCGTCTAAACACCTGCCAAGGAAGATGAAGGAGAATCATTCTGGGTTGCCCCCCTTATAAAGTGCCATCAGCAAAAACGGCATAGCTGATGTGCCCTAATTCTTCCTTCTGCTGGCGACGCCTTGCCAATTCTTGCGCTAGCTCTGGGCTGATTTGCCCTGTTTTAAAAACAGACTTATACCATGTCGGTTCCAAGACATTGCGCCCTTCCTGGCTTTTCTGGTAGGCAAGCTTCCGAGCCAATCCAAATTCGGTGGCAGGTTCCTTTATTGTATTTCCCTCGTCGTGCACCCAGTTCCCAGGATTGGCTCCCATCTCCAGAGCTAGAATCGCCCAGAGGCTTGCCTCTTCGCTGTCAAGATCTATTTTGGGAAATGTGACTGTGCCAACCAACTTTTTATACTCTTCGTGCCACGGTTCAGTGAGTTCACATGATGGTGTTTTATCCTCGCTCAGGAAGGGGATCCAGAATAGTTGAAATTTGATGTCTCCCTCTCTCTGACGCCTCTTCCATTCCTCCGTTAGGTGACGCTCGCCAGGGCGGAAGCCTGGTCGCCGATTTTCATCTCGGATCGGCACGAAAGTGAATTTACCAGCTGTGTCCCTGACCTTCACAATGCCCGTCCAATAGACCTGGTAGGCCGTACTAGAATGAAATGTACGAAAGGTCTGTTTGGCGAGGTGGATAATTGTCTTGCCCGCCTTGATCCATCCCATCCGCTTTCTCAGTGCCGCGCTAAACTGAAACTGTTCGTCAAGAAACTTAAAGATATCATATGCGCCCCAGTCGGCGACGATCGGTGGACCGGCATCGGCCGATTCTCCAGCGGCCTGGAGCACATCCATGAAATCCTGGTGATTGTCGGCTGGCGATCTGGGATCGTTGATACCAAGAAAGTCAACGCGCTGATCATCTCTGGTTTGAAATGCACACATAATGCCGAGGAAGTCGGGATTTGTTTCAAGATGAGGTGTTCCTTGCCCCGTCGAGATTCGACCAATGCCCACATGCTCTGCGCTTGGTTCGAAGAGCCCGATACCTTCTAATTCGGGAGGAAGTTTGTTTGCAGCTTTGAAAACGACCTTGCCACCCATAATTTGGTATTGGTGGGCCACACGATCGGGCAAGTGAAGCTCCTTGTGCTTGTCGAGCAACATTCTTTGTATAGCTGGCAATTCAGAAACATCTTCGGCGATGCTTTTCATGTCTTCCGGGTTGGGGCTAAAATGGATACAGGCACGGGTAGTAGGTTGGTTCATCTGTTTTCTTCCTTTCTGTTCATCCAAATTTTGCATCATTCAAGCGGAAATGTACTCAGATCAAGACAATTCGATGAGTATCATGGTCACAGCATGTTTAGGTTTCCATTGTAATTTCAATCTGATTGGCCAAACGGGAATTTTCAAGTACAATTTTCGGGGTGGTTCAAAATTAGGTTTACACTTTTGATATATAGACAAAAATCTATATGAGACCGTTTTCTCTCTGAGAACCGGCGAAATCAGAGAATATAAACGTTCTTTCTGTTTCTAAAAGTGTAAACCTATCTATCCAGCTAAAATGAACCACCCCCAATTTTCATATCTATTATCGTCGTAAGTTTATATCGTAGTGGCAGCTCTAGTATCGCAGATATGTAGTGGGGATGTCAGCCAGCAAACCCCGCACCTAAAGTCCGCAAACCCCGCAATGTAAAGGAGATGAGTATGCCAGACGCAAAAAGACTTTATGAGCTGACCAGACTGCGTGAAGAAAAAGGTCTGACCTTGACTGATATGGCCAAATATTGTGGGTTGAAAGGCATTCGCGGACGCGAGTCGGTTGGCCTTTGGGAGCAGGGGATAAGCGTGCCTCAGGAAAGGCGGCAGCCCAAATTTCTGGAGTATTTACACTTTGGATTAGAACTTGGCCAGACCGATCTAAAGAGGGTGTGGAATATCCTAGAGGGTGAATGGGGATGGGCACCATTAGACAATGCTGAGTTACAACGGCCATCGGCAGACTTGAGTCCATTGAAGGAGGGTAACGCTTTCCTATCACCTGTACCACCACTTCTAACCTCATCTACTCCACTTTTTGGTCGTGTTGCAGAGATGGATCTACTACGCCAAGTTTGGCAGGACGTCCGTGCTGGTTCAGGACAGTTTGTGCTAATATCAGGCGAACCCGGAACTGGGAAAAGCCGGTTGGTTGAAGAGCTTCTACAAACCATTAACGATGACGCCATAACCTTGCGTGTCAAATGCCCTGAGATGCAGCATCCGTTGGCCTACACGTTATTCGTAGAGCTACTACGGAACATTTTTGCACAACCGGGTATGGCTAGCGTTGGCGACACCTGGCTTGTGGAAGTGAATCGTCTACTGCCAGAATTGCGCGATCAGTATCCGGATCTGCCTAGGCCTTTACAGCTAGATCCTGGTGTCGAACGACGGCGTCTTTTTGACGCTATCTGTACGACGTTGGCGTCCCTATCGGCGTCAAAACCATTAGTTCTGTTTCTGGATGACCTGCAGTGGGCCGATGCCACTTCATTGGCGCTGCTTACCTATCTTAGCCAATGGGTCAGCAAATCGCCTGTTTTGATTCTTGGTACCTGTCGTCTCCAAGAAGTAGATGCGACGCATCCGATCCATGAGGTACAGCTCTCTTGGCAAGGGATGGGTTTGCTAAAAACAATCGCACTAGATGCCCTCACCTATTCCGGTGTTGTAGACCTATAGGGCAATCGCGTACCTTAAAAAAATAAGCCAGAAAGGACTGTCAAGAGATAGTGGTGGTCCCAGCCAGCGGTAAGGCGCTTGTTTTTGATGCCAACGTTGAGAGAAGTCTCCTTCTTGAGCAGATTGAGAGCAATATGACGAAGGGCAGCGAAATTCTGAGCTGAGTGGCCTTTGCGCAAACGGGATTCATCCTCTCGGAAGGCAATATCGAGGGTCCAGTGTAGGCGATTTTCGACATGCCAATGAGTGCGAGAGGCATTGAGTAAAGAGCGAGCATCGGACTCGGAACTCGAGAGGTAATAGCGCCTGTCGGGATTGTCTTTTTGCTGAGAATCACCACAAATCAAGGTGCGTTGGGCTTGAACCATCATGACGGTAGAGAGTTCAGGCCATTGCTCAGAATTGCGCAGATTCTGGATGATGTCGGGGGCAGAAATGGTCCAGGCTTCTCGGGTTTCAAGCCGACCGTGTCCCTTATCGGTCGTTTTGGCATAATCGTGGTCAAAGGCAGTAAAGTCACTTTCCTCGAGATCCTCAAAGAGCAAGGCGACATCTGCATGTAAGTTTCCTTGATTGCCCTTGAGAGAGAGGAGATAATCAGCCTCATTGTCAATGATGAGCTGTGCAATTTCAGTCTGAGCACCCATAGCATCGATGGTCACGGTGCCCTTTGATCTCCAACAAGCGCAGTAACTCTGGAATAGCTGTGATTTCATTCGACTTTTCATCCACTTTCCACTGACCAAGGACTACTTTGTTCAGAGAAGCCCAAGCACTCACCATGTATATGGCTCCTTTGCCCACTGTTTTATCATGGGAACGTCTCAACTGCTTGCCGTCTATTGCCACCACTTCTCCATTCGTCACCTGGCAGACTGCGCTCATCCATTTGCTGAAACATTCGGCAAAGACCTCTCCATCTAGCAATCCAAATACGCGCCAGAATGTATCGTGCGATGGGATTCCATTTGGCAACTCCAGTATGCTTTCTAGCCACTCCTTTTTGGCTTTGCCGAATTTTTCGACCCCTTCCCAATCGTCT
>JAHBNG010000095.1 GCA_019217005.1 Chloroflexi bacterium TSY
TGGAGATGGGTTTGGGCGGGTCGTATGGCTCGAACTGGGCCGTGATGCACCAGGCCGGGTCAATGGGATACCAGTCCAGCCCCTGGAATTGACGGCGCTGCTTGGCCTCGCTGTCAAAAATGCGGACGCCGATCCGCTGGCCCCGCTCAATCACCAGAAACGAGAGCGTGCCCAATATAGCAAAATCGGGGTTGCTCGACGTATCGGATTGCATGACCTGGCCAGTGCTCTGCTCTGTGATCGGCTGACCGTCGATGGTCATCTCGATGCCCGGCTGGGGGATGAGCGTCACCTGGCCTTGACCGAGGTGAAAGGAACCCGCATGAGCGGGCAGCATCTCATCCAGGATGATGGCGTTGGCAGAGTCACTACCAAAGCGGTTTTCGCCTTCGCCCAACCAAAAGAGGCCAGAGAGGGTGAGCCAACCGCGGTCCGCTAGAAGATCATTGGCGCGCTGTGCCCGTTCATTTTCGATGGTGGAGATGTACTCTTGATTCATACGATACTTAGTTTGAGCAGTGGTCATCGGTCATCCAATCGTAGAACAAACTGCCAGTTTGTTCAGGGGCGCGGACGAGAAAATAGTGCCATTTGGACGAAACGATGATTAAGGCCCTATGTTGCTGTGCTTCTCCTCGGGCGCGGCGGCCAGACGCATGAGCGCGCTGTAGGCCGTGTCCCGCACTTGGGCATCTTTGTCCGCTTGCATGAGGCGGGTGAGGCGGGCGAAGATTTTGGGATCGTGGTAGATGGGATCGAGCTGGCCCAAGGCAATGGCTGCTTGTCTACGCACCTGACCACCAAACCCCGGTAAGTAAACCCACGGTTCAGTGGCATAGTCCAATGCGCGCAAACAGACCTCGATGGCTTGCTCGCTCAGTTCTTCATCCTTTTGATTGATGAAAATTTGGGCCACGCCCACCCGATTGATCCAGCTCTCCTCTCCCCGGGCATCGGTCAGGAGTCCAACGAGCTTTGGCATCACTGCGGGGGGTGGCCCGCCAGGTAGGGCCACAAGAGTTTGGGCTGCGCCACAACGAAGCGGCCAGGCTGGTTCGTCAAGCAAAGCGATGACCCGATCGAGCAATTGGCGATCGTTGTCTACAAACGGCACCAGCCATTCAACCAGCCAGGTCCGCAATTCGTCTGCTTGTCTAGGATTATGTTCGATGACGATACCAAACCACAGAAGCGATCGTTCAATATTGGTCTGATCAGAATCATGGGGCCAGAGCGCTTTTAAGGCTGCCTGTCTGACCCGCCAATCGTTGTCGTTGAGCTTGGCGGTGATGGCTTGGCGGACGTCACTCTCCCTGGCCACCAGTCCCGTCAGCGCGTTGACCGCCGCCTGTCTGACCCGCCAATCGTCGTCGTTGAGCTTGGCGGTGATGGCTTGGCGGACCTCGCTCTTGCTGGCCACCAGTCCCGTCAGCGCGTTGACCGCCGCCTGTTGTACAGGCCAAAGGTCGTCGTTGAGCTTGGCGGTGATGGTTTGGCGGACCTCGCTCTCGCTGGCCACCAGTCCCGCCAGCGCATTGACCGCCGCCTGTCTGACCCGCCACTCGTCGTCGTTGAGCTTGGCGGTGATGGTTTGGCGGACCTCGCTCTCGCTGGCCACCAGTCCCGCCAGCGCATTGACCGCCGCCTGTCTGACCTGCCCTAAAGGATCATTGTCGTCGTTGAGCTTGGCGGTGATGGCTTGGCGGACCTCGCTCTCGCTGGCCACCAGTCCCGCCAGCGCATTGACCGCCGCCTGTCTGACACCAGATGAGTCGTCGTTGAGCTTGGCGGTGATGGCTTGGCGGACCTCGCTCTCGCTGGCCACCAGTCTCGCCAGCGCATTGACCGCCGCCTGTCTGACATCATAATCGTCGTCGTTGAGCTTGGCGGTGATGGCTTGGCGGACCTCGCTCTCGCTGGCCACCAGTCCCGCCAGCGCATTGACCGCCGCCTGTCTGACACCAGATGAGTCGTCGTTGAGCTTGGCGGTGATGGTTTGGCGGACCTCGCTCTCGCTGGCCACCAGTCCCGCCAGCGCGTTGACCGCCGCCTGTCTGACCTGCCACTCGTCGTCGTTGAGCTTGGCGGTGATGGTTTGGCGGACCTCGCTCTCGCTGGCCACCAGTCCCGCCAGCGCATTGACCGCCGCCTGTCTGACCTGCCACTTGTTGTCGTTGAGCTTGGCGGTGATGGCTTGGCGAAGTGGTTTGAGACTTTTTTCGTCTAACTGCGGTTTGACATTCCTTAAGATAGGTTGGTATCGCTCGCTCTTGTCTAGCTCTTGGATGAGTAATCTTAAAGCATCTTCTTGACCAATGCGGGCCAAATGGGTCAGCGCAGTGAGCGAACTGTTTTGAATGGTGAGTACGTTGCTGGTGCGAAGCTTCGACACACTCTCAAATAGAGTTTTGAGCAGCCCTGACGATAGCCCCACATCATCGGCCATAGACGAACAGGCCAAGAAGAGATCCCGATGCAGAATCGCCTCATGCTCGCTCTCTGCATCCAGAATGCGTTCGACAAACTCGGTGGCCTGATCGTTGCGCTGTTCGATCACGCCCAGTTGCCCGGCACAGAGCGGAACTGGTTCCCGCCAGCGGGGCTTGTGGAGGTGGGGTCGTAAGATTGCCCAGCGTTGATCTGGCTTGAGGCGAGCCAGGGCGCGGCCGGTAAAATATTCTTGAAAGGTCAGGTGCAAAAAGCCAAAGGCGTCGCGGCCCCGTTCGGCCAGCAGCCCAGCAATGGCGCGCATGTCGTGGAGGAAGGCTTCAGCGTCGCGGTGGGCCGCATCGTGGGCTTTGGGTGGCGCGTCATTGAGGTCATCGTAGCCTTCGTAGCGCAGACAAATTTCGACTAATGCGTCTTTTGTAATGACCTTCGTCGAAGAAGGGGAATTAGACTTGGATAAGCCACTCCATGAGTACTATCCCCACCCCGACATAATGGATGACCGAAGAGTCAAAGACATAACCGCCAGAATGGTCTTGAGTCACCGGTCCGGTCTCCCAAACTGGCGCGAAGAAGAAGCAGACGGGATCTTGAAGATCAAATTCGATCCAGGAACAGACTATCTCTATTCAGGAGAAGGCTTTCAATATTTGGCAATGGTATTGAGGGAGATAGAGCAGACGGATTGGGCTGGTCTCGAGAAGATTTTTCAAGAACGAGTCGCCCAACCACTTGAACTCGAGCATACCGTATACATCCAAACACCCTACACCCGCCAACATAAAGCCCAACCTTACGACGAAAATGGGCAATGGATTGATTGGGAAGATAGTTATACATTTCTCAAGGAAGACGGTAACTTTTACGCTCCATCGTCCATTCACTCAGAGCCGCAAGACTTCTCAAAATGGATGATTGCGGTGATGAATGAGGAGCTCTTAACGAGCGAGAGTTACGAAGAATTATTGAAGCCACATTCTTCTGTTCCATCCGATGAAGTAGATCTTTCTTCTACATTAGGGTTTTTTACATTTCATATTCCATTTACTGATTTTTATTTGCATGATGGAAATAATGATGGCTTTACATCATGGTTTGCGCTTGATGTAAAAAAAGACTGGGGATTTGTACTATTTACCAATTCGGAGCATGGTCAAGCATTTGGCGAAGAACTTTTCTTTTATTTGTTAACCGGACCGAATCTAACCGGATTGTTTGTCATTATTGGTGCGGCGGCACTTGCGTTAATTCTCGTCATAGCATTCGGGGTAAGAGCTGTTTGGAAACAGCAGCCCTCTAGGAAATTATTGGTGAATCATTGACGAAACGAATCTAAGGCATAAACTGGTTCCACCAGCCATAAAGAGGGTTAGATTTGCGCGGCAGATAGCTACCACCAGTGCGAATATTTTGCAGAACGTTTCTAAGTTCTATTTCTGAAATGGAACAAGAATCGGCCCAGTGTTTTACGATTTCTAAGGTGTAGATAATTTGTACATCTTTGGCCTGCTCTGCCAGAAAATTTCGTGCTCGCTTATCATCAACAGCCATACACCAGTTACGATGGATGGCGATTGCGCCCGTTTCCGCTTCGCCTTGCCCCCGAATGGCCGCAGCAATGGAGAGGGCTGTTTCACGTTCCAGCTCAGTCTCCAGTGTAACAATGGTGATTAACCCGTCTACAATCAGTGGCTCAAGCTCAATACGTTCATAATCGACTGGGCCACGAATTCGTAATGCTTCTTTTTCAGCTACATAGGCAGCAATCGTAATCTCAGGAGGAATCGCGTCTAGAATCTCAGCCATTTTTTGTGATGCATATAGGTTTATTACACAGGATGCATCGAGAATCAACGTGTCATGTTTGAAGTTTAGCGCCATGGTAGAAGTCTATGCCACCTTTAGCTGCATGACATCGAGATTGCGACCCGTTTGTTCCGCTTTTTCTTCCCACTTGACGTATTGCTCTCGAGCATCTAATCGATCTACCTGAAGAAAATTTGCCAGTTGAGATTCGGTGCTCTTTTCTTCATCGTATGCCTGCATTGCTAACTCAACATAGCGTTCTGGAAGCATTTCTCTTGGTTCAGGAAAGTCAGTCAGCCCTAACTTTTCTTTGGCTTTTTCTGGCTGAAAACCGCGCTTTTTCAGTCTATCGTAAATTCCTTTGGGAACCAACTTCATTCCTTCTAAGCGTCTTACCAATGCTTCAAAGGAGATACCGTAATCGTTTGCGATCTGCACCAAATCGGCTGGCGTAACTTTTTCTTTAGTTTGATATATCTCATTGAAGCATTGGGTTAGGCTACTTGCTGGCATTAAAAAATATTCGGCAAAACTATCAGCAAAATATTCACTCTCTGGCTTACGACTATTACTGTTGGTGTTGACCGATGCAAGTGGAGCGTTTCGATGCGCTAAGAAATGAGAATAGGCATGGGCCAACGACCAACGGCAGCGGCCTGGAGATGATACATGTTTAAGATTGATCGCAATACAGCCACCTAAGGTCTGATCAAAAAAATATATTTCAGAAAATTTATTTGAGTTATGTAAGGGAAGATAAAAAATTCTTAATCCTGCTGACTCTTCTAGTAGAGCGCGCAGACACTGGATTGGTCGATCACCGAGCCCTAGTCGGTTGCGTTCAGAAATCGCTAAACTTTCTGCCGCCTGTTCCGTTCCAGAAAAATCACTGTAACGATAAACGCGCGGATAATAGTGATTCCTGACGTTATCTGTTAGTTGTTCTAGTTCGTAATAGTTAGTCGCTAGCTCCACCAACTGCTCGACAGATTCTCGAATATGTTGACTAGCTTCGAGGCTGGCATCCATTGACCAATCACTGCGAAATAGAACGGCCGGTGGCTCAATCATTGGTCTACCGCTCAAAAAGTTCCCTACCGGTTGACCATAGGCGTTAGATAGTGCCAATAGTTCAGCGGCTTTGATGCGTCGCTCCCCCTTTTCGATCGCGGTAATGGTCGTGCGCGCAACACCAAGCAATTCTGCCGCGGCAGCTTGCGTAATTCCTTGGCGTTTTCTGACTCGTTGAAGTTTTTGCCCAAGTTCGGTCGGGGATATGGTGTCGAGGACCTGTTGTTGCATAGTATGCATATCCTTCAAGTTCTATATCTAATTTTTTAATATCGCTCGATGTTGTTCCCATTCTTTGCAATGAGTTTGAAACATCTTTGCAATTTTCATCTGTACGTAATCGAGGGAAATATTTTTTGATTCAGCAATGTCACATGCCGTTGTATATAGGTCAGGATAGTAATCAAGTAGATGCGGCCATGAATTGCCCGCTGAGAATTTATTTGTCAGTTTTCTAACCTGTAAATCCATATAATGGAAGTGATTGCGTTGACCATTCACGCCCTTAGTTTGATCAAATAGATAGTCAGTCGTCCCATCTTTGCCAAAAGCTTGCCACAATGCCAATCGGCGCAGTAGACAAGATGAACAATATCCACATTGAGATAGCTTCTCTGAAAGCCGATGGCGCCCATCACACGATACAGTAGTAAATGCTAAATCATGATTCACGCCAAAACTCTTACACATTTGGGCTTTCGTATGAAATATATATGGATTGTCAAAGGTAAAGTGCTCATTCATTATCATAGATACAAATTCGCCTAGCTTTTTCAACGAACTTGGATAGACTGCCCGTGTGTGCATAAGACTTGTTTCGAATTGAGTAAATGGTAAGTTTAGGGCTCCGTAACCATTCTCATAGATATACAGCCTTTGCTGGTCTTCCAACATTGCACAAACTGCACCTAGCAACTTGAAAACTATACCTCTTGCACGGAATATCGTGTTTTTATGTATATTGGCTCCATTGTATTCTAAGCGAATTGGCACGCCAATCAAATTGATCTCCGATGAGGAGACTTTTTTGAATTTAGTAAATATATCACATTGTTGCCCCAGAACATGTGTGCTAGATCCCGTTCCAAAAAGAGTGTATCGTTCAGCTGTTCTAGCTAAAATTCGGTCGTTTGCCCCGGCTAATGCATCCAGCCCACCACTCCATAATGCTACTTCCGTATGGCGACTGGCAAGTGGTAGTGATGGCTGACATTCGATGGCTCTTGCAGTTTGTTCTCTACTATCAAATCTGAACACCCAGTCATCGCCTGTGTACCAATCAAGCAAGTTTTGAAGTTGCTCTTTTATGTTCTGCTGTTCAAAAAGTTGTCGATTTCGTAAGGGCAATTTAATTTCGATTTCTGATCTAGAATCAGCATATTTCGGTAACAACCAATCGGCGGCATAAATTGCCACCGATAGATCAATTAAGTCAGCCAATACTGACGAAACAATACCAGTTTGGGTAATTCGAAAGGCTATATCACCTATGTCAAGACCTATTTCGAATTTTCGCCTATTGTATTTGTCATGGACGTATAGGGTGTTTTTTTGATCAGTAATGCCAGAAAATATATCTTCATAAGATTTTAGTCTACTCATAAATCACGCGTTCCTACAGTCATATCAATATCGGACAGATCTTCGTTTCCTTTAGGGCTGTTGTAATGTTCAAAATTGCGGAGACGCTCCTCATAGCATTCTCGATTACACGCAGTAGACATAATCCTGCACTTCTCAGTCAAAACAGACTCGAGCGTGCCAAATGGTCCGAGATTCTCTACTGCGTCTTTTTTCGCCATTTGAACGCTCTACCTCTGAGAAATCCTACTGCGTGTAATCTCGAACGTCGCTAAGTAGAACAAACCGTTCTTCCTTTTTTTCTAGCAGTTTACTCTGTATTTGATCTGAGCGAGCGTCGCAGAGGTTCAGGCGATATTGTATATTTACCTCAGAGCATATATCTGCAATGCCCCCATTATCAAGCATGTTGCAAACGCGACGGCAGGCATCTGCTGCACACTCGATATGTAGTCGATTACCTATAGATTTGCTCTCCACTTCACGGATCTTTTGCAGCATTTCGTAGGTGAAGTCTGCATTTCCTCGAAACAAGGAGGCGTTCAGATATGTGAGATCTGGGACAATAGTCTTTATGAGTTTCTTGGCTCCACCACCGTTTTTCAAGACTTCGCGTCCAATACAGCCTTCAATTTCTAAAGCAATTGGTTCGGGTTGCTGCTCATCTTCAATCTGCTCATAAATCCCCGCATATGACTTTGGTACACCACTTGGAACAATAGCTCTATCAGTCATTATATTTCTCTACAAATTCTAAAGCACTACAAACAAAATTAATTCTTGCTATAGAATACCTGACTTTTTGACATTTGTCAACCAGGAGCCCCGTGTCGATCGAGATTTGTCAGGATTGTTGTTTGGGGATCTTAATCGCTGCAGTGAAATCGTCTTTGAGATAGATGAAGATAACGTAGCGGGTACCAAGCAAGTTTAGTAATCGTCCAATAAAGTGGCATCAATACCGGGCATTGTATCCAATTTCCAAATATCAACCAACGCATCATTGCTTTGTGGTGACCCCGGTGTACTACGTCCAGCCGCGACCAGTTCTTTCAAACGCTGTACCATTGCTTTGACCTTTTCAGGATGTTTGGCGTGAAGATTGTTGCTTTCTGCGGGATCATGGTGCATATCATAAAGCTGTACCAAGGGCAGGCCTGATTCTGCGGCTTGATCGTCGGGCAGCGCCCACCCACCAGAACCAGGGCAGAGCACCAGCTTCCAACGTTGATCACGAATGGCAAATTTGCCAGTGGCAGAATGATGCACCACGTGGTCGCGCGTGGCACGTTCATCTCCTTGGAGGAGGGACATCAAGCTGATGCTGTCCTCACCCGTCGTATCAGGCAGCGGCTCATTGAGTAGTTCCGCGCAAGTTGCCATCAAATCGGTCAAGCAGATGAGCTGATCCGAGCGACTACCCGGCGCAATCACCCCGGCCCAACGCGCGATAAAGGGGATGCGATGGCCGCCGTCCCAAACATCGGATTTGTAGCCCCGGAAGTGGGCGCTGGGGAAATGACCTTGAGGTTCCAGGGCTTTCTCCCCATTTCCTCGTCCATCCTCAGATGTGCCGATGTAGGGGGCACAGCCATTATCGCTGGTGAAAATGACCAGCGTATTGTCGGCAATATCATGGCGCTCCAGGGAGTCGAGGATCTGCCCAAAGATGTCGTCGGTTTCCACCACCAGATCAGCGTACAAATTGTTTAGCCCACTTTTGCCGATCCAGGGCTTGTTAACCGAGAGGGGGGTATGGGGTGAAGTCATCGGGAGATACAGAAAGAAGGGTCTCTCTTCTGCTCGGGCTTGAATATACTGATCCGCTTTGCGGGCGAAGGTGGGCAGCAATTGCTCAAAGTTCCAGTAAGGCATGGCTGGTCCCTGCAAGCTAGCCAAATTATTCCCCAACAGGTGGGATTGTAAGAATTCGGTAGGAATCCCGACTGTGCGGTCATCCTCAATGTAGCAATAGGGTGGCCAGTTGGGCACATCCACGCCAAAGTACATGTCGAAGCCACGGGTGGTCGGCCCGCCTGTGGTGGGTTTGGAAAAGGCTTCTCGCCACAACTGCTGCTGTCGGAGCGCAGGTTCTAACTCAGCATCGGGAACCGAATCATATTGATGCTTGGGCAGAAAATCTTCGGTTACGTCAAAGTCCCAGCCCATGCCGAGATGCCACTTGCCAATGACGCCTGTATGGTATCCATGTTGCTTGAGAAACTTGGGCACCGTTAAGCGATCTTCGGCAATGAGCGCGTCGCCATAGGGAGACACAATGCCCTTCTGCAGTGTTGACCGCCAGTTATAGCGACCTGTCAGGATCCCATAGCGTGATGGTGAACAGACCGCCGAACTAGAATGGGCATCGGTGAAGATCATGCCTTCTTGGGCCAGACGATCAAAGTTGGGGGTGTGGATTTTGCCGTTGGGGTTGAGGCAAGATACGTCGCCATATCCCATGTCATCTACCAGGAAATAGACGATGTTGGGCTTACGTTTCATGATTGAAATTCTCCTTCATGAAGGTATTTCGATCTGAAATGTCTTTCACAAAAATTTGAAGATTCATCAACTCTTTAAAGCCATTATTTGCATGTGCTTTGGGGCTAAGCGGGTACTCATCTGGAATTGTATCGGAAAGCACCAGGGATATGGCATGATGCAAGACCCACTGTTCCAATGCCCCCAGTAAACGCCCGCCATTGCCCTGCTTGCGGTAGGCTGGCGCAACATACCAACCCTCTACATACCCATATTTTTGATTACCATCCAAATAGAGTGCCCCCTCGATGAAACCGACAGGTACTTCTTCTTCGTTGAGCAAAAGATAACCAATCTGATGTTCAGAAGCCAAGAGAGCGTTGATTTCTGCAACATGGACTTCGCGAGAATCATCCCAAAGCTGCTTGCGCAGCGCGATCCACTCCTCTAACTGTTGAACCGTCGCATCTATGATTTTCATATGGAATCCCTTCTTGTTTACGCACTCGTAATGAATTGGCATTTGGTGCCGCATGCGGTCGGCGTTATACACAAGCAACACTCACCCAGTTGAGGAATCCACTACCTCTTAGTCCATATTCTTATAGGTATCGGAATCTCTTCTTCTGATGTCCAACACGATTATCGCATCGTCTGTCTGCATTAGGATGATTCGCCAGCTATCAAATTTATACTTCCAACGACCTTTTAATTCTCTCTCCAACTCTTCGGCGACAACCTCGAGCCCTTCGTTCTCGATATCCTCCAGGGCTTCAATTACTTGCCCTTTCAAGTTATTCGAGAAAGCCTGATAGCGACGTTTGGCCTTTTCTTTAATCCTAAGCTGATATAGAGGCATTATCGAGTTCCGCCTTCATCTCGTCCAAGTCAAGATCAACGACCTTTGCTCTGCCCTCCCAGATTTCGATTTCCGCCTTATATGCGGCTAATACGTCGCGTAAATCTTCGAGCTCCTTGACCATATTGTTCCAAACCGAAGGCAGAACCATCACAGCAGCAGGCTCGCTACGCTGAAAGAGAGCTATAGGGCCGTTTTTTAACATAGCCAGAACTTCTTTTGAGCGACGATTCATCTCTGAAACAGGCACGCTTTCCATCAATTGCATATCTACCTCGCTTTTTTGTGTATCTAAAAATGTTTTTGAATACGTAGTCTAGCATTTGAACATATTGATGTCAATATCTCTCGTCACAACCGCTAGGGCAATCGCGTACTTTGCCGCCTAGGATTCATGGACATTAAGAAAATAATCCGGCAAAAAAGTCCAGTGAGCACGCCTCGTGCGGGTGGCGTCCCGTCAAGACCCGCACGGGGCGTGCTCGCTGAACGATTACCGAACTTAATTTTGAATCTTCATAAATCCCAGTCTGATAGACTTTACTTTCTGGTAAAGGCTTGAGTGACAAAGGGCAAACCGAAAGGGGCGGAAAAAAGAATCCACCCTGAAAAAACGGGATAAAATGTAAAAATAGTGCTCGGCTAGTTTAAGCAGCGGCATTGAGGCGGCGATGAGCGAGAACGCCTTTAGGGAAATGGTGTGAAACCGAGGCCTTTTTCCGAAAGTCAGGGTCGAGTTGGTCGGGAGTTGGAAAAGAGCACTCGAGAGAACGCGCGCAGCCTGCCGGGAGTGGCTTGAGGCTCTCGATCCCAGTAGCCAGTCGGTATGGGAGGAAGAGAAGCGGCTAAATGGGAAAGAAGATTGCCAGCAAGCAGCCCCAGTTCAGGTAAGCGGAAGCAAGCCTCATCGGCATGAACAAATTGACGATGTAAGCCAATCATCTGCTTGGAAGCCAAGGGGGGATGTTCAACAGGCCAGCGCTCCAGAGAAAAGATAAATGGTTTCAGCTTGTAAAGCCATGACGGTCGCCAGAACCAAAGGTGTGTGATAAGCAGGATCCTGAAAGACGTAAATCGAATAGGTGCGGTTGGCTGTATCCACCTTGGTTGTCCTGGGGACGAGATTGTGCCATGCTTGATAGCGAATCAGGCGACCACTATAGACAAATTGACCAGACGAGTCTGGAGTTGTGGCCTCGAGTCGCTTTCCCTTATAGCTGCGAGAGAGCGGACGCACAATATCACCATATTCAGGTGGTCTGCCTTTTTCTTTGCGTTTGGGGAACTCATTGCGGCGCGCTGTGCAGTTAATCGCTTCCCGAAGGACAAATCGGTCGACGTCGCTTTCTAGCATTTCTCTGATTGTAAACCCGGCATCGACCACCGCCACTTCGTCTGACTCCAGTGATTTCTTGGTCTCTTTCAGCAGCTTTTTCCGAAACTCACTTTCCTTTGTGCCTACCTCGCATCTCATGATTGCCTTGAGCAGTGGCACTCGTTTCCCGCCTATCTCCCCCGAGCTTATCATCACTCCAAAGATGAGCGCGGGCAATGACGAGCCGTTGAGTTATAGAGTCGGTTCACTTTCCCTTGCAGCTTCGGTCGCCAGAACCCTGTGATATCTATGCTTTTCACTCGGTATCCTTCTAACTTTTTTGCCTCCCATTCCCTTTCCACTCCACTTCTTCTTGCCACGATGAGAGCACTTGCAATATCCCATGATCCATATCGAGCTCCACCAGCTTCTTCGGATCTCCTCATCTTCAAACCCGCTTTCACTCAATCCACTATGGATTGCTCCTCGACTTTTCAGAAACGACCCATTCATCATCGCCCACATCAGACGCATTACATTTACGTTTGTTCCCACCGGCGTTACTTGCAATACATTCATCAGTACTGCTATAGTTATTTCTGGCGCGGTTAGCATTCCTTCCTCCTTTTTGGTTTCGCTACCTTTAGGATGAAACGCTAACCGCTTTTTGTCACATTTCTCACCTCATCTCTTTTCTTTTACCAGAAAGTAAAGATAGAGGAAATCCGTTTTAATGGATTAAGGATGGCTTTATAATTAGACGGCTGCTACGCAAGCACCATCGCAGTATAAACTCACAATCCACCCAACCCATACACCCTCAGCGCATTTTCCCGAAAGACCTGATTATACTCGTCATCAGACAGATCTCCTGCATGACCCAACATGGTCTGATAGGCTTCTTCATAGGTGCCGCCGAATAGCTCTGGTGGCCAGTTGCTGCCCCACAAAAGCCGCTTTGTGCCAAAGTTTTCAAAGAGGGTATCTGCCGCAAACTGAAGCTGATCTGTCTGGCAGTTGGGATGACAGTGGAGGAAGAAGGACGAGTATTTCATGTGTACGTTGGGCCGCTTGGCCAATTCTGAAATGTGGACTGCCCACGCAGAGAGATCTCCCGATCGAAAAGGCGGCAGACCACAATGATTGACCACTAACGGTACATCTTCGTGTTGACCGGCAAAGGTCGCAACTGCAGGCAGCAGCGCTTGATCGACTAGGATGTCTAGCGTCAGGTTGCGCCGACGCATCTCATCCATACCGGCTTTGGCATTGGCATCGTCCAGCCAGTCGTCGGGTGGTGAAGCAGGACGAGCACGGATGCCCACAAACCAAGACTTATTGGCAAAAAGGTCAAGTGCCTTGCCCAAATCCTCATTCTCAAAGGAGTAGCTTCCGACAAGCCCAGAGATGTAGGCATAGCGTTCGACCAGATCAGCACAAAAGAGATTGTGCTCGTCTGAATCGGGGCCAGCTCCAACGATGACGGCACTCTCGACATTGCAGGCATCTAGTCCAGGCTTCAGTCGTTCTGGTAGATAGTCTTCTTCTAAAAACGATTTGCCGTGGAACCAGCCGCTGAAGGGGCGGTAGGATTCTAACTCCCAAAAGTGGACGTGGGTATCAATGGCTAAAGCTCTAGTCATGGATCGGCTCCTGATATTTGGTGGTTAAATGCAGCAACATCTGCGAACGTTTAGCAATGAACGAATTTTGACCGAGTGGGGCCTAACTATTGGACTACGGTATCGTTACATCTTCCTCTCGCTCCGGCGGCAATACTGTTAGATGCAGCAATTCGCTATTGGCATAACGCCCTTCAATGTAGAGGTGTGAGTCTGTCATGGTGTCTCTCTTTCGCAAGCTAGTATCGTCATCATGGCTAACGCCTCTCCTTTGTTTAGTGCGGAAAAAATGACTCAAAATCTACCGCTCAGTCCGCCTCTTCACCGGCCCCGCGCTGACGGGAAGCATCAGTAGCTTCCACTAGAACCTCTTTGGCCAATATAGTTAGCCGTTGCCAAATTTGTTCCTCCACTTCAATCCCCTCTTCCCAATGGGCCAAAGCTCGCTGACGAAATTTTTCAGGTTGTATCGCTGTAGTATTGCCTTGTGGTTTCAGGGACAATGAAGAAAGTTGAGGTGCCACTCGTAATGTCACTTTGGCCGTTTGAGCATCGCTTCCCTTTGTGGGGTCAAGTTGTATCAGCGGATACACCCCATGGGCATCCATGTGAGCGTAGTACCGTGTAAACATCGTATCCTGTTGATGCCACTGGGCCGCTACACACATTCCACGACGAGCAATCTGGGGAAAATAGCCCAGCAACCACAGGGGCTGTACACAGTTCAGCAACGCCAAGGTGCCAGCACAGGCGGTCATGGCTTGAGCGTAGGCCAACTCCAAGGCCAAAGGTCCCACAATGAGCGCATTGGCCTGCTGGGCATCCAAGCACACCTGTTTATGGGTGCGTCCCATTTTCGGGGGATCAATCGAGTGTAAATGAGGGATGTCTCTGAGCACACCCGAAAATGTGGTACGCCCCCCTTGTTTATTGACATCGTTCAAAAGCAGCGGTTGAATATCTTTCTGGTGCGGCAAATCATCCAGCAACTCGTTGAGTAGTGCCAACCCATCCAGTTTCAACAATTCCAGCCACGCCACCATAGCTGCTGCGTCCTCACATTCGCCCACACTATAAGCCCATGCCCTCAAAGACTTTGCCACAGAGCATCAACACTTCGTTATAAGAGACTTTCATGGCACCTCTGGCATAATGGGCAAAAACCAATCATCTTCAAAGGGCTGACCGATCTCCGACAACAGAGGCGCGCCTTGAAAGAGGGTAATACGTACCCACAGCGACGACTTGGGATCGAACTTGCTAGCGCCGAAGAAGGAGAGTTTGCAGCGCAGCAGGTGAATGGGCATAGTAGATTGATCGAGCAGATTCGCGCGGATCTCGCCATAGGCGGTCTGGGCCATGCTCTGGATACGACGAATGATGCCCCGGTGATGGGGGTGGCGCAGCAAAAAGTGGATTACTTGCTGTCCGGCGTCTGCTGAGATTGCCCGGCAGAGATCATCATAGCAGCAGCGGACTGTACGGGCAATGTCCAGACGCACCTCTTTCTCATCACCCGGGTCCAGATATCTCTCACCCAGGCGTGGCTCTTCTTTTTCCGCCGAGCGATACCAGAAATAGTGTTGTACGTGGGGCTGGTCGAAATCATTTTCCAACGCCCAGTCATAGTGGATTTCGATGCAGGTTTTTAGATCGCTCAATGACATATGGGGCACGAGATCATGTTCTTCTGGGCTGCCCATTTCGGTTTCCAGTTCGTCCACCAGTTCAGGGTACAGCTCTAGCAAAATCGAATGGACCATCTCCTGAGTTTCGTAACGCCAATGGGTTGCAGCGTATTCGACTAGTGCTTTCCACAAGGAATTGGATGTGCCATTGCGATATCGACCCTCATTCTCTGCAAACCACTGTTGCGCCTCGGCAAGCTCCTGTTGCATCTGTTGATTCTCAGCGGCTTGGAGCGAATGTTCGGTCACAATCTGTGCCACATGTGTCTGCGCTTGCGCTAGCAGTTGGCTGAAGCGTTCGCAATGGTGGGGTGTACACGCGCTTGTATGTACAACGCGAGCAATGGCCGTTTCTCGTTGTAGAATCCACTGATTGATGAGCTTGGGATGGTTGATGAGAAAGGGAGCCATGCCCAGGCCGGTGGCGTTTCCAGTGCCCAGGTAGCGGGCCAAGGCTGGATCCAGAGGGACAGCACTAGCTGGATTGCGGTGGCGGGCCATGTGGTTGACCTGCTGAATGCTGAAGTGACGCAACATGTAGACGGTGAACATCTGCGCGCTAAAGGGGGTAGCAAAGGCATGCCCCCGAAATACTTTGGTGTCGTCGGCAATGCCAAATTTGCCATTGCCATAGACTGCGGTTGTGCGATAGAGATATCCTACCTGTGCGAGGGTTGTCGGATCAGGCTGACAGCCGCTGGCCAGGGTCTCTACAAAGTAATTGAAATTGCGCACACTTTTGTTGGCCCGGGAGAGAACCAGCACGTTGGCCTGATAACGTCCTGCTTCCTGTTTGGGCAAGTTGGCACGTAATTCAGCTACTTCCTGCTCGCTCACATGTCCCACGCAGAGGGCAAAAGCCACATCCCAGGCGTCCGCAATCACGCGGTCACTGCGGCGGGTATCCTCCAAATATTGAGAGAAGAGTACCACTGAATAGCGCTCATTATGGGGCGTTTGGATGGTGTAGATCACCGTCCCATAGCCACTGGTATCCAGCGCAAAAGTAGGACACTCGATCCGCCACTGTTCGCGCATCATCTTACGGATAATGGATCGCACAAAACTCAAACGTGTCTGGTGAAAGGCTCCCAGCCGCTCCAACTGCATCACCGTCTTTGCCGGGCGTAACGCGAGCGCTTGGTTTGGATCACACATCATCAGTAACAGGCTCAAACGATTCCTCAAAAAAGCGTAACCAATTGCCACCCATAATCAGAGCAATTTCATCCTGGTTAAATCCATAGTCGGCCAATCCTTGTACCAGGTTGGGAAAGTGGGCATTGGAATGAAACCACGGTAGCGGATCGGGCCACTTTGCATTGTCCGCCGAACCTTCGCCATAATCCTTTTCTTTAGTCCAGCGACCGTTGCGCATCCATTCCAAGATACTCAGGGGCTGGTTTTGGCAGAGATCAGTGCCGATGCCGATGTGCTCGATGCCCATCAACTCTGCGGTCTGGGCGACCATGGCGCAGAAATCTGCCAAGGTACATTGGGAATTGTTCTTCAGATGAAAGGGGTAGAGACTGAATCCCAATATGCCGCCATTTTGGGCCAAGGCTTTCAGTACTGCGTCTGATTTATTGCGCAGAGAATCGTGGAAGAAGAGGGGATTGGCATGAGAGACCACAATGGGTCGCTGGGAAATTTCCACTGCCTCCAGCGTACTGCGTTCGCCGCTGTGGGACATGTCGATGACCATGCCCACACGGTTCATCTCCTGGATGACTTGCTTGCCAAAGCGAGTGATACCGCTATCTACCGCTTCGTAGCAACCAGAAGCCAGCAACGTTTGGTTGTTGTAGGTCAGCTGCATAAAGCGCACACCCAACTGGTGAAAGATCTCTACAAAGCCAATGTGTCCTTCCAAAGGCGAACAGTTCTGGAAGCCAAAGATGATGCCGACCCGGCCTTCTTCTTTGGCTCGTCGCACGTCCTGGGCGGTGCGGACTGGACGAATCAGGTCGCCGTGGTGTTGGAACAATTGATTCCAGGCGGCGAGGTTGCGCAGCGTCTCCACCGTATCTTCCCAGTAGACAACAGTAACGTGAACAGCGGTGACACCGCCTGCATGCATCTCTTCGAAGATAGTGCGATCCCAGCGAGAATATTGGGTGCCATCGATGACGATGTTGGGTTTACGCATCATTTCACGGTTCCCTACGGTACTCTGGTAGGAATGATTTCACGGTCTCGAAGGCGCGATCTGCCTCCTCCTCGGACATAGGCGTTTTGGGAGGTGTGACCCACTTTTCCATTAGGCCGAGTCGGCTTAGCACGCCCTTGCCGGCGGCGGGCACGAACTCGTGCAGCCCCCGCAAGATGGAAGCGAAGGCATTCGCCTCATGCTGGGCGGCGAATCCTGCCTGATAATCTCGCTGTTGCCAAGCATCGTAAATGCGTGCGGCCAATTGCGGTGCAACACCTGGCACCAGACCCGTGGTGGCACAGACACCGGCGTCGAGCAAATGAAGGAAGAAGGTCTCGCCACCAACCACCACCCGGAAATCGGCGTCGGGCCCAAGCGCCGCGAGGTATGCGAGCGTATTGGTCGGATTTCCGGAGCTGTCTTTGGTCCCTTGAACACCGACGTCTCGCAAGCGCGGGATGGTCGCCGGCTCCACAGCAACTCCGGTCATCGCGGGAATGTTGTAGAGCATAACGGGAAGGGGAGAGGCCTCGACCAGATCGGCAAAGAAGGAGACGACCTCATTCTGGGTCATGGGGAAATAGAAAGGCGGGTTGACCAGAATGCCGTCGGCACCTAAATCCGCCGCGGCTCTGGCCTGATCGTGGGTGCGTTGGACGTTGGGCTGGCCACAGCCAACGATCACAGGGGCTTGAGCGCCGATTTCGTCCACGACGGCTCGGATTGCGACTTCCCGCTGGTCGTCATCGGTCCCGGCGAACTCACCGGAGGTGCCAAGCACAACCACCCCTTGGGATCCGTGGTCGATCGCCCGCCGAGCGGTCTTGCGGATGGCCTCCCGATCGACCGTAAAATCTTCGTGTAACGCTGTCAACAGAGCGGGGATACTGCCTCGAAGTTTCTCCTGGAACGGTGTCATCAATCATCATCTCCTTTTGTGTTCAGATTGCCATTAGTCCTCAAAATATCCGTACCCTGGCTTTAGATGGGCTTTAAAAACTGCTTCATTCAATTCGACGCCGAGACCTGGCCCATCTGGCACGACAAACTGGCCATCCTGAATCAGGGCAGATTCAGATTGCACGAGTTCCCAACGCCAGGGAACTTGATCGGCGTGGTAGGGCAATTCCATGCTGTGCAGATTTCGCACCGCCGCACAGGCATGCGCAGCAGCGACCATTCCCAGCGGCGAAACGATATTGTGCGCCGCAAAAGGCATATAGTATAAATCCGCAAAGTCAGCAATCTTCTTTGCTTCCAATATCCCTCCCGTGGCTGAAACGTCAACATGGAGCATATCGCAGGCCTGCTCCTGGATCAACCGTCGGAATCCGTCGCGGCGATGCACCCACTCGCCGGTACAGATGGGGATAGACGTTGCTGCAGTTACTTTGCCCATCGCATCAATATTCTCTGGCGGTACCGGATCTTCCAAAAACATTAGATCAAATGGCTCCAGGCGCTGCGCCAACAGTAGCACGTCACGCACATTATACTGACCGTGACAATCAATGCATATATCGATCCCGTCCCCAACTGCGTCTCTTACTGCGCGCACGAGGGCGGTCATTTTATCAAGTTCAGCTAAACTCAAACCACGATTGACAGGATCGTGTTGTAATTCGTCTGCCGAGTGATCAATATCAAACTTGAGGGCTTCATACCCGTCGGCCACCCCTTCGCGCGCGCGCTCAGCCCAAGATTCAGGGGTGTTGATGCCGCCACTGCCCCGCCCCACGTCGGCGTATAGCCGCAGCCTATCGCGATATTTGCCCCCCAGAAGCTGGTAAATCGGCACGCCTATCGCCTTTCCGGCAATATCCCACAGGGCTGTCTCGACCCCGCCAATGGCACCCAACATCGTTCCACCGACAGATTGGCCAATCGTTCGATCAATCATGGTATGGTATAGCGGCTCCACGTTAAGCGGATCTTTGCCCAATAGCAGCGGTTTGAGCCGCTTCACGATCACATCCGTAATCCCCTCGCCTGGATGAGCTTCGCCCCAACCCATGATCCCCTCATCGGTTTCGATTCGAACGTAGTTCCAGTCTTTGTAGCCCTGCAACGTGGTTGCTTTTACATTGGTTATTTTCATGACTTCCTCCCGTTTTCATCAATAATCTAAATTTTTGAGGTTCGCGCGGCTGAAATCAGCCTGGTATATATTCGCGTTTCAGGGGCTGAATTTTTATCCCTACTATGATCCGACGACGATTAGACAAGTCGATATTTGGAAAATGAAGACACAGTAGATCCAAATTTCAGGTTTTGAGAGAGAATTCTGGCTAAACAGTTGACATAAATACAAATTTGCCGGTCGATATCTAGTTTTTGCGTTAGATTTGGGCGATTTTCAGATATGAAATAGGTTGTTTTCTGTAACCGAAATCTGAATAAATGACTCCAAAATCCCTGCAATCTCGACTGAAAATCGCCAAAAACGCCAAATTTGGATCTACTGAGACTAGCAATCAGGAGTTCTCGAAGCACGAGAAAATCGTATTTGGGCACCTAAAACTGGGGTGTGTACCACAAAGTGTGTAAATGGAATAGCTTCTCTGACTGAGAGATCTTCGTTTACACATTTTGGGACACACTACCTAAAACTGAGCGAATTGAAAGGCAAGAAAATGAGAGATATGGTGGCACGATCTAGCGGGAGGAAAAGACTGCAGGCATACCGCGTACACTGATACGGCGGATCAAGCGCGTGTCGTGAGGGCCAGTAGCCGCCGCTATCGGAGTAGCACTATGCATTGTTGTCGGATTGTCCCACAGAACCAGATCATGCACGGAATGTTTATATTGGATGATGAACCGATCTTGGAACGCATGGTCACCCAGTTCCTTGAGCAGCGTTTCCGCCTCCGCTTGCGCCATTCCTTTGATCCCCTGACTCGTTCCGGCTATTGCGTAAAGCGTCTTTTCCCCAGTCACCGGATGTCGTCTAACCAATGGATGATACACAGTTGTGCTTTGATCCCAACCTTTTGGTGGCACAGGAGTATGATCATTGGGACGGGCTGCAACGGAGACACCGTGCCGATGTTCCACAATCAGGTCTTCGATGCGGGTTTGAACCGATTCAGGCAGCGCATGGTAGGCCGCTACCATATCGCAAAACAAGGTCTCGCCACCGCGATTGGGTGCCTGGACAGAATAGAGCATGGTGACAGAGGAGACCTCCTGCTTAAATGATTGATCGGTATGCCAGTGTGCGGGCCCTCGTTTCTCCTTGGCCGTATCCAGGTCGATATTGGTAATCCGCGCAATTTCCGGAAAGTCTTCCCCATTTTTGCTCAGGAGGATCGGGTCACCCACCCGTCTGGCGAACGCGACAAACGCCGCCTTCGTTAACCCCCGAGTTCTGAGGACGACCACGCGATGTTCATAGAGGTTTAGAAGAAGATGTTTGAGTTCCTCATCGGAGAGCGTGGGCACGTCAATCTCCTTGACTTCTACGCCAAATCTTCCGGCAAGCCGTTCGATGCTAAAATTCAACCCCATGTTGGTATTTCCCTTTCAATGCGCAACGCACCAGGATTTGAAATGAGAACGCCATTTAAGTGCCATTCTTTAGTACCAAGCAACGCACATTGCTACAATATTTGCTATAGCCCTTTTTGCAAGCCATGTCGGGATGGTTCAAAATTAGGTTGACAAACTCGTGGAGTCGCCATGCATGACGCAGCATTCTCTAGTGCGGCTGTATCCGACAAGAACCGGCGTTAGAGATTACACGCAGTAGGATTTCTCAGAGGTAGAGCGTTCAAATGGCGAAAAAAGACGCAGTAGAGAATCTCGGACCATTTGGCCCGCTCGAGTCTGTTTTGACTGAGAAATGCAGGATTATGTCTACTGCGTGTAATAGAGAACGCCTCCTCCACTGCGATCTACTGATTCTTGCTGCATGGATGGAATCTTGCCCCCAAAGTGAACTGCTCCCCTGTTTATGTGAAGCGTTGATACTACCTTGTGCCTATGTAATAATATGCGGTACATCAGACCCTCTGAAACGTGATTGGGCCAGCTTTTGCACGCACCTTCACACCCCACTCTTATGCCAACCAAGTAGGAAACAGACTGACTCATGCCAGAGCAAACCCCACGAACTCGCTCAGCCTACTTGGCTGACTACCAGACAACCGATGACCTTCTCAACTTTGACGATTTTCGCCCGGCACTAGAGGAGATCTTGCGCGATGCACAGACGCCGCGGACTGTGGGTCTCTTTGGGCCGTGGGGGAGTGGCAAGACCAACCTGCTCAACATGTTGCACGAGAAACTAGACAAGGAGGATCCGCGCCACCAGATTCGGACCGTCTGGTTTACGGCCTGGAAGTATGATCGCCAGGATGCCCTCTGGCGTGCCTTTATCTTGCGTGTGCTCTTCGCATGGGGACAAACGATTATGCTAATGAAAAACTTCCGTTCGACTGCACGCTGATTCAACAACTCTATCGCATCAGCGGATATCCAGTGACGGTGGCTCAGTTTCAGGCTTTTCGAACTGCTGATGGCTACCAGCAGCAAAAATACTGGACCGGCGCAGGGTGGGCATGGCGGCAAGAAGAGCAGATCGAAGCACCAAGAGAATTTGATGAAATCTTTCAGACACCCAATCATCCGCAAGTTGGTGTCAGTTGGTACGAGGCAGTGGCTTTCTGCCGCTGGCTGACCGAAACATTCGGCTACGAAGTGCGCTTACCTACTGAGGCCGAATGGGAACGGGCCGCCCGCCACACTGATGGTCGCACCTATCCTTGGAATGGCGAGTTTGACATAAACCGCTGTAATATAGATGAGACAGGGATCGGGGCAACCTCAGCAGTCGGTATCTACCCGGCAGGCGATGCCGAGTGCGGTGCAGCTGACCTGAGCGGCAACGTGTGGGAGTGGTGCATCACCAAATGGCGGGACACCTATGAGGAATACGAGGGCAGGGTAGACGATGAGCTCGATGGTGACCCCCGTCGCGTGTTGCGTGGCGGTACGTTCAGCGTCGAGCATCGTGACCTCGTGCGCTGCGCCGCCCGGCTCAGACACGCTCGTCGTTATCGGTTCGACGATGCGGGATTCCGGGTTGTTTCCTCTGGCTTTTGATCGCAAAGCGGTTGCTCTGCAACATTTTCTGCTCACGAAGCGGGCGTTTTGCGCCATCTCTGGTCGTTCTCTGATTCTTCTTCTAAACTCCCTGAACTTTGCGCGGCTCCGAGATTTGATGCTCGTTCCGATCACACAATCAGGTAATTGCGCCCCTTAACAATTTGACCATATTGGTCGATCGTAGGTCCCGTCTCTGGCGGGACAAGGGGCAAGAGAGCAGATTCTTCCAAGTGGAGATGCAGGGTTCTCGGTGCTCGTCACTTCAGAGAAGTGACCTACGATTCACACAATCGCACAGCTTGTGCGTTTGACAGGGCGCGCCAGATCGTTTATCATCTCTCCCCAATCTAGCCATTCTACCCATCGCGGGCAAGAGTTGATGAGACACTTCTCCTACAGAGTCACCCTCATCAACCCCTTTGGCTGGACCGGTCAATTGAAGAATGCGCTAGTCGCAGAGTGCGGTGAACACTCCACGACCAGCTAACCACCCGAACTGTCTAAGCTAGTCAGGGCGGCTTGCGGTATCTTACTAGCTCCTTACGAGTCTGTCAAAAGATTTTGCGGCCACCTCGATTGCGGATTGTGCCTGTCATGAGCAGGGCATCCACTGGTTGGGGTGGTCGTTTGGATTTTGGCCATTGTCTCGACCAGTGGGGCGATGAGGTGTTCGTTGTCCCTCTGGTTACCAACTAGAGGCGTATTGCGTGTTGCGTAGTACCAGTCATCGATCTGGTTGTGCTGGATGTGGCTTGTCGCTCCTGGCATCGCTCACGCCAGTGGTTGCTTATCGCCCAACTTGATTGTTTACTGGTACCACGTAACACGCAATACGCAACACGTCTCTTAATCGAAAGGAGCAAACGATGCATCATGAAACAGATCCCACCCCTTATTCTTGGGACGAACTCCACGATAAGTGGCGACTCGAACAAATCACAATGGAGCAGGCGGTGGGGCAATTGCTAGTCTGGGGTGCACAGCATGAGAGTTGGCTGGTGGCTCTGCGGCGCGAGCTAGAGAAGATGACCCATTCGCTGGCCGACTTAGAGGCGCGCGTTGTGGGATTGGAGGCAAAAAAAGGGGGTTGACAACTCCACCTCCACCTGCTATAGTAACAATCAAATACCATATAAGCGATGACGAGAACATGTTTCAACGTCACGAACGCCAGAGAATTGGGGTCACCGGCTGAAAGCCCCATCCGTCTTCGAACGTTGGAATACCCTCTCCGAGCTGATTGTCTGAACAGAGTCATGAACGTTTCGTGATGAATAGTACGCTCATATGGGGGTGGTTCATTTTAGGCGGACAATTAGGTTTACATTTTTGCAAAGAGAAAAGGGGGTGGTTCATTTTAGCTGGATAGATAGGTTTACACTTTTAGAAACAGAAAGAACGTTTATATTCTCTGATTTCGCCGGTTCTCAGAGAGAAAACGGTCTCATATAGATTTTTGTCTATATATCAAAAGTGTAAACCTAATTTTGAACCACCCCGAGAAAAGATGTTTATATTTTCTACTTTGAGCCATGCTCAGGCAGAAAATGACCTCATATAGATTTTTATCTATGTATCAAAAGTGTAAACCTAATTCTGAACCACCCCCTCATATGGGCGGCAAATTGAAATTGCGCTTCTGTCTCTCTGAAAAAAGTGAGCAATTTCAGCCGCATACCTATATGAGCCAAACAGTAGGACAATCCGGGTGGCGTCGATATTGCGCCGATAAGTGGACAGACGATAGTCACTCTTCTAGATGGGTCATTGTTTGTCAAACCGGGTGGAACCGCGAGCTAGAGCGCCCTCGTCCCAGGTGACGAAGGCGCTTTTTCTATTGGTTTTGTAAGCTTTCAGCTAGTCAGCCAGTCAGCTTCCGTGCGAAGTGCTGAAATGCTGAAATGCTGAACAGCTACAAGATCATCGGTTCACCGGAGGCATCTTATGAGCATTGCACAAGCAGTTCCCGTGGCTGCGGAGGCTCACATCCCTGAGGGGTATGATCCGCAGCTCTACAAAATTCGACACAGCGCCGCCCACGTGATGGCACAAGCGGTGCTGGAACTTTATCCAGAGGCGAAGATTGCGATTGGTCCGCCAATCAATGATGGTTTTTACTATGACTTCGATCTGGGGCAAGATGAGGAGGGCAAACCACGTAGCTTTGCACCTGATGATTTAGGCGAGATCCAGAAGCGAATGCGCAAAATCATCGGCGGCAAGCATGAGTTTGTCTATCGAGAAGTAAGCGCAGAGGAAGCTCTCGCTCTCTTTGCAGACCAGCCCTACAAGCAGGAATTGATCCAAGGGCTGGCAGAGGGTGGCATCGATGAGTATGGCAATGAGAGCGATGAGCCACCCGTGATCAGCACCTACAAGCATGATACGTTTGAGGATCTCTGTCGTGGTCCCCACGTGGAGCACACGGGCAAGATCCCGCCCGATGGATTTATGTTGATGAGCGTGGCGGGGGCCTATTGGCGCGGTGATGAGAACAATCCCATGCTCCAGCGCATCTATGGTACGGCCTGGCGCAACAAGAAGGAGTTAAAGAAGCACTTAGATCTGCTGGAAGAGGCCAAAAAGCGTGATCATCGACGATTGGGTCGTGATCTGGAGATCTATCTCTTTGACGATGAAGTTGGCCCAGGTCTGCCCCTTTGGCAGCCAAACGGTACGGTTATTATTGATGAGCTAGAACAGCTCGCCAAAGAGATCGAGGCGGAAGCAGGGTATGAACGGGTCAAAACGCCCCATCTCTCCAAAGAAGATCTCTTTCTACGCAGCGGTCATCTGCCCTACTATACGGAAAGCATGTATCCACCTATGGAGATGGAGGGCATAAAGTATTATGTGAAACCCATGAACTGTCCGTTCCATCACAAAATCTTTGGGGCCAGACCACGCAGTTATCGCGAATTGCCGGTTCGCTACACAGAATATGGGACGTGCTATCGTTATGAGAAGAGTGGCGAGCTTTTTGGTCTCATGCGCGTGCGCTCGATGCAGATGAACGATGCGCACATCTACTGTTCCGAAGAACAGTTTGAGCAGGAGTTCATGGGGGTGATCGAACTGTACCGTCGCTATTTTGATCTCTTCGATGTGGAGAAGTTTGTCATGCGTCTGAGCACGCACCACCCCAAGGGGCTGGGCAAAAAGTATGTGGACAACAAGCGACTCTGGGAGAAAACGGAAGAGATGGTGCGCAACGCTATGCGAAATGGCGATGTACCCTTTGTGGAGGTGCCAGACGAGGCGGCTTTCTACGGCCCCAAGATCGATGTGCAAATCTGGAGTGCGATTGGGCGTGAGTTCACGCTGGCAACGAACCAGGTCGACTTTGCTGTGCCCCCGCGTTTTGATCTAACATTTACGAACAGCGATGGTTCTGAAGAGACGCCACTCTGTATTCACCGGGCCCCGCTCAGTACACATGAACGTCTGATCGGATTTTTGATTGAGCACTATGCCGGAAACTTTCCAGTCTGGCTGGCCCCGCAGCAGGTGGCTGTCATACCAATTACGGATGGGCACCACGAATATGGGCTAAATCTACTGAAGCGCTTAGAAGCAGCTGGCATCCGCGCCAATATTGATATGAGTTCTGATCGCATGAATGCCAAAATTCGAGCTGCCCAACTCAAGAAGGTGCCCTATATGTTGGTTGTGGGTGACAAGGAAGTTGAAGAAGAGACGGTTTCGTTACGGCGGCGCAACGGGTCTCGTCAAAATGGGATGCCCGTCGCGGAGTTCATTGCGGACGTAACGGAGAGGATTCGGACAAGAGCTGGAGAGATATAGAACAAATATACGGCACTCGCTCATAAACTTAAAAGGTTGTTTGAGGAATTGTGTGGTTTTCAGTTGGTTTGTTCGTTAGATAGTTGGTGAACAAACGAGCAAACCAACCAACTATCCAACGTTCACCCCACAAAACTGCAAAGAACCACTTAAAGTAAATTCGTCTGTTCGACTCAACTGAAAACGGTCAAATTTATTTTAAGTCTATGGCAGTGCTCAGCATTGGCAATTCTGGAGAATCGTTCAGAGCATGTACACACAATTTTTGAAATTCCCCAAAAAATAATGTATACTTTTGTTGCTCTATAGACGATTTTATACGTGAAACTCCTTCGAATATGGAGCACACAGAGGAGGTCCAGCTGATCACTGGACCTCTTTTTAAATTCTATCTAGGTTTTCCCTACCGAACGCTTCTATGGAACGTGGGATTCTTCGCTCATCTTAATGGCACAATCGAGTCTGACTCTGTATAGGATCTGCTCCCGTCTACGATTTTCTGGGCGAATACCCGCTCTAGAATGACACAGTTGGAGAGCTGTCCGGGAAAGAATCTAGATTTGAAATATGAATTTCCAGAAAATGTGTAAGATTTTTGCCACATGATGCGTCTATACTAATGAACGACAGTCACATGTGGTTTCTCCTTTGGTTTCGCTCATTTACGTGACATACGTAAATGAGCAGTTGGTTAAGTGATGTGGGTGTAAAGAAGTCCGGTCAGACGACCGGACTTCTTTACGTTTATCTCTGTATTGATTAATATCGCCGTGGACCACGATCTCGATCACGGCCACCGCTGCGACGATCGCGTCCGCCACCCCCGCCGCCGCGCCGGCCATTTCGATCTCGTTCTACCGCTTCTTCTGCCGTCCAACCTTCGAGGACGGCCTGGCGGCTGAGGCGTACTTTGCCACCCGGATCCACGTCGATGGCCATCACTGTCAGCTCATCGCCGATGTTGGCCACATCTTCTACTCGGTCAATCCGATAATCGGCCAATTGGCTGATATGGACCATGCCGTCTAAACCAGGCAGGATGTTGACAAATGCACCATACGGCTCTACACGGACAACTGTTCCCGTGTAAATGCGACCGACGCCTACTTCTTCGGTCATGGCCTGCACTTCAGCCAGTGCTTGTTCTGCCAGAAATCCATCTGCGCCAGCAATGTAGACCATCCCATCTTCTTCGATATCGATCTTGACCTTATATTGCTCTTGCAGACCTCGCACAGTCTTTCCACCCGGACCGATAATCTTACCGATCTGTTCCGGATCGATCTCGTGTGTCAAAATCCGTGGGGCAAAGGGGCTCATCTCGTCGCGCGCTTCAGGCAAAGATTCGAGCATCTTTTCCATGATGTGCAAGCGACCCTCTCGAGCCTGTGCAAGTGCCTCGCGTAGGATCGCAAAGTCAAGCCCTTTAATCTTCAAGTCCATCTGAAGCGCTGTGATACCATGCTTGGTCCCAGCAACCTTGAAGTCCATGTCACCTAGCGCATCTTCCATGCCCTGGATATCACTCAGGACTCGATAGGCGCCGCTCTCTTGATCCTGGACCAATCCCATCGCTATCCCTGCTACTGGTGCCAATATCTGAATCCCTGCATCCATGAGGGCCAGCGTGCTGCCACAGACGGACCCCATGCTGGTCGACCCATTGCTGCTAACGACTTCGCTAACGACGCGAATCGTATAGGGACAATCATTGGGGATCACTGGTTCTAATGCTCGTTCGGCCAAAGCACCATGTCCAATCTCGCGGCGTTTCGGTCCGCGCACGGGGTATGCCTCGCCTGTACTGTAGGGAGGGAAGTTGTAGTGATGTAGATAGCGTTTTTCTTCTTCTGGCTGTAAAGTGTCTAGTCGTTGTACATCACCAAACGTGCCCAAGGTGGCGATTGAGAGAACATGGGTTTCACCACGCATAAAGAGTCCTGAGCCGTGGACGCGAGGCACCTTACCCACTTGGGTACTAATGGTGCGAATTTCTGAGGTTGCACGACCATCTGGACGGAGCCCATCCGTGAGAATACGTTGACGAACGGCTTTCTTGATGACATCTCCCATGGCGTCGCTTACATCTTCTTCTTTGACCTCTTCGCCTTCAATTCTCTGGGCAAAGGTTTCATTGACTTCTTGACGAATACTATCGAGCCCCTCCTTCATCTCTTGTTTGTCGGGGCCAGTTGTCAAGAGCGCAGCCACTTTATCCGACGCCAGGTTCGTTACTTCAGATACTGTTTCTTCAGCGGGCAAGAAGATCTCGTAATCAGTCTCTTTCTCTTTGCCCAGAGTCTCTTGCATTTCGGCAATCAACGAGACAACGGGCTGCATGGATTGATAGGATAATTCTAGGGCGTCAAGTATCATATCTTCCGGCAATTCATGAGCACCGGCTTCAACCATCAAAATGTTGTCTGAAGTACCCGCAGCGGTCAAATTTAACGTGCTGTTTGCCATTTGAACGGCTGTTGGATTGACAACCAACTCGCCATCTACATAACCGATGGTGCTCGCCGCAATGGGGCCATTCCACGGGATATCACTGATGGAGACAGCAGCAGACGCCGCAATGATGGCCAATGGATCAAACAGATTTTCACCATCAGAGCTTAGTGTCGAGATGATGACTTGAACTTCGTTGCGGAAACCTTTGGTAAAGAGAGGGCGAAGAGGACGGTCAACCAGACGTGCAATCAAGATTGCTTCTGTTCCTGGTCGGCCCTCACGACGAAAATAATTGCCGGGAATGCGACCAGCGGCGTAGAGACGTTCTTCAAACTCGACCGTCATTGGAAAAAAACTGATACCTGGCCGAACTTCTCGACTCATGGTAGCTGTTGCAAAGAGAACTGTGTCACCATACCGTACGGTGACAGCTCCGCCCGCTTGTTGGGCAAGAATGCCGGTCTCAATGGCTAGGGGGCGCCCTCCAAACTCGGTGCTGAAGGTTTGTGCGCCATTAAAAAGTTGCATATTCAACTCCTTCGTATACTCGGCACGAACACAATTTTGCTTTTTCCTCGTATCCATTGACACGAAAGGGAAAAAGTTACTTGATGGCCGTGCGTTGTGTAAATACAGCAATATATAATGCAACTTGGTAGCGCAACTCAATCACTTTCAGGATGCATAAAAGGACCATGCTTATTCACCGTTCATGTGCAAACAGAATCACTTCTTAAACAAATAGATAAATGGTACACATTTGGGAAACAAGTGAAGGACCAAGAGTAAGCTTGCCGAAAGTGCGGAACTGGAGACCGGTACGAAAGGGTTGACTCATCAGACAAAATTGTGCGAATCTTCGTTCTGGTAGAGATTAGAGTGATACGTTTGTACAATTTTTTTAGATGAATCAAATCTAAGATAATGCCCTTTCGTCTCGCTCTCCAATGCCGGACTTTTCGGCAAGAGGGGCTGATAAGCGAAATGGATTGCGCTTCCAAGTTTTTCGTTTGTGCGCTCATCTGACGAAATTGTGTGAATATGCTCTCGAAAACAGAGATTTACACAACATTTCTTCGATGAGCGAAGTAGAAAGAGGGGCGAAGTCTCTACATTCTTAGACTTACTCGCCCCTCCTACTTGCTTCTATTATTTTCTTAGACCTAAACGGTCAATGACCTGTTGATAACGCTTGGGATCTTTACGTTTTAAATAGTTCTGGTGACGCCTACGCTGACCGACTAACTTTAACAAACCCCGACGAGAGCCTTCATCGTGTTTGTGTTTATTTAGATGATCGATCAACGAATTAATTCGTTCTGTCAATAAGGCAATCTGCACCTCCGGTGATCCGGTATCACTGGAATTGATCTGGAATTCTTCGATCAATTCGGCCTTGCGTTCTTTCGTAATACTCATTTGGTACTCCTATCTGTTAAAGTTCAAACGATAAATTTACTTGCAACGTAACGCAGTAGCTTAGGGTAAACAACTAAATTGATAAGGACGTCAATCATTGACATACCTTGCCAAACCACCGCTGTACCAGGCGCATGATTTAGCACAATTGTTCTTGCGATTATAACACGAAACTTAATTTTTGACAAACTTTCGTTTAGGACATCGTTAGTTAAACACCAAAATTCAATTAATTTCGCATCTTATCGTCGCCTAAAAATATAGAATTGCTATCTTGTTGGGTCAGTGGAAGCCGGGATTCTAAGAAAATCACGCTATAAGAACGAAATAACACTTGCTCAGGTTCCTTAAATCTGGTACGCTGTGTAGCATGACTATCGATAAAGCTACCTCAACAACAAAGACTTCCCACGGCGGCACAACACCTGCCAAATTTTCTGTTTTGCGCGGCGTTGTAGAACGGATCACCTTTCACAACGAAGAGAATGGGTACACAGTCGCAAAACTATTGCCAGAACTCTATTCCGGCAATGCCGGGAACAATTATGCTGGCGGCAATTTCAAGGGCGGTAATCCGCGCGAAGTTGCCATTGTGGGCAATATGAGCAGCATCAATGTGGGCGAAAGTGTCGAGTTGACTGGGCGTTGGACTGTTCATGCCGAATATGGTAGACAATTTAGCGTGGAACAGATGCGCTCGGTATTGCCAGCAACCATTGCGGGGATTGAGAAATATTTAGGAAGTGGGCTGATCAAAGGCGTTGGGCCAGTCACTGCCAAGCGCATTGTTCAACATTTTGGGCTGGATACCTTAAATGTGATCGAGCAGGACGCATCTCAATTGAACGAAGTCCCTGGAGTTGGGCGCAAACGGGTGCGGCTTATTACTCAAGCCTGGGCTGAGCAGCACGCCATCAAGGAGGTAATGCTCTTTTTGCAAAGTCACGGTGTGAGTACAAGCCTGGCAACCAAGATCTACAAATATTACGGCGATGAGGCCATTGGCGTTGTCCAGCAAGATCCCTATCGTCTGGCCCACGATATTTTTGGGATTGGGTTTTTGACAGCAGATAAGATTGCCCGATCCCTTGGCATTCCCGCAAATGCACCGCAACGAGTGGCGGCTGGCATTGCTTTTTCCCTCAATCAGGCTGCTGACGATGGCCATGTCTACCTTCCTACATCGGAGCTTATCCAACAAACGTCTAAACTTCTCGACGTCACGCCTCAGCAAGCAGGACTTGGCATTTTGCATTTGTGGCGAGATGATCTTGTCAAGGTTGCGGATACACCAGGCGGAGAAGAAAAGCACCCTGACTCACTCTCTTCCGCATCTTCCGAACTTGCTGCAAGTGGAATCAACCAACAAACGGAGCTGGGCGAGATTCCACAATTGATTGCAGAGCCAGGTGGTCTCTATGCAATGGCAACACAGCAGCAAGCGCAGACCCTATTGGCAGAAGAGCGGGCTGTCTATTTGACACCTCTTTTCTATAGCGAGATGGGGGTCGCCAATCGGCTGGATCGTCTCTGTCGGATCGGGATCAGTTTCTTGCAACAGCATTTTTCTCATCACACAGACTGGGGTAGCAAGTTTCAGGAAATCGCCAAGAAGGTGGGTATTCGGTTGGCTACGCAACAACAGAAGGCTGTGCAGACATCACTGACGCATCGAGTGACGATATTGACCGGTGGCCCAGGTACAGGCAAAACAACAACTGTCTCCACGATCTTGGCGCTTTGCCAGCAGACTCAAGCACGTGTTTTGCTGGCTGCTCCGACAGGACGTGCTGCAAAGCGACTCTCGGAGACCACTGGCCGTGAAGCCAAAACTTTGCATCGGTTATTGGAATTTCAGCCTGCTGCTGGCATGGCCTTCAAACGGGACGAAGAATCCCCCTTAGAAGGCGAGCTTTTGATTGTGGACGAGGCGTCTATGCTTGATCTGGCGCTCATGAATCATTTACTCAAGGCAATTCCCGCTGGAATGCACTTGCTGCTGGTTGGGGATGTGGATCAACTGCCAAGCGTAGGGGCCGGCAATGTGCTGAAGGATATGATTGCGGCCATTGAGAGAACAGAGATTCAAGATATTGCGAGCGGCAATCAAGGAATGGACGCTACGCAGGCCAATCCTCATCTTCTCATTCCAGGCATGGCCAAAGTTGTCAGATTGGAAACTATCTTTCGTCAAGCAGCGGGCAGCTACATCATTACCAACGCCCATCGCATCAATGAGGGTCAGATTCCAACGGTTGACAATGAAAATGCGAATGACTTTTTTCTGTTCAAAACAGAAGAACCGCAACGAGCAGCCCAATTGTGCGTAGAGTTAGTCACAACGCGGATTCCGCGGCGCTTTGCAATACCGTCTGCCGATATTCAGGTACTTAGCCCAATGCATCGAGGAGTGGTGGGTGTTGGTGCACTTAACGAACAGTTACAGCAAGCACTGAACCCGCCAGCCCCAAACAAACCTGAACGCCGCATTGGCAGTCGTGCCTATCGCCCCCAGGACCGCGTGATGCAGATCCGCAACAACTATGACAAAGACGTCTACAACGGCGATATGGGGACGATCCTGAGCGTCAATTTGGAGATGCAGAATCTGACGATAAATTTTGAAGGACGAGCCGTACCATATGATTTCTTAGAATTGGACGAGCTGGTCCATGCTTATGCAGTCAGCGTCCATAAAAGCCAGGGGAGCGAATTCCCTGCGGTCGTGATTCCTATTCTCACAACACACTATATGATGCTCCAGCGCAATCTGTTGTATACTGCTGTGACCCGCGCCAAACGATTAGTCGTGTTGGTTGGTCAGACCAAAGCCATCGCGATTGCAGTCAACAACAATAAGGTCACAGAGCGGCATACAGGGTTGATGGAGCGGCTGGAACAGACGAGTCTAAGGTAAATATCTATCAGCAGGCAGGGGTGGAGGAATATATAATTGTTGATTCTGGCTTACGTCCGGGGCAAGATAGGGTTCACTACACTGTCCGTGGCTACCGCCTAGAGCGAGGACAGTATGCCGAGATTCAACCGAATGCTGATGGTTGGATCTACAGCTCGATAAACCATGTATGGGTCGGAGTCACTGAAGCATGTGATGAATTCATCGTCGTGGATGCTCAGACAGGTGAAGAGATATTGTCAGACGAAGAGCGCGCCGAAGCAGAATCCGCTGCCCGTGCACGGGCAGAAGAGAGGCAGCGCGAACTTGAGATCGAATTGGAGCGTTTACGAGCACAACTTACTCGCGGTGGTGAACAAGATGGGTAATAGCAGCGAACCATCACATTTTGCCTAAGAATTTCTCGACGGGAATCACGCAATACGATCTATCTTGAAACTCGTGCGTGGCGAATGCCGTCATGCAACTTTACTAAAGAAACGATTAAATACAAACTCATGTCAAAAGCAGCAATGTTCGAAGGCTTGGTTGTCGACGAGTTTGGCAACCTGGCAAGTGTAAAATACGTTGGCGAAAACGCCTGTTATGTCGTTGACGATGATGGCTTTCTACGCCATATTGATGCGGAAGGTGTCGATCGTCAAGTGCTCAAGACGATGCGCGCGCAGGTTGAGGATCATCGAGAGGTGGCGGTTGATGCGATGCTTGAAATGATGGGGAAAGATGATCTCTTCACCAAAGCCGCACTCGAATCTTCAATCAATAATATAGAAGACTCGGTTGGTCAGCAGTTGCCAGAACAGGCGCGGCAATGGATGGGCATGTTGGGCTTCCGCATCGTGATCGACCACGAGGGAAATGTCATCGAGTTGAATATGCCGGAAGGCGCAATTGACGACGATGAAGGGTATTAGGCCATTCCAGAGAAAGAAATCCCTAATTTGCCAAGTCGATTTCTCTGGAATGGCTTGCGCTTTTCCAGATCAAATTAGGGATTTTAATTGTTGGAAAAGCCGTAATGCAGACCTAATTGCTTAAACGGCAATCGACAAGGATTTCAGATGCCAATTGCGCTTGCGTCGTTGTCAAGTGACAGGTGTATGCATAAAGTTCAACGCCTGCCTGGGCGGCATGAACAAGCGCTCGTCCAAATCCCTCGTCTCTTCGCCAATGTGGCCTAACCAACTCCGCATCGCTTCGTTGAACGATAAAGACTACGGCTGCGCGCGTTCCCTTTTGCGTCAATTCCTGAAGGTGACGGCGACCGCGCTCCGTGGGTGCATCGGGGAAGAGTGCGATTCGTCTTCCATCCTGTACTTCAACAAGCGAAACGGATTTGACTTCGATCCAGCAATTCCTCCCATCTTTATCAGTTAGACAGAAGTCAAAACGACTTTGGATGCCCGTGGGTTTATCATGCTCCTGAACTGTCACCTTGGGCGAGACTTCGCTTTGAACAACCGAGTAGTTACGAAAATGGGAAAAGAAATCATTCCGCAACCCTTCTGCAAAGAGGGTGTTGGGGAGACGCGTATCCAGGCTGACCAATTGACCATTTTCGGGGTGCTCAACAAAACGCAGATCATAGTCTGTCTTACGTTGTACACTCTTGTTGTTCTCTGCTTTGCTGACATAGACTGTCGCACCTGGGATAAGCAATTCTCTTAAGCGACCTGGATTTGGACAGTGAACATGGATTTGTTCAAGATTTTGTGCCGGACAATCGATCAAACGGGCAATCACATGAAATCGATTGGGGCGTTCGATGAAGGCAGCAGGGAGAGTAACAAAAGAAAACTTCATACGGTTATTGGCCCTTAAGGGATCAACATCGACAATTTCGTGCCGATGTTGTGTCAAAGTTGTATCAAATCAGTCTCGCTCGTGCTGCGCGGCAAGCGCCTCAATTGTCGATGCAACGAACAAGATTCCAAGAACTCTCATTAAACATTCAGCGATTCGACAATTCAGCAATTGACAATTCGTTAGGTTCTTACTCTGAGAGAGTCTCAGCGATTGCTCGGTCAATATCTGCCGCTGATGTAAAGGAGCGCACTGTCTGCAAGAAGGTCAACAGATCCGGCAGCTGTTCACGTAATTGTTCCATCTTGGGGCCAATCGGATCACTGGCTGCGGGACTGGTGACGTAACTACCATGAAAAGCAAAATAGGCTTGATTGAGCACGCGTAATGGATAGCCGTTTTCAACGAAGAGTAAGCGGCGTTCTTCCATATAAGCTTCCGCTTCGTCAATTTTCCCTTCCGCGAGCAGGCGATCAACCTCCAGCCGCGTTGTACGCATTTCGGTTCGAAAGTCAAACGGTGGCTCTTCATCGAGTGGAAGTTCATCTACGGATTCGTCGTTAGCGTGATGTTCGCTTGATGCATCCTGAGCTGGAACTGTTGTTGGTGGCAGCGGAACAAGATCCGGAAAATAGCGAGCGAGAACCCGGTCACCTACTTCATTGCCGACAATTTCTGCCACAGATTCATTCATGATCACAAATTCGGATGAGGTTGCATAGTTGAAGCCAAGCGGAAAAAATGTTAGATAATTGTGTGTCCACTCATGCGCGACAGTGCTCAATACCCAAGCGAGACTGGCCCGATCCACAACCATAGTTGGAAAAGCACCTAAGCCACCGATATTGGTGATATAGGCGCTCAGATCTTGCTCATCATAGATCGTCTCTTCGGCTCGTTCGATGGTGGCCAGGTCGATCTCTGGATCCAACATCCTCCCATGAATCGTCTCGATCCGGTCTCGGGGGCTTACAACCATCTTTTTTGGTGGCTCGCTAAAAGTAAAGAGAACGGGTGGAAAAGGGCGGCCGGCAACCGTGACGCCAGCGCTGATAATTTCCGAAGCGACAAGCTGCTGAATAACTTGCTCGACAGCTGGTCGGTCTGTTTGTTGTTGAATGCGCAATTCTTCCCATTCTCGTTGTAGGATCTCAGCATCTGGAGTTGTATCCGTTTCGGCTGTCTCTCGCTCATTGGCAGATTGCCCGGCAAGGATGGCATTCAATTGCCTTTCGAGTGAACCCATCCGGCGTGCTCGTTCCAGGTAATCGCGCACCAGCATTGTCCCCGCTTCGCCATTGAATTCGGCTCCAGGTTGAGAAAAAAACGCACCAATCTTCTCTCGGATTGCCCGAACTTCCCACGCCACGAAGTCAAACAGATGACCTGTTACTGTTGTGCCAATGGCTCGATTACGCAATTCGGGCGCAGTGTAACCATTGCGTCCAATCAGCAGCAATGCCACCAAGAGCATCAAAACAATAATGCTGTAGTGGCGCAAGCGCTTCAATCTGCTCAAGCTTGTCATTGATCTCTTGGGTGTACGTGGTCGCTCTATGGCAGCAGCATTGATGGTGGTTGATTCAGTGCTCGGCAATTGGTGAATAGGCTCTTTTGAGGATTGGTCGACGCTCATCGGATGGGTTAGAATCGGATTGGATTTGTTGTAACAAAAGTATAGCACAGTTTTGGAGCTTTCATACACGATTTTGCTGCACGGTATGAAATAATCGTTTTTCGACTATACTTTGCTCTGTATGAATACCGTAGTTTGTTCTCTCTGATTGAGCTTGCGAAAACTGCGGTTTTCATCACAACCGCAGTATATTACCACGCAACATGCGATCGATATGATAACAACCATCCATGATAACACCCTAAACCATAGGTAAGATATTGATGAATAATCAACAAACCACAATGCAGTCATCGACAAAGCGAACCTCAACGTTTATACAATCGATGCCCAAGGCCGAAATCCATATCCATCTGGAAGGTGCAATTGAACCAGAGACGGTGCTGGAGTTGGCAGGTCGTCATCAGATGTTGGATCAGTTGCCCAGTGGTGATGTCGCCGGGTTACAACGCTGGTTCACCTTTACAGATTTTCCTCATTTTGTTGAGATCTACTTCTTGATCTCAAATCTATTGCGTACGCCCGAAGATTTTGCATTGATTGTCCATCGCTGTGGCGCAGATATGGCGGCCCAAAATATTCGCTATCGTGAGCTGACCTTTACGCCCTACACGCACACTGATTTGCTCGATAAGGGGTTAACCATTGACGATCTCTTAGCCGGTTTGGATGTAGGACGTCAACAAGCAAAGGATGAGTTTGGTGTGGAGATGCGCTGGGTCTTTGACGTGCCACGCAATGCCAGTTTCCCAGAGGATGGCGAACAGCGATACGATCCACGGCCTGCCGAACGTACACTCGAATATGCTTTGCAAGGACAAGCCCATGGGGTAGTCGGTTTTGGACTCGGTGGATATGAAGTTGGTGCTCCACCTGAGCCTTTTGCCCATGTGATTCCAGCAGCGAAGGAAGCGGGATTACGCTCTGTACCTCATGCTGGTGAAACGATGGGGGCAGATAGTGTCTGGGGCGCCGTCACAGAATTGGTCGCAGACCGCATCGGTCATGGCGTCCGGGCGATGGAAGACCCGGCGCTGCTGAACCTTCTCAAAGAGCGTCAAATTCCTTTGGAGATCAACCCAACCAGCAATGTCTGTCTGCATGTCTATCGACGTTTGGCAGAGCATCCATTTCCACATTTAGACCGAATGGGGCTTTTCGTCACGGTCAATAGTGATGATCCGCCGCTTTTCAATACAACGCTCTGTCAGGAGTATGAAGTTCTAGCGACTGAATTTGGATATAATGAACATGATCTCGGTCGGATTGCGCGCAACGCATTTGTAGCAAGCGGTGCCGAAACAGAGTTAAAGAGAGCGCTTCTGACAGAATTTGATGCGTGGGTAGAACAGCATCTGTCGGTCGAAGAGAATCGTCGTTCATCGTAAGACTCATGGCTAAAGTGAAGTCAGTTTGAAAACGCGAGTTGTGAATCTTCCCGGAAGGGGTCACAGATCGGCCCGTCTACCCTGCAATATCTGACCCCTTCCGGGAAGATGGGTCAGCGAAAACTATCGTTCTCTATCAGATTTCACTGTAAATCAACAATCGGAAATCCTCTAACGGTGATCTCATGAAAATTTCATTCTATGGTGCTGCCCAAGAAGTGACTGGTTCTATGCATCTGATCGAAGTTAACGATCGACGCATTCTTCTCGATTGCGGTCTCTATCAAGGGCGGCGCAAAGATACCTATGAACGGAATCTGAATTTTGGCTTTGATCCAAAATCGATCGATGCATTGGTTTTGAGCCATGCTCATATTGATCATTCGGGTAACATTCCCAATCTAATCAAGCAAGGGTTTACGGGCAACGTCTGGTGTACGTCTGCCACGCGTAATCTCTGTACCTATATGCTCATGGATAGCGGCTATATTCAAGAGCAGGATATCAAGTATCTCAACGAAAAAAAGCGTCGTAAAGGTGAACCACCGGTCGAACCGATCTACACGCGGGCGGATGCGCAGAAGTGTTTGGATCATTTCATCGGTGTTGGATTACATCGTACCTTTTCCGTAGCAGATGGGGTAGAGGTGACTTTTTATGATGCAGGGCATATTTTGGGCGCGACCTTTGTGCAACTTGATATCCGCGAGCAGGAGACGGGCAAAAAGTGGCGCGTTGTTTTTAGCGGTGACTTGGGGCGAGACGAGGTCGCCATTTTGCACGCACCAGAGCAAGCGGCGGACGCTGACATTGTCCTGATGGAAAGCACCTACGGCAACCGTCAGCATGGTGAGTATGAAGAGGCGCGTAAAAAGTTGCGCAATGTAATCAATACCACCGCACGGAAACGAGGCAAGGTCATTATTCCCTCCTTCTCCGTGGGTCGTACGCAAGAGATTGTCTACGCACTCAATCGGTTGGACGCAGAGGGTGACATCCCCGAGATCCCAGTCTTTGTGGACAGTCCGTTGGCAGTCAACGCAACGGATGTCTTCCGGATGCATCCGGAAGAATGGAATGATCAGGTACAAGAGTTTCTGGTCGAGGGGCGACGGCGCAATCCATTCGACTATCATCAAGTCCAATATGTTCGGGCTGTCGAGCAGAGCAAACGTCTGAACTTCATGAGCGGACCGGCTGTGATCATCAGCGCGAGCGGAATGGCCGAGAGTGGACGTATCTTACACCACTTGAAGAACAATATCGAAGATCCTGACAACACCATCCTGACCGTCAGCTACATGGCCGAACATACGCTCGGTCGTCGCATTCGCGACGGTGTAAGTCCGGTGAGAATTTTTGGCGAAGAGTACACGATCCGTGCACAAGTGGAGGCAATTGATGGCTATAGTGCCCATGCTGACCAGATGGGTCTCCTAGAATGGGCGCGTGCCTTTGATCGCAAGCGCTTGCAGCAAGTCTTCCTGGTACATGGAGAACCTGAACCCGCCGAGACGTTGGCTGGAAAGCTGCGTGAAGAGGATGTTGGGAAAGTGACCGTACCCGTGCGTGGTCAGCAGTTCACGTTTTAGCAATCCTTATGAGAGTTATCGGGAGATGATTGCATCCGTTTGTTCAATATTTCACAAGGAGATCTGTTATGAATATACATATTCGTAATGCAGTGACTGCTGACCTACCTCGTCTTGTCGTGTTAGCAGAGGAACGACGTATTGCATATCAGGAATACCAACCGATCTTCTGGCGCAAGTCGCAAATTTCGGCCGAGGTTCATACGTCTTTTCTGGAGAATCAGCTCAATGAAGGAAAACAGATTGCGTTGGTCTATGAAGAAGATGATGTGATTCGAGGTTTCGTCATTGCAGACGCTCGTCGCGGGGATGAATGCTCGATCGATGATTTCTGCGTGGCGGTTCAAGAGGATTGGACAACGGTTGGCCGCGCTCTTTTGGTTGAAGCTGGGCGGGTTGCGCAGTCGCAGGGCGCGAGTCGCTACATAGTTGTCTGTGGACATCTTGACCAGCCAAAGCGTTCAATGTTGCGAGAAGGTGGTTTAACCATTGAGCGGGAGTGGTTTACGGGGGAGATCAAGCCCGGGGCAGATCGGGAACAAGACGGAGCCGTGCGCCCGGCAAATCAGGAGGATATTTCGCAAATTATCGAGCTGTCTGGACAAAAACGGGCCGACGTTGGCGAGCTTTCAAACGATCTTGCTCTCGTGCTGGTTTATGAACGGAATGACACAATAGAAGGGTATGCAATTGCCCTCCTTGTTCCCGCACCCCCCGTCTACGACCCAGGTGGGTTGACTTGTTTGGTGGCAGAACTTGCTGTGGCCGATTCCAACGATTGGGAGACGAGAGGAGGTGCTTTGCTGGCAGCCGCTGGCCAGATGGCGCAAACCCGCGAAGCGATTCAATATGTTGTCGTATGCGATCATGTCGATGCCCCTAAGCGCTCTTCGCTTCATAAATTTGGGCTGACAATTGCGTCCGAATGGTATGGAGGTGAGATACCCTAAAGAGCAAATTGCCAATCGTCACTCAGATAGTTTTGGTCATCGTCGGATGTGGGGTATGATCATTCATCTTTATAGGACTTACGCAGAGCCCTCTCGTACGGGCATGATATATCATGCCCGTACGAGAGAGCACCCCATATTGTGCGCAAGTCCTGCTTTACTCAATTATTCAAGGGAGATGTTAAGGATTCGGAGTTAAATACTCATCGATAGATTCTTCGTTTCACTCGAGAATGACATCGATGAGTTATTAATCGTCATTCCTAAACAAGTCGACGGAGACTTTATATGAACTATGGTTTTATCATCGACAATCGCAAATGCATCGGTTGTCATGCTTGCTCTACGGCTTGTAAGTCGGAGAATGAGGTGCCGTTGAGCGTCAATCGTACGTGGGTCAAGTATGTAGAGACAGGCGAATACCCCAACAGTCGTCGTCACTTTCAGGTGACGCGCTGTAACCACTGCGAGAATCCTCCCTGCACGCGTATCTGTCCGGTTACAGCAATGTATCAGCGGGCGGATGGGATCGTTGAATTCGATCCCGAGGCTTGTATCGGCTGCAAAGCCTGTATGCAAGCCTGCCCCTATGATGCTATTTTTATCGACCCAGAAACCAATGCGGCATCCAAGTGTCATTACTGTTCACACCGAGTGGACATCGGTTTGGAACCAGCCTGTGTGGTCGTCTGTCCTGAACATGCGATCATCGCGGGAGATATGGACGATCCGCAGACAGAGATTAGCCGCTTGTTGGCGACTGAAAAGGTGACCGTGCGCAAGCCTGAACAAGGTACTGTGCCAAATCTTTTTTATATCAATGGCAACGATGTTGCTCTCCATTCCACAGCGACCGAGCGTACACCGGAGACTTATTTGTGGGCCGATGTGATGCCACTCCATGCAGAAACGAATGGGAGTATCTTTCCGATTGCGCTTGAAGAGAAACAATCGACAAATGGTCAATTGTCAATGGGCAACGATCAATTGTCGACGGGTCCGACTACCCCATCCGGTGTTGCGCTACGTGCCCCACAGCCTCAAGGACATTCTTGGGGAGGACCGATCCAGATCGGTCATGGGCGAATGGCGGAACAGATGGTGCAGGTTTCGTACAATGCCCAGCATTTTGTGCCTTGGCATTGGCCTGTGCCGACCTATTTGGTTACCAAAGGTATTGGGGCGGGTATCTTTATGATCTTGAGCCTCGGTTGGGGACTGGATCTATTTCCTTTTAGCACGGCTGCATTTTTGATGGGGGGCTTCTTTTCTCTGCTCTTTATTGGCATTACAACCGGTCTGTTGGTCTATGATTTAGAAAAGCCAGAGCTGTTCTTAACAATTTTGACGCGACCCCAGTGGCGCAGTTGGCTCACGCGCGGTGCGTTTATCTTGATCGGATTTACACTTGTTGCTGGACTTTGGTGGCTACTCGAAGTTCTTGCAGCAAGTGGTATGACCGATGGCAGTGAGCTGGATTGGTTGCGCGCAACGTTGCTCTGGTTTGGTTTCCCATTGGCATTGATGGTTGCAATTTATACCGCTTTTCTGTTTGGGCAGGCGGAAGGGCGCGATCTGTGGCAGAGTACACTTTTGCCGTTTCATCTTGTGGTCCAGGCGTTGATGGTGGGTGCTGGAACCATGCTCTTTCTCGATCTCTTTCTTCCTATGCCAACAGAGACATCGCATGTTGTTCTCCTGCTTTTTGGGACGATGCTCATTGTCGATCTATTTGTTACGTTGGCTGGCGAATTTGGGATGCCCCACGCAAGCGAGATCGCTGCGCAAGCGGCCCGCGACATCAGTCATGGTAAATACCGCAATCATTTCTGGAAAGGTAGTATCGGGTTGGGGCACGCGATCCCGCTTTTACTACTCTTGCTCGGTTCGGTGGCAGGATTTGCGGGGCCACTCTTTTTCGCTGTGGGCGGACTTTGTTCGATCGGTGGACTCTATCTTTTTGAATACGTCTTTGTGATGGCACCACAGGATATTTCGAATAGTTAGGTGACGGGTGAGCAAGATGAAGCAGCGTCGGTTCGAGCCAGGATTCGAAACATTCACAAGTGCGCAGAGTGGACCAAATCTATCTAAACAAAATCATAGTTTCCCTTTATTCCGCACTCGCTTATAACTTTAACATAAATTCGTCTGTTCTACTCGACTGAAATCGGTCAAATTTATGTTAAGGAACCGGCAGTGCTCAGTATATTTGCTATAGATGTTCAGATAATGCTTTTCCGCACGAAACAGTAGCTTGTCAGCCGGTCAGCCGGAGAGCTGACGAGCTGACCGGCTGAAATGCCATCAACGACAAGAAAATCTTTTTCTGAAAGGCTATAGCACGGGGCAGAAACTATATTGTCAACTACAGTGTGAGGATTCTCGAGAACATGAGTAGCACAGCAAAGACTCCGAAAGACAAGATCAATCGCATTCTATCTACCCTCCTACGCCAGGAGCAACCAACGAGTGCACCGCCAACGGGTGCTACGAATGTTGGCGGAGTTGCCATGCCGTCCTTTTCTGAGGCAGAGGTTGCCCCCGAGAAAGTGTCAATGACCACAATCCAACATGCTGACGGACGGATGAGCCAATATCCACCGCCGGACAAATGGAACGATTGGGTTGAATGGGATGGCAAGCTGTGGCCCAAGAAGGTGGCACGACGCTACATGCTTGTGCCGACGGTCTGTTTTAATTGTGAGAGTGCTTGTGGACTCTTGGCATATGTCGACAAGACAACCCTCGAAGTGAAGAAGTTTGAGGGCAATCCAGTCCACCCTGGCAGTCGCGGGAGAAATTGTGCAAAGGGACCGGCGACTCATAACCAGATTTACGATCCTGAACGGATTCTCTATCCACTCAAGCGAGTGGGTGAGCGGGGGGAAGGCTGCTGGAAGCGAATCAGCTGGGAAGAGGCACTAAGCGAGATTGCCGAGAAGATGCGAGTGAGTCGGGAAAAGCGTCGCGATGGGATCATGTACCACGTGGGGCGTCCGGGAGAGGATGGCTACACAAACCGCTGTATCCAAGCTTGGGGCGTGGATGGTCACAACAGCCATACCAACATTTGTTCAAGTGGGGCGCGGGCGGGCTATTCTCTGTGGGGTGGATTTGATCGACCGAGTCCCGATCATGCCAATGCGCGGGTTATTCTACTAATTTCGAGTCATTTGGAGACAGGTCACTATTTTAACCCCCATGCCCAACGTATCATCGAGGGCAAAATGGACGGGGCCAAGCTCATCACATTTGATCCACGGTTGAGCAACACAGCCAGCATGAGCGACGTCTGGTTGCCAACCTGGCCAGGTAGCGAGTCGTCTGTTTTGTTGGCGATTGCCAATTACCTGATTCAAAACGATCTCTATGACAAAGAGTTTGTCCGTCGCTGGGTCAATTGGGAGGAAACATTGGTGGCCATCGCCAATCGGCAACTGCCGTTGGCTGATATTATTCTCTGGGCCGAGATTCAGGCCGCTGTGCAAGAAACCGACATTCCTTTGCCATTTGAGTTGTTTGATCAAGCACTCAAAGATCTCTATGCAGAATTCACATTCGAGCGGGCCGCCGAAGAGTCACAAGTGCCGATTGAACGCATTCAAGAAGCGGCTCATGCTGTTGCCAATTGTGAAGGTAAGTTGGCAACACATACATGGCGTAGTGCAAGCATTGGTAACCTTGGTGGCTGGCAAGTGGCACGTTGTCTCTATTTTCTTAACGTGCTGATGGGTGCAGTCGGTAACAAAGGTGGTACGGCAGGCAATAGTTGGAACAAGTTTACGCCGAAAGCATTTAAGGAGCCACCGGGGCCAAATGTTTGGAATGAACTTCACCTGCCGAACGAATGGCCATTTGCTCACTACGAGATGAGTTTTCTGCTGCCTCATTTTCTGGAAGAGGGACGCGGTGAAGTGGATGTCTATTTTAGTCGGGTCTATAATCCGATGTGGATCAATCCCGATGGCTTTATGCGGCTGAAGCATTTGCGTAATGAGGAGACCATCAAGTGTCACGTGGCGATGACGCCCACGTGGAACGAGTCGGCCTGGTTTGCGGATTATGTACTGCCGATGGGTCATGCCAGCGAACGCCATGATTTGATGAGCCAGGAGACACACGCTGGTCAATGGATTGCGTTCCGCCAGCCCGTGCGTCGCGTAGCGATGGAGAAGATGGGCCAACCAGTTCGGTTTACCTATGAGGCCAATCCAGGCGAGGTGTGGGAGGAGAACGAGTTCTGGATCGAGCTGTCTATACGTATGGACCCAGACGGCGACTTGGGCATCCGCCAATGGTTTGAGAGCCCTTATCGTGCGGGCGAGATCATTACGGTGGATGAATATTATCGGTGGATCTTTGAGAACAGCGTACCTGGTTTGCCAGAGGCTGCGGCGCAAGAGGGGTTCACACCGCTCGACTATATGCGCAAATATGGTGCATTCGAAGTGTCTGCCGAAAATTACAAGCCTTATGAGAAACTGGTCGAGGTGGGAGGTATAGAGATAGGTGGACAGCGGTACGCCGGCTTTGGCACACCAAGTAAGAAACTCGAATTCTTTAGTTCGACAATGTACAATTGGGGTTGGACGGAACGTGATTACAGCATTCCCTGGACGCTCAAAAGCCATGTCCACCCGGACAACATTGATATTGAGCAGGGTGAGATGCTGCTTTTGCCTAATTTCCGTCTACCGACCCTGATCCATACGCGAAGCGCCAATGCCAAGTGGCTTTATGAAATCAGCCACAAAAATCCCGTCTGGATGCATCCATCTGATGCGAAGCGGCTCGAACTTCAAACAGGTGATTTGGTACGCGTGGAGACTGACATCGGTTACTTTGTTGACAAGATCTGGATCACAGAGGGGATTAAGCCGGGGGTTATTGCCATGAGTCATCATTTGGGACGTTGGCGTCTCCAAGACGATATGGGTGTCAATCCTGGGATGTCTAGTTTGGTGAGCTTGCGGGAAGATGGACAGGGAAAACACGAACTCAATATCATCCACGGTGGCAAAGCCTGGGAAACTTTTGATCCTGATACGAGCCGCGTCTGGTGGGAAGATGTGGGCGTTCATCAGAACCTAACCCATGCAGTCCACCCCGATCCAGTGAGTGGTGCGCATTGTTGGCTACAGAAGGCAGTCAATGTGCGCAAGGCGGGCCCAGGTGAAAAACATGGTGATGTATGGGTCGATGTCAATCGCTCGATGCAGGTCTATCATGAGTGGAAAGCATTGGCTCGCTCGGCTGAACGGTACAGTCCCGACGGTACACGCCGTCCAGCATGGCTCAAACGACCTTTACACCCAACGGCAGATGCCTATCAACTCAATGGGGTCGGAGAAGAGAGTGAGAGGGAAGCGGTTGATGTAGGTGCTATTGTCAAGTAAAGGATTTTAGTGCGCATAGTGATGGTGGATAGTATACGTAACACGTAGGCTCAAGCATAAAGGACGAATCATCATGACTAGACCTTTTCAAGTTGGAATCACATCGGATTTCAAGGTGGAAGCGCCAGGACGGATTGAACCAATTTTGCAAGAGATGCTCGCGCCGCTTCCCCATATTGACTATCGTTTTTTTGATGCAACAGGTAAGGATACACATGGGGTTTATGCAACGCCTGACGACATTGCCGAGTTTGACGCTATCTTAGACTTGGCAATTCGCTTTACAGAGGCGTCTTTTACGGGAAACGATCGCTTGGCTGTCATTGCTCGGTGGGGCGTTGGATATGACATGATTGATGTGCCCGCTTGTACGAACAATGATGTTTTGTTGGCGATCACGGTTGATGCCGTTCGTCGACCAGTGGCAGAAGCGATTGTTACGTTATTGTTGGCCTTGACGAAGAAACTGCCAGCAAAAGATCAAATTGTGCGGACTGGACGTTGGGATTTGCGTAGCGAAACCTCTGGTCTGGGGTTGCGGGGAAAGACACTTGGCTCGGTTGGATTAGGGAACATTGCAGGGGAGATGTTTCGGTTACTTGAACCATTTGGATTGGGTAGAAAGCTGGCTGCAGATCCATATGCACGGCCCGAAAGCGCCGCGACATTAGGCGTTGAACTTGTGGAACTGAAGACACTCTTTCGTGAGTCTGACTTTGTCGCGGTGAACTGTTTTCTCAGTGAGGAAACTCATGGCATGATCAATGCGGATCTCTTTGCCTTGATGAAGCCAACTGCTTATCTGATTAACACGGCGCGTGGTCCAATTGTCAATCAAGCAGATTTGACGGCTGCTTTACAGGCTGGGTCGCTGGCTGGTGCAGGTTTAGATGTTTTTGAAGAAGAGCCAATCGCCACTGGTCACCCCTTGGTCCAAATGGACAATGTGATTTTGTCCCCACATGCATTGGCATGGACTGATGAACTCTATCAAGATAACGGAACCGAGGCGTGTCAGAGTATTTTGCACATCTTGCAAGGACAATTGCCTCCAAACGTGGTGAATCGGGATGTGATTGATCGTTCCGGTTTTCAATCAAAGCTTACGAAATTACAAGAACGGACATAGTGGGTAATTGGTGATTTTCATCCATCATCCACCATAGTGGCTGCCCCTGTAATCCAGGCCATAAGATCCTGTTCATCTCTAGGTGTTGGTAGAACCGCATTCAATTCGCCGGGTGTGCTATTGGCCAGTTGGCTGTAGGTGAAAATGCCACCTTGCCTCAAGGTCTGTTCTGTTTGTTTTCCGATCCCAGGAATTTTAGATAACCGATCCGGCAACGGCCCATTGTATCTAGCTCCAATCCGATTATTTTTTTGAGCTAGATCAAGTGCTTGTTGGGCCCAAGCATCAACCTTCGCTGCATCAATTGCTTTTGTTACATCTTTCAGTTGCTCCACAGGCAAATTCGCAACTTGATCCCACGTATAAATATTGTTTTCATTTAGACGTTCCTGGTAGACGAGTCCGATTCCTTTTATTTGGGTCAGGTCATCCGGGTAATTGGACTTTGAAACAACAAAATCGCCCACAGAATCTTCGCTTTCATTTGACACATCTGTATCTACAGAGGGAACGTCGACATCCACTTCAGGTGCATCCACGACAACTGTCTTGGTCTCTTCTTGAGATAGACTGACGTTAGAACGATCTGTATCCCTATTTGTGGAGGAGTCCACGTCTACATTGAGGATAACGCTTTCTTCCTCTGTCTTGGTCTCTTCACGTGATATGGGTACTTCGGGTGTGCCCACGTCAGGAATAGTAGCCATGACATCTACCTCTGTCTCTTGAGGTGCCATTTGTGTATCAGGTATGTCTCTCCCAGAGACAGCATTTTCTACATCTATCTCGATCGTTTTGCCTGTAGCATTCATGTTTGGTGTGGCTGTTGTTTCCCTATATTCGTCAGAACGTGCCCCCCCCATTTTCTAGATTTATTTGATTATCCAACTGGGTCATTGCATCATCCGTTCTGTCATGAGGTTGAGTCCCGGTTAATCGGAGCAACAGCAGAAAAATCAGGGCGCCAATCGACGCAGCGAGAGATGATCCAACGAGTGAACTGATATCACCAACCATCCATTCAAAGGCAAGTCCCCCGCCAATTCCACCAATTAAGCTGCCTATTACATCTCCAGATAGATCAAATCGGCCATCTTGGAAGAGTATGCCGATCAAACTACCGAGGATGCCACCAACGATAGCCCAAACGACAATGCTAAGAAAGTCAAATTCCATCTGAGCCCTCCGACATATTCGCACTTACAAGATACGATTGTGCTCATAGATCGTTTGCCATCTGCGAAAACAGCGACATGTACAATGTTATTCGATGAGCCATTGTTTTAGATTAAAATGTTCAACTTTATAGAAAATATGGATAATATAAGCATACATGTAAGAAGCTGTTAAAGCAACTTGCTTTTTGTGTACATCATCGTAACCTGTCCATATACGGGTATTTATCTTTTTTACGATTCCGCGAAGGATTTGTGCTCGAATTACGATTGATATTTTAGGAGGATCACAATAAACTCATATTTATTGGCAGATTGATGCTATAATCGGCTTAACTCTGCTCTCTGCGAACGTAGAGTTTCCCTTTACCTGGTCAAGTCACAAAAAAAATCATATTTTGTTGCAATCGCAGTATTGTTATCCTCATGGGGCGTACCTAACGCAAGCACCCAAATTGCAATTAAGTTTGGCACAACGGCACATTTTTCTTCATCAAACATACATCAAGTAAAAGGTTACCTTCATGAATGGATTGCGATTCTGGATATTGATCTTGTTGGCATGGTTGGTAGCGTTAATCGCAATTGAACATCCTCTTGTCCCCGCAGATATGAGACTCAACGCATACATTTTTGTTGCTGTATCAGTCATCTTGACGCTGATGATTCCCCGGGTTAAGAATCCGTACTATGCATTTGTTTTAGGTCTTTTAATCCTTGCATTTATCTTAACCGAAGTTTACCAGGTTCGTGATTTGGACCAGGTTACGAGTTTTTATCTGACATTGACTTATGCATCTGCTATTTTACTAACAGGGCTTATCACACGAAGACTTGGACAACGAATTTTCGACCTCGAAAGCTTTATCGCTGACACCACTTTCGCCCATATCGGTCCTTATCCCAAACTTTATGAGGAATCGCGTGGCGTTATGTATGAGGAAGTGCAGCGTGCTCGGCGTTATGAACGACCATTGTCAGCTGTTATGCTGAAATTTGATGAACAGACAATCAAGACCGCCTTGCCCAAAGTTGTTCGAGATATTCAGCGCTCCCTTACAAAAGAGTTTCTTCTCGCAAAGATGGCTCATACACTTGATGACAATTTGCACTCTTTTAATCCAATTGCTTTACAAAACGATTGTTTTGTTGCTTTCTTACCGGAAACGACCGAGCAAGAGGCCGAACAGATTGCCTTACGGTTGCAAGATGCAATCGAGCAAAGCTTGAACATTCGTTTACAGTCTGGGGTTGCATCTCTATCACACGAATGTGTTACATTTGAGACGCTCATGGATAATGCTAAACAACAGCTAAAACATGGTCGAGCACCGCTCAAAAAACATCAATTAATTCAACCAAATTCCAGGTTATCAAAGCAAGAAATTGTTTCATAGAATTTCTTGAAAGTCGTCAAGAGACCGCAATCATTACTTCGCTTTGTTCAAGAGTAATACGATTGCGATCTACTGACCGCAGCATTGACATCCAACGAATCGTTAGAACCTATCCGAAAAGTGGTTGTGAGTCCGAGCAGCTTCTCGGGTAAGGACTTATTGTCACATCATTCAAACTTCGGACAATTGTCCCCCAAGAAACAACGATTCTAGTGTCCGAAGTTTAAGTAGCATCTCCATTAGGTGACAGAGAACATGTATACAAATTGGGTTATGGTAAAACGGTCGAATATTGAGGTTCACAAACCTTATTATAAAGTTTGTAAACGAATATTTGATATTGTTTTATGCATTCTCATCCTTCCCCTTTTCTCTGTTTTAACTTTAATCATCGGTGCTTTGATTCGGTTAGAATCGGCAGGACCAATCTTTTATATTCAGAAACGTGTTGGCAAAGATGGTCACCGCTTCAATGTGATCAAGTTTCGCACAATGAAGATGGGCGCAGAAGAGTCTCACAAAGAATTCATGAAAGCTTTCGTAAAGGGAGAACAAGAGCTGAGAGAAGGGAAAAGGGTCTTCAAACCATTTAGCAACAGCGAAGTGACAAGAGTGGGGCGTTTTTTACGGTCATCGAGTCTCGATGAATTTCCACAGATTCTCAACATCCTCAAAGGGGATATGAGCTTAATCGGTCCACGCCCAAATGTAGTTTGGGAAGTTGAAGAATACAAAGGATGGCATAAAGAACGATTAGAAGTTCTTCCTGGTATTACGGGCCTCGCCCAAGTCCGTGGACGTAGTGGAATCCTATTTGACGAAATTATCCGTCATGATATTGAATATGTTCATAACCAATCTATGTGGTTGGATTTAAAAATTTTGTGGTGGACAGTCTCATCGGTATTAAATGGTATCGGTGCTGAATAGTCCAACGAAGCAAGACCATACTAGAGAAAGAGTCAATGGAAAAATTGAGGAACGATCTTTTCATTAGAAATTCTCGAAGATGTGTGCTTGCCGCTATATTGAGTACGCCTTAGATGAGAATACTCTATTTAACTATTCTGTTGGGTTCTTTCTCATCTATAAGCGGTTTTGTTGTGTTGAGTGCTTAGAAGGAGGCACGAATATGTTGAGCAAGGTTATGAAACAGGCGATCTTGTCGCCCCTCATTGCTATTTCTGTGGTACTGTTATTATCCCTGAATGCTTCTGCTCAGGGTGAAAATGGTATTGTTGAACCAGCAGATGGTTCTGTCGTTGGTGGTTATGTAACCGTTAGAGGAATTGCGAATCATTCTGAGTTCAAAAAATTTCAGCTCGACTTGCTTCTCTTTGGAGTTGAAGAAGATGCAACGTTTATCCACAGAGCAAGTGGACGGAAAGTTCGGGTTAGCAATCTAACGGCTTTTGATTCATCTAAGTATCCTGATGGTGAACATCGGCTGCGATTACGTGTCGTACGTGATGGAATGAACTATGATGAGTATTTTACGACGCTTGTTATTGACAACAGCAACAATGTAGATTCTGGATCCGGGAGCGGGATCACACGCCCGCAGGACGGTTCTACAGTCGGACGTTTGGTCAACGTTTTAGGGATTGCACGAGACAGAAACTTCCGTAAATGGCAACTTGAACTCCTGCCGTTTGGTGATGCAAATTCTCCTATTTTTGTTTCGTGGAATCGACGAGAACGAAGTACGAGTAGCCGTTTGGCAGAACTCGACACAACTTTATTTCCTGATGGAACGCACACGCTGCGCTTACGTGTTGTTCGCAAAGATAACACCTATGAAGATTTCATCTCAACATTGACGATCGACAATAGCCGTGAAATCACGACGGAGAAGAATGGCTTTTTTGAACCGGAAGAGAATGCAGTTGTGAGTGGTGAAGTCCGTGTGCGAGGGATTGCCGATCATCCGGAATTTAAGAAATGGCAGCTTGATTTGCTGATCGATGGTGACGAAAATCAGGCGACGTTTGTCGCCTGGAATCGCAATCCCAGACCGACTCGAGGAAATTTTCGAACGTTCGATACAACCCAGTATCCTAATGGTTCTCACCGTCTTCGGTTACGCGTTGTCCAGAAAGATGGAAATTACGACGAATTCTTTCTTCCGATCACCTTCGATAATGTAAAAACTTCGCAGTAATATCTGTCTCATATGCTTTCCACTGTCGCAGCACGGGTATGCGCTCGAACGAGACGAATTATACAACGTTATATCACCGCTCGGCGCAGCCCAACCATTGAATCATCGCTCAAACTGTCTGAAGAAGCTTTTTTGCAGAAGTTTGGGGGTGGTTCAAAATTAGGTTTACACTTTTGATATATAGACAAAAATCTATATGAGACCGTTTTCTCTCTGAGAACCGGCGAAATCAGAGAATATAAACGTTCTTTCTGTTTCTAAAAGTGTAAACCTATCTATCCAGCTAAAATGAACCACCCCGAAGTTTGCTCTGCCAACTGTCACAGAGTTACTAAAGCATGGTCATACAGAGCGGGCGCGTCAAGCATTGGTCAATCATTTTGTTCACCGTGAAAACCCTGAATGGCCGCTATTTCCATATCGACCCTCTTTCATGCGGGAAAATATTTACCAGCTTGACAGACAAGAAATTCTCCACCGTGCTGCGCAAATTTTAGACCACCGATTTACCTTCTTAAATTTACCGTCAGTTCAGCTCGAACCAGAGTTGGACTGGCGGTATGATCCAACAACTGATCCGTTTTCACGCTGGGCCGCAGAGTTGAATCGTCATCATTGGTGGGCCGATCTAGCACTTGCTTATCAGTACACCCTGGATGAACAATACGCACAAAAATTTGTTGACCTTCTTGTTAACTGGATCCATACCAATCCGCTTCTTCCAAAAAAGAATGAGAGAGATCCAATTTGGACACTCATGAATGTAGGAATGCGTAGCCTAAATTGGATAGCAGCATTTGCTTTGTTTCAGCATTCGGATGCTTTTACAACCAAAGCCAAGTGCCTCATGCTGCGTTCCCTTTATGATCATGCTCGATTCTTAAATTGTTATCAGACAAGCCGTAATCATTTGCTCCGCGAAAGCAATGGTCTTGCTGCAATTGCAGTCTATTTTCCTGAGTTCGATGAAGCCGGGGAATGGCTTCATCAAGCATTCAAACGACTTGATGACGAATTACAGGCACAGATCAATGAAGATGGTTCGCAGATAGAATGCTCGACGGGCTATCAATGGATGGTGACTGAAGAATTCGATGCAACATCGAATATAATCGGTGCTTTAGATTCTGCGGCTCAAGATAGTCCAACATTCATTGAATTAGAGCGACTACTAAAAACTTCGCTTGAAAAGATGTATGGGATGCTGGTCGGTATTATTCGGCCTGATGGAACATTTCCTCAGATCAATGATGGTTATTTGGGACAAGCGGAAAACCTGGCGGTGCGTCTACTCGAAATAGGAATACAATTAAAGCGCGACGACCTAGTTTTTGTTGGGACAGCTGGAAAACAAGGAAAACCTCCTGCATATCAATCAGTTGGCTATGAAAATGCCGGCCTCTATGTGATGCGTAGCAGTTGGGAGTCGTCGGCAAATTACCTACTCTTCGACGCCGGACCGTACGGCGGACCACACGGACATGAAGATAAACTGGCTCTTTTGGATCTCATGTGGTTGACAAAACGGCCACCGGTTGAAACCGGCGTCTGCCACGGGAAACCTGCTTATGAAGATTCAAAATTAAGTTCGGTAATCGTTCAGCGAGCACGCCCCGTGCGGGTCTTGACGGGACGCCACCCGCACGAGGCGTGCTGACTGGATTTTTTTTGCCGGATTATTTTCTTAATGTCCACAAGCAGGTTTGGTTTAACAGGCGTCGAATTCATTCGATGCTGTCAACCACATGAGATCCTGTTGAACCGATAAACTAAGTATAGAAGTTGCAGCCTTTGGCGTTCCGTTTATTGTTGCCCCCGGATCATATACATACAACACGAAGGATCCATACCGGAACTACTTTGTTGGAACCTATGGTCACAATACCATCCTTGTGGATGGGAAAAGTCAAATAAGACGCTGGTATAAGAAGAATCTTACTCCGCATGTGGGGTCAAAACAAGATGCGGTTTGGATCACCGCCTCTGAGCTTGACTACGCCGAGGCGACATATAGTGAAGGATACGGAGATTTCAAGCTACAAAGACCGCAAGGAACGGAGATTTCAAGAGACATTCGCCACACGAGGCGAATCGTTTTTGTTAAACCTGATTACTGGATCATAATCGACTCGATCGATGGAGGGCAATCCTGCGTATATCAATCCTTATTTCATACGGCTCCCGACATTGAGGTCGAGGAGTGGGATATATCGGGTGTTTGTTTGCATTCAACGCAGTGTGATGTTCAACTTCTTCTCTTTCCATCCGATCCGAGTGCATTTAACCGACGCCTAATGCGCGGACAAGAAAATCCGATTCAGGGGTGGTTCTCACCGGCAAAGCAAAAAAAACAGTAGCAGCAAAAGTCGGGTACAAATTTTTCATGCAAACAGAGGGCTGCTCTAGGATTTCACCCCTTATGGTCATTTTTTGTACCCGACTTTTGCCGTAGCTGAAAAAAAATTCCGACAACTACGATTCAGTTTGAACCCGTACATGCGGACACAACACAGATGATCACATTACTTTATCCGTTCCGCAACACAGTAGATGGAAAGAACATATTTATTGAACACCAAATTGACGCAGGACATAATCACTACGCAATCAAGATTTCTACTCCGACTGGTATAGACTACGTAAGACTCTCTCCAACCTATATCCCTTCTCAGCAAAGTTCTGTCTCACCTCTCATAGAGGCGAGACAAGATGAGGCTTTTCTAGAGAACGACACAACTAACAAATTTAGGGAGCATGAGCCGTCTGCAAATCTTGTTATGATTCGCACCGATCAGTCGGGCAAGATCAAGACCAAATTTGAGTGGTATTCAGACAACTCAACTCGAATTCCCCCCAATAGAAAGACCGTCAGCGATGCTCATTGATTCACGCTCAATTCCTCATAACCAAATAATCAATACTGATGTGTGTATTATTGGCGCTGGCCCTGCAGGAATCACCCTTGCACTTGAGTTACAAAACCAACAGTTTCAAGTCTCTCTGATTGAAAGCGGTGGGCTTGAAGCTGATGCTGATACACAAAGACTATATCGGGGAACAAATACCGGGCAGCCCTATTTTGATCTTGATGATGCGCGAGAACGACGCTTTGGCGGCTCAAGCAACCTTTGGAATATTGATATCGGACAAGATCAACAAGGCCAGGATCAGTTGGGCGTTCGCATGCATCCCCTTGACGCGATCGATTTTGAAAAACGCGATTGGATTCCATATAGTGGTTGGCCTTTTAGCAAAGAGCATCTTGATCCATTTTACGAACGTGCCCAACAAGCGTTAAAACTCGGTCCAAATCGATATGATCTGGAATATTGGGCAGGCTCGGGAGCAATGTCTCCGCTTCCTTTCACCAGCAGCGATGTCGAGTCAACCATATTTCAATTTGCTTCTGCTCCTCAAACTATCTTTGGGATTGAATATCGAACAGTGCTGGAGAAGGCCGAAAATGTCACCATCTACCTAAATGCAAATGCATTGGAGATTGAGACTGCCCATTCATTATTTGAGGCAACGTCTGTCACATTAGCCACTCTGAGCGGAAACACCTTTCGCTTGCGCGCCAAAGTATTCATTCTTGCAACTGGCGGAATTGAAAATGCGCGATTACTCTTGTTATCAAATAAAACTCAAACGAACGGGCTTGGAAATCAGCATGATTTGGTTGGTCGTTTTTTTATGGAGCATCCTCATCTAAATTCGGGTGTTGTCATCCCCGCTGATCCCAACATGTTTGAGACAACGGGTCTCTATCAAGTTCACAGAGGAAGAGGGGATACAGCTGTCCAAGCAATGTTGACGATCTCGGACGAGACGCTACGTCGAGAAAAGATGCTAAATTACTGTGTTTCGCTTGAACCCAACCTTTGGCCTATTTCGTTGAAGTATAGGATGCGGCCAACGCCGGCAATTGAATCAGCAATTCATTTGAGCAGAGCAATTCGCCAACGAAAAATACCTTCTAAATTGGGGAACCACCTGACAGCTTTGGCAGTTGGTATTCCAGGGGTTGTAGATGCGACATATAAAAAGATGATGCGAAAAGTCGAACACCGGCGGCGCAGGACAAACACAGGTATTGTGCCCGAAGTCTTTTTGCTGAATCATATGGCCGAACAGATTCCTGATCCAGAAAGTCGTATTACCCTTGGCGATGAAAAGGATCAATTGGGACAAAATCAAATCCAACTCCATTGGAAGTTAAATGCACAAGACATGCAGAGCATGATTCGTGCACAAAAGCTCATTCAAAGGGAATTCGAACAGAGTAGACTTGGGCAGCTATTGATTCAAATGCAGGGAGATGCTCCGCCGCATCGATTACAGGGCGGGTGGCATCATATGGGAACAACGCGGATGCATCGAAACCCAAAGCTGGGTGTGGTGAATGAAGACGACAGTCTTCATGAAACGCATAACGTGTTTGTTGCCGGATCATCTGTTTTCCCAACGGGTGGATATGCCAACCCTACGTTGACAATTATTGCTTTGGCGATCAGGCTGGCAGACTATGTTGCAGCACAAATAAACCATCCGAGCGCAGTTACTGTTCCCTAATCTGAGCTCCGTATGAAAACATAGTTTTGTTTTATCCGAGATATAGATAAAGTCATATGAGGGCTGTCGATACACGAAATGCAAAAAAGAGCTGGATTCCGTTCATTCGAGCTTTTAGAAGGCAATGGGTTCGTTTCTGGATGCGTCATGCGGGCCTGACAAAAACAGGACGGATTGCGACACAGCTCGCCACATGGTATGCGCCACCTCATAAAACGAGAGTGTCTCTGGCACGAATGAATAAAGCTGGATACATATCACCGAGTGCAACAATTTATCATTCGAATCTTCATCTAGGAGATCACATTTTTATTGATGACTGCGTCTTGATTTATGAACAACGTCAGGGTGGCGGTGCGGTTAAAATTCATGATGGTGTATTCATTTATCGCGATGTTATCCTGGAGTCTGGATATGGTGGTAGCCTTTCGATTGGGCCGGATTCACGCATTCATCCTCGTTGTCAACTGAATGCTTATATTGGGTCGATTCATATTGGTGCGGATGTCATGTTGGCCCCTGCATGCGCACTTTATCCGTATGCTCACGGCATTGTGGGGCGCGAGATTATCCGCAAGCAGCCGCTTGAATCAAAAGGTGACATCATTGTCGAAGATGGCGCATGGTTAGGGTATGGCGTAATTGTCGTTGCGAATGTTCGTATCGGAGAAGGGGCAGTCGTTGCTGCGGGCTCGATCGTAACAAAGGATATCCCTCCATACGCAATTGCTGTTGGCTCTCCAGCAACTATCCAGGGGTATCGTACAGACCAACCATCTACAACTCAAGTACTGAATGAACAGATCATTGCAGAATAATTTATGGGTATCAAATCAGTCTCCCTAAAACAACAGCAACAATACCATACACATATTGCGCCGCCTGAGGGATGGGTTTCGCTTAATTTGGGAGAGTTATGGCAATATCGAGAGCTTCTATTTTTCCTCACGTGGCGCGATGTCAAAGTGAGATATAAGCAGACCGTTTTGGGAGTAGCCTGGGCAATTTTGCAACCCTTCTTGACGATGGTTGTCTTCAGCCTCTTTTTTGGTCGATTAGCAAAAATTCCCTCCGACGGCGTGCCTTATCCAATATTTAGCTATACTCAGTAGATCCAAATTTCAGGTTTTGAGAGAGAATTCTGGCTAAACAGTTGACATAAATACAAATTTGCCGGTCGATATCTAGTTTTTGCGTTAGATTTGGGCGATTTTCAGATATGAAATAGGTTGTTTTCTGTAACCGAAATCTGAATAAATGACTCCAAAATCCCTGCAATCTCGACTGAAAATAGCCAAAAACGCCAAATTTGGATCTACTGATACTGCTCTTGTCCCTTGGACATTGTTTGCCATGTCTCTGTCCCAAGCATCGAACAGCTTGGTATTCAATAGCAATATGATCAAAAAGGTCTATTTCCCCCGCTTCTGTTTACCATTGGCGACAGTATTTGGTGCTGTTGTGGACTTTGTTTTGGCTTTTTTGGTTTTACTAGGAATGATGGCGTTTTACGGAATCGCTCCAACAGTCCATATCATCTGGGTGCCGTTTCTCATCGTCCTTGTCATGTGCACCTCACTGGGAACGGCATTGTGGTTATCTGCATTGAATGTTCAGTTTCGCGACATTCGCTACCTAATTCCATTTTTGACTCAATTTTGGATGTTTATTACACCGATTGCTTATCCCAGTAGCCTGCTCAGCGAACCTTGGCGCACGATTTATGGCATCAACCCGATGGCAGGGGTGGTCGAGGGATTTCGATGGGCGTTGCTGGGGACAGATACGGCTCCGGGCTTAATCATTGTTGCATCATCAGTTGCAGCGATCACTTTGTTGATTAGCGGGGCATTTTACTTTAGTCGTATGGAGAAAACATTTGCAGACGTTGTTTAGAGTTTTATGAATAATATTGCTATTGGCGTCAATCACATTCGTAAACAATACTTTATCGGCAATATCCAGAAGAAGAAATATCGTACATTGCGCGATACAGTTGTCGAAACAGCCACAGCGCCGTTTCGACGGGCTGGTGCGTTATTGCGCGGTCACGCAACGGGTGCGGCTGAATTGGACGAGTCTATCTGGGCTGTCAATGATGTCTCTTTTGACGTAGCTCCTGGGGAAGCGGTTGGGATCATTGGGCGCAATGGTGCTGGAAAAAGCACCCTCCTAAAGATCTTGGCCCGCATTACACAACCAACAAGCGGAACGGTGGATATCTATGGCCGGGTAGGCTCCTTGTTGGAAGTTGGAACAGGATTTCACCCTGAATTGACAGGCCGTGAAAATGTATTTCTCAATGGCGCCATATTGGGCATGACGCGCAAAGAGATTGAACGCAAATTTGACGAGATTGTCAATTTTTCGGAAATCGAGAAGTTTATCGACACACCCGCCAAACATTTTTCCAGCGGTATGCGTTTGCGCTTGGCATTTGCAGTTGCGGCTCATTTGGAGCCAGAGATCTTAATCGTGGACGAAGTGCTTGCAGTCGGTGATGCAGCCTTTCAACGTAAATGTCTAAACAAAATGCAGGATGTGGGCCAAGAGGGGCGTACTGTGCTGTTTGTATCCCACAATATGCCTGCAATCACGCGTCTATGCGAGAGAACAATATTGCTCGATCAAGGAAAATTGCTGGAAGATGGACCTTCTCATCAAGTCGTCACTGCTTACCTCAACTCTGGATTAGGCACAACCGCTGCGCGCGAATGGGATAATTCCTCACAAGCACCTGGTGATGATGTCATTCGTCTGCGCTCCATCAAGGCAAGGACCGAAGATGGGAAGATCACCGACGCGATGGACATTCGACGTCCCATCGGTCTTGAAGTGGAGTATGATGTACAGGAATCGAACCATGTACTTATGCTCTATTTCCGACTCTATAATGAAGAAGGGATTGAAATATTTACAACGATTGAAACCTTATTTTTGCGCAACGGG
>JAHBNG010000102.1 GCA_019217005.1 Chloroflexi bacterium TSY
CTGGATGTTCACAAGCGGATGGTAGTGGCGTGGTAGATGAATCAGGAGGATGGAGCAGGTGCGCAAGCGATTTGGGACAACGACGGTCGAGTTGGAGGGTTGAGGTCGTGGCTGTCGTCGTATGGGATCACGCATGTGGCGATGGAGAGTACGGAGTGTATTGGAAACCGATCTACAATGTGTTGCATGAGCATTTTGAGGTCTGGATTGTGAATGCCCGCCATCTGGCACAGGTGCCTGGTCGCAAGACGGATGAGAGCGATGCGGCCTGGATCACGAAACTGATGAGTTATGGACTGCTGGAGCGCAGTTTCATTCCAGATGTGGAGCAAAGGGACTTGCGAGACCTGACGCTATCGGACGCGTCTCTTGCAAGAGAAGAGTGCGGCAGTCAATCGCCTGCATAAGGTGTTGGAAGATGCCAACGTCAAGTTGGGATCGGTGGTCACGAGCATCCAAGGTGTATCGGCACGCCAGATGATCGAGGCCCTGATTGCAGATGAGATGGACCCAGAAGCCATGGCTGACTTGGCACAAAAGCGGCTGCGGGCCAAGATTCCCCAGTTGGTTGATGCGTTGACGGGACTGGTCCGTCCTCATCATCGTTTTATGCTGCAAGAAGTTCTGCATCATCTCGATCACCTGAATGTACGCATTGATGCCCTCAATCAACAGATTGGGGTCCTCATGGCTCCGCATGCTGACCTCATCGCACGCCTAGATGCCATTCCCGGTGTGGGGCGAGTCGTCGCCGAGATAATTCTGGCGGAGATCGGTCCTCGGTCGAAAGCTGGCCCTCAGCTAAGAAACTGGCCTCCTGGGCTTGTGTCTGTCCTGGCAACAACGAATCGGCGGGCAAACGCAAGAGTGGTCGCCGACGAAAGGGCCAGAAATGGTTAGTCACCGCCCTCGTTGAAGCGGCTTGGGCCGCCTCTCGCACCAAGGACACCTATCTCGCCGCACAGTTCCACCGTCTCAAGGCACGACGCGGAGCCAAGCGGGCAGCTATTGCCGTGGCCCATTCCATCTTGACCATCGTCTATCATCTCATCGACAAGCCCGATGCCGTCTTTGAAGAACTCGGCGGCGACTTCTTTCTCAAACGACGCAAGGAGCATGCACAAGCCGGCGCACTCAAAACCCTCGAGTCCCTCGGCTTCAAGGTTTTCTTGGCACCGACCGCCTAAGTACGGTGCTCACTACAACTGATTTGCGTTGGGCACAGGCAACGACGCCACCCACTCTGGCGGGTCAACTTGGACCCGCTTCTATTCAACGCGGCCTTTAACCCTCTCTTCTCTTGCTTTTTTTTCAGGGCAGACCGCAATCGTGTCATTCTTGAGTGAAGCGAAGAGTCTAATGATTGCTGTCTACTGAATATAGCTGCTCCACGTAGTGACACGAAGGACAGAATAAGAGGCGAAACGTCAGTGTTTTTGTGCCTTCATGGTATCATCCCAATAAAATGGGGTGAGAGCTTCCCGGACACGCTTTGTATGTAATGGCAGTTCCAAAAGGGCGCGTTGAAGAAGAACTGATAGAGAGAACCAGCAGCGTGTTATGTCAACATATAGATGAGGACAAAGGCAAGGAACCCAAAGGCGATACATAGTAAAAAATTAGAAGCAATTAAGCGATAGGTTGGCGACGATGGGCTCGTTGCTGCAAATGGAAAGATTCATCATAAGGTTTCTTGTCTTGCCACAATTTCCAAATGATGCAAATCCAGCGATTAGCGAGAGTGCGATCAGCATGACTCTTTTTGAGACCGCGTTGGCGAGCGGCGGTGTAAAAAGCAGCGGCCCAAGAAGACTCTTTGCGGGAGCAGCGAGCAAATTGCTGAGTAAAATAACGAAAGTCGTGATCGCAAGCTCTGCGGAAATGAACGGTTCTGACTTTGCCACTTTGTTTGGTGACAGGACAGGTTCCCGCCAGAGACTGAAGGCTCATGGGAGAGGGAAAGCGTTTCCTGTCTTCGCCAAACTTGACCAGAAGACTGGGAGCTAAAAGCTGGCCAGCACCAGGTAAAGAAGCAAAGATATGCTGATCCGGATGTTGCAGAAAAAGTGACTGTAACTGGTCAAGGGTCTCTTGTTCATAGCGCAGTAAGCAAAGACATTCAGCCAGCTGAAGAGCTTCTCGTTGATACGCTGGCACAAATGCAGGAGCTGATGTGGGATAAGTGGCGGTTAACTTATCATAACAAGTGACCCATTTACGGGGTTGCGTATGTCGGTGCTGCTTGAGAAACTCTTGGAAGCCTTCATAGGTGGAGTTGCGCACATGCTCTGGCGTTGGATAGGTCAGAACCAGGTGGCAGGCAATCCGAGAAGGCCAGTTGCTGAAGACCTCAAGCAGCGCCGGATGGTAACGCAACAGGCAAGCGCGCAGACGGTTGGATAAGGCCACAGTCTCTTTGGTCCAGTATTGTGTGGCACTGCTGACCACTCGCATCTGCTGGAGTAATTCACTGCCAGGTGACCAAGGATAAAATCGATGGACATCGGTCCGCAACAAATCTGCTATCACATAGGCATCACTCTTATCATTATGCGCACCACTTTGACTATAGCGCTCCCGACTCTTGTTCACCACATTCGGCGGCACCACATAGACATTCTTGTACCCGCTCGACCAGAGATAATCAATCAGCAAATTATGCGCTGTTTCCAGTCCCACTGTCACTTCATCATGGCTCGCTCCTGTCTTCTTTCTCATTTCTTCAATTTGGCGAAATCCCTTCTGGCTATGCTCTATCTGCGCATAGCCCAGCGCTCGTCCTGTCTCATCCAACATCATCACATCATGTTTCTTTTCACTCCAGTCGATTCCCATTTTCACTTTCATCTTGGACCTCCTCTCCCGTATCGCCTGAGCTCCTCAACTTTGGACGCTGTTTTCCGTTTTCCTGTTATGGCACTCGAGGTGCTGCACGCTTTCGACGTTGCACGGCGTCGACCTGGCGGACTGTCCGGGAAGGGCGGTCGCACCGCTCGAAGAGGTTGGTCCTTTTTGCCAGGTCGAGAGTCCAATAAGTTTCGGCTTTCCTTGCTTTTGCCTTCCCTTATTTTATCTCCCTTTCCTATATTACCTAACAGGAAGGGGTCACATGTGGTTCCGATTGCGGTACGATTCTTGACCCCTTCCGGGAAGCTCGGATCTATATGCATCTTCGTGAAGTGACTGTTACTTGGCCGAAAGGTTGATCAATGTTAAGTTTCTTGATTCGTCGCATTCTATACATGATACCTACCATGATCGCTATCTCGATTGTGGCCTTTATCATAATTCAACTGCCGCCGGGTGATTATCTTACGACGATTGTGGCTTCCTTGGCATCACAAGGTGAAGATGTGGATCCGGCGGCACTCAAGGCACTCGAGATTCGCTATGGACTCGGGCAGCCTGTATATGTGCAATATTGGAAGTGGATTTCGGGTATCGTATTACGCGGCGATTTTGGGCATTCCTTTTCATGGAACAAACCGGTAACTTCGCTGATTTGGCAGCGATTGACCATGACGCTTGTTCTTTCACTCAGTAGCTTGCTTTTTGTTTGGGCCGTAGCTTTTCCAATTGGCATTTTTTCAGCTGTACGTCAATATTCTGTTGGTGACTATTTCGCCACATTTATTGGTTTTATCGGACTCGCTACACCTAATTTTTTACTAGCACTTATCCTTATGTGGATTTCATTTAGATATTTCAACCAGAGCGTTGGAGGTCTCTTTTCGCCCGAATATCAAGAGGCAGCCTGGAATTGGGATAAGATTGTTGACTTTTTGGGCCATTTGTGGATCCCCGTGATTGTCATCGGTACGGCGGGCACGGCTGGACTCATTCGTATCATGCGCGCCAATCTACTGGATGAATTGCGCAAACCCTATGTGGTGACTGCACGAGCCAAAGGGATGCCTGAGTGGAAATTGATTTTGAAATATCCAGTGCGGATTGCACTCAACCCATTTATTAGCACTGTTGGTTGGGTTCTGCCCACCCTCATCTCTGGTGCCACCATCACCGCGATCGTGTTGAGCCTGCCCACAACTGGCCCTCTGTTGCTCCGAGCGCTCACATCGCAAGACATGTATTTAGCTGCCAGCTTCATTTTAATGCTCAGTGTGTTGACAATTATTGGAACGTTGGTATCTGATCTGCTGTTGGCCTGGTTGGATCCGCGTATTCGTTTGGAATAGTCGTAAAGTTGACTTACCCGTTATCGGTTGGTCAGCAGGTCGGTCACCGTTTACCGACGACCGACCGATTACCGTTCTACTGGATACTAACTATCGCTTGAGTCAACACGAATGGTCGTAAAGTCGTTGCGGTTATGAAGGAATTATTTTATGGCAACTGATATTCAGTTACCTTCCCATGTGGCCCCAAAAGATATCGTTGAGCCTGAATTGGAAAGCAGTGTTTCCGTTGCCTCCCAATGGCAGTTGATGTGGTGGAAATTCCGCAAACACAGGCTCGCCATGTTTGGTGGTGTGGTGACGATTCTGATCTATTTGCTGGCAATTTTTGCTGAGTTTATTGCCCCATTTCGGCCGGGTGCGATTAGCATCAATCATACTTACGCCCCACCACAGCAACTGCATCTCTTCAGAACAACAGAGGAGGGACGTGAATTTAACCCATATGTCAATGGGTACAAAGTAGAAATCGATCCAGAGGCACTTCGGCGTACATTTGTGATTGATGAGGAATCGATCATTGATATCGGGTTCTTTGTGCGCGGTGTGCCCTATAAAATCTTGGGATTGTTTGAGACCGATCGCCATCTGATTGGCCCCAAAGAGTATAACAATAGACCAACGCATATCGATATTCCCATGTATTTACTGGGTGCCGATCAGCAAGGCCGCGATGTATTTAGTAGCTTAGTCTATGGAACCCGCATTTCCATGTCGATTGGATTGGTGGGCGTTGCGATCAGTTTTCTGATGGGCATCCTGTTGGGTGGTATCTCAGGGTTTTATGGTGGCAGTATCGATAATTTGATTCAGCGTGTGATAGAATTCATCCGCTCAATCCCTACTATTCCCCTGTGGATGGGATTGGCCGCGGCCTTGCCCAGTGACTGGACTACCCTTCAGATCTACTTTGCCATTACCATCATCTTGGCATTGCGTGGCTGGACTGGTTTGGCTCGCGTGGTGCGCGGTCGCTTTCTGGCGATGCGCACCGAAGATTTTGTCCTGGCGGCACGTTTGGATGGTTCAAATGAACTCCGCACAATTTGGAAACATATGGTACCCTCCTTTTTTAGCCACATTATCGCCTCTCTCACGCTTTCAATCCCTGGCATGATTCTTTCTGAAACCTCTCTCAGCTTCTTGGGACTTGGCTTGCGTAGACCAACAGTCAGTTGGGGAGTACTTCTTCAGGAGGCGCAGAACATTCGTGCAGTTGCGACTGCGCCATGGCTGCTCATTCCTGGTCTAGCCGTTGTCATTGCTGTATTGGCACTCAATTTCTTGGGCGATGGGTTAAGAGATGCCGCCGATCCCTATAACTAATTGTCAATTGTGAAGTGTAATTGAGAATTTTTTAATGAGAATTCTTGGAAGCAATCTGGTACCTTTGACAATTAAGGCGTTTACCTTGCTGTACACACATGACGAGTTTGGCAAGAGATCGATAATTCTTATCGATCTTGATCCCTTAGGCGCTTAATTCATGATGTCTAAAGACGACTTACTTGTTGAAATAAAGAATCTTAAAACGTATTTCTTTCTTGATGAGGGTACTGTCACTGCTGTCGATGGTGTCAGTTTTGATATTTATCGCAATCGAACGCTCTGCGTTGTGGGAGAGAGCGGTTGTGGCAAAAGCGTGACGGCGCGGTCGATTTTGCAGATTGTGGATCCGCCTGGACGTATTGTTGATGGTCAGGTTCTCTATCATCGACGCACTGGCCATGGTGACGTTCAAAGTACTGAAGTGGTTGATCTTGTTAACTTAAAGCCCAGCAGCCGCGAGATTCGCCGAATCCGCGGTAGCGATATTTCGATGATCTTTCAGGAGCCGATGACCTCATTGAGTCCAATCCACAAAGTGGGTGAGCAGATTTCAGAGACGATTCTTTTACATCAACCGATTAGCAAAGGTGAAGCGAGAGAGCGGACAATCGAGTTACTCAGGCGAGTGGGGATTCCACGACCGGCCGACCGATTTGATACTTACCCATTCCAACTCAGTGGCGGCATGCGCCAGCGGGTCATGATTGCCATGGCGTTGTCGTGCAATCCCAGCTTGTTGATTGCCGATGAACCGACCACAGCTGTCGATGTGACCACCCAAGCCCAGATTCTAGAGCTTCTCTTCGAATTACAAGATGAATTTGGCATGGCCATTATGTTAATTACCCATGATTTAGGGGTGGTGGCTGAAATGGCCGATGATGTGGTTGTCATGTATTTGGGCAAGGTGGCAGAGTTGGGTGATGTGGATTCAATTTTTCATGATCCAAAACATCCATATACGCGGGCGCTATTGCGTTCAATTCCCAAGTTCGGTATGCGCCAGCAAGGTCGTCTCCAGACGATTCGTGGGATGGTGCCCGATCCATACAATCTGCCGTCGGGATGCCTCTTTCATACACGATGTGATGATTTTATGTCGGGGCAATGTGATCAGATAGAACCATCGAGCGTCAAGATTGAGAACGGTCGTGAGGTGAGCTGTCTACTCTATGGAAATTCAAGATATGGAGATGCAGGATGAACGACCAGAGTACAAACGGCACAATCCCTGCACTCGAGCATGATACCTTGCTGGATGTCCAAAATCTCCAGATGTTTTTTCCGATCCAAAAGGGTTTCTTCCGCCGGACGGTCGGTCATGTAAAAGCCGTGGACGAAGTTAGTTTTCGCATTCGTGCGGGGGAGACACTGGGCCTGGTTGGTGAAAGCGGCTGTGGCAAGACAACGGTGGGACGCTGCATTCTGCGTGCCTATGAACCAACCGGGGGACAGATATTCTACCGGGATCCGGCAAATGATAGGATTGATCTTGTTCCGCTAAACTCAACGCAACTGAAACCATACTGGCAACAGATCCGCATGATTTTTCAGGATCCCTTTTCGTCGCTCAATCCCCGTATGCCCGTGATGGATATTGTGAGCGATCCGCTGAAGATCAATAAAGTTGCCAGCGGGAAAGAGTTAGAAGATCGTGTTGCTGAGCTGTTGCGCAAAGTTGGTTTACGCCCAGAATATATGCGTCGCTATCCCCACTCCTTTAGTGGCGGCCAACGTCAACGTATTGGAATTGCGCGCGCGTTGGCGTTGGATCCAAAGCTGATTGTTGCTGATGAAGCCGTCTCCGCATTAGATGTGTCGGTGCGTGCCCAAATCCTCAATCTTCTACAAGATCTGCAGGAAGAGTATCAGCTGACCTATCTCTTTGTCTCCCACGATCTCAGTGTGATCGAATATTTGTGTGATCGCGTGGCGGTTATGTACGTGGGGAAGTTAGTCGAGTTGGCCGATACCGATTCGATCTTCACCAATCCACAGCATCCCTATACCGAGGCCCTCCTCTCCGCCGTACCAAAGCCCGATCCTCGTCTACGCAAAGGCAAACAGCGCATTGTCTTAGAGGGTGACGTCGCCGATCCATCTAACCCGCCAAGCGGTTGCTACTTTCATCCACGCTGTCGTTACGCCAAGGAGATCTGCGCCAACGAACTGCCTGAATTGCGCAATAGGAGCGACGGTCACATGGTGGCTTGTCACTTTGCAGATGAATTGGAGTTGAGCGGGATTGATGCGTCGGTAACGGGTTGATAAGATACTAGTTGTTTGCGCCTGCAATTGTGCAGGCGGTCGGCGCAAACGGGGCCTTCGGCAGCACAAGTGAACGAATCGGGTTCAACATCGACAATTTTTTGTCGATACCTGTGCGCTAAGCGCCTAATTATCCTCGTTCTACTGTTAGAAATCGCGTGACTGACCATGAACTGAGCATACTGACAGCGCCTGGAATGCTTATTCCCCACACGCCAAATCGTTCGTACAGCATTGGCCCCACGATTGCACCAATTATTCCAGTGAAGAAGCCCAGTCCCATACGCATGGTCATCATTTTGCCACGTTGCATTGGGGCCTGTTCGCTAGCCAATACAATGTGAGAGACAATTGAGAACTCGAAGGTCCAACGAGCCAGCACGATACCAATAAGGGCAAAGACCATCCCTTGGTTCCAGAGAGGAAGGGCACCATAAAAAAAGACACCCAACGCTGCTGCGGTTAGCACGCTACGCTGTTTGCCGATTCGATCCCCAAAAATGCTGACTAACCCACTGCCACAGATATCAGCCACCCCCAATATAAAGGCCACCTGGCCCAAGTTTTCGATCCCCAAACCATACTCCCTGGCTAACCATGTTCCGAAGTTGATGTTGAGCAGGATGCCACTCATCTTGGTCAGGGAATCGCTGGCCAGAACGGCCGTTGCTGAACGCCAGTTTGCACCAAAGTCGAGAAAATCTCGGACAGTTTCAATGGCCGACGATGAAGTGTTTGATTTCGTGCCACTGGTCACGCAGGGAAGCTGATAGAATCCCAAAATAGTTACCAACGTCAGGATACCTGTCAGCAGAAATGGCGATCGCCATGAGGTCCATCCCATCAACCAGCCGAAGATCGGCAGGACAACTATACTTGTCAAAGCGTAAGTATATTCGAGCATTCCCAATCCGCGGGATCGCTTTTTGAAAGGCAAGATATTGCTCATGTAGGCGCCTAATGTAGGCGCAACACCTGCTGAACCTGCTCCGATCAAAAAAAGCCCGACCATAAAAAGGATCAGTGAGTGACCGAAGTAGACGAGGAAATTTCCCGTTGCTGCCATCAATAACCCTATTTGGATAACCTGTCGATAGCCACGCTTGTCCGCCGTGATGCCAAAGATAGGCGCAAACAAGTTGGCGATCCGACTCAAGCCCAAATAGCGACCAAGTTCTACTTCCGTAATATTTAGACCGCTGGCAATAAAAGGGAGGAATGGGAAAAAGAGCAGGGAACTGCTAGAGAGAATCAGCCTCGTCAACAGAATGATTGTTGTGATTGTGCGGAGCGAACGAGGCTGTTTAAAATGTTGGTTCATAGATGCATGATGATACAATGAATCCCTCTGATTTTACCAAACCGACCTAATCTTCAATTCTATCTGATAGGAGGAAAATATGCTCATCGTTTGGGGGCGACGCAATTCGCTAAACGTACAAAAAGTGATGTGGGCGATTGGCGAGCTCGGTCTTGATGCAGAACGCCGCGACGTCGGCGGATCATTTGGCGGAAATGATACAGACGCCTACAAGAAACTGAATCCAAATTGTCGTGTGCCCACAATTGAGGATAACGGTTTTGTTTTGTGGGAATCCAATGCGTGCGTGCGCTATTTGGCCGAACAGTATGGACAGAGAACTCTGTGGCCGGCTGACCGGCGGACGCGCGCATTGGCCGATCAATGGATGGATTGGTTGAACTCGACGCTATATTCGGCAATGGCCGTGCCCTTCATGGCGCTCCTGCGTATGCCCATTGAGCAGCGCGATCAAGCCCTCATCGATGCTGCCGCTGTCGAGTTGAGCGAACTCTATCAATTACTTGATTCACATCTCGCTGGCCAATCCTATGTCGCCGGCAATGAGTTTACAATGGGCGACATTCCGGTTGGATGTGCCACCTGGCGTTATTACAACTTAGCAATTGAGCGCCCAACTTTGCCCAATTTAGAGAGTTGGTATGAACGCCTTTTGGAGCGACCGGCCTACCAGCAGCATGTCGCATTTCCGTTTGGCACAACACCGGAAGAGTGGACACAGCTTGAGCAAGAGGGGGCGGGAAAATAGATCGGTGGATCGCAATTAAGGCCAATCCAAAAAATAAAATATACGCGAGAAGGTGTTAAACTAGCTCTCCAAAAGGAGCAAAAATGACAATCTCGCCAGAAATGGTTGAAGTCTTGAAAGAGACGAAGGCCATGTTAAGTGGATACGAAAGAAGGCACTTCATGGCCCAAACGGTCAAAACGATATGCGAAGGGAGTCCGACGAAAGCAGAACGAGAGTTGGGCTGGAATCGGGCGACGATAGCCAAAGCCCTGGAAGAACTAGAAGGCGGCTTCTGTTATGTCGACCAAAGCCACCGACGTGGTCGCAAAAGCCGAAGACCATATCCCCACTTTACTGGCCGATATGGTTGAAATCGCCGATCAATTCAGCCAGACCGATCCCACCTTTCGAACCCCCCCAATTGTACACTCGACTAACCGCCGCCGAAATGCGTACCCAGCTCATCGAGCAGAAAGGATACACAGATGAGGAATTGCCTGGCGAAGAGGCCATCCGCTTGAAGCTCAATGAGTTAGGCTATGGCTCAAACCGGGTCAAAAAAAGTCAACCAGTGAAAAGATCCCAGAGACCGATGCGATCTTTGATAGAATTCATCAGATCAATCAAGAAGCGGATGCAGACGAGACGGTTCTGCGCCTCTTGGGATGCCAAAGCGACGATTTTACTTGACCGTTTCTCGAGAGAAGGGATAAGTCGAGTGGTTGTCAAAGCGCTCGATCATGACTTTCAAGATAAGAAGACCGAGAAAGTCACTCCTTTTGGCATTTACCTCCCTTCAACCAAGGAACTCTTTCTTTACTTGACTCAGTCGAAAGTGACGAGTGACTGTATTGTCGACTGCCTGATTGATTTTTGGGAAAGCGTACGTGAACACTTTCCTCACGTCAAGACCCTCGTGATCAATCAGGACAATGGTCCCGAAAATCATACCCGTCGGACTCAGTTTATGTATCGTCTCACTCAGTTTGTTGAGCACTATCGTCTCTCTATTCAGCTCGCCTGCTACCCTCCTTATCACAGTAAATACAACCCCATCGAACGGGTTTGGGGCCATCTTGAAAAACACTGGAACGGTTCTCTTCTCGATTCTCTTGAGACCGTTCTCAATTTTGCCCGTTCTTTTCGCTTTAACCAACTACAACCCTTCGTTCACCTGAATTCCACTCTTTATGAGACCGGCATCAAACTCACTCAGAAAGAGATGGACCGTTTGGAACAACGCTTCCAACGTTTACCTGGTTTAGAAAAATGGTTTGTCCTTATTCCCCCTCTCCATTCTCTCGTTCGCGTATAATTATTTTTTTGGTTTAGCCTAAAGGAGATATCATGAATAATCAGGAAACTTTCACATTCGATCCCGATACGGGGAGTCAGTATCCCAAATGGCTCTACGAATATGTAACAGTTGCAACGGAAGGTGTACAGGGGTTTGACGCCGTGACGGATGCGGATATCGCCCATTTTCACGAACAGGGCTATTTGATTGTACGAGATGGCTTTACCAAAGAAGAGATTGACGCCGCGCTGGCCGGTCTTGTCGATTTAGTCGATGGCAAGAATCCTGCGTTCAAAGGGTTGCAGTTTGAACAAGCCGCGAAACCGATGCTGGACAAGCTGACTGCCGACCAGAAACAGGATGCAATCCGCAAACTATTTTATATGGCATCTTATGATGCGCGTCTATGGAGTTTGACCGAACATCCAAAACTCTTGTCTGTCTTGCGGCGCATGATTGGAGAAGAAGAGCTCAACATGTTTCAAGATATGGCCCTGCTCAAGCCCCCACGCATAGGACGCGAAAAGCCCTGGCACCAAGATATGGCCTACTTCAACATTCCAATTGAGACCATCGTTGTTGGCGTTTGGATCGCTTTGGACGAAGCAACCGTCGAAAATGGTTGCATGATGGTCATGCCCGGTTCTCACAAGCAGGGACCTGTTGTTCACTTTCGACGTCGCGATTGGCAAATCTGTGATACGGATGTAGCACGCCAAAGTGCGCTTGCTGTGCCTCTCAAACCAGGAAGCTGTCTCTTTTTTCACGGCCTCATGCATCATGGCACAGCCGCCAACCACACAGACAAGCGTCGGCGGGCGCTGCAATATCATTATCGCGCAGCCAGTGTTGAACAGACTTCACAAGGAGAGCGTATGGCCATCTTTGGGAGTGAGGGAAAGGATGTCTCTTGCTAGGTAAGCACGAAGTACTACATCTACGCTTCGAGACACTACCGAATCGTTGATTGAAACGATTAATGAGCTAGATACCCTAGATTTATTAAAAAATCTGCACAAACAGGCTGTTCTTGCTGGCTCCCTTGAAGAGTTCGAGCGGATTATGGATGAGATCGTGACTGAGCACCATGAGCCAAATACAGATGAAGAATCAAACACATCAAAGCATTCGTGACTGATTATGCACGCATTCTATACCCTCTCATCCCCTCTCTCTGATAAAGACCTCAATCCGTTGAAAATCGGTGATGAAGTCAGACTTAACGGTCAGATCTTTGTGGCACGCGATGCAGCCCACAAGCGAATGGTCGAATTGCTCGAATCGGGGAAAGAATTGCCCTTTGATCCAGTCGGCCAAATTCTCTATTATATGGGCCCAACCCCAGCCAGGCCTGGGCAACCCATTGGCTCAGCTGGTCCAACCACGTCGGGTCGGGTGGATTCCTACACACCACTATTGTTGGCTCAAGGCATCAAAGCCACTATTGGCAAAGGGTATCGCTCTGACGCGGTACGCAAAGCAATGCAGAAATACAAAGCGGTCTACTTTGCAGCCATCGGTGGCACGGGAGCCCTCATCAGCCGTTCGATTCTCAAACGAGAGGTGATTGCATGGCCAGAATTAGGACCAGAAGCTTTACAGCGCCTCACCGTTGAAAATTTCAGCTGTTTTGTTGCCAACGATGTAAGAGGGGGCGATCTATATATTCACGGCAAAGAACAATTTTCAAATTAACGGTCAATATCAGCCAATAAAGATTCTTAAGTGAATGTGCCAGGGACTTTTGAGCGCGAGCTTCTTGTGCCAGAAAAGTCCCCGGCACGTGCTACTCGCTCGACTCGTATCACACAATGCGCAACAGGCAGGAATCGTCACATGGCTCGTCTACTTGAAAACATCGGCAAAGAACTACTTCGGCAGCGCAATATCTCTGTCCCGCGCTTCGCTGTTGCTGAGCATGTCGATGGAGCGATCAAAGTCGCAGCTGATATTGGGTATCCGGTTGTGGTAAAAGGATTGGTCCCAGCTGGCAAACGGGGCAAAGCTGGCGCAATCCGCTTTGCCGACCACGAACAAGCTGTAGGTGACGCAACTGAGGCCATCATCGGGTCGAAAATCGGTCCTTATACCGTGAATCAGGTGCTTGTCGAAGAAAAACTAGCCATTGATGCCGAACTATTCCTCTCCATCTCCATCGATGCTGAGCAGCGATGTCCTGTCATTGTGCTGGGACGTCAAGGGGGTATGGATGTGGAGACGATTGCACTTGCATCTCCCGATTCACTTCTTCATTGGCATGTGAAGCCGATTGATCACTTCCTACCCTTTCGAGCGCGTGAATTATGGAGCCGACTCGCCGTTTCCAGTCATTTAATCCGACCACTCGGTGATCTGCTACATCAGCTTTATCAGACATTCCTCGATCTGGATGCCACGCTGATCGAAGTCAATCCTCTGGCGATTGTTGGCAAGAGTCAGGCTGTTGTCGCCGCAGTCATGATGAGCATCGATGATCATGCACTCTATCGTCAGCCTCTGCTGAGAGAACATATCCAACTCGGTGCTGATCGGGCATGGCGACCGCCAACTCCATTGGAAGAGCGCTCCATGCGTCTCCAAGAGGCCGGCAAAAGCCGCGGATCCAGTCGCTATCTTGAGCTGGAAGGGGGGAATATCGGCTTCCTGTGCGGTGGCGGTGGAGCAAGTTTGGTTCTCTTCGATGGTCTCGTGGCGGAAGGCGGTCAACTGGCAAACTATGCCGAGATCGGCGGCAATCCAACTGCCGAACAGGTGCGCGAGATGACTGAAATTGTTCTCTCGAAGCCAGGCGTTGAGGCGCTCTTTGTGGCGCACAATATCACCAACAACACCCAGGTGGATCTCGTGGCAGAGGGCGTTGTCCAGGCCTTAAATGCCAAAGGGTTGTCAGGCCAGACGTTCCCTGTTGTGGCCCGCGAGGTAGGAGTTGGAGAGGAGCGGGCCGCTGAAATTTTCAAGGCTGGTGGTTGTGAATACTATGGACGAGACAAAACATTGGCCGAGGCGGCTGCAATCATGGTCAAACGGATGAATGCCCAAGAAGGAATGGTTCCGTGAGTACCTTTATTCAAGATAAACCAACCATTCTCATCCAAGGGATCACTGGGCGTGAAGCCAGTATGGTAGCGACCCATATGCTCGCCTATGGCACCGATGTCGTCGCGGGTGTGACTCCCGGCAAAGGGGGGCAAGAAGTCAATGCTGTGCCTGTTTATGACTCAGTCTGGGAAGCGCAACGGGCGCACCAAGCCACGATTGCCTTGACATATGTTCCGCCTCCGATCGTTTATGATGCCGCCCAAGAAGCCATCGCCAATGGATTGCAGATGATTTTGATTCCGACTGAGAATGTTCCACAGCATGACATGATGCGACTGCTAGACCAATGTGAAAAGGCCGGTGTGTTGCTCATCGGCCCCAATTCGGTGGGGATGATCAATCCCGCGACGCGACTCAAGCTGGGCGCCATCGGTGGGGATGACCCATCACGCAGTTTTGTCCCTGGACGAATCGGTGTCATTTCGCGTAGTGGTGACATGACGGCAGAGATTGCCCATATGGTCCAACGAGCAGATTTTGGTGTCAGTACGGCCATTAGTGTTGGAGGGGACGCTCTAATTGGCTCACCACCAGCCAAGCTGTTGCGCAGATTTGAGCAAGATCCAGAAACTGATGCAGTGGTCCTCTTTTCGGAACCAGGCACTCAATTTGAAGAACGGGTTGCCGAAATGATGAAGATGGGCCTCTATACAAAACCACTGGTTTTTGTCATCGGCGGACTTTTTACCGAGGAACTACCCGCTGAAACGGTCTTTGGTCACTCGGCCACGCTCATTCAGAAGAGCGGCGCGGGTCGCCCCAGCGACAAAATGCAGATCATGGCTGATGCAGGCGCTCTCGTGGCAGAGAGGTATGCCGATCTAATTCCGCTGATTAAGGCCATTCCAGAGAAATAAATCCCGAATGTGCCAAGATGACAGAAAAAAAGCTCGCACGTAGGTCGCTTTTCCGGAGTGACATGGTTCTACCGATGCGGCTCAGTCGCTCCAGAGAAGTGACCTATGGTTGTCAACTACGGAATGAACATTAAATAAGTCGAACAGTCATTCTCGAGTGAAACGAAGAATCGTGTTCAAGTTATTTAATTCCGATTCCTACACGAGATCGCAAAGAACCAACATAATTTTGCTTTGTCTGGTAGAACAACTGAAAATTTATGTTTTCATCAAATCCGCAGGATAGGAGCGCAATATGATTCGCGAAATGCATGTGAACGTAGTCAAAGATGCTGTTGCCCAGCTCTGCCAGACGGCCAATTTCGAATTAGGTGATGATGTTGTCCAAGCACTTCACCAAGGGAAGGAGAAAGAAGCGGGGAATATTGGCGAGCGCGTACTTGATACCATTTTGCTCAATGTTAACATCGCTAGTACAGAGAGTCGCCCAATGTGTCAGGACACGGGGACGGCCGTTATTTTTGTGAAAGTGGGACAGGATGTTCACTTTGTTGGGGGACCACTCAATGATGCGATTCATGACGGCGTGCGTCAAGGTTATGAAGAAGGGTATTTGCGCAAGTCGATGGTGGGTGATCCGCTTTGGAGCCGAGAAAACACAGGCGACAATACGCCAGCTATGATTCACGTTGACCTGATCCCGGGCAATCAAGTCCATCTTACTGTGATGACCAAAGGTGGTGGTGCCGAGAATATGAGCCGTATGGCCATGTTGACACCAGCAATGGGAGTGGATGGCGTACGTGACTTTGTCGTGGAAACGGTGGAGATAGCCGGTCCCAACGCTTGCCCGCCCGTGATTGTCGGAGTCGGGGTTGGTGGTACATTTGATACGTCCCCAATGCTTGCAAAAAAGGCACTGCTCCGTCGTGTTGGCAAGCCAAATGATGATTCGCAGGTGGCTGCATTTGAACACGAACTACTTGAAGCAATCAACAAATTAGGCATCGGTCCCCACGGATTCGGTGGCTTCACAACAGCGTTGGCCGTCCATGTGGAAACGATGGCGACTCATATTGCAAGCTTACCTGTGGCAGTGAACTTACAGTGTGGGCCGGCGGCACGGCATCGGAGCTTGGTGTTATAAGCTATGTCTTGTCCCGATTTGTTATCTGTTTCGAATGCAGGCAAAATTCTCTTTGACTAGCCATCAATCATGCACAAAGCATTTGCTTATCTCTTCATCCTCACCTGTTCTTTGTCCAGGATCGGTTCGGCCACAACCGTTGCCGGATAGCGAAGGTTAAAGTAAGAGATTTCAAGCTCGGTCCCAGGATTTGCATACTCTTTGGGCAGATAGCCAAAGGCCAATTGCTTGCCGACAGTGTAGCCATAGTTTGACGTTGTGACATGACCAATCACGGTACCGTTGGAGTGAATCGGCTCGTAGCCAAAGAGGGTTGCTTTGGGATTATCCAAGGTTAGACAGCAAAGTTTTTTCTTGTATCCTTCTTTTTTGACCCTAAGCGTTGCATCGCGACCAATAAAGCCGTTTTCTTTCTTCAACTTGGCCGTCCAACTCAATCCAGCTTGATAAAGATTATACTCTGTGTAGATATCACCACCCCATAGACGATAGCCTTTCTCAACACGCAAAGTGTCCATACAACCAGAGCCAGCCGCAATTAACGCATATTCACGCCCGGCCTCCCAAAGCGCATCCCAGACCTGAAGTGACTGATCATAGGGAATATGCAGTTCCCAACCAAGTTCGCCAACATAAGAGATGCGTAAAGCATAGACTCGCACGGTGCCAATCTCGATCCACTCGGCGCGATAATAAGGGAATCCATCATTGCTCAGATCATCATCGGTCACTTTCTGCATAATCTTGCGTGCATTGGGTCCCCACAAGCCGATGGCCGCATAGAAATTTGAAATATTGGTCACCATAACCGAGCCATCATCGGGGGTGTTTCGCTTGACCCAATCCAGATCCTGCGGCAACGTACCTTCGCCAACGAAGCACCAGAAGATATCATCAGCCAGTCGAGCTACGGTCAAATCGCGCTTGATGCCACCAGTGGGGGTCAACCAACATGTGTAGATAACCGAGTCGATCGGGCGGTTCATCTCATTGGTGCAGAGCCAGTTGACATATGTGAGCGCGCCAGCCCCCTTGATTTCAATGATAGAAAGCCCCGTCAGATCAAACATCCCTGCATTCGCGCGCACTTCCAGATGTTCAGCGGCCTGAATTGGCGACCAATGCATGGCACCCCAGTGATCCCGTTCAGGAATCTGATCCTCGTATTTTTCCAATAGACGCGCGTTCTCTTCATACCAGTTGGGCAGTTCGATGCCAGCAAAGGGGACCAATTCTCCCTTGAGCGCCACATTGCGCACGTGAAAGGGCGAGAGCCGCACGTTGCGCGGGACCGTTGTCGGGCGACGAGGATGCACAATGTCGTAGACTTCGCTGTAGTTACATTTGGTGATCTGGTCGATGTAGCTGCGGGTTGATTGATAGTCCTGGAAGCGGTTAACGTTACAGGCTCGCATATCCCATTCCGACTCACCATGCACCATCCACTCAGCAATGCTCTTGCCAACGCCACCGGCGTGGGTGATCCACGATGCCACGCAGGTCCAGACGCCGCCGATGTGGGTTTCGCCCATCATTGGATAGCCATCGACCGAGAAGGCAAACATGCCATTGTAAGAGGTCTCAATTTTCTTTTCTTTGAACGACGGCATCATCTCGTTGGCCAATTTGCGGGCGTCGACAAAATCTGCTTCCGTAAAGGGGCGCAGTGCGCTCTTGCCTACGTCATAGGGGTTAACGGCTTTGGGCTTGTGCCAGTAACTCCCCACGCCCAGGCAATTCCAGTGGTTGCGATAGTACATGGTGACGTCTAGATCACGAATCAAAGGGAAGACGCATTCATGGTCACGGTTATTGGGGTCGAATTGGCTGAGACTTTCCATCTGTTCGGAGATGGTGTACTGATGCTCGAAGGCCAGTAAGGGCAACGGAACACGCAGTTTATCGCCTAGAACTGGCCCCCAAATATTGGTACAGAGCAGAATATTTTCGCACTCAATGCGGGGCAGATCGGGGTTGTCGGTCATGACAGCGGTAACGTGATTGTTCTTGATTTCAACATCGGTCACCAATGTATTGGCATGGACAGTGCAACTACCTGTTTTGACTGCTTCAGTCGCCATCGAACCTGCTGCACCCGCACCCGAAACCAGACAGCTAGACGGAATATAAAGAGCGCCCGTGAAGGCGTCAGGATCGATGATCGGCCACAGCTTCTGCACCTCTTTTGCCGTCAGGAGTTCAGTCTCCACACCGTAGGATTGGGCCGCGCCATGCAAGCGTTTCATATCTTCCCAGCGTTCCTGGCTGCGGGCCAACTCCAGACCGCCAACCGGTGTGTGGGTGCGGCGCGGTTGATCAAATTCGGGCAGAGAGGCATAGAGCTTCGATGTATATTGGGCGAAATCGGTCATCAACTTGGAGTGATTGATGGCACCCACACCGCCCGGTGCATGGGAGGTTGATCCATCGTTGTGATAGAGATCGCCCTTGTCGAGCAGAACAATGTCTTTCCAGCCAAGTTTGGTTAAGTGATAGGCAGCCGAGGTCCCCACGATCCCGCCGCCGATAATGACAACTTTCGCTTGTGTAGTCATGGTATTTACTCTCCACAGTAATAAAGTGTTCATAGAATGGGGGAAAGTCTACATGCATGAACTGGTACACGCACATTGACGCTTCAAGTCGTGGTGCGTGTGCCAGTTCATGCACCACGACTTGAACGGTTTGTGCTTCAAGAAAGTCCAAGATGGTCTATCCGGTAATCATCGACGCAGTTAGCTGTGGTTTTCGGCGTTCGACATAGTCGCGTAGTGCTTCCTCAATGGCCGGATCAATCGGTGGTTTTTCATACGAATTGATGAGGTCTTGCACTTTGCGACCAGCCCGCACAATCGAATCTTCGGCGCCGTTGTCAAGCCAGGCTTCGCCAGAATCATAGTCAAATAGTTCAGCTCGATAGAAGGCCGTTCTGTAATGGCGCATTGTGTGCTCCGTGCCTAGATGATGTCCTCCGGGCGGCACCTCATGAAGGATGGCGTCCATCGCCCACTGATCTGCATCCCAGTTCACTCCCTTGAGAAAAGTCTGAGCCATTCCCACCAATTCTAAATCAAGCACAAATTTTTCATAACCAGCCGTAAGTCCAGCTTCCAACCAGCCCGCCGCGTGTAGAATAAAGTTTGGTTGAGCCTGTAACGCTGGAAAGATTGACATCAGGCTTTCATAGGCGCCCTGTGCATCGATCAGCTTCGAACTGGTGTATGCGCCCGATCCTCGAAAAGGCAAACCATATCGGCGGGCCAACTGACTGCTGATGTAGAGCGCCAATTGGCTTTCGGGTGCCCCCATCACCGGTGCACCGCTCTGCATGTCGACCACAGCCTGAAAGGATCCATAGACACAGGGGGTTCCTGGGTTAACCAATTGGGCCAACACAATGCCTGCAAGCGCTTCCGCATTGAGCTGCGCGACAGTTCCCAAGATCGAAACCGGTCCCATCGCGCCAGAGAGAATAAAAGGTGTAACGTTGACGATCTGGTTGTTTTCGGCATAGGCAATTAGTAGCGAAAGCATCCGATCATCCAGCCGTCGTGGACTGCTGACGTTAACGATGCAGTGCAGATAGTGCTTCTGGTGGACGGCCTCCTCTCCAAAAACGATCTGGCCCATATTGATCGAATCTGTGCCGGTCAAGCCAGTGTGATAGACACCCATGAGCGGCTTGTCAGTCATGGTCAGGTCAGAGTACATCAATTCGAGGTGACGATAGGCAATGGGGATGTCGGTTGAGACACAGATTTCAGGGGTGACGCACTGCAAATAAGGCGTCACATGCGCCATCTTGAGAAAATTTTCCAGGTCGTGATGGGTTCCCTCGCGTCGGCCCCCTTGGGCATCCATAACAAAAGGCGGCCCTACTACAGGTGCAAAGCAGGCGGCATTGCCGCCGATCTGCACATCTCGTTCAGGATTGCGCGCCGACCAGGTGAAAACCGAAGGAGCCTTGCTTACAGCCTCTTGCACGAGTTCTCGATCCAGGTAGACAATATCGTCGACGATCTTTACCCCATGCTCTCGGAAGATTTTGAGCGCTGGTTCATAAAGAAAGGCAATGCCACCCTCCTCCAGGATCTGCATGGATTTTTCGTGAACCTGGTCCAGCTGTTCTTTAGTCAGCAAGTCGTAGGTCGGTACATTGGTGAAGGGCTGTGCGATTCTGGCAACCTTCTCAGATGATGAGCCGCGCTCTCGGTGTCGGCGTCTTCTGCGTTCAGTTGGCATGACTTGTTGCTATGTTTCTTGTGTAAATTACACTACTTGATCCCTCACCGTATCCCGCTCAATATAGGTCCATCGCCGACAACCATAGGCGTGAAACCAAGCCTCCCGCTGTACCCCCTCGGGATTGTTGCGCATATAGCCAAAGTCAAACTCATACGCCTCCTCACCCTGCGCTTTAATCTCCTCTGGCACAACAGGCACCTCACCATAAATAAACTCATGCACCGGTCGTTCCCCACAATTTTCACATGGAATTTTTAGACTCATTTTCTCGCTACCTTGGAATAAAAAGCGGGTTCTGTAAATCCAAAATCGTAAATCCTAATGCGTTCCCGCCGAGCCCCGATCCGCCATCGTCCGATCTCTCTCAAAACGATCCAATGCAAAAGGTGCAATCAGCTTTGGCGTTTTGCCTGTGGCAATCAGCTCAGCCATCGTCTCGCCGCCAGCCGGAATGGCCTTAAATCCCCAGGTGCCCCAACCCGTCGTAATCAGAAAACCTTCGACTGGTGTAAGACCCATAATTGGCGAATAGTCAGGCGACATGTCGCACAAACCGGTCCACTGACGCAAGATACGCAGATTGCGCATAAACGGCAATAGTGTGATGACCCGAAACGAGCAATTTTGGATCAAATGGTGTCCCGCTCGATAGTGAAAGCTAGGCTGTGGATCGATCTCGGCGCCCATCAACATTTCGCCTCGGGCTGTCTGTGAGACGTAGAAGAGCAGGCTGGTGGACGCCACAATTGGATCAAACGATTTGGCATAGTGATTGGTCACATAAGCCTGAAGCGGGTGGGTCCGAATGGGCAAACGAAAGCCCGCCAGATTCGTGATCTTGGTGACGTGACCCCCCACGGCACATAGCACCTGAGTGGCATGAATGGGACCATAATTGGTCTGAACGCCCACAACGCGTTCGCCTTTCCATAGCAGATCGAGCACTTCGCATTTCTGGTGAATATGGACACCCCGCATGTTGGCCCCCTCGGCCAATGCCCAGTTGACCCGATCATGACGGGCCGTTGCACCTTCTTCATGCCAGGATGCTCCCATCACAGGCCAAACACCGCCACCCGTGATGTCAATTTCTGGACAGATCTCCTTGATCTCCTGGGGCGTCACAAAACGAGTCTTGGCTCCAAACGCCGTGTTCAGTTCAGCCCGCGCAATCTCCTGACGCACGTCAGCCTCGCTGTGGGCCATCCAGAAGATCCCTTTCTTCTTGAGCATCAGCCAACGGTCGGTTTCCTCTTCTAATCTGTGATATCGCTCCAGACTGTGCTGGTAGAACTTCACTGCTTCGGGAATGCCATAGTTGGCACGGATAACGGTCGTGTTGCGGCCTGAGTTGCCACCACCGATGTATTTACGTTCGAGGACGGCCACGTTGCTGATGTTGTGGCGGGTAGCCAGATGATACGCTGTTGATAGACCATGCCCACCACCACCAATAATGATCACATCATAGCTCTTCTTTGGCTCATGCCACGTTAGCTTGACCTGACGTTCCATAAATTCGTTCATGCCAGCCGCGCCTCCAATTCGTGAGCATAGGGTGTTTGAACAAGGAAGAGCACTTTGCCATCCATTGCCTCACCAGCAAAATAGAGCTTGGTGGCAATTCCAGCGACAGCGCCCTGGACAAATGCAGGTCTTTGGGTGGGCATCTCCCATTCGGCCAACCGCTCAAGTAAAACCAAAGCATCTTCTTCAACCCAAGCACCTGAGAACGCACCTTCAGCCAGAATGATGGCATGGGGATCGTTCGCCAAAGTCTCTGCCTGAGGTGCTTTGGTCAGAGGTGGCGTCAAATAGAGTTCATCTGGCGCAAAGCGGAGCGCAATGGTCTCCTCTGACCATCCGGCTTGCTCCAAATTATCCAATGCCTGTCTAGTGGCCACAATACGAGTTCCAGATAAACGCTCAAATCGTATTGGTTTACGCACGTGCACGAACGGCCTCCTTGTCATAAAATGGTAGGTCGACTCGACGAGCCTGCATTCCGTTAATTGTGACGGTTTGGGGTAGCTCCCCATCAAAATAGTCGAGCCAACCTAAAGCGATGCCCTTATTGAGCACCCAAGACCAAGCAGCAGAGGTCACGTGCCCAGCAAATTCATCGCCATGCCAGATGATGGCTCCTTCGCGAGGAGCACCTTCATCCACTTCAAAACCAACCAACATCTTATCGAGCGGAATCCGATTGGTGCGAATCACAGAAGCACGTCCCAGAAAATAATCTTTGTCAAGCTTGCACATCCATTCGTGGTGGATGCGACGCGGCGTTGAATCGTAATCAGTGTCTTGCCCCACGATGACATGACCTTTCTCCAGCCGCAGCATGGTGAGAGCCTCCAGGCCATGAGGTTTAATGCCTAGATCTGCACCTAGTTCCATCAATTTGTGCCATAGTTCGACAGATCGTTCCGCAGGATGGTGTAGTTCATAGCTTGCTTCGCCGGTAAAGCTCAAACGGAAGACTCGACACGGAACGCTCGCGATCTCCATGTCGGCAAAGAGCATAAAGTTCAGTGGATTATTCATGCCTGCCCGTTCAAGCAAGGTGCTGGCCAGTGGTCCAGTCACGTTGATGGCACCCAGGGTATAAGTCTGATTGATAATGCGTACATCCATTTCAAAACCTGCCGCCCAATCCCGAATCCACATCTCACTATAACTGGTGCCACCCGATGTCAATGTCAAGACGTAGTGCGTGTCGTTTTCTTTGCCGATCAAGCCATCATCCATCACGTACCCCCGCTCGTTGAGTAGCAGCACGTAGCGAGTGCGTCCTTCTCTGATGGTCGAAACGTGGGTGGGATAGAGCTTTTCCAGAAAAGGAAGCGCATCGGGGCCAGTGACGATTAGCTTGCCCAAGGTCGAAACATCCATGATCGAAACGCCTTCGCGCACGGCCCAATACTCGCCCTGCAGATCGCCATAGTTCCAAGGTCGCCACCAGCCGCCCGAGCGCTCCATCTGAGCACCGAGGTCACGGTGGATCTGGTCGAGTGCTGTTTTGGCTGTGGGATGGTGGTGGCCGCCAGCCGCAATTTCGCCCAGCGTCAATTGACGATTCACGGGTCGAGCGGTGAAACGATCTTGAAGCTCACCGCCTCGTGCTTGGACAAAGCTGCGCAGATAGGGAAGACAGCCCATCCCTTGGCAAGTTCCTGTACCGGCGAGCGTCGAGCGTTTGATCAGCTCCATCTCTCGAAAACCGTTCTCCCAGGTGTAGTCTAAGTCGGCCAGTTTGACATGTGAGCATGTGCAGATCAGACTCTCAGGATCGGTTGGGCAAGGTGGAACTGGCGGGTCCATTGCCGCATCACCCACGGCCCGCACTGGCAAATCCGCAGCCATTTTGTGCAGTGCGTTGCGAGGATGTAGCCCCAATCCAAGTGACACCGAGTTGCAGGGATATATTTTCTCATTTCCATCTTTGTCCCGCATCACAACGGCGTTGACATGACTCAATTCCGTCCCTTCGACTTGGGTGCCTTCAAATCGAACAATTTCTCCAGTTATCTGCTGACATTCAACGCCCATTGGTGGAGTTCCAATGGCGACAGTATGGCCTAGCTCAACGCCAGATGCAGATAACTGTTCCGCGGCCCGCGCCGTCATTAAACCGGCCAAATGACTGCCTGGTGCCACAGGCATGATTTCTGCCGCGCCGGTCGCAACCACAATTTCCACTCTGACATGAACGTAGAGCATGCCCTCATTAGAACGGGCAACGACACGTGGACCAGCATAAATGGCAACCACCTCGTGACCATCGGTGGTATCTAAGGTGATGACCTCTTTACCGGAATCTATTGAATCCTGAGCTGCCGCGGTACCAGATTTGCCCATGCCAATGACAACCACATCACAGAAAAGATTACGGGCATGGACTTCTTCTCGCAACCGAACATCGACGGGCACCGGTGGAGCTTGACCATCAAAATGATGCCGTTCAATGACCATGCCTGGTCGGGCTGCCACCTGACAAGTACGCACATACGAGACGCCATCTACTGTAGCGAGACAGTGAGGACAGTCACCGCCACAGCAAAGAGTGCCACCACCAGTGGGATGTTGATTGGCCTTGAGCATGGTCGTCAGCACTGTGTCCCCTTCGGTCATAGAGAACGGTTTACCGTCTACGATTAATCGCATATGAAGTGGTCCTGAATGATGAATGAATTGGATTACATGCCGAACACTACTCAAAATGAAATAGGTCGACTACGGTCGGGTAGAACTCTTATTCATTTTCTTCACGAAGTGGGCGCTTGTCGCCATCCATGAGCGAGTGCAGCATAGAATCGCGAGAGTATATCAGATTCGGATGATTTACTCTAAATTTGCAAACTATTTGTCACAAAAGTATGGTTGTCCGATTCGTCATCATATATCGCACCCGCCTATAAATTTAAAATCAACTCGACCATTTTCAGGAGAACTGATTCATTGATTTTAAATTTATGGTAGCGTTCAGGAATGCGAATTAAATAAATTCAGTAAGTTGCGCATGTCATTCTCGAGTGAAACGAAGAATCTAAGTGCAACTTATTGAATTTTCATTCCTCAGTATAACTGGTATACCCAACCAACGATCGACAAATTTGCACCGAACCCCGAGGAGAATCGCAATGGCATTTATTCTCGTTGCAGAAGATGAACGATACTTTCGCAACCTATTACAAGCTTCGTTGGAAGGACATGGACATTCTGTTCTGGTTGCCCCTACTGGTGAAGATGCTCTTGCCCTCTTTGATACTCATCCAGTTGATCTTGCCCTCCTGGATGTTGTGATGCCTGGATTAACGGGATTTGAAGTTTGCAAAACTATACGCGAAACATCCAACATTCCGATTGTCATGTTAACTGCATTGGGTACACCCGATTATATGTCGCAAGCATTGGCCGATTTCGGGGCGGATGACTACATTGCCAAACCGACGACGTTCCGAGAAATTGTCATCCGAATTGAGGCACTTTTGAGACGGGTTGAATGGACGAATAATCCGATGGTGCCTGACGAGATAGTCGTTGGAAATGTGAGACTCAGTCGGAATCCATATACTCTTGTCATCGATGACGAAGAGTTCCAGCTAAAAGAGAATCAATATAAACTATTGCAGATTCTGCTACAATCTGTAAACAAATCAGTTATGTACGAGACGCTGCTCACAAAAATTTGGGGCACAGGCAGATCGAAGAAATTAACATTGCCCAATGTAAAAGTGAATAAGAACCAGCGTGCGAAGCTCTATAACACAATCCATCGTTTACGCATTCTGATCGGGGATGAAACGACAAATCCCAAGTATATTCATTGTGTTCCTGGGTATGGTTATATGTTTAGAGCTGATCATACGACCGAGGGGATTCCAGAGAAGTAGATCTATCTTTCATCTCCATCCCCGCCGATTTTGCCTCGCTCCAGGCGTGAGAAGAGCTTGACGATGTTGGCTTCCGCTACCTCTTCTAGTGTGAGGTCGAGTTCGGTACAGATCTGGGTAAGATACCAGAGCACATCACCCAATTCCTTCTTGAGCGCCTGCCGATCCCCTTCCGAAATCTGACCATCCTTGTCGCGAAAGATCTTCTTGATCTTGCCCGCAACTTCTCCCGCTTCATTTGTCAATCCAAGTGTGGGATAGACAATCGAATGATCTGTGTTGATCACGCCCCATGTTTTGCGCGATTCGCGCTGATAGGTTTCAAAGGTTTCAATATTCATATTTGCTTTATACACCATTTGTGTCAGATCAAAAAATACCCTGTCGAGCCAACATGAACCTTTCGTCTGGTAACGGTGTCAAGTAAGTATTAGGCTTTTCCAACAATTAAAATCCCTAATTTGGGGGTGGTTCATTTTAGGCGGACAATTAGGTTTACATTTTTGCAAAGAGAAAAGATGTTTATATTTTCTAATTTGAGCCATGCTCAGGCAGAAAATGACCTCATATAGATTTTTGTCTATGTATCAAAAGTGTAAACCTAATTCTGAACCACCCCCTAATTTGATCTGGAAAAGCTCCAGCCATTCCAGAGAAATCGATTTGGCAAATTAGGGATTTATTTCTCTGGAATGGCCTTAGTACTACTGTGCAGCAATATATTGTGAAACACAAAGGAAATTCGTTATATTTCTGGGCATATTGCTAACAAAACGCAAACAGAATGCAAAGGAAAAATGAGATAGACTGAAGAGCCAATAAAATGAAGCAGTCTTCGATGAAAGGAAATCAAGATGAAACTTGCTCAAGCAGTCAATCAATATGACTACAGCCAACTGGAAAGCCCGCCGCTGCTGGAACTGACAGAAGAGCAACTGGCGGCACTGGCCGACCAACTCCAGGAGTATCATGCCATATATAGTCCATACTTCAGCCATGTGGCTCAGAGAGAGCATGCGTACCACTACATGCGAGGCTTGTTAGACCCCGAAATCAAACGCAAATCGGCCGAGAACATCGCGCTGGCGACAGTAGGAGAATCGGTGTACGCCCCTGCAAAGCTTTGTGGGTCAGAGCCGCTGGAGCGGTGAAGCGATGCTGGCGGAACATACTCGACAGACAGGTGAGTTGTTGGGAGACGCAAATGGCGTCTTACTCCTGGATGGGAGCGACATTCCCAAGCAAGGAGAAGAGTCAGTGGGCGTCAAGCGGCAGCGGTGTGGCGAACTGGGCAAGATCGCCAACTGTCAAACCGGAGTCTTCCTGGGATATAATAGCTCTCATGGCTATACCTTACTGAACTGTCGGTTGTATATCCCCCAAGAATGGTTTAGTGATGAGTATGCAGAGAAGCGGTACAAAACCGGTCTTCCCACTGACCTGACCTTCCAAACAAAAAATGAATTGGCTTGGTCCATGATTGAGCAGACGCACGCCCTGGGTGCGTTGCCCATCCGCTGGATCACTATGGATGAAGCCTTTGGCAAAGATACTCATCTGCTTGACTGCATTGATGGCCAAACCGCTTACAGCTACTTTGCTGAAGTGCCCAAAGAGACTCGTGTCTGGACCTCCAGCCCCAGACCTATCTGCCCGCATCATCTGGACGCGGGCGCAAAGCTCAAGCTCCGCGTCCGGCCTGGTGAACCTACGCCTCTCACCGTTGCTCAACTCGCTGACACCTTCCAGGAGCATGAGTGGCAACAGCATGTTCTCAAAGAGGGCTCCAAGGGCTTCATCGTTGCTTCCATTGCTTGTCGCCGCATTGTCTCTGTCCGCAATGGGCTCCCCGGTTCTGCTCTCTGGCTCATCGTCCGCCGCAATCCCGATTGCTCTCTGCAATACTTTCTCTCCAATGCACCCCCTTGAGACTTCCTTGGATGACTTCGCCACTGTTTCTGCTTTGCGTTGGCCCATTGAAACCATTTTTGAACAAGCCAAGCAGTTTCTCGGACTCAACGAATATGAAACTCGCAGTTGGCTCGGTTGGCATCATCATATGACCTTAGTCATTTTGGCCTTTGGTTTCTTGGCTCGTTCTCAGTTTTTCCTCAAATATGATGCCCCCGCTCTCACTTTGCCACAGGTTGTTGAACTTCTCCATGCCGTTCTGCCTAAACCTGTCTTGACACTCGCTGAGACTATCGAGCGCCTTCGCTACAAGCAACGTCGTCTTGCTTCCGCTAAACGCTCGCATTATCTTGTGCAAAAATCGAACATTATCGAGCCTTTACTTGATGCACAGTAGTATTAGGGTCCGTCCACGAATAAGTTAGTAAATTTTTAATACGCTACTCGAGTGAATGTGTTCAAACTTCACTAGGTTAATACTGGACAGACCCTTAGCCATTGAGAACATTTTAAATAGTGCGCCATTTAGGACCAAAGGAAAACCATTGCTAGATTTACAAGATAGAATGAAATCCACCGAGGAGCTCCAAACAGTACTCTCACATGTACTCTGGATCGGCGGGGCAGCGGACGTGGGCAAGACTACTGCTGCGACTATGTTGGTGAGCACCCATGCTGTGATTATGAACACTCAGAAAATAACCCAGGAACTTCCAAGTGACCCTCCCTCTCAACACCTACTACAGATTGTTACAAACCTATCTGTGGCCGCAGTGGCGACAGCTTACTGGGCTGGCCCTGCTGCTGCTGACCGGCATTGTCTTGCAATTGTTACCACCCCAACTCATGCGCCGCTTTTTGGATACGGCAACTGCCGGTGGTTCGCTAGAGACGCTTATCTGGCTCGCTGGACTGGTGATTGGCATAGTCTTCGTCCAACAGCTTTGTGCCGTTGGAGCTTCCTACCTGGGCGAGGCCGTGGCGTGGACGGCCACCAATCACTTGCGTGTCGCTCTGATGGAGCATTGTCTCCATCTCGATCTTACCTTTCATCATGCGCGGACACCTGGTGAGATGATCGAGCGACTCGATGGCGATGTGACCACATTAGCCAACTTCTTTTCACAGTTTGTTGTCTTGATCCTGGGCAATCTGCTTCTTCTGCTGGGCGTGCTGACGTTGTTAATGCAAACCGATTGGCGCGTTGGGCTGGTTGGCATAGCACTGGCCTGTGCTATGCTGTTGATTCTGACCTGCTTACGCAACCTTGGCGTCCCTTATGCCGCAGCACATCGCCAGAGCAATGCCGAACTCTACGCCTATTTGGAAGAGCGGTTGGGCGGGCTAGAAGAGCTCAGGGCCAATGGTGCCGTGGATTATACAATGCAGCGCTTTTATGGTCTGATGCGAACTGTCTTTCACAAGAGCCTTTGGGAGAATTGGACCTTTAGCATTCCCTTTGCAGCGACCGCTATCTTGACCGCAGTGGGAACGGTTTCAATGCTGGTACTTTGCGCTTGGCTTTTCCAGCAATCTCAACTCTCGATTGGCGCCATCTATCAAGTCTTTCACTATACGGCCATGCTGAGTCTGCCCATCAACGTGATTACGCGTCAAGTAGAGGATTTGCAGCGCGCCGGGGGGAGTATCGTGCGGTTGCGTGAGTTACAGGAGAGCCAGAGCCAATTAGTCGATGTTGGCAGGGGTTGCCAACTACACTGCGGTTGTGATGAAAACATGGTTGTTCCTGTAGCTCTATCAGATGAAGCAAAATCATGTTTTCATACAGAGCTCAGTATAGATGCAAAAGGCAGGGGGAATCGCACAAAAGTGCCAAATTCACAAGAGTTATTGCAACGAATCGCACATTCACCAGCATCAGTAACCTTTGACCGAGTGACGTTTGGCTACAGCACCGGTAGGCCGGTTTTACATGACATCTCTTTCCAGCTTGCGTCGGGAACGCAGTTGGGGTTGCTGGGGCGTACTGGCAGTGGCAAGAGTTCGCTGGCCCGTCTGCTGCTTCGGCTTTATGATCCAACACAAGGGGCGATCCGGCTAGGTCATGAGCAACACAATACACTTAACCAGAAAAGTTCTGTACCAAATCTCAAAGAGCAGAAAGAGGACAGAACTTTTCCGGAGAACGATTGCCTACTTGATTTGCGGGAAATCCCACTCCATACTTTGCGCCAGCAGGTTGGGATGGTAACACAACAGGTTCAGCTCTTCCACGCCACGCTCCGTGAGAATCTCACCTTCTGGGACCCAGCGATCACAGATACACAGCTTCTGGCGGCCTTTCAAGCATTGGGGTTGGAGCAGTGGTTGCATGGGTTGCCCGAAGGACTCGAAACGCGGGTAACAGCCGCTGGCGGTGGGCTCTCAGCGGGGGAAGCGCAATTGGTGGCCTTTGCGCGGATTTTTTTGCGCAACCCTGGTCTCGTGATCCTGGACGAAGCATCATCACGACTCGATCCCACCGCCGAAGCGCAGTTGGCACAAGCAGTCGACCGTCTGCTGCATGGGCGCACCGCCATCATCATTGCCCATCGGTTGGCCACTGTGCGCCGTGTTGATACGATTCTCTTGTTGGAAGAGGGTCGGATTGTCGAACATGGTCCGCGAGAGCAATTGGAGGCCGATCCGGCTTCACGCTTTTCACATCTGCTACAGGTGGGATTAGAGGAGGTGTTGGCATGAGAACAGAACCGATTGCCCTGTCCTTCTGGCGGTTGCTTTGCTTCCAACCCTGGAGCTATCTGCTGGTATTGGGCACCAAGCTCTGCTTTTTTACGCTATTACCACAGGCAACTGGACTGCTTACGCGACAATTCTTTGATCAGCTGACTGACCAAGCAGTTGTGGGCTGGAACATGCAGACGTTGCTATGGCTCCTGATCGGGATTGGGCTGGCGCGCGCCGTGACGGTGGTGATCGATATCGTGGGCAACCGCCTCTTTCGCCATCCGCTGGGCGTGCTTCTGCGAAAAAATGTATTGGACTATCTGCTGGCTCAACCCGCTGCCCAGGCGCTCTCCATCTCGACCGGCGAGGCCATCAGCCGTTTGCGTGATGATCCTTCTGCGGTTGCCAATTTTCTCTATATGACTACGTTTCTGGTTGCCAACCTACTCTTTGCCCTGATTGCTCTGGTCGTCATGGTCAGCATCAATGGCTGGGTGACGGCATTGGTCTTTGGACCACTGGTCTTGGTGATTGTCGTTGCCAATCAGATGCGCAAGCGGATCGAGAAACTGACTAGAGCAAGTCGCGAAGGGACCGATCAGATCACCGAGTTTATTGGAGAAGTCTTTGGTGCGGTGCAGGCCGTACAAGTGGCCACCGCAGAATCCAACGTCATTGTGCGCTTTCGGCTGCTGAATGAACAACGACGCACAGCCATGTTGCAACAGCACCTGCTGAACGGTCTGCTAGAAGCCTTTTTTCGCAACGTACCCATATTGGGCGCCGGTGTCATTATGTTGGTTGCCGCAGGGGCAATGATCGAAGGCAGCTTTACTGTGGGAGACTTTGTCCTCTTTGTTTTTTATCTAGGATCACTCAATGATGTGGTATACATCGTCGGCATGACTTTGACTGAATATCGGGAGGCTGCTGTTGCCTTCCAACGCCTTATTGAAACGACGCAGGAGCTGCCAGGGGCTGCACTGGTGCATCATGGCCCGATTTATCAACGCGGCGCAGCGCCTGTGCTGACCCATCCCCGAAAATCGGTACACGACCGCCTGGAGACCTTATCCATCGACAATCTGACCTATGTTTTTCCCAGCAGTGGACGCGGCATTCAGAATCTGTCGTTGCAACTGAATCGGGGTTCAGTTACAATCATCACAGGTGAAGTGGGCGCAGGCAAAACAACATTCCTGAAGGTGCTCCTGGGACTGTTGCCGAGAGACATGGGCGAGATCCGCTGGAATGGAACTCTTATTGCTGATCCATCTAGATTTTTTGTTCCGCCCCGCTCCGCTTACGTGGCCCAGACACCCCGTCTCTTCAGCGATAGCGTGTTGGATAACATCCTGCTGGGCCTGCCGCACAGCGAAACAGTGCTGGACCAAGCCATCCATACCACAGTACTGGAACCGGATATCGCCCAGTTGGAAGCAGGGCTCGCCACACGCGTTGGTCCGCGTGGCGTCAAGCTGTCTGGTGGACAACAGCAACGGGTGGCAGCCGCACGACTGTTGGTTCGTGAACCAGAATTTTTGATCATTGACGACCTGTCCAGCGCGTTGGATGTAGAAACAGAAATCTTGCTGTGGGAACACCTGCTGGCAAACAAGGCTGAACGGACAATCCTGGCTGTTTCTCACCGCCCCGTTGCGTTGCGCCATGCGGATCAGGTGATTGTGCTGGAAGAAGGCAAACAGTTGGAGGGGTCGCACTATCCAGAATAGCCGTATGTGAAAACGGGGAAATATCTATATGCGAATTGGCGTTGATTTCGGAACCACGAACACATCTGCAGCAATCTATGATGGCAAGAATTTAAGATTTATTCCGCTTGATGCGAGTGACCAAAGCCCGCATATTTTGCGATCGATGGTTTACATCGACCGTGATCACAAGCACAGGCTGGGCATCGATGCAGTTAAGACGTTTTTGGCGGAAGATACAGGCCGTCCAGCTATCTATGAGGAAAAATATGTTGGCACAATTGAAGCGACCTTCAGCAGCGGAAAGGATCCCATTTCGGTCATTTGGGATGCAGTCGTTGACGAAGATGTAGGTCGACGCGGACGATTGCTTCAGTCAGTAAAAACGGGGTTACAGACAAGCTGGTATGAAGGCACCAAGATCTTTGGTCGATATTACAGAATTCAAGAGTTGATTGCTTTGCTTCTGACACACGTACGCTGCTGCGCCGAATCCACCCTCCAGACTGATGTTGATAAAGTCGTCCTCGGTCGTCCGGTCAAGTTTTCAGACAACCCAACAGAAGATCAGGTGGCGGAGGAGCGTTTGCAGGAAGCTGCCGCGTTGGCTGGTTTCAAACAGACAACATTTGTGCGTGAGCCGATTGCGGCCGCCCATTTTTATCTGAGTGAAATAGACAAACCAGAGTCTTGTCTCATCTTTGATTTTGGTGGTGGTACGCTTGATCTTACGATCATCAAAAATCATCTCTCCCAGCAGACTCCTCAAAACGAGAATGCATATGATTACGAAGTGCTGGCAACTCGAGGCGTTTTGATCGGTGGTGATGATCTAGATAGTGCGTTAATGAAAAGCGTTATCGCACCTTTTTTTGGCACAACGACCAAGATAGATACATCGTATAACGGTCGCCCACTATTCATGCCGGAATCGATGTCTCGACTCTTATATCGTTGGCAGACAATTCCGATGCTTTCACGAGATGAATCATTAGAGACAATCGAACGTGCCATACAGTATGGGGACGATCCGCAAACATTTCAGGCCCTCAACTGCCTAGCTACCCAAAACTATGGCTTCGCCCTCTTTGAAAAGATTGAACAGGCGAAACGCCAACTCTCAAAGCAACGTCAGACCAAACTCGCCATGCAGGCTCAGTCCATTGATTTAGATATTGAGATTACCCGTAAAGTGTTCAATCACGCGATTCTGGACGAGATAGCCGAGATTCGTCGTGCCGTACGTGAGGTAATTCAAAGCGCTGGGATAGCCAAAGAAACTATCGCTACGGTGGTTTCCACGGGTGGTTCATCAAATATTCCCATGATGCAGTCTATGTTGAAGCGAGAACTCCCCAGTGCCCAGTTTGTTCAGTCAGACATCTTTGGCAGCGTGACGAGTGGTCTTGCCATGATGGCAGCCCGCTCTTCTGAATAGGTGAACTGCTAAGTCAATCGTCAATTTTTATTGAACTACTACTGTCATCCAAGTTTTGATAGGTTGGAGACAATTAAATCGTAGGTCCACATCCCTGTGTGACGAGTGCCAAGTCTGCGGATCTTCACTTGAAAAGGTTAGGCTCTTGACACTTGTCCTGCCGGAGACAGGACCTACATTAATCGATCAAAATGTCGAGTGCTGTGTACGACTCTGCAATCCGAATTTGCTATTTTTACTTTACTTTCTGGTAAAAGAAAAGAGATGAGGTGAGAAATGTGACAAAAAGCGGTTAGCAGTTCATCCTAAAGGTAGAGAACCCAAAAAGGAGGAAGGAATGCTAACCGCGCCAGAAATAACTATAGCAGTACTGATGAATGTATTGCAAGTAACGCCGATGGGAACAAACGTAAATGTAATGCGTCTGATGTGGGCAATGCTGAATGGGTCGTTTCTGAAAAGTCGAGGAGCAATCCATAGCGCATTGAAAGAAAGCGGGTTTGAAGATGAGGAGCTCCGGCGAAGCTTTCGATATGGATCATGGGATATCACAAGTCTGCTGGGGTCGTGGCAAGAAGAAGTGGAAAGGGAATGGGAGGCAAAAAAGTTAGAAGGGTACCGAGTGAAAAGCATAGATATCACAGGGTTCTGGCGACCGAAGCTGCAAGGGAAAGTGAACCGACTCTATAACTCAACGGCTCGTCGGGCATTGCCCGCTCTCATCTTTGGAGTGATGATAAGCTCGGGGGAGATAGGCGGGAAGCGAGTGCCACTGCTCAAGGCAATCATGAGATGCACGGTTGGAACAAAGGAAAGTGAGTTTCGGAAAAAGCTGCTGACAGAGACGAAGAAATCACTGGAGTCAGACGAAGTGGCGGTGGTCGATGCCGGGTTTACAATCAGAGAAATGCTAGAAAGCGACGTCGACCGATTTGTCCTGCGGGAAGCCATTAACTGCACAGTGCGCCGCAATGAGTTCCCCAAACGCAAAGAAAAAGGCAGACCACCTGAATATGGTGATATTGTGCGTCCGCTCTCTCGCAGCTATAAGGGAAAGCGACTCGAGGCTACAACTCCGGACTCGTCTGGTCGCTTTCTCTATAGTGGTCGCCTGATTTGCTATCAAGCATGGCACAATCTCGTCCCCAGAACAACCAAGGTGGATACAGCCAACCGTACCTACTCGATTTACGTCATTCAGGATCCGGCCTACAACACACCTTTGGTTTTGGCGACCGTTATGACTTTGCAGCCTGAAACCATTTATCTTGTCTACCTGGAACGCTGGCCTGTTGAACCTCCCCCCTTGGCTTCCAAGCAGATGATTGGCTTACATCGTCAATTTGTTCATGCCGATGAGGCTTGTTTCCGCTTACCTGAACTGGGGCTGCTGGCTGGCAATCTTCTTTCCCATTTAGCCGCTTCTCTTCCTCCCATACCGACTGGCTACTGGGATCGAGAGCCTCAATCCACTCCCGGCAGGCTGCGCCGTGTTCTCTCGAGTGCTCTTTTTCCAACTCCTGACCAACTCGACCCTGACTTTCGGAAAAAGGCCTCGGTTTCACACCATTTCCCTAAAGGCGTTCTCGCTCATCGCCGCCTCAATGCCGCTGCTTAAACTAGCCGAGCACTATTTTTACATTTTATCCCGTTTTTTCAGGGTGGATTCTTTTTTCCGCCCCTTTCGGTTTGCCCTTTGTCACTCAAGCCTTTACCAGAAAGTAAAGTTTTTACAAGATTCGCTTAAATGTGCGTAGGATTTATGATGGCTGTGGCAACTTAGAAGGTAGAAGATTCTACTTTTTGTTCCTACAACTTTTATGCAGGAAGTTTTCTGTTCCTGAAACTGTTGTCTGGGATGTGCATTCATAGCCACAAGGGAGGTACTGTTTGAATCCTACAATAAACAGTCAACAACATTCAGTTGAGATGCTCTCATCAGTCGAGCGCGGGCGGTTACTTCAGCTTTGCACCTATCTGACAGGCGATTCGACAGTTGCCGAGGATCTTGTCCAGGAAACGTTGATCGTTGCCTGGGAAAAGATCGACCAGTTGCGCGATCCAGAGCGCTATATCCAGTGGCTGGAAGGCATCGCTCGCAATCGTTGTCGGCAATGGCTGCGCGGCGTGAGACGTCGCCGCGCACTGTTTACCGAACCGACTTTTGATGTTCAAGAAGGGTCTGCTGCGCCAAGCGATCTGATCGCCGGAACATTTGATATTGAGATCGAACTTGATCGCAATGAGCTCGCCACGCTACTTGATCAGGCGTTGGCACTGTTACCACCACTCACCCGCACTGTCTTGATCGAGCGATACATCCACAAATCACCTCAAGTCGAAGTCGCCCGCCAGTTAGGCCTGACCGAAGGTGCCGTCGAACAGCGGATACAGCGGGGCAAGCTTGCACTACGTCGCGTCTTAACAACCGATTTACAAGAGGATGCCGCGGCATTCGGCCTGGTCACACCAGACGACATCTGGCAGGAGACACGCATGTGGTGTCCGTGCTGTGGGCGTCAGCGGCTGCAAGCTTATCTGGCATCGGGCATAGATAGTTCGCTGGCTCTACGCTGCGCCGCCTGTGAAACCGAGTTCGGGACGGATACGCCGGGATTGTTCAACGGCATTCGCGGCTATCGAACGGCCTTGACACGCTTCGCCAAATGGTATCACGCCTATTTTCAGCAAGGGCTGGCCCAGGGATCTATTGCCTGTGCCAAATGTGGCCATGAAACACAATTGCATCTTTCACCCAACGCGCATATGCCCGCCGCTTTTGCCGACATGGCACCAGCAATGCCAGGCACCCATGGCTTTTGGACGTCCTGCACCAACTGCCATCAGTGGACCTATCAATCGAATCTCGCCGCGATTGCCTTCTTCGTTCCAGAAGTTCAACAATTCTGGCGCGCCCATCCCCGCATGAGAGTCCTACCCAAAAAGCCTATTGAGATGAATGGCAAATCCATGCTCTTGATCAGCTATCAAGACGCCACTGGACTGGACCAAATCGACCTCTTATTTGAGTGCGCAACCCTAACTTACCATACCGCGTATCAGACCCACGGTTAGACTCAGTAGATCCAAATTCCTGCGGAGTCGCCATACATGGCGCAGCGTTCTCTAACGCCGGTCACAGTCGAGTAGAGCCGCATTAGAGATTACACGCAGTAGGATTTCTCAGAGGTAGAGCGTTCAAATGGCGAAAAAAGACGCAGTAGAGAATCTCGGACCATTTGGCCCGCTCGAGTCTGTTTTGACTGAGAAATGCAGGATTATGTCTACTGCGTGTAATAGAGAATGCTCCCTCCGCGAATAAAAGACACATTTTGGATCGACTGAGACTTCTGTTCTGTCAAGTAAGTTCTGACAAGCTGACAAACCAGGTTTCTGACAGAAACCTGGTTTGTTTAGAGTTATCATGATTTATTGGTAAAGAACTGCTCCAAAAACAAATAATTCGCGGGATATTCGTATTGCGTGATTCCAGTCAAGAGTATCGTTGGATTGCAAGATTCTATTTCGCGCCACCGTCTAACAATCAAGGAGTTACCCATGAAATTCTTAACACCCCCACGCGGCATGCATACTTTTGCCATCATCTGGTTTGGCCAACTCGTCTCTTCACTCGGATCGGGGCTGACCGGCTTCGGATTAGGGGTTTGGGTTTTCCAAGAGACCGGCTCTGCAGGCCAATTTGCACTTACCACCTTTTTCTACGTGTTGCCAATGGCGCTCATCGGTTCAGTTGCAGGGACGTTGGTTGATCGGTGGAATCGGCAATGGGTGCTGATTCTAGCCAACACGGGGCAGGCGCTTAGCACACTCATCATTGCCCTGTTGCTGTTTACTGACCAGTTGGCTGTCTACCACATTTATGCCGTTACCATCGTCAGTTCTGTCATTGCCTCGTTTCAAGGACCAGCCTATGATGCATCGGTGGCTTTACTCGTGCCCAAACAACAGCTTGGGCGCGCTGTGGGGATGGCCGAAACGAGTCGAGCTGTCAGTCATCTAAGCGCGCCGCTGCTGGCTGGGTGGCTCATCATTGTCGTCGGTTTGCCAGTAATCATCTTCATTGATCTGGCCACCTTTCTCGTCGCAATCGTAACCCTCTGGATGGTCCGCATTCCACAGCCACCTCCAGCGCCAAAGTCTCTACAAAGTGGCGATACCCTCTGGCAAGAGTGGTTGGCCGGTTGGCACTATTTGCGCCTCCGACCTGGATTATTGGGACTCACCGTCATGAGCGCCTTACGCAATTTCCCTGCCAACGCCTGGCTGATTTTGACCATTCCCCTGGTCTTATCCCTGGCCGGCCCTGAATGGGTTGGGATTGTCATGGCTGTTGGTGGAGCTGGTTTATTGGTCGGTGGACTTGTCATGAGTACCTGGGATGGTTTTCGCACTCGCATTTCAGGTGTCGTTATATTTAGTCTGGTGGAAGGCATTGCTGCAATTGTTGGGGGTTGGTCCACTTCACCCCTCGTGATCGCGGTCAGTCAATTTGTGTTCTGGTTCGGTTTCGCTGGCCTTGTTGCCTCAATCCGTCCCATCTCACAGATCAAAACCCCACCTGCAATGCAAGCACGTGTCTCCAGCATCATTGGTGCACTTTGCCTATTGATGGAAGCTCCAGCCTATCCCATTGCTGGTTGGCTGGCCGATCAGGTTTTTGAGCCATTGATGATGCAAGGTGGGACGCTGGCGTCGCTCTTTGGTCCCTATCTTGGCATAGGACCGGGGCGCGGCATGGGGCTGATCCGGGTTTGTATGGGCTTGGGACTCGTTCTGATCGCGTTAATAGGATATGCCTATCCGCGGATTCGGTGCATTGAACAGGAACTGCCAGATATGCTGGATGATGTTGTGGGTGAAGCGGCGACTTCAACGATCCCAGCTTGAATCGGAGCTATAGCCTTTCAGAAAAGATTTTCTTGTCGTTGATGGCATTTCAGCCGGTCAGCCAGAGAGCTGACGAGCTGACCAGCTGAAATGCTGACAAGCTTCTGTTTCGTGTGGAAAAGCATTATCTGAACATCTATACTGGGAATGGATCCCTTCGTGTCAACAATAACATGATGTTCTAGACCCATTTTGACAGATGAATTTCTGAATCATATACTTACTATCTGATCGCTTGTGCCTTTGGGCCGAAAGTCAAGGAAAGGATAATGAGTTCAATCACAAAAGTTGTAGAGACATCCACCACGCGTGAAGATTCTCCTGTGAATGACATCCACCACATAGAATGGCTGAATGATCCGCAAGAAGCCATGGCGCGCGAGCGTGGACCCTATACCATCGAGAATGCCGAGCAGTATCTCGACGAAGAATCTGTGGAGCTCTATAATGGCTGGTTGGTGTGGCAAGAAATGACAGATCCCGTAGAACGTACATTGATCGGAACAATTTAGGATGCGCTGAGTCTATCGGCACGAAAGGCGGGGTTTGGTCAGGTATTACCGGACCAATTGGAATGTTTGCTCGCGGATGGAAGCACCGTGAAACCAGACGCATGTCTAATCTCATGGCAACGCTTGCGAGAGCATGTGCAGCCCCATGGACCCCGCAATCGACCCACGCTGATGAAGAGTCCAGAATTGGTGATTGAAGTACGTTCGCCCTCCAATCGACGAACGCAAGAAGCCGGAAAGTGCGCCCAATATTTTGGCCAGGGTACCGAAGTCGTGTGGGACTATCTATTGTTCTCCCTGCCATAACAACCGCATTTCTTCGCATGTGGCCAGAAGTACATCCAATGTTCCTTCAGCCTCAATTCGTCCCTCTTTGAGAACAATGATGTGATCAGCTCGGCGTAGGGCAACGGGGCGGTGGGAGACCGCCAGACAAGTGACTTCCCGCCCTGCAAGAAGCCGATTCCACAACGTCTGTTCCGTTTCTACATCCAAGGCACTCGACAAGTCATCAACAACAATCAACTCTGGTTTACGTATGAACATGCGCGCCGCCGCTGTCCGCTGTACCTGTCCTCCCGAAAGACGGACGCCTCGTGGACCAACCAACGTGTACAGGTCATTTTCTAATGTTTGTACATCATCTTCGAGTACCCCTGCATGAAGTGCGGCTTGAAGATCAACTTGGTGTTCTGGCAATCCAAGCAGACAGTTATCCTTTAACGTCTCGGTGAATAGCACCGGTACTTGTGGTGTGTAAGCACATCTTGGCGGTACAAAAAAGGTGGCTGGATCAGTGACAGGCTTTTTGTTCCAATACAGCATCCCACTCTCTTTTGGCAACAGACCCAAAAGCACGCGCAAAAGGGTTGTCTTTCCCGAACCAATGCGTCCCGTGACAACTGTAAACGATCCTCGCGCGATCTGTAGATGGATGTTTTCAATTCTGCGCGTGGAATCTGGATGGCTGTAGGTCAACCCCTCAACATCAAGTCGTTCTAAAAGATCGTCTTCCGTTTTGGAGATATACGGTACTTCTGGTGGTCTCAGTAGATCCAAATTTCAGGTTTAGAGAGAGAATTTGGGCTAATTAGTTGACATAAATACGTATTTGCCAGTCAATACCTAGCATTTACGTAAAATTTAAGCGATTTCTAGATATGAAATTGGCTGTTTTTGGCAACTGAGATCTGAAAAAATGGCCCCAAAATCCCTTCTCTCCCGACTGAAAATAGTCAAAAACGCCAAATTTGGATCTACTGGGTCTACCTGAACGGTAAGACGGATCATGCTCCACAAGTGTCTCATGCGGTGCTTCTTGCAATAGTGTAAAGAGCCGCTCTAGCGATACGCCCATTTGGCGGTAGAGCGTCAGGTAATTGCCGAAGAAGCTAGTGGCTTGGGTCAGCCAGCCAAGATAGGAGATAAACAAGGCAAAATCGCCTATGGTAAAACTTCCCCCGCGCATACCGTTTGAAACGACAAACAAGAGGGTGCCCGTACCGAGATAAGCGGTTGTGATGGAAACTGAGTCAAGCATTTGGGTAAAAAGAAGATCTTTGAGTACTGCTTTGTGGCGTTCTTTATTGAGGAATTTTAGATGGGAAACTGTGCGTAATTCGGCGCTTGCAATTTGTATCGTTTGGATGGCGCTAAATATCTCACCGAGAAAGCCAGTGACAGCAGCGATTGCCTCCTGATTGCGGCGTCGATAGGACTGAATGCGTTTGGTTGCTCGGTGAATGATCACCAACGCAACCAGTAACGGCACAACCACGGTGAGTGTGATGAGTGGATTGATCGAAACAAGCACACCAAGCGCAACAATCAACATGATGGCCTGCCCAAGAGGGTCGAAGGTCCAGCCGAGAAAGTCAAGGATCCCATCCACATCGTCCCGGAATCGCCCGATGGCTTCACCAGAGGATGCCGGTAATGGACGATCCCCCGATTGCTGAAGAATCTGAGCGAGAAGATTTTTCCGTACGAGCGCTCCCACAGCGAAGAACTGTGTTAGGTCAGCAGCAATTGAACCAAGCGTGAGCGAATATTGCGCAAGGGCCGTTCCGATGAACAGCGCGCAGAGTCCCCATATGCTTATGCTAAGTTGGGCATGCTCTGATAAGCTGTCAAGAATCTCGCGCACAATTAGGCCCGGTACGAGCGGAAAAAGATAGAAGAGAATGCTTGTTAACAATCCGTTGACGAGATACAATCCAAAACGAAAGCGGGCTAATTGCCAGATATACCAGAATGGTTTCATATCAACACCTCTACTAGGCGGTCGTGGCTGCGGGTTAAGTGACGCAATTTGTATAGACTCTGGTCGTAGCCTGAGAATCTTGCGGTCGTTGACTACCTATCACTTACCAGACAGCCACTATCCGCCAGACCTCTCCGCAGTAGCTGGGCAAAACGTGAATTCGGTTCAGCGGCCAATCGTTCACGTGCCCCAAATTCACGGATCTTTCCTTGATCTAAAATCATAATCTGATCAACTCGCTCTACGGTTGACAAACGATGAGCAATAATGATGGCCGTTCGCCCTTTCAACAAACGCTCTATTGCCTGGTCAATCAGACGCTCCGTGGCTGGATCTAAGCGTGCTGAAGCCTCATCGAGGATCACGATATCAGGATCGCGTAAGAAGACGCGACCAAACGCGAGCAGTTGCGCCTCACCAGCCGAAAGATCCGTGCCGTCTGGCGCAAGCACTGTTTGCAAACCGTCTGGCAGCCGGCGAACCCAATCTCCTAACCTCAACTCTCGCAACACTTGCTCGATCTGTTGATCAGAGATGGCAGAGTCAAACAAGGTCAAATTATCACGAACCGTGGCGTGAAATATTTGGACTTCCTGCGGGACGAATCCGATACGCTGGCGTAGATCGCGCAGACGAAACGTTCTCAAATCATGCTCATTGAGACGTATGGTTCCAGACAATGGATCATACAAACGGAACAGGAGACGAGTCAGAGTCGTTTTCCCACTTCCCGTTCGCCCGAGTAGTCCCAGCGTTGTGCCGGATGGAATGTCAAACGTCAGATCGTGTAACACGAGTTTATCTGGCTGGTAGCCAAACGAGGCGGCATTAAAGGTGATCGTTGGTGCTTCCGTCGATCGAGCGACACCTGGACTATCTTGCATCGTTCGTTGATGATTGAACAGTTCACGAATTCGAAGTAGGCTGGCGGTGGCCTCTTGTAGATTCGAGATTTGGCGCGTGACCTCTTCTAGAGGCCGACGCAGCAACTCTGTATAAGCGAAAATCAGGTAAATTGTTCCAAGCGTTATCTCACTTTGTTGATATAAATAAGCGCCAAGAGCCAACGCAAAAGCAATGCCGATGACCAACAGGACATTGATTGCTCCAAAGGAGGCACCGACCAATAGATTCGCACGTCGTCCTGTCCGTAGCAGTGTGTATGCACGTTGGTGAAATTGGCGCAGCGTGTAGGCAATTGCGCCACTCGATCGAATATCCTCTGTACCAGATAGGCGCTCTTCCAGAAACCCAAACATTTCCGCATCTGCTTGGCGAACCTCACTTTGCGCTGGTACAGCTATATCGCGCAAACCATACAAGATTGCCACGGCAATTATTGCAAAGCCGGTCAAACCCAGCCCAACACGCCAATCAATCTGAAAGCTTAAGAGCAAGATCGAGACCAAGAGCAGAAAATTGCCCAAGAGTTGGATGACAAATTCTGAGAATAAATCATTCAAGTTCTCTGCATCACCATCAACCCGTTGGATCAATCCTCCTGGCGTTTGGGTATGGTGAAATGCTGGATCAAGATGTAAACAGTGCGAGGTGAGATCGGCTCTGAGGGCATTGGTGGCGGTCATGCCCACATTCGTCGCAAAGTAAGCGCGAGCGACGGCAACAGGCTGGGTGATCAAGACCACGAGCAAGTATGTCAGTGCGATGATCAGCAACTCTTGTTGTGAACCGCTTACCGTTGCCGAGTCAATGAACCAACGCAGAATTTGTGGGCGAATAACCTCTAATCCGATACCGCCGAGCAGTAAGAGAGCGAGAAACAGAACTTGGGACCATTGCGGTTTCAGGTAAGTGACAAGCAATGCACGCTCACCATAATTTGATGGAAACATATTGTGTACTGTATTTTTGGGGTGTGTGAGGTTTTGTTGGGTAGTTTGTTGGTTTGCTGGCTTGTTAAACAACCATTTAACCAACTGAAAACCACCCAATTCCTCAGACAACCACTTATTGATTCACCGTTGTTGCCCTCCTGAATTCATCCATATTTCCGTTCCCACATGGCTTTGAGCGCCTTGATCTCACCCAGATGTTCACGTGTATCCATTAAGATCGCTCGAATGCATGCGTAAGCTGTCTCTGGTTGATAGGTTGACTGTGACGGATCTGGCCAGCCAACTGGAGGTTGATATAGACTTTCGATTGGCATCTCTTCAAGATGAGCGTCTAGCGCATCCTTAACCTGTCCAAAATAATCCAGCAATTCATCCGCTGTCAGCACTGGGATCGCATCGACCTCGGCGCGTGTAAAGCGAGCCAGCGTACCCCAACCCAAAAAGCCAATACCGTGTGGATCATAGTTTGTTTTAGCTGCCCATCCAGCTGTGTACCACCCTTCTTCCGTGTGTGGTCTGTTTTGCAGCGCCTTGATTACGAGTACATCAAATGAGCGGCAAATGTGCCAGACGGTGACGGCAATACTATTTGCCTCATCATCTGGTTGCCAGCGCAGAGCGTCAAACGATAATTTGTGGATGGTCCACCAGAGTGATCCGGCAAAGTCTTGAAGTAGGTCGCGTAGAATTTCTTTTTCTGTCATCATTATACCTCTATAAAAGAAAACGAATAGTTTGTTTTGTTGTAGGCCCGAACAAGGTACAGTAGAATATCTTTATGGATGAAAACATATCGGTAAGCTTGAGGGCAGATATCAGATCCGCTATAAAGCGTTTACAGTCGGAAATTCGATGGAAGATGAAGAATAAACATCTTAAGCATTATTTCGTTGCAGTTCAGCATCCAGAAGCTAGTGGCTTTGAAATGTTAGATATGCTGATGGTTCGTGACAAATTAGCAAGTCAGTTTGAATCACTAGATGCAGAAGAACAACAGCAGTTAGCCACAGCCGATCAGCAACTCATCCTACACGCCAACGCATTTTGCGCAGAACTGGCCCAAGTGACAGACTTAACTTATGAGCGCGAAAATCGAAAGCCAACCCCGGAACAATGGTGGTGGTTTTTAGATGTTCTGGTCACAATGCCCATAAGCCCCTCAGCTCTCACAATATCAGTCATGCCAGCGTAAGGCGTGACCTTATTCTACAATTTGCCCACTCCTAATTCGTCCGAATAGGGCGAATATTCAAATCTTTTTTCATCCATAAGACTGGCGGCTGAATCTTGAAACCCAAATACAGATTCACTCGGATCATCCCCTCATTCCGACTGTCGCTCCAGGAGCGAACCAGCGTATAGCCTTGCTCCTTGGCCCACTGTAAAACGCGTAATTTCATGCCCTTGGCAACACCCTGATTGCGATAAGCGGGCAGTACACCCGTATAGCCATAAGCGAGTTCAGATGAATCTGAGGGCATGGCGTGACTTTGCCCAATATACTCCCCTTCGGTTACTGCCATGCAAGATCCATCTGGATGCACATGAGGTAGTTGCCAAAACCAACTTTTCCACTCGTCAAAAGATGCAAATTCCATCGGTTCCATGTCCGCATCTCGCTTACGAAGGTATAACTCATAGAGTTTTGCATCGCGAGCCGGATCATCGGCTAGCTCTGTCAGCGTCTTGAGTACAATCCCTCTACTTTCTACTCGCTGCACATCCGCCGCGAAACGGGTTGGATCGAAAGTCGTCAGGTCGAGATGGGTTTCACATTCTCGACTTACTTCGACAAAGCCCCGATCTGCCAGAAAACGTACTGCTCGTGGCAGGTCGGGGCGTACACCTGTTTCCAAATAATCGGGTGCATGAGACGCTAATCCATACATCACATTCTCATAGAGAAGCTTCCCAATCCCCTGTCCTTGAAATCGAGGCAAAACATGAAACCAGACGTTGAACTTCTGTGGCTCGGTATCGGGTGCAGATTGGGCATAACTGGCCGTACCGACAATCTCTTGCTCTGGTGTCATAGCTATCAATCTGACCGCAACAGTTGTCGGCGCACGCTGCTGGTCGGCATAGATGAGATCCTTTACAGTAAGACCATAATCAGACGTTGCGCTCCAGCCGATGTCAACAATCTTCGCATAATCCGTTGGTGTCGCGGTGCGAATGGTTATATTCATGATTCTTGTCTCCGAGTCGATTCAGCTCAGTTGAATATGAGTCAAGCCCGCTTACTCTACGCGCCAATAGCGTGCTCCATCGGCTGTACGCGTCAACAGCCCAAAATCAACTAGTCTACGCCGTAGATAGCATGTATCCTGACGGATGTGCCAAGCAGCCAACAAAGTATTCACCTGCTTCTCTGTATATTGCTCGCTGGGTGTAAACTTGGTAATCAGATACTCCAGTACAATATACTCCTTTTTCTCCGTCGGCCAGTTGGTCACCAACCCTTCGCGATTCAGGTAAGGACGTAAGGTAGTCGGCAGCTTGAGACGCACATCCTCCAGGATCATTTGGGCATTTTCTGTTGAGAGTAATTGCGTCAGTGTACGGGCGACCTCACCTATCCGTGCCCGGTTGATCAGATAGCGCGTATCGGTACCCTCAGCTTGCCCTTCAGTGATGAACCGTGCCTTTCGTAGCTGTTTGAGATGGCGCACAACGAAAGAGCGGCGAATATCCAAGCGATTGGTGATCTCGTGTGTTGTTTGCTCTCCATAAGCTGCAAGCAACTCCAAAATACGCAATCGAGTTTCATCAGCGAGCGCGTTGATCGGACTCAACACCTCGCTGCGCTGAATCGGTTCGGTACGTACTCTACTATTGCCGGGCCTTTCAGTAAGAGAGATCTTTTCTGGCGTTTGTCTATCGGCCACACGTGATAGAGGCATAATTCCTCTCCTTAATATATTATTTATATATTTGCATAAATGCATAAAATTATTTGCAAAAAACAATAACATCATTTTTTAGACACCAAAACCAACCGACACCCATTCAGTATATCAATCCGGTCTGGCACATCATCATCACAATAAGAACAGGTAGCGTTTTCCAATCCATATCCCCAATCACCTCCACGCAACGCCTTGGAAGCACTACTTCTTACGTCGATTATTTCCAGATTCGCCTTATCATTCGCACACCATTCCATTAAGTTCCCCGCCATGTCCAATGCCCCACAAGCTGCTGCGCCATGTGGATACATGCCAACCGCTATCGCCTGATTCAGCCCTGATTCAACTGTATTGGCGTATCCCCTGTTTGTTGCACCCCAAGGATATATGTTTGCGTTTGAGCCATTTTGTGCCGCCCACTGCCACTCCCATTCGGTCGGCAAGCGGATTTCCGCGTTTTCACCCACTCGTAACAAATCTTTGCCGGATGGATGAGGTAGTTCAATTCCCTGTAGTCGATGGTTCATCCAGCGCGCAAAAGCGACACTTTGATACCACGAAAGACCGTCACGCGGGTTATTCGGTAAATTTGTATATTGCTGATTTAACTTCTGGCATTGATGGGCTTTAGGCATTCCTTGCCACCAAACCAACTGTTCAAACCCGTCGTCAGCTTCGACAAACGCTTGATACTGCGCACAGGTCACAAGATATTTGGCAATATAAAATGGCTCTACTTGGAAATCCTGACGGTACATGATCTTGGCTTCGCCCTCCGGGGTATCAGGTCGCCAACACCGCGTGATTGTCACGTTACCACCTGGTGAAACGGGTAGCCACACAATATCTGGCACGCCATCTTTTACGCCGACACCTGGACGGGGATCACCCATTTTTGCAAGATGTTCACCAATCTGTAAGCGACGGTGTGCCACCGTTTGCTTGTCTTCCAGTTCTTTCTGAAGGTTTTGCCAAGACTGTTGCATGATTTGATTTCCTTTTTCGTTGAATAGAATTTGAGCTGAAGACAAACCCTTTAATCCATATAATTGCATAACTGCATAATAGAATACGTAAAATGATAGACAGATAGTTGATATACTACACTCGCTCACAAATTTAGATAAATTCGGCAGTTATGCTCGCCTAAAAGGGGCCAAAATTATTTGAATTTGTAGCGTCTATCTTCGTATCATTAGACCACAATCGTGTCATTGTTGAACGAAGGGAAGAATCTAACGATTGCGGTCTAATGAGTATACATTAACAAGACTCTCTTACTGCTCTCGCCAATATTGACCGCCATCGGGCGTGCGCTTCAACAACCGCGCGTCGACCAGTGATCGACGCAGATAGGCCGGATCATTATAAGTATGCCACTGCTTGAGCAAGCCGTTGACCTCTGCTTCCAAATATCGTTCGTCCAGCGTAAATTTTGTGATCAGATACTCCAATACCGCTTGCTGTGCCTTGCGCTTGGCGGGCCAGTTGATCACCAACCCATCCCGATTCAGGAAGGGACGTAGCGCCGCCGGTTGATCCAACCGTACATCAGTTAGGACCAGTCTTGCGTTCTCTGCAGAAAGGAGTTGAGAGAGCGTATAAGCAAATTGCCCAACTCGTTCACGTTGCAAGCGATAAAGTTTATTGGCATCGCCCGCGCGCCGTTCGCTGATAAAATTGGCTCTACTTAACTGCTTAAGATGACGAGAGACGGTTGATTGACTGACCTCCAAGTGTGCGATGATCTCCTGTGCCGATAATTCTTCATGAACAGCTAGCAGCTCCAAAATGCATAATCGGGTGTAGTCGGCCAACGCACTGGCTGGTCCCAAAATTTCGCTACGTTGAATCGGTTCGCTGCGCATGGGCCATGTCCAAGGGTCAGCCCACAAAAAGAGCCAAAGCGTTGTTGGGTGTCCAAAGCATGCGGCGTGCAAATGGATGTATGGCGACGGCACAAAGATGATATGCTGCACTTCTGCCAACTGTGTATGGAGCCAGTCCGGGATGTCGCGCCGCAGAAAAGTTCGAATCAGGGCGCTCGGTGACTCAGTTGGCCATGAACGGTCGTTAAGGGTAAGCGCAAAGCGCATATTTGGCTGCTTTTTTTGCCATTCAGCAGAAAATTCGGCTTCCCAGAGCGACCGCAGATGTGAGGTGATAAAGTGTTGCATCGCCTGCGGATCGTTTAGCAGTCTCTGGGCTTCTTGTATCAACGAGTCGTCGAGTTGAGGCGAAATATCTGGCCCAACGCGATCGCGCAATATCTTAGGTGATTCGGCTGTTAATGCATCCACATAGGCCGAAAAGTTATCATACTCCTTGTCTGGCAAAATAGCGGCTCCAAGCCCTTCGAAGAGGATTCGGTTGCGGCGACGCCGTTCTGCTGTCAAACGGGCGGTCACCGCCGCAAGCCAAGGCTCCTTCTCTTTATCAAGGTTTGGCGATGTAAGCAACGCCATGCTTGTCAACACGTTATAGACAGGCGCCATCGCAATCGTAGATGTAATTTGCGAGGGATTTGATTGGGAAAATGGTGATAGAGACATACTTCATTCCAAATTGTTTAAAACTATTTATTCGCATAACTGCATAAACAGTATAGCATGGAACAAAATAGATGTCAACGGGGTATTGGAGCGATTATACAACCCCTTTCCTAACCGACACCCCGAATCCAGCCAAGATATTCTTAACTTGGGTCAACTTGCCAGAAGGAATGACAGCCAATGCACGATCTCCAGCTTCGAAAGGGGTCAAATAGCCCTCTAATGCTGGATGATTCATCAGTTCATTGCGTGCGTTGTTGTCGCGAAACTCGATCAGTGTCACCGTTTCGGCAAATGCGTTGCCAAAGTATCCACCCCAATTTTTAACATCGTCAATCAATGTTTGTGGCAAGGTTCCTCGGTGCAGACGCCCCATCTCCTGAATCAGATTCAATACCTTCTTGCGGCTCCCACCTGCTTGTTTGATCGATGTAGGGGTAACAGCCCAATGTCCGTTCGTTTCCTCAGCAAAGCGTGCCAGCCGTCCCTGAAGATGCAGACTCGGTACGGCGTGAATCGGCTGGATTGTGCCATTTTCTTCTATTTTGATGCTCTGGTCAGCTGCTTCGGGATTTGCACCAGAGACCGCGGGTAAGAGTTCTTCTGCCACCAATGCCTTGATCAGACTCGATTTCGATTTTGGTTTGATTAAGGCCACTTCGGGAGCCAATGTACGTGCAATGTGCTCCCCGACTGCTTCACCCTGAAGCAACTCTGAGAGAAATTCTTTATCGACAGCTTGCAGCAAGTTGACGCCGCTGCGAAACACGATCCGTTCATGCTGGGCACTCCACTCGTCCAGCGAACGATGAACGTTCTGCGGAAGCGGTGTGTGGCTGATTTCGGTCAAAAACGATATAACATCAACAACACTCATGCCGAGCTGTTGTGCTTCATAGACAGACTCCCGCGTGAGTTGGTATTCAAAGGCAGCTTGATCGGCCCTTGTGCGTTCTGCAAAGAAACCGATCTGGGCCAAAGTTCCCAGGCGAACTGGCCCCATTGCCAGCAGCTGAAAGTTTGGTTGAATAATAACTTGTCCACCGCTATCTTGAGATGAATCTGTTGGGATGGCAAGAGTCGAATCCTCCTCATGGCTATCGAGAGATCCAAGCGTTTGTTCGAGAGTCGCCGGACTTAACTCAAGCGGATTCAGCGATTCACCAAGTTCGCTGATCACTTGGCGGCCTCGCTCCGTCAAGCGTACACTTTCCCACTGTTTTTGATTATTGCGTCGATAGCCTAGCTCAACAAATCCGAGCGAATGTAGCAATCCCATTGGCACGCGCCGCACGAACATCTCTTCTGCCCGGTTAAAGTTCGAAATCAGAGCTTGAGGGGAGCCATAATAACTCCCACTATAGTAATAACTACGTGTAGAGGATTCGACCTGCTGACGGTCAGAAAAGAGAAATTCAGGGTTCTTGCCTTGAATCGTTTCTAACAGTTCGTCAAAATCAATCCAGCTCTCACTAGGTAATTCATATAAAGTTTGTATGAGTGTATATCTAGCTGTTTTGTAATCCGGGTGATAGTACTGATATTCATCACCAAGTTCCGACGTTGTCCCCATCAAGAGCCAGGCGCCGAGACAAATCTGGAGTTGTTGTGCCTGATCTGCCATCCAAAATGCAGGAACCGTCACCGAACTTTTCTCGGTGATCTGCAACTGGGTACCCTTGATTTCCAGCAGATTCAGCGCCTGTAAAAAGAGCCGAAGCATTAGCAATTTGGTTGCGTCTGCTTCCGTGGATGACTTTTCAAACGCTGGATCACCAATGAGCAAGACTTCGTTCAATGCTTTGAGCGGACGTTTGCCAACAAGCCCGCTTTTCAGAAGCGTTATCCGATGACGACGAACATATTCCCAATAGAGATAAAGTGCGCGCAGCCAAATGGTTGGATCCTGTTGCACGATATTGGCGGGCGTCCACTCCGCCTGTGCAGCTATCGGCTCTGGTGCAGGGAGATGGCGACGAATAGCCGCCGGTACAAACACTTTTTCGGCAGGATGAAATTGAAGTTTGAAGAGATTCCCAGAATGATCACCCATCTTTGTTTGGCTGAAGAGGAGGCCATAGAGCGTCAGACGGGCGAGAATGTCTTCCAAAATTGTGGAATCGGGTCGGTTTGTTTGCCCCAAATAAGAACCCAAAGCATACGGTGGTCCTGGCATGTGGCTATATCGCTGATACCGTCCCGATTCCGGCGTTTCCGTAATAATTTCAGCCCGCAAAAGCTCACGACGCAAAGAGCGTAGCGTCACCATGCCCGGGCGCAACTGCACGCGATTGAGCACTGTCCGCTCCAACTCGCTCAGCTTTTTGAACGATTTCTGGATCCGTGCAGCTGTGAAGAATCTCGCTTCCATTAGCTGGATGAGATCCATTTTGCGTGGTTTTCTACCCTTACTCGGAACAATCTCCGCCTCCTGGGCAATAAGCCAGAGCGTATTGGCATTATAGGCATCGAGTAGATTATAGGCGTTGACTGAATTGGCCATGAGAAAAGATTCGCTTACACACCAACGATTTGCGGCATATATCCCGCTTTCTCCAACTGCTCGGAAAGCGACTGAACCGCTGTCTTTGGAATTAAGACCAGGCGCGGTGAAATCTCGGCAATCATCACTTTTTCTAAATCAGTCACACTTTTGAGTTCGGCCAATGCATGATCATCTGCCAACTCGATAATGGTGACATCTTCATAGACGCGCACCTGTCCATATTGTGTCCACCAGGTTTCCAGCTTTTCCTCGATTGTTCGCGGCATCGGTGCGGCGAGGAGTTGATTCCATTGATGCCGAAGCTCATTGAGCGCAACACCGGACTCAAAACTTTGATGAACGGCATGTCCATCCAGCCGATAAACAAACTTTTCTGCATCGGCTCTCTCGAGCTCACCGATTCGATCCAACAGGTTATGCGTTTGGGCACTGACCGCTGCGGGATTCACATGAATGAGATCACCCTCTATGCTAACTGCATCATCATCTGCTTGAGGCGAAGCAACTTCATCGGGGATGACACTCTCTACGTGATGACGTGGACCTGCAGGTGCTTCAGCTTTGTGCCAGAATGTATCGCTCAACCCATGAAAGCGGACGTCTGTCACAATGCCGTCCTGCACGTTTAGGTCAACGAAACCAAGCCAGGCAAGAGGACCAATCAGCATATACTGAATAAAGGACCATTGCGCCAACATCCAATCCTGTTCGTTTTGCCCCTCGAGCGTTTTCCCATCGCTTGTCAGATACCAGCGGCTCTCCTTCTTGTGGTGACGACCTGCATAATAAGATGGCATCCAAAACCCCTGATTGAATTCGGGCCAGGCGCGCTGGAATAGATTGCGCAGATCGTTTAGATGAATCCAGCGGTTGTCGGGTAGAAGAGCCAGGATGCGCAACACAAGCAGGCGAAAGCCACGGAGTTCTGCCCGAAACGATTCGAGGCTGACGTAGTAATAACCTGACCAGGCCCTTTTCAGTTGTAGCGTTTCCTGGCTACGAATCACTTCCCAGATTTCGTTCCAGATCTCTAAATTGAAATAGGCACGCGCCAACACTGCCCTCTGGGCAAGTTCACTCTGACGCCAGAAAGCGGTCTTCACTTCTGACCAGACAGTGACGGGACTCCCTGGTTGGAGAAGACCACTTTCCACGAGCAGCGCATAGATAAATTCTAACCGCTCCTCACTACCAGCGAGAGGTGTGAGTTGTTCAATCACCTCATTGGGTAATGCACGTTGCGGCGGTGGCACGGTGAGCGTAAGATTGGCCCACCGTCGCTTCTGTAATTTTTCAATTACGTCCGGAAGCTCATCAGGATCATAGTCCCACTCAGCCAGATTGCGATAATCTTGTTCAAATTTAGGGCGCGGCATGGGTGTACGCAACGGCAGGGACTGTTGTTCCAGTAGCGCGACAAGCTGGTTGGCCGTACGCACCAATCCATATGCATCAGCCAATCGCAAATCACTGGCTGAATTATCTGACTGAAGTTGATCTGAATGGGATATGTGTGGAGCGAGCAATGGTGGGAAGAGACGATCCATTCCCGGGCCGACAAGAGCCACGCGTATATATGCGTAATCGCCCAAACGATCCTGTGGCAGAACAAGCCCCTCATTCCACAGATGGCTTGCATAGGTCGAAAAGCGACGATGGGCTTTCAAGCGCCCCCAATGTTCCGCAACTTCAACTAATGCAGATTCATCGCTTGATTCAAAATCACCAAGAAGAGTTATGGCGACCAATGCCCACTTGTGTTCATCGTCCAAGCGCTCTATGGCTGCTTGAACCGTCTCGGGGGTTGCCATCTGTTCAATCATCTGCCGGATCACGTCAGCCTTGCGGGTACCTTTGATGGTCCAGCCCCGTTCCTTGGCAAGCTTGCGTAGTTCAGCCAACTTGACTAAATCGAGCCACTCAGCAAGATTATCCAGATCCCCCTGCCTCCGCTCGGCAAATGTTCTCTGCATCCAATATGGTGGTTCATCGGGTGTTCTAGTCGCAGGTGGGTCGATTGGAATGACATCAAATGGGTATTCTTCAATCGGTTGTAATTTGGCGTTAGGCATTGATAGATCAGGCGTAAATTCTATGCGAGTTGTGGTACACCATTCCCTTCCAATGTTCTCGGTTGATAGTCGGCCACTTCATCTGCATAGAGGATTGTATATTGATATCCCTGCTCCGTTAAGAAGAGCTGGCGATTGGCTCCAAACTCCTGATCTTGCGAGTCCTTTGACACCACGGTATAGAAATGAGCCAGTTGCCCTTTGCTTTTTGGTCGCAAAATACGCCCCAAACGCTGTGCTTCTTCCTGCCGGCTACCAAACGTGCCGCTAATCTGCACCATGACGCTGGCATCCGGTAGATCGATGGCAAAGTTTCCCACTTTGGAGACGATCAGATTTTGCAACGTTCCATCGCGAAATTCTTGATAGAGCTTCCGACGTTCACGTACAGGCGTCTTCCCCGTGATCACCGGGAAGCCATAGCGTCGTCTGACTTGATCGAGTTGTTCGAGATACATCCCAATAATGAGGGTCTGTTCACCTTTGTGTTTCTGTAGCAGCTGATCAAGAACATCGAACTTTGCCGCACTTGAGGCCGCAATCCGATATTTGTGGCGCTGATCGGCAAGGGCATACTCCAATCTCAGATCATCAGGCATGGGCACACGAATCTCGACCACATCGGCCTCGGCAATCCATCCTTGCTTCTCCAAATCCTTCCAAGGAACATCATATTTCTTGGGGCCAATCAACGAGAAGACATCCTCCTCTCGCCCATCTTCGCGGATCAGCGTAGCCGTCAACCCCAAGCGACGACGCGCCTGTAGTTCTGCCGTAATGCTAAAAACTGGTGCAGGCAACAGATGCACCTCATCGTAAATGATGAGACCCCAGTCACGCTTGTCAAAGAGTTCAAAATGGGGATATGACTCTTGCGAGATGTCGCTACCATTCTGACGACTCGAACCAGCCTTGCGCGACCCACGCTTGCGATAGGTCATCGTCTGGTAGGTCGAGATTGTCACGGGACGGATCTCTTTGCGCTGACCGGAATACTCGCCGATCTGCTCTTCTGTTAAGCTGGTTTTGTCCAGAATCTCGTCGATCCATTGGCGAACGGAAACAGTGTTGGGGGTCAGAATCAGCGTGCTCGTATTCATTTGGCTCATGGCCGCAATACCCACAATGGTCTTCCCCGCCCCACAAGGAAGCACAATCACACCGGAGCCAGCATGATTGGCTCCATCAGCATAGAAGATCTCCGCTGCATCTTGTTGATAGTCGCGCAAGGTAAAGGATTGATCACCGAGTGTCATCTGGCGCAGCTTGATCTCAAGCGATTCGCCATCCACGTATCCAGCCAGATCCTCGGCGGGGTAGCCGATCTCCACCAATGCATGTTTAATGTGGCCACGCATAGCTGGATCGACATTGAGTGTCCCCCCATCAATTTCAGCCAGAATGTAGGACATCAGCTTCTTGTGCCGTACCAACTTCGCCATCAGGGTTGTGTCATCCGACACCAGATGAAGTTCGTGCCCACTGCGCACCAGCTTGACTCGACCATAGCGCCCAATATAGTCGACAACGTCCACGCGCACATTGCCCGGAACAGGGTATTTGCTATAGCGATCGAGCCCCTCGAGGATCGCATCCGCCCCCATACCAGAAGCCGCCGCATTCCACAGAGAAAGAGGCGAAATGCGGTAGGTATGAATATACTCGGGGCTTTTTTCCAGCTCTGCAAAGCGCGCCAACACATCACGTGCTTCTTGGTAATTTGGGTTATCAACCTCCAGGAGAACGCTCTTGTCCCCCTGGACGATGATTGGGTTTTGTGGATTGTAGTCCATTTTCCGGTTGGTTCAGTTCTCGATCAATTGTTTCTACTGGTTACTCACCAACAGGATTATAGCATATTGTTCCAAATTTGCGGCAGTTTTGATTTAAGTTGGGTTTTTAGACCATTCCAGAGAAATAAGTTCCGAATTTGCCAAGTCAATTTCTCTGGAATGGCTTGAGCTTTTCCAGATCGAATTAGGGATT
>JAHBNG010000098.1 GCA_019217005.1 Chloroflexi bacterium TSY
ATAGATTTTTGTCTATATATCAAAAGTGTAAACCTAATTTTGAACCACCCCAAGTAAAGTATAAATAAATAAGGAAATCGCGGCGGCAAATAAACCACCTCCAATATCACTCTTGATCATGTTGATGCCGATGGCTGTATTGGTCGTAATACTATAGGTTTCTAGGTTGCCAGCAGGCATAAACGACCACAGAAAGCCATTCACCAACAAAACGATTGCAATTAACCCAATGAATATCCGTAAACCTGTTTCTAATCTGTTCATCTTTAACTTCTCCAAAGTCTTGCGGCATAAACACCTAATAACCCTGTCTCATTCGTTGGCTTACGGCTGCCTCGGGTGCCATAAACTCTGAACCATGAAAGCCACCAGGATAAACTTGCAGTTCAGTGGGGACGCCAGCTGCTAACATGCGTCGGGCATATTCGATATTCTCATCCCGAAACAAATCCATCGTGCCGACCGTGATGAAGGCTGGTGGCAGATTTGACATAAAAAGAACAGGCATCAACGGGTAAATTAAGCCACTAATGCCTGTTGAAAGTTTCGGATGGAGGTCTTACAGCTCGCTGTGTTTCATGAAGAAGGCATCGACGATCTCCACGACCTGTTCGACATTTTTCGGAACATCGTACAAACCGACATGGCTTGCGCCTTCGATCTCGTGGTACTCCTTATCAGAGGTTACCCTGTCATAAAACATTTTGGAGCAGATTGCCGTTTCAGCCTGCGATCCAACGATGCAACAGACTGGCTGTATCATCTTGTCAGCATACTGTTCGCCCAGGTTGAGGACGGTACTTTCGTCTACATTCGACAAAAGTACATTGCTGTAGTTTGGGTAGGTCTCTGTACCTCCGCGCTTCGTACCGTAGTAGTCGTATCCTTCCACTTGTCCAGGAGCCGCATCCGGGTTTTTTGCTAGGTAGTCGGGATCTGTGTAGCCAAAGTAATCAGCCGCAACTGGCTCGCCAGTTTCGAACATTTTTTGGCGTGCAGCATTGGCTGTTTTGATCCGCGCCTTATACGCATCCATGTCAGCAAAATTGATCATATCAGTTGCAAGCATGGCGCTTACAGTTGCAAATGTCTTAACTCGCAGATCAGAGATGATCACTGAAGACATAATGTTACCTCCGCCGCAGAAACCAAGCCCGTTGATTGCTCCAACGAACGGCAGGCTGCCCAGGAACGAAATCGCGTTGCGCAAATCTTCCCACTTCCGTGGAAAGTCATCGTCATTGCGAAACTTCGGATCATAAGAATCTGATTCACCCTTGCTGTTGTAGTCAAAAGCCAGGGCAGCGTATCCGCGTTCGGCCATCTTAGGCCCGTAGTTTGCCAGAACCTGATCTTTGACCTGCGGAAATGGAGGGGTCATAACAATCCCTTCGTAGGTCTTACTTGGATCAAAGTTTGGCGGGAGATACAAGACTCCTACTATATTGATACCCTTGCTTTTGAACGTGACTTTGTTGACACCGGCTGATACTATTGTTGTAGACATTGTATTTCTCCGTTTTTCCATTCTTCCGTTCGATCATGAACTTTACTTTCTGGTAAAGGCTTGAGTGACAAAGGGCAAACCGAAAGGGGCGGAAAAAAGAATCCACCCTGAAAAAACGGGATAAAATGTAAAAATAGTGCTCGGCTAGTTTAAGCAGCGGCATTGAGGCGGCGATGAGCGAGAACGCCTTTAGGGAAATGGTGTGAAACCGAGGCCTTTTTCCGAAAGTCAGGGTCGAGTTGGTCAGGAGTTGGAAAAAGAGCACTCGAGAGAACACGGCGCAGCCTGCCGGGAGTGGATTGAGGCTCTCGATCCCAGTAGCCAGTCGGTATGGGAGGAAGAGAAGCGGCTAAATGGGAAAGAAGATTCCCCAGTTCAGGTAAGCGGAAACAAGCCTCATCGGCATGAACAAATTGACGATGTAAGCCAATCATCTGCTTGGAAGCCAAGGGGGGGATGTTCAACAGGCCAGCGTTCCAGGTAGACAAGATAAATGGTTTCAGGCTGCAAAGTCATAACGGTCGCCAAAACCAAAGGTGTGTTGTAGGCCGGATCCTGAATGACGTAAATCGAGTAGGTACGGTTGGCTGTATCCACCTTGGTTGTTCTGGGGACGAGATTGTGCCATGCTTGATAGCAAATCAGGCGACCACTATAGAGAAAGCGACCAGACGAGTCCGGAGTTGTAGCCTCGAGTCGCTTTCCCTTATAGCTGCGAGAGAGCGGACGCACAATATCACCATATTCAGGTGGTCTGCCTTTTTCTTTGCGTTTGGGGAACTCATTGCGGCGCACTGTGCAGTTAATGGCTTCCCGCAGGACAAATCGGTCTATGCCGCTTTCTAGCATTTCTCTGATTGTAAACCCGGCATCGACCACCGCCACTTCGTCTGACTCCAGTGATTTCTTCGTCTCTGTCAGCAGCTTTTTCCGAAACTCACTTTCCTTTGTTCCAACCGTGCATCTCATGATTGCCTTGAGCAGTGGCACTCGTTTCCCGCCTATCTCCCCCGAGCTTATCATCACTCCAAAGATGAGCGCGGGCAATGCCCGACGAGCCGTTGAGTTATAGAGTCGGTTCACTTTCCCTTGCAGCTTCGGTCGCCAGAACCCTGTGATATCTATGCTTTTCACTCGGTATCCTTCTAACTTTTTTGCCTCCCATTCCCCTTTCCACTCCACTTCTTCTTGCCACGATGAGAGCAGGCTTGCAATATCCCATGATCCATATCGAAAGCTCCACCAGCTTCTTCGGATCTCCTCATCTTCAAACCCGCTTTCACTCAATCCACTATGGATTGCTCCTCGACTTTTCAGAAACGACCCATTCATCATCGCCCACATCAGACGCATTACATTTACGTTTGTTCCCACCGGCGTTACTTGCAATACATTCATCAGTACTGCTATAGTTATTTCTGGCGCGGTTAGCATTCCTTCCTCCTTTTTGGGTTCTCTACCTTTAGGATGAACTGCTAACCGCTTTTTGTCACATTTCTCATCTCTTTTCTTTTACCAGAAAGTAAAGTCTAACAGTGCTTGGCTATTACAACCATGCTCTGTAGACAAGTTGGGCATCAGGGCGTCGGCTAACGGTGCGCAAACTCGCTCCAAAACTGAGGTTTGTAAAAGAAAATGACGCTGTGCCACAGAGCAGCGATCTAGCACCTCGTCGGTCAAGTAATCCATCACAAAGCGGTGGCTGCCCGAAAAATGTTCGACAAAGTGCGTTGTGTCATCATACTCACGCAAAGAAAGGCCCGCCATTTTTAAGCCAGCAATCCATCCTTCCGTGCGTCCTTCCAGCGCCTGCACCTCTAGCGTCGATAGCTCAATCCGCATCACTTGCTCAAAAAACTGTGTTGTTTCCGCAGTTGTAAAGCGTAAATCAGAAGCACGAATCTCCATCAGCTTGTTACGGCTGCGCCATAAGGCTAACGGGAACGGTGGATCGGCGCGCGTGGTCAGGACGAGTTGCACGTTTGCAGGCGCATGCTCGATCCAAAAAATCATGGCCTCATGAATTTTGAGGTTCTCAATAATATGGTAGTCGTCCAGCACAATGACAACCGGTTTGATGAACGCTGCCAGATCGTTCAGGAGGGAGGTTAGAACAGTATCAACTTGAGGGGCTTGAGCGTCCTGTAGAAGCGTTGAGGCTGTTTGTCCTAGAGAAGGATCTATGGTCTGAATAGCTGCCAAAAAATACGTAAGGAATCGCTCAACATCATTATCATTCTCATTCAGTGAAAGCCAACACGAACGCAAAACGGGCGGCGATTGACTCGATTCTGAGGAGTTGAGTCTCTTATCGCTATGAGAGAACACAGAATTGGCAAGCCAGCTTGCAGCTAATGTGGTTTTTCCAAATCCTGCTGGTGCAGCAATCAACGTCAATCGAGAATGGCTTCCTGCACTCAGTTGTTGAATAATAGGCGCACGAATAACCAGATCAGTCTCTTGTATCTGCGGAAGATGAAGCTTGGTTTGTAACAGGTGGGGATTCATGGTCAGTTCGTTTCATTCGCGCAAACACCTTTTCATTCAAACGACCGATCTATTATGACAAATATAAACGTATTCGACAACTTATGTGTTAATGCCTGACACTCGTGGTAATGCCCAACAATGTTTCAACCAACGAGACAGGTGTTAAGACGTAATACCGTCTTGGAAAGCTCCATTTTCCACACGGGGAACATTTCTTGAGGCACGGCCTAGCCTAAGCAAGATTTAGATCGCGGGCGGCAGCGGCAGCCTGTGCCCGTGATTGAACGTTTAGTTTGCCCAAGATGCGGGAGACATGAGTCTTGACGGTAGGGATAGTGACGACCAGTTCTGCGGCGATGGCCCGATTGCTGGCCCCGGTCGCCAGCAGGCGCAACACCTCTGCCTCGCGGGGGGTTAGGGTCTCGCCCGTTTCAGGCACAAATAGCGATTTTGGGGCTGCCTCTTGGCCCAGCATGGTCACGAGCAGGCTCGAAAATGCGGCGTGGATATTGTGGGTGACGGCGAGTTGAAACAGGGAGATGAGCGCCGGACCAGCCATCATCAGAAGGCCCGGTGTCTCTCGCTGCTGATGATGAGCCAGGACGGGGGCTAACTCTTTCAAGGCCTCCTCAGGCTGACCCCAACAATGGTAAAGATAGGCTAGCAAGAGACGGGAACTGCCAAAATTTATAGAGACAGGAACGTCCGATTGGAGGTCGCTCGCCTGGCGCAGGGTCTGTTCAGCACTGGGGTAATCCTGATCGGCAATCTCTAATAAGCCTTTCATCATCGCCCGTACCACAGGTCCAGCAGGCTATTCATATACGAGTTCAGCGGCTTGCTCGGTGGCCTGCATTTGGGTATGAAGCTGGCGCATCAAATCAAGACGATTTTGATTCCAATAGGCCAGACCGCAAAGATAGAGCATATGGGCGCGCCAGACGGCATACTGTTCAATCAAGGGGGCGAAATGGTTAATGGCCCGCTCGGCTTTCATCGGTTCATTGCGCAGCGCGTAGAGCAGAGCTAGCAAATGACCCAAATCTACCATGAGCCAGGGAAGACCACCCAATTGCTCGCTTGTTTTCCATGCCCGTTCACCGGCCTGAATGGCCTCGTCTATCTGACCACGCCAGAAATGGATTAGGGTCATGACGCCATCTACATTGGCTCGCAAGGGACTGATCTGATCGGGGGAGCGGCTTTCGATCAGACTGCATACGCGCGCCAGTAGAGCCATTCCATTGGGTAGGCAAAGAAAAGGAGAGCGAACCTGCATCGCCAAAGTTTGCAGAACAGCAGGATCATCGGATGCCTCGGCCAGGGTAAGGGCCTCCGCCAAATTGGTCTCTGCTTGCTCTAAATCGGTGCGATGAAGACCCAACCAGGCTCAGTAGATCCAAATTTCAGGTTTTGAGAGAGAATTCTGGCTAAACAGTTGACATAAATACAAATTTGCCGGTCGATATCTAGTTTTTGCGTTAGATTTGGGCGATTTTCAGATATGAAATAGGTTGTTTTCTGTAACCGAAATCTGAATAAATGACTCCAAAATCCCTGCAATCTCGACTGAAAATAGCCAAAAACGCCAAATTTGGATCTACTGAGGCTAAGGATATATGCAAATGAATGCGACTGCTGGGCGAAATGGGGCAAGTCAAGGCCTGCTGAATCAGCGGGGCAACAGGTTCGAAGTTGCCTTGGATCTGATGCGCAATGGAGAGTTGTACCATTGTCTCGCCCCGCCCCGTGCTATCACCGTCTGCGCTATCACCGTTTGCTTCAAAGCCGGAGAGGGCTTCTTGTAGCAGGCGTTGGGCCTCGCTAAATTGTCCTTGTCCCCAGACGCATACGCCCAAGTAATAGTTGAGCCAAGGATGGGTCGTGTGGACGGTCGTTGGCAACGTTCGGATCCAACCCTGTAATCTATCCAACAAACCTTGACTGTAGATGCTTTCTGCAATCTGCTCGATGACATGGGCGGCTGCTTCCCACTGCTCTGCGGCCAAGTAATGGGCAATCACCTGGGTCGGAATAGTATGGGCCTCGGCGGCGCGGCGATGGTACTCACCTAATTGGCCTGGTTGCTCCCGAGCCAATTGCCGCCGCAAGAATTCGACAAAAAGAGCGTGATAGCGGTAGGTGGGGCCAGAGGCCAACGCCACATCGTCAACAGCGACGACAAAGAGATTACGCCGATATACCTCTTCCAGAATAATAGGGGCATCAACTTGGCCGGTAACAGCCTGGCACAATTCGGGCGTTAGTTCAGACAAGATAGACGTTTCCAAAAGAAACTTCCGCAGAATAGGCGGTTGGTGGTTCAGAACCTCTTCGGCCAATAGATCGAAGACGTGAAGATTCGCCTGCATCTTGCGGGTGATGAGGGTAGTACGTTCGCTGGAAGTAGGTAACTGTGCTAATGAGGTAGTCAGCAGGCGTAAACCAGCGACCCAGCCTTCGGTGCTGGTTTGGAGCGTCTGCAAATCCTGACGAGAGAGGTCAAGCTCCAGTTGGCCGTTCAACAACTCGTCCATCTCCTTTAGGGTAAAGCGCAAGTCTGGGGGACCCAATTCTGCCAGTTGGCCGCGGGCACGTAGGCGGGCCAGGGCGAGAGGTGGATCAATGCGAGTGGTGGCGATTAGGTGCATTTGTCCAGGCAGCCGCTCTAGTAAATAATCAAGGGCCTGAAAGATGGTCGGATCGATGATAAGATGTAAGTCATCCAAGATCAAGGCGAACGGGTCGGGTAGGGTTTCTAAAATGTCGTTGATTAACATACTCATCACCCGTTTGGCATCCAAATTAGGTGTAGCCTGATTACCAAGCAGAGGCTGGATGGATCGGCCACAGACGGGGTTGAGCTGTTGTAAGGCCGCTATAAGGGCCACGAAAAAAATGGTCGGGTTGTTGTCTTCTTCGTCTAAAGCAAGCCAAATGAACCTCAAATCGGTAGCAGTGTGGGCCAGGCTGGTTGCCAGTGTCGTTTTTCCATAACCGGCCGGCGCAGAGATTAGCGTCAAGCGATGGGAGGTCACAGCCAGGTGCAATAGGTCCAATAGTCGTTGACGGGGGACGATGTCTTTACGCAGACGCGGACGCTGTAGTTTGGTTTGTGCTAGCCAATGGTCATGTGGCAGTGATTGACTTTCCACTCAACTATCTCCAAAAATAAGAAGTCCCAAATAGGGCCGCTGGCGAAATGGTCGTCAAAAATGAAGTCTCGCTCCGCTTCCGCAAAATAACGAACAGGGTCTTCACTGCCTGCAAACTAGCCCGGTGGATAATCAATGCTGAATCCAAAATAACCGCTACTATATGAGAGCCATCAATTCTGAGACTGATATCCCCATTGACCAATCGCAAATTGGTTACTTTGATGGATGGTACTTAATATGGTCGATAACTGAGCTTGGTCAATTGATTGAATGCGGGTTTCGAGCGAATTAATCATATATGTGTTTCAATATATCCTCATAGAGATAGGACAATGGTATCAAGTTAACGTAATTCCGGCAACACTTCGCTGATAAGCAACTCAAGCGTCGTCAGGTTGGGAAACCCACCGCAGTCGAGCATGAAGTAATCAACCCCCAAATCAATGAAGGGGCGCATCTGTTCGATTACTTGTTGCGGAGTCCCAACGAAATCGAAGTCATCAGGGTCGTTGTCAGGGCTGTAGCGCTCTCTGGCAATGGCCTCGGCTTCCTGATGGGTGGGTGTGCAGATGCAGCCACCGCCCCAAGTTCGCCTTAGTGTCGCTGAATCACGACCAAGGCTTGTGCAAGCACGTTCGACTTCACGAACCATATCTCGGTATCTGGCTATCCCCGTAGACGACACATTCCACCAATCTGCGTACTGGGCTGTCAGGCGTAGCATCTTGGGCTTGAAGGCTCGGCTCCGACCATGATTGGCGGGATGGGTGCGGGCTGTGGCTCACAGTGGGCTTCACGAACCTGATAATGTTGACCCTCGAAGGTCGCTTGCTCCGCAGTCCACAGTGCCTTGATGACTTGGAGCGCTTCTAAGAGTTGAGTTACTCGAACAGGAGCAGATGGGAAGTCATAGCCATACGCTTCATACTCTTCCTGATGCCACCCTGCGCCCATTCCGAGGATAAAGCGCCCGCCGCTCAGAAATTGCAACGTCGCGCCCATCTTGGCGACGAGCGCCGGATTGCGAAAGGACTGGCACAGCACAGTATGGCCAAATTTGAGTTGCGGATGCAGCGCCATCATATAACTCAGGGTAGTAAATCCTTCGAGTACGTCGGCATCATCAAACTGTAGATGATCGATGATCCAAGTCGAGTCAAAATGACCACTGATCAGCGTCAACGCCCGATCGAGGTCTTCAATATACGTCGCTCGCTTCACTTTATTCAATTGGTCGGCAGGTATGATGAAGCCAAATTGGATTTCGGGCATCGTCTCTGTCCAATCACCATTTGATTGTCAGCGGTAGCTGCAGTGATAGATCCGCTACTTGTTGCTGTCTGCAATGGTCAAATTCTAGCGTCAAACGAAATGCTTCCGCGTGCTATTGTCAGCCACATCAATTTGCTGCCCGTCGGGCAAATAAGGCGGCTTGTCGCCCCAAGTCTCGTGCAGTACAAGAGGTTCGCCCTCTGCCAGTCGTTGCTCTGTTAGTCGCTTGCATGTTTCAGCTGTCCCTCTAGAAAGTCATAGGCGCGTTCACGCATCTCTGTCGTGAACTGATGCCCACCAGGATAAATCTCAAAATCGAGCTGACCACGATCAAAGGCAGTGTGCGCGTATTGGACTATTTGCTTGATACCCATGCTCCACTTGTCTTGGTCTCCGCCCAGGATCAGGAGACTTGCGGGGTCGATCAATCGCACTACCTCCTCAATGTCCCCATGCTGTAGAATCCCAGGAACAACAAAGTCGAATTGAACGCCTGGCATGTCGCGGTAGTTGGTCGAGCCACAGCTGCATACGCTGGCCTTGATTCGACGGTCAAACACGGGGGCAAACAACGCCATGCGACCGCCATAGGAATGGCCGATGAATCCGATGCTGTTGGGATCAACATCCGGCATCTCCCACAGTATGTTGATCCCTGCCGATAGATCATGCAGAACCTTGCCCAACAGCGTCTGCCCACGAATCAATCGGATATGTAGTTGGTGTACATGACTGTAGTCAGGAGACTCTTTATCCTCACACTGGTCTTCGAAGCAAATCGCGTCTGGTGCCAACGTGACATAGCCCCGCTCGGCTAGTTCCTTGGCATACGCCTGATCTGGATCGCCTGCTAAGCCCACGACCTCGCTCTTACCCAGGAGTCGATTCCCCCCATGCTGATGGAAGCAGTAAACGGCTGGAAGTGCATCATTGCGGGCGTGGGGCAGACACAAAAACGCCTGAATACGCTCGTTCGGCTCGACAGAATATTCGATTGTCTGACGCAGGAACAATCCACAGTCTACCTCGTTAACCACAGTCGGTGCTGCAGGAACTTTTTCTGGGAGCAACTTAGATTAACTTAGCGATTTAAGCAGTGCATCTAGCAAAACATCTTGTTCATCAAGCCAGGGTTTTTGCCGAACCAACCGTATCAAATCAATGCTTTGCAAATGTTGCACAAAGACCGGGGGTCGCGATTGGTCAAGGGATATAAGAATGATGGGTTTCTTGAGGGCGTAGGCCATCCCAATTTCAAACGAGCAAAAGTGCGAGGCTAAGGTGGCCTGGGATAGAAGCGCAACAAAACAGCTCTGATTTTGCAAGGCTGCGATGATCGTCCCCTGCCAATCGGTCCCTGGTGGAATTGAGTCAGCACAGAGAAAAAGATCAGCTTGGAAATAGGTGCGTAGATAATCCATGACGGGCATAATCAGGGCCTCATCCTTGACTGCATGGGAGATAAAAGCCGATTTTAACAAAGTCTCAGGAGGGGGCAACGCGGCTGTGGTGATGGCATCTGGATCGGCCAACAGGGTTTGAATATGTTTGAAGGCCTGTAAAGGATCAGTTCTTGATAGATCGATCACCCGGGCCTGAGAAAATAGCGCAGCCAATAAAGGGGTGGTTCATTTTAGCTGGATAGATAGGTTTACACTTTTAGAAACAGAAAGAACGTTTATATTCTCTGATTTCGCCGGTTCTCAGAGAGAAAACGGTCTCATATAGATTTTTGTCTATATATCAAAAGTGTAAACCTAATTTTGAACCACCCCCCAATAAATGGCTAGAACCTCCCAACGAAACCAAGATCCTTTTGTGAGCCTGAATCTGCTGATAAACCTTTATCGGATATTCAAGATCAGTCCCATCAGCAATCATGACCAGCGTGTTCAGAGCGGGCAAAGGGTCTCCAGGGAGGCAGGTTACGCCCTGGTAGTGTGAGGCTAATTTATGAGCCAAATTCTCAAAACGGTATGACGCGCAAAAGCCGATCTCGGCCCAACTGCTGCTATCACTACAGGCCCAATCTTCAGCGATGTGGCTACCGTCACATAGCGGAAATTGTTCAGAGCGACCACAAACGCACAATTTAAGACGATTTTTCATAATAGTCAGAATGTACTATATGTACACCTCAATATGGAGAAGAAGGGATGGGAAATGCTGCTAACCGATATTCAACTGCTGTAGCAACTTGGGCATCGTCTCACTTTCAGGATTCAATGCCACTGCTCTGTTTAGACTGGACGCAGCAGAGGCTAAATCTCCGCTTACTAGATAGGCCCGCCCCAGTTCTTCGTGGGCTTCGGCTGACTCGGGGAAGAGCGTCACCCACACGTCCAGCAAAGGCATCACCACATCCGGACGTTGCGCCCAGATGGCGCTTTGGGTCGCGTGGGGGAAGTGATGTTCGTCAAAGTCATAATTATCGGCAGCCGTTGCCTGCAGGAGACGGTATTCCGCAATGGCCGCTTCTGGACCGGCTGCCTGCAAGCGCGCACCGACTGGCACAGTAATGGGCGGTCTAGGTGCCGTTGGATCTAGACCCAGCATAAGATCCAGGGCAGCATCGGTAATAGCCCACGCGGTGGCGCAGTAGGTATTGGCCATCACCATGACGCCAACCTGTTCTTGGGGCAACAGCACCTTATCGGCAAAGTACCCAGGGTCGCTACCACCATGATGCACAACAGATCGCTCCCGGTAGGTCCCCCGAAACCAGCCCAGACAAGATGTCTCTGCCCATGTCTCTTCCCCAGTCACGGCCACAGGGTGCCAGAGTGTCTCATAGGTATCCTCACGCAGGATCCGTTGGCCGTCGAGGGTGCCATGCGTCAGGTTGGCCAACATCCAGCGGCACATGTCGGCCGGGCTTGAATGGAGTGATGAGTTGGGTGCATGGGCGCGATTGTAGGGGTAAGCATTGGGAAGCGTCATGAGGGGTGCGCCAAAGTGAGGCGTTGTCGCCAGATCGGGGGAGACGTCACGAAGCAGAAAGGTACTGTCCTTCATGCCTAGCGGTTCGAATATGTGGCGCTTGACATAGGCTTCAAATGATTGACCCGACACCTTGGCGATGACGTCGCCCAGCACGCTAAAGGCATCATTGCTATAGGCATAGCGCTCACCAGGTGCGGCAACCATCTCCCGGTCCGCTAGACTACGCACAAAGCGTTCCAGAGCCTCCTCGTCGTCAGATTCTGCCTGATGCAAGCCATAGTCATCCGAATCGGGCATACCGCTCGTGTGGCTCAGTAGCTGACGCAGCGTAATTTTCTCAAAGTCCCCACTCTTGAGCTGAAAGTAGGGTAAATAAGTCGTGATAGAGGCATCCAAATCCAGTTGGCCACCTTCCCACAATTGCATAATGGCGGTGGCGACAAAGGACTTCGAGACCGAGGCCAGATGGAAGAGCGAACGATCCGTCACGGGTTCGCCGGTATCGAGGTTGCGTTTGCCAAAGCCCTGTGCATAGAGGACTTTTCCACCCTTGACAAGGCCAATCCCCAAGCCAGCGAGGCCATAGCCATCCATCACCTCCTCGATGATGGGTACCAGCTTTTCTTCGACCGCGCTAGAGAGACCTTGGTGGGTTAGGTCTTGATCTGGTATGGTATGATTTGATGGCATTAGATAAAGATCCTTGACCAATAAAAAAAGCCGCAGGGTTGGAATACACCTACGGCTACGTGGCAGCACGAAGTGAAAGCTATGACATCACACCAAGGTGTATTCTCAGAGTTGATGCTTGCAGAGCAAGCGGCAGCGCGTGGCTTGACTTTATGAATATCATTGAATGCACCTCCTTTGAGGTATCGAACTTTCTCGGAAAGTGTAGTCGGATGTCAGACCAGAGAGGTCGAGGCCGACCAATCGCGAGTTGTTAAGAATTTACCCCCAACCCCAAGCTGTTTCCGACGTAGTGATAAGTAGAAAGTGTGGGCTCATTGGAACGACCAAACGGAAACAGAAAGGGGGGTCGGATGTTAACCAGCATCTTCCGTCACAAGCAGTATGTGCGGTTTGTACGCCATCGAGCGGGTCGATATGGTGCGCTGCGCTGCGACCATCGCCATTATGCGGTATGGCGCAAGCTGTCAGCGACGAATCTCGATGGTGCGTACCCGTTTTTGGCACCGTTATACGTGCCAGACTGGGGACGACCCGTGCGCGACCCGGTGTCCATGTTGCGCTCGTGTCTGGCCATGATGCTCTGTGGTCAGACGAGCTTCGATGTGTGTGGGTGGGGCAGATGCGCGATGAGCCCTTCTACGCCCTCATCAGCGGCTTCGAGCCCAACGACGTGCCTGGCGTGGGCACGTTTTACGACTTTCAAGACCGTCTCCTGCAACGCGAGCGGCAAGCCCGCAGCCAGGCTCGTCGCCCCTATCAACGGCGAGATGAGCGGGATCAAGCCGCTGCCCACAAGGACAAGAACGATCTGCGCCCCCATGCGGGCATCGTCAATCGCCTGACCGCGCTCATTCTGGGGCGCCCTTTTGCGCCGCCAGCCGTCGCTGAACTACTGGCAGGTCAGACTGGTATGGCCGCCTTGCCTACTTGGGAGCAGGTGCTGCAACGGCTCTTCTACGGCTGCTTCGTGGCCCACTCAGTCGAGTTGGGCTTGCTCGACCTGGACCATCTCCATGTGGCTGGCGACGGCGCCAAACTGCCCACTTGGGCCAATCCCTACGGCCAGAAGCTGTGTAAGTGCAATAATCGAGGTAAGAAACGCCACGAACGCTGTCGCTGCCATCGCGCCTACAACGACCCCCACGCCCTCTGGGGCTGGGACAGCTACCGTCATTGCTGGGTCTATGGGCACACGGCCTATGAACTGACCGCCTATTCGCTCCAGCATCGCTGCCAACTACCCTTGGTCATCACTATGGCTGATGGCAATCGTCATGACAGTCCCCTCGGGCTCGCGACGCTCTATCGGGGGCGAGAAATCTTCGGCTTGCCCATCCAGACTGCCACTTTGGATGCCGCCCACGATGTCATCGGCTATTATCGCCTTGCCACCCTGCGTTGGGACATGGCGCTGGTCATGCCCCTTAACCAACGCAACCAGGACCACAGCCGCTTTGCTGGCTCCATACGCCTAGACGGCAGTATCCCTATCTGTCCCGCCGGGCGGCCCATGACACGCTGGGGCTTCTGTCCCGACCGCTTGCGCATCAAGTGGCGCTGTCCCTTGGCCGCCGCCACGAAGACGCCCGACGTGATCACCTGTCCGCACTTTGGCCAGGATTGCTCTGGTTCAGCCTATGGGCGCGTCGTCTATACCTATCCCAAGGACAACTATCGCTTGCACACCCGCATCCCCAGGGACAGCGACCTTTGGCAACTTCATGCTAACGCTCGCTCCTGCGCTGAACGCTCAGTCAAGCGCAAGAAGTACGACTTTCATCTCCTCCAGACCCGCACTGCTGGCCGCGACCGATGGTTCTTCCGCTTCGCTCTCGCGGCCATGTGTCAGCACGTCGACGCCTGGCTACACCATGCCGCCCGACGACTCGCTTAACACTTGACCCCCTGGGCCACTCACACTTCTCCGCGCTCGGCCAGGACTACGGATGCCGACCCTTGCCTACTTTTCCCTGCCACTCACACTTTTTTGCCGCTATCCGACATTTTTCTTCCTACTCCCTCCCTTACGCACTTTTTCGACCCTCCTCGCACCATCGACCTCGGGGATGATGTGCACTTTCCGAGAGAGCTCGTATCACGTAGCGTGATTTGGTCGCGGCTGTGGATCAAGTAATGCTTCTCGTTGAGAATCTGGTTATAGTCTGAGATTCTTGAAACTGCATGTGTCCATCACTTATCGGTCAGCCACGCTCCACAATTTATCCTAAAATCGACCACATATGTGATCAACTGGCGCTGGCTCGTTCAACTACTGAGACGCTGAGCGGGGACTTGAGTTGATTCGTCAAAGTAAGTACCTCCTCAATGCTAATTGCGTATAGAATACATGTGTCGCCCCGGCGGTTTTTCTCCTGCCCAATCGCTCTTGCGAAGTGGGAATACAGACCGTTGGTATTGGTATCCCCCACTCGCGCGTGGAAGCGCAGTTGCAACAATCGTGCCCCAACGATCGATATCGTATCCCCCACTCGCGCGTGGAAGCGCACATGTAATATCGAGCCGTGCCTCTGCACCATTCGTATCCCCCACTCGCGCGTGGAAGCGCAGTACGCATTCCGGCTGGCATTTTTTAATCTCCTGTATCCCCCACTCGCGCGTGGAAGCGCAGCGTAGCGCCTGCACCGGCTGATGAGCCAATATGTATCCCCCACTCGCGCGTGGAAGCGCAACGATGGTAAGATAGGCATGTGATGTTTTTCTCGTATCCCCCACTCGCGCGTGGAAGCGCAGTTCGCGTACACCCGACTTTTGCAATGTCTCCGCCAAAGCACAGACACAATCGCGAAATAAACCTGTATGACGATGGCTCTTAGCAATGCCTGCAATGTAGACAAAACCAACTTCCTTGTTGGTGTACTGGTGGGATGGTTCGCCAAGAAAGTAGCCGAGCATGCCGATCATCGTTTCATTTGCGATTGGGGAGTCGATATAGACACCGACAACGCCGCCCTTGACAAAAAGAAGCCGGGCAATATCCTGAACAACATCTCGTTTGCTAAAGTGAAACTCCTCTCTCATCGACCAGAGGAAATCGACAAGGATTGAATCTTCCGATGGGGCACATACTCGGAAAGTAATCGGTCTTTTGCCTTTCATAAAGCGACTCTCTTTCTGTTTTGGCTTGATTGACTTGATACGTCCAGTGTAGCCAGGGGGCGTTAACGATTCATTGCCGAATCATTACCAAAGCGTCATGCAGAGTATCACCCGCACAATTGGCAGCTGTCGCGCGGAATTACTGTGTTTAGCCCGTTGGTCCAGTTGGGCGTCTCGCCGACGGCAAGTGTCGGCCTGATTGGTATCGGTGGCCTTGGTCACCTGGCGCTCAATTTTGCGCGCGCTTGGGGCTGCCACGTAACGGCATTTACATCGACCGAGGCAAAGAAACAGAAGGCCCTGGAATTGGGTGCTCATGAAGTTCTGAACTCACGAGATGCAGAACCTCTTGCAAGTGTATCCGATCGCTTCGACCTATTGCTTTCCACTGTGAACGTTCCTCTAGACTGGAACGCCTATATGGGGACCCTAAAGCGGCGCGGCCGTTTGCACGGCATAGGTGTGGTTCCGGAGCCGATTAGTATTCCAATGATGTCTATATTGGATAGGAAGTATTTGAGGTCAGAATGATTGAAAGGATTGCGACGGACAATGAGCCAGACTGAAGGACCGGGCAGGCCATGGCGAGAAGCGACCACGCGACAGATAGCAATTTCGGACCAAATCAACCCTTTGCTCCCCTCCTTGAGTGCGTGTAAAGAGAAGGCATCATCGGAGAAAGCAGCCACCAGTGATTGGACAGTGGAGGCGGCCGGCTCGCTGGGACAAAGTTGGAGAGTGGTCGGTGGGCACCCCTGCCCGAACGTGCGGGGAGACGAGTAGCCGGTCGTGTCCACCAGAGACGAGTATCGGTGGGAATCTCGGCAAAGTAGTGGTATGGGGTTTCCGCGGCAATGCGGTCCAGTAAGGCGGTATCTTTGCCAAAGGCTTCATCCATGGTCGCCCAACGAAGGGTGCGTTCTTCGGTGATGCCGAAGTATTCACGCTGCGGATTGAGGCAGGCGAAACTGGCGGTGCAGATCTCCTTCTTGCGTCCCCATCTGCTCTTGCACCTGGCGTAGGGCTCCACCTCACGTTGGACTGGGTATGACTCCAGGCGCAAGCCTTGATAGCAGTGTGGGCAATCATTGGGCGAGCGAAGTTTCCAGCGCCAGGGCAGGCGTGCTTTGGCATTTTTCCAGCTGCGGCGCAGGCGAAGCGTAGAGTTTCCAGGAGACTTTCACGAGCAGGAAGGCAAACAGAATCAGGAGGAGCCGGTCGAATTCGAGGAGTTGGCTGTTCATAGGCGGTCAGAGTATACTGCTGGTGACTTCAACAATTGTCTGCGGTGCAGACGCCAATCATTACCCTGACCACCTATTTTGTCAACTAGTTCATCCTTGATGAATTATTCGATGTTTCCATAGGCAGTACCCATCATTTTTTGAGAAAATACCTACTTGATCGCTACAAAGTCAAACTCCAACTTCAACTCATCCCCCACGTTTGCAACGAACGGCACATCTGGTATTAAAATGTCATAATCTGCATAAATAATGCTGGCTGACGCCAATCCACTCACCTGCGCATCCGAGTCCGCTGTTACCGTCGTAGCAAAGGTTTCAGAGCGGGTTTGGGCTTTGATTGTGAGGTCACCGGTGACCTGGATATCGAAGGTGTCACCTACGCCAATGGTGTCGGAAAATCCCTCGATAGTGGTCGGAGTAAAGGTGATAGTTGGATAAGTACCAGATCTAAGCACAAAGCGACGGATAGCCGTATCACGGCGATTGCTGTCGGTAACAAAGCTGGCGGCGTCAATGGTAATTACACCGATCTGGGTATTTGCTGGGTTAGCTGGGTCGATCAGGATCTCGCCGCTAAGGGATGAAGTAACACCAACGACGGTGACAGAGTTGCCGCGCAGTTCTTCATCAATGTAAAAGCGGGCTTCAGACTGATCTGGCACAATGATGAATGTGGCAGTATTGCTGCTTGCGCTGGCATCATCGCTAGATTTAGCGCCGGTTTCTACAGCTTCTTCGGCAGAAGATTCGGTTGGTTCAACAGCGGCTACTGCCAAAGCTTCTCCTGCCGGCAGCGCTACGGGCTCCTCAACTATAGATGAAACGGATGAGGCACAAGCCGTAAGAACCAAGGCCACAACAATAGATAATCCGCCGAAGAGGTATTGCTTGGACAACGTTTGCTTCATAGTATATCCTACGAATGGATGGCTTTAGATCGATATTATATCGTTATTTGTACGGCAGTTCATCTACAATGTGGCAAGTACCACAGGAGTTTGTATAAGGTATGGGCATGGCATCCCCTGGTGGAACGCCATCGACACCAATATTCGTCTTCATCGGCACGTCGAACACGTGGGAGCCGATATGGCCCTGCCAGTATGCATTTAGCTTTTCATGGGCGGCGCTGTCATAGATAGGTGTATCGATCATGCGACCATATGCTCCCGCATCACCGCCAGCAACAGAGGTAGCTGGCATATGACAGTCAAGACAAGTTGTGCCTGCGGATCCCTTCATGCGAGAATTCAATTTGTCGTCCATGTGTTCGTTGATATCAACGGGATGACAATCTTGGCACATTGCAGAAGTTGCATCATAGGGATCAGAGACAAGCCAGCGATCAAACGGTGAATCCCCATGTATGTTGTGGCAATCATGGCACGTGACAAGAATGCGATCATTGCGATACATCCCAGACTTGAGGAAGTCAGCGTATTGTTGATGCGGGCTTTTAGAGTGGATGTCGTCCGGCCATATCTCTCGATTGGGTATAGGCCCTTTCTTTGCTGCATCAGTAAAGACATCTATGAGCGTCTTGCGGCTTTCGCCTGGCATCATGATCTCGCCTTGTTCATTGATAGGTTGGGAATATCCAACTGTCGGTCCACCAACCCCTTGGCGACGATCATGGCACCTGCCACAGAGTACATTAGACCGTTCTGAAGAAAGGAAGGCGGGCTGCACAATCGCGGGTTCAATTTGCGCCATCCCATCCTGTGCAGTGTTAACATGCTCGGAGCCGGGTCCATGGCAGGTTTCACAGCCAATATTTACCTCATCTGGTGACGGGTCTGTATCAATATTGAAGGAGCCGTTGGGATCATCAACACCCCTAATCAGAAGCTCTCCTGTTTCCTCATCTGTGTATCTCTCTAAACCAGTGACGTGGCAACCGGCGCACATTATCTCAATGGTATTTTGATTAATCGGCGGGGCTTGAATGAGATCATCTGACGTGCCGTATTCCTCGTCCAGACCCGCACCCCACCAATAATGCCATTTGTAGTCCCGCCAAAGACGTCTAGTACGATTTAGGCGATGCTCCTGCCCATCAGGATGAAATTGCAGTACGGTATAGTGGGCCTTGCGTATACCTAGCTGTTCGGGAACAGATACGATAAATCGTTGGCGGTGGACAGCCCCGCCATATAGCATGTCAATCGGTAGATCGACCGGGCTATTCGGATCGTCAAGATTCAATTTGTTTTCTAGGGTGATATAGTATCGATTATCTTGAGCGTTTTGCCATAAATAAATATCAGCATAGACCAAATCGATTGGTAATCGCTCATCCTCGGCAACCCTTAGCTTAAATTTATCGTTTCTACGCTTTGAATCTCGATCACCCAACTCAAGTCGGGTTCCCTCTGTGTAAGTATCGGCCACTGTGAAAACATCAAGGGAATCAAAGTAATTGGGGAAGCGGGAAAAGTCTTGTGATGGGGAGGGTTTATTGGGTACAACCCAAGCCAGTTTGTGACCAGTCTTCTTCCAACTGCTATGTTCACCATGACATTCAAGGCAGCTTGTGCTGCCTACATATTCGGCATTAGAAGGCGGACGACCCGACAACGTGATTGTAATTGATTGGCCGCGCAACTGTTCTTCTGTGGCAGATTCTCTACTATAATCTCCACCTGGTAAATGGGCTAAGTCCCCTTCCGCAGGCGTAACATGGATAAAGAATTTCCCATTGGGAACTCGAATAATGGTAAATTCACCCTTATCCCCAGTAGTAGCCTGCGGAAACGTTGAGCCATTCGCTCGAATCGCATCTTCTAATGGCTCGTCATAAGCTTCGGCTGGGAAAGGTGGATAATAGATGGAGCTTGCCGTAATCGGCGTCATATCGATAGCAGTCGTAGGAACCAAATGTACAGTGGCTCCAGGTATGGGTAAGCCACTAGATGTTACAACTTGCCCCTCAAGGGCATTTGCCGACACGCCTTGGGATCTTGCATCTGATACAAATAAGCCGCGGGAGAACTCACGCGTAGTGAAGACAAATACCAAGGCAAATAGAGCCACAATAATCCAAAATAATCGTTCGAACATTTTCTTCCCTCAGGTTGCGTTGTGCAGAATATTCTTACAAGTTCAAGAGTATTCTGCATATGTCTTTAGTACAATGGCAAAGGTATTACAAAATATTATCAACTGATTTTATGGCTATACATATATCCGGTAAATAGCATATCGATCTTATAGAGTACAATTATGAACAATTTTCATTTTTTGTCAACTCTCTTTGCATTCTAGGGTGCATCTCAGTTTGGGGGCGAGTTTTCAAGCCTGTCATACTGAGTCTTCACGGAGGGGAAACTTGCTTCGATGCGGAAAATGACGCGAACCGACCACTTTTGTTCTACAAGAGCAAAGAGTACGTTGTTCGATAAGGGATCAGAATGAGGTGAGTCAATAAACGAGTTCCGCGTTACCGTTCGAGCTGATATAGTGAATTTTCGATATCGATCTGAAGCACCGTGTACAAGTTACATATCCGCGGCGCACAATTAGTCAATGGGATCGAAATCTTCATCAGCAAGAAGCCGCATTTATTTGTCTTTGCTACGTCGGGCTAATAGACGTTCTCGCAAACCAGACGATGGATAGCTTTGTCTGATTTCATTCTCAAGTTCCTGACCCTGGATTGTTTGAGCTGCTAAATAGCTGAGGATTCGACTGATGTGGCTTTGCGATCTCTACGTGAAGAGATTAAAACGCACTATCTACAAGCGTGCGCCCGCTTTATTTTGTTCTACACAGACGGCATTGAGAAAGGTTGAGGCAATGATCAGCCGACTATCCCTTAACTGCGCCTGCCGTGAGACCCGAAACAATATACCGCTGCATAAACAGATAGAAAGCCACCGGCAAAATGGAGAAGGTCAACCCGGCTGCCATGTACTGCTCCACCGGCGTGCGACCGATTGCCTTGAGCGTGGAGAGGCCGACGGACGCGGGCATCAGTTGCGCCTGGCCAAGTAGAATCCCAGCGTAAAGATATTCGTTCCAGGCAAAAAAGTAGGCAACGACCGCGACCGCCACAAGTCCTGGTAGCGTCAGCGGCAGGACGATTCGCCAGACAACGCTCAGTTGTGTACAGCCGTCAACAACTGCGGCATCCAACACTTCAGAAGGAACCGTGTCAAAGACGCCCTTCAAGATCCAGATGCAGATGGGCAGAATGAACGCGGCATTGATGATGGACAAGGCGGTCAAACTGTTCACCAGATCGAGACGCCGATAGATGCTGAAAATCGGTATCAAAACCAGGATCTCGGGCAGCATCTGGGTGACGAGCAAAAACAGGCCGAAGAAGTTGCGGCCTCTCCAGCGCAGCCCAGAGAGCGCATAAGCCCCCATTGCCGAGAGGATCATACAGACCAGCATCGTGATGGACGCGATGATGAACGAGTTTCGCAGCCAGAGCGCCAGCGGGTGGTTGGAAAATAATTCGTTGAACTGACGAACCGTAATCTCTTTGGGAAAGAGAGGTGGCGGGAAGCGCAATGAATATTCGTTTGGCTGCAACGTGTTGACCACCATCCAATAGATTGGAAAAATCGTAATCACCGACACCGCTATGACCACGACGTAAAAACCGACCCGTTCCAATCTGCGCCGGAGCGCTTGCTGCGCTGCCGGTTTGTGGATCGTAGCCGCACTGCTCTGTACGCTTGCTGTTTCAGTCATATTCCCGCGTCCTTCTCACCTGCAAGAGAATGAAGAAAAAGGCGATAACCAGCGAGACCACAAATCCCGCCACGCCCAATGCCGTGGCGTATGAATAATCATAAAAGCGGAAAGCCGTGTTGTAAATGCGGATCACGATGGTTTCGGTTGCGCCGGACGGTCCGCCACCGGTCATCAGGAAGATAATCGTAAATTGCTTGAACGAAAATATGCAGGCCAGCACCACCAGCAGTTCCAGCGTGCTGGCAATGCCTGGAATCGTGATATGGCGGAATAGCTGCCAGAGGGTTGCGCCGTCCACGCGTGCCGCCTCGTAGAGTTCGTCGGGGACCGCTTGCAGCGCAGCCAGAATCACCAGGCTGTAAAACGGAAATGCCTTCCACGACGCGATCAAAACCATCCAACCCATGGCCAGCGATGGCACCTGAAGCCACTGTGGATTCTGCGTGACGCCGGGCAGCATGCGGGCAAAGATATTGATTACCCCGAATTGAGGACTGAGGATCCAGATGAAGATCATGACCACCGGCACCTCCGGCATAGCCCACGGCATCATCATCATGCCACGGGCCACTGGTCGGGCGCGAAAGGGCTGGTTGAAGAGCAAGGCCGTCGCCAATCCGGCACTCAGAGCCACAACGATGACGAGAGCTGTAAAGATCAGTGTCGCCTGCATCACCTTCCAGAAGCCTGGATCGTTGAACATGCGCGCATAGTTGTCCCATCCAACCCAGGTCGGTGCCTTGTTGGATGCCAGCTCAATACGCTGAAAGCTGCCAATGATCCCCTGCACGATGGGATAGACAATCAACACGCCTTCGTAAAGAACGATCGGCAGTGCGAGTGCAAAGGGTAGAAGATTAAGATGTCGACGCGTGCGGGAGCGGCGAGTTGTCTGCGCCAAGTCTGTCATAGGAGACTACTTTTGGTGGGTCTACGCCTATTATGGTGCGGTCGTGTTGAAAACAGTACTTTTTCTTGCTCCTCCCAGACGAATCAAACTACGTATGGTGACATTTGTCACCTTGGTCCCTGATTTTGGGTGTTCAAACCCTATACAAGCGAGTCCTTAGAACACCTCTGAGGGTCTGTTAGCGTCAAAAAGGTTACAACATGACAAATTTGAGGTGCGAACCCTCTACAAACCCTTGAAATTGTCAATTAGGGTGACAAATGTCACTATTACTGTTTTCAAACAGAACTCACTTTAGTGGATCGAGATAGAGCAATGTGGCGGGTAGCGAGGGGTGAGTTACGCATTACCCGCCCCTCGCCACATCACTTGTTAAGAACGCTTTGTCGCTAAAGCCATTTTTGTAAAGCGCATGGCATTCATTTGCTACGTGATACGCTCGGCCAGCTCTTCGGCTTGACCCTGGGCGATCTCCATGGCCTCTTCGACCGATTTGCTACCATTCAGCACATCGGCAAAGTTGGTGATCACGATCTGACCAAATTCGTTAAAGTTGAAGACGAAATCACCCACCACGTCGAAGGGCGTCAGGTAATCCACGCCGTCAAAGCCCGGTTTCAACCAGGGCAGATTGTCCAGATATTCCTGACGTGCAACCGACGTTTGGGCAAAGATGACGTCCTGGCAGCCCTCGACCATGCGGCGGTAGTTGTCTGGCTCGTACATGTAGGTTACGAACTCCATGGCCTCGTCTACAACAGGCGAGGCTGCGTTGATCATCATGGGATGGATGCGCGCAATTGATTTGTTGCTCTCCCAAGGAACGGGCGCACTGGCGAGCTGTGCATAAAGCTCGGGATAATCGGGTTCGAGACTGCCGACTGCTGCGGAAACGTGAAATGCCTGCGCCACGTCGCCAGTACCAAAGAGCCGCCAACCGGTGGGCGTATCTGCGCCTTGGGGCATGGCAACATCGTACATCTGTTTGAAGAGCGAGAGTCCCTTGAGGATTGGCTCGGAGATTAGCAACGGCGTCTTGCCCTCGGCCCAAACACCCTCATAGGGCATACACCAGACTTCGAGCTGGAACCAGAAATCAGAGGGCTCGCTGACCAGATGACTCATAAAGTAGCCATACTTCTGTTCGTCTCGATTGGTGAGCGCTTCACTAATCTCGATCCACTCTTCGGGCGAGGATGCGGGAGAGACACCAGCCTCTTCGTAGCGCATCTTGTTGTAGAGCAAGCCAAAGGCGACCGTCACCATATCAAGACCGTAGATATGCCCATCTTTACGCATGGCATCGTGGGCCGAACTGAGATCGGTGACGTTGTTGCGCGTGAGGACATCGTCTAGAGGAGCCAGCAGATCGGACTGGATTAGCCGTGGGGCCAGTTCGGGCGTCGCCATGATGATGTCGCCATCCAATTCTCCAGATTGGGCACCCACGATGGTCTTGGTTGTGTACTGGTCAAATGGGATATTCTCGGCCACGACCTCGATTTCATCCTGTACGCCGTTGAACTCTTCGATGAAGTTGTTCCAGGTGATCCCACGGTTGCCTTCTTCGAACCACCAAGATAAGTAGCGGACGGTTTGCCTGGCTCCTGTATTCACAGCTGCTGCATCGGATCCGGCACCTGGTGCGGCGACAGGCGGTGCACACGCAGCCAAGGCAGTGCCGACTCCGGCCATAGCTGCTGCCTTGAGGAAACCACGGCGGCTCATGTAGCGCGATTTTTCGCTCATCATAATCATTCTCTCCTTTGGCTTTACACGAAAACATCAGCGCTCATCAGAAGGAAGCGTGCAATTCCCTAAAATCTAGCCTGTTCAATCACTTATTTGCACACCTTACATCGATGAGCCAACATAATTGGTTCGCTTATAGATGAGAATAATCTTCCTGTCAAAATCAGGTTCAATCCCTCTCATCTATGGCGATGAAGGGTATAGCTTGAGGAAACCGATCAATATCAATCAGTGCAAAACTCCTGTTGAATTCCTCCTGGGGGAATCAATCTTATTTGAAGTTGTCGTACACGTATGAGTCGTTAATAGAAAGAGAAGGTAAAACTATTCTAAGGGCGCATTGACGGATTGTCAAGTCTTAGGATACAATTTCCAGAATCCGCCACGAACAAACCCAAAGGGCAAGATGAATGAGATGATGCGCCAAATTGGCGCATCATCTCATTCATCCTGTTATCTCAATCATCTTGTCACATTCAGCTTCAATAGGGGGTCGAAACATATGCAACCCAAAGTCGTTATTACCTTCTCTGGATTTGGCGATCTTGATGTTGAAAGAAAGGTTCTAAGTCAAATCGATGCCGAGATCATCCATACGGGCAATTTAACATCACCCGAAGCGTTGGCTGCGGTGCAAGAGGCCGATGCGCTCATGGTGGCACTCGATCTGGTTACGGCGGAAATCATTGCGAGCATGAAGCGCTGCCGCGTGATCAGCCGTGCTGGCACGGGTGTTGACGCCATCGATATTGATGCCGCCACAGCCCACGGGATCTGGGTGGCTTATGTGCCCGATTATTCGATTGACGAGGTCTCGGCCCATGCCATTGCCCTACTCATGGCGCTGGCGCGCGGCATCCCCAAGCTGGTGGAGACGACCCGCCATGGCCAGTGGGACTCGTCGGGCTGGGGACCGATCTATCGCCTGAGCAACCAGACGCTGGGCATTCTGGGCTTTGGTCGTATCGGTCAGGCTACTGCAGCCAAGGGGCGTGGATTGGGTCTAGATGTTATTGTCCATGATCCCTATCTGGATCAAGCAGCTGTAGACCGAATCGGGGTACGTGCGGTGGCTCAGGAAACGCTTATTCGTGAGTCGGATTATATTTCGCTACACACACCTTTGATCGACGAGACTCATCAGATGGTCAATGCGAACTTTCTCGCAATGATGAAACCCACGGCTTATCTCATCAATGCCGCGCGTGGCCCACTCATCGATGAGGACGCTCTGTTAGAGGCAGTACGGAACCATCAAATTGCTGGGGCGGGATTGGACGTCTTGGTCGATGAATTGAGCGCTGCTGATAATCCGATGCTCCAGGAAGAACGTATCCTGATCACGCCCCACGCTGCTTGGTATTCAGAAGAGGCAAAGATTGATCTGCGGACGCGTTGCGCGGAGGAAGTCGTGCGGGTTCTCAGTGGTCAACGACCGCGAGCACCCGTGAATGAAGTTGAGTAGGTTCCGCGTCTCGACATATAAACTTCTCTTGGCGTCAATTCCAAAAACTCATCGGCAGAGCCAACCTTCCAGCCTTTGGTTTCAAGGCGTTTAAGCTTATCCCGATTCATGAATCCCTCTTGAATCACTCTGAGTCTATGTCATAACGGCGTAAACGCCGTTGGCAGATAGAAATTTTATGATTCAGATGCATAAGGACTCAAATCATATGTCAGATTTGACATATTGGCAAGAGCTATATGAAGACACGATGTTGTCTTCATATACACAAGGAGTATCTACTCAATGGTTCAGAGTGAGATCAAAGCACTAACCTTTGATGTTTTTGGTACCGTTGTTGATTGGTATAACACAATTATAGAGAAAGGAAACGCCTGGGGTGAAGCCAAAGGTATCACAGTCGATTGGGTGCAATTTGCCTTGGATTGGCGAGGCGGCTATGAACCAGCAATGGGTCGCGTCCGGCGAGGCGAATTGCCTTGGCTCAATATCGATGCCCTACACCGCATGATTTTGGACGAGCTATTGGACAAATATCAGATTACGGGGTTGAGCGAAGAAGAAAAGGACCATTGGAATCGAGTCTGGCATCGGTTGGTTCCCTGGCCTGACGTTCTCTCAGGTCTAACCAGGCTAAAAGAGCGCTATATCATTGCAGCGCTTTCCAACGGCAACATTGCGCTGCTGACCAACATGGCCAAACACAGTGGCTTGCCCTGGGATTGCATTCTCTCCTCAGAATTGGCCCGTCATTATAAGCCAGATCCAGAAGTCTACCAGGCGGCCGCCGATCTGTTGGGTTTGCCGTCGAGTCAAGTGTTGATGGTTGCAGCGCACCAGCATGATTTGCGCGGCGCACAGGCTGTGGGAATGCAAACGGCATTCATTCCACGTCCGCTGGAGTATGGGCCGAACAATTCCCCTGATCTGACGCCGGATCCTAGCTTTGATTGGGTGGCAAGTGATTTTAACGAGCTGGCGGATCAATTAGGTGCGTAATCAACTTTACTTTCTGGTAAAAGAAAAGAGATGAGAAATGTGACAAAAAGCGGTTAGCAGTTCATCCTAAAGGTAGAGAACCCAAAAAGGAGGAAGGAATGCTAACCGCGCCAGAAATAACTATAGCAGTACTGATGAATGTATTGCAAGTAACGCCGATGGGAACAAACGTAAATGTAATGCGTCTGATGTGGGCAATGCTGAATGGGTCGTTTCTGAAAAGTCGAGGAGCAATCCATAGCGCATTGAAAGAAAGCGGGTTTGAAGATGAGGAGCTCCGGCGAAGCTGGTGGAGCTTTCGATATGGATCATGGGATATCACAAGTCTGCTGGGGTCGTGGCAAGAAGAAGTGGAAAGGGAATGGGAGGCAAAAGTTAGAAGGGTACCGAGTGAAAAGCATAGATATCACAGGGTTCTGGCGACCGAAGCTGCAAGGGAAAGTGAACCGACTCTATAACTCAACGGCTCGTCGGGCATTGCCCGCTCATCTTTGGAGTGATGATAAGCTCGGGGGAGATAGGCGGGAAGCGAGTGCCACTGCTCAAGGCAATCATGAGATGCACGGTTGGAACAAAGGAAAGTGAGTTTCGGAAAAAGCTGCTGACAGAGACGAAGAAATCACTGGAGTCAGACGAAGTGGCGGTGGTCGATGCCGGGTTTACAATCAGAGAAATGCTAGAAAGCGGCATAGACCGATTTGTCCTGCGGGAAGCCATTAACTGCACAGTGCGCCGCAATGAGTTCCCCAAACGCAAAGAAAAGGCAGACCACCTGAATATGGTGATATTGTGCGTCCGCTCTCTCGCAGCTATAAGGAAAGCGACTCGAGGCTACAACTCCGGACTCGTCTGGTCGCTTTCTCTATAGTGGTCGCCTGATTTGCTATCAAGCATGGCACAATCTCGTCCCCAGAACAACCAAGGTGGATACAGCCAACCGTACCTACTCGATTTACGTCATTCAGGATCCGGCCTACAACACACCTTTGGTTTTGGCGACCGTTATGACTTTGCAGCCTGAAACCATTTATCTTGTCTACCTGGAACGCTGGCCTGTTGAACCTCCCCCCTTGGCTTCCAAGCAGATGATTGGCTTACATCGTCAATTTGTTCATGCCGATGAGGCTTGTTTCCGCTTACCTGAACTGGGGCTGCTGGCTGGCAATCTTCTTTCCCATTTAGCCGCTTCTCTTCCTCCCATACCGACTGGCTACTGGGATCGAGCCTCAATCCACTCCCGGCAGGCTGCGCCGTGTTCTCTCGAGTGCTCTTTTCCAACTCCTGACCAACTCGACCCTGACTTTCGGAAAAAGGCCTCGGTTTCACACCATTTCCCTAAAGGCGTTCTCGCTCATCGCCGCCTCAATGCCGCTGCTTAAACTAGCCGAGCACTATTTTTACATTTTATCCCGTTTTTTCAGGGTGGATTCTTTTTTCCGCCCCTTTCGGTTTGCCCTTTGTCACTCAAGCCTTTACCAGAAAGTAAAGTAATCAAGGGTCATGCAGTTTGAATTTAGACGCTTCCAACAAGAATTCTATGTTTGCTAGCTCTTCCGTCAGACTTTCAAAATACGTTCTGAGTAATATACACTCGTCTGTCTTTCGTTCGAACGCTTGATTCATAGGACTTGGATGCTCTGCCCGCGAGTATAAATATTCATCAAGATTCTGTCAACCTGTATTAGCAAGGAGCTCTGTGAAATGACCCACCCCTTATTTGACTTAACCGACCGCGTCGCCTTGGTCTCCGGTGCGGCCAGCGGCATGGGACGACAGATCTCGTTGGCCCTGGCCGAGGTCGGTGCCGATCTGGTATTGGCTGACATCAACGAACAGGGTATGAAGGCGACTGCATCGGACATCAACGAATTGGGCCGCCGCGCCCTTCCCGTGGTTTGCGATGTATCCAATGTCGAACAGATTCGCGCCATGTACGCCCAGGTCGATCAAGAGTATGGACGGATCGACATCGTTGCCAATGTAGCCGGTGAAGGGGTGCGCAATCATCCACTTCGTCTTCAGTCAGACGAAGTGCAAAAGGCGTTGCAAGATCTAGTGGTGGGGCGCTATTTTTCGTGTCAAGAAGCGGGTAAGCGGATGTTGGCCCAAGGCAGAGGCAGCATTATCAACATCGTTTCGATTGCAGGAATCAGTGCTTTGGGACGGAGTCATATGGCGTACAGCATGGCCATGGGTGGCGTGGCGCAGATGACGCGAGAGTTGAGCACCGAATGGGCCAGCCAGGGAGTGCGGGTGAATGCGATTGTTTGCGCGCAGATTACCAACCAGGGGTTAGAGGAGCGGATGGCGGTAGATCCCAATCTACGTGATTCGTATCTGCGCGGTTTACCGATTGGTCGCTTGGGAAAGCCGGAAGAGATCAAAGGTTTAGCGATTTTTCTGGCTTCCGATGCTTCATCCTTTATCACGGGTGCGCTGATTCCGCTGGATGGAGGCAATCTGGCCAAGAATGCTGGTGGATCGCATCCAGGAATGCCACACGAGACGGTAGATGATACGGCTTCATCATAGCGAGTTTGCGATCGGAATTCCACCCACATTCACCAAGATGAGTACCGTCTCCGTCATTATCATCAGTTATAACACCTGTGACCTGCTCGAATCATGTTTGAAAAATTTATACGCACTTGGAGAAGCTGATGAGATTGTTGTCGTAGATAATGCGTCTAGTGACGGATCATCACAGCTTGTGCGTGCGCGGTTTCCCGATACGCGCTTAATTGAGCTGCCCGAAAACCGTGGTTTAACAGTTGCATCCAATATCGGTCTGAGAGAGGCCCACGGCGACTTTCTACTCTATCTTGGCTCAGATGCTTACCCCAAAGCCAATGTCATTCACGGACTCAAGCATTATATGCAAGAGAATGCCAACGTTGGCATTGTGACGGCAAAGCTCCTATTGCGCAACGGCGAACTGGATATGGATGCGCACCGCGGTTTCCCAACACCGTGGGCATCGTTTACCCACTTCTCGGGTCTCAACAAGCTCTTTCCCACCTCCAAGCTCTTTAACCAATACTTTCTTGGCTATTTACCGATGGAGGAAGCACATGAAATAGATCTTTGCATTTCGCACTTTATGTTTGTGCGCCGGAGTATCTTTGACGACATAAATGAGTGGGATGAAGATTTCTTCTTGTATGGTGAGGATGTTGATCTCTGCTACCGTGCCAAAGAGGCAGGACATAAAATTATGTATCTGCCCCAATTTGAAGTCACGCACTATAAAGGCGCAAGCATTGGCATCCGTAGTCAGACCGATGACATTACAAAAGCATCGGCTGAGACAAAGCTGCTGGCGGCTCAACAGTCAACAAGGGCCATGCAGCTCTTTTATACCAAGCATATGGCAAAAAATTATCCCGGCTTTTTCAACTTTTTTATGGAGTCGATGATTCGGTTGCTGGGGATGTTGCGTGTACGGAGCGTTGGTAGCAGTGTCCGCTAAACATCGCCACTGATTGAGAACGGCATCTGTCATCGGAAACTTGATTATGAACACTAAGAATTAAAAATGAACCTAAACAAAACCCAATATCTCGAACTCTACCAAAAACTACTCATCATCCGTAACACCGAAGAACAGCTTGCCCGCTCCTATGCAGCAGGTCTCGTCCACGGTGCTTGCCACACATACGTCGGCGAAGAAGCCATCGCTACTGGCGTCTGTGCCCACTTGCGACCCGATGACGCTGTCTTTAGCACCCATCGCGGACATGGCCATGCACTGGCAAAAGGTGTGCCACCACGGGAAGTGATCGCTGAACTCTTTGGCCGAGCCACTGGTTGTTCGCGAGGGCGAGGCGGGAGCATGCATCTCTTTGCGCCAGAGGTCGGTCTCATGGGCACGAGTGGCATTGTTGGTCCATCCATTCTGCAAGCTGCGGGGGCTGGTTACTCTTTCAAACTATTGAAAAAGGACAATGTTGGCGTGGCCTTCTTTGGCGATGGTGCGGTCAGCAACGGGGCCTTTCACGAGGGCATCAATCTAGCCACCATCTGGGATCTACCAGTCATCTTTGTCTGCGAGAACAACCTCTATGCCACAGAAGTGCCCTTTGCGGCGGCATCTGGGAATCCAAACGTAGGGGATCGCGGTCCTGCTTACGGCTTACCCAGTGTGATCGTCGATGGCAATGACGTTCTGGCCGTTTACGAAGCCGCTGGGGAAGCGGTGCGACGTGCGCGCGCTGGTGAAGGGCCAACCCTCATCGAGGGCAAAACCTATCGCACCCGTGCCCACGCCGAGGGAATGCCTTTGACAGGTACCTACCGTACCCAAGAAGAGATTGATCAGTGGAAGACGCGGGATCCAATCATCACCTACAAACAGCACTTGCTAGATGATGGCATCGCTCCAGCGGAAGACTTTGAAGAGATCGAGGCTGATGTTCAAGCGCTGGTAGCGGATGCAGCGGAATTTGCCGAAAACAGTCCTTGGCCGGAAGCGGACAGTGCATCGACAAATATTTATGCTCATCTCCCAAATGTGTGATACTTGCACAATTGCCTTACAGCCTCATCATTTATACTTCGGACAATTGTCTCTCGACAATAAGCTGTCCCATTGTCCGAAGTTTAAGTGGCGTCTCTATTAGATATCGAATAAAACAATACATTTGTGGTAGATGAGCTAAAATCAACAGCGAGGGTATCTATGCGTGAGATCACATTTATCGAAGCAACCCGAGAAGCACTGGCAACGGCCATGGCTCAAGATCCAACCATTTTTGTCGTTGGTGAGGGTATCGGTGAACGGGGCGGAAACTTCAATACAACGCTTGGCCTGTATGACATCTATGGCCCCGAGCGCCTGCGTGACACGCCCATCAGCGAACGTGGTTTTGTCGGTCTCTGTGCGGGTGCAGCGATGACCGGCACCCGTCCGGTGGTCGACTTTATGTTTATCGACTTTATCATGGACGCCATGGGGGAATTGGTCAACCAAGTCTCCAAAATGCAGTACATGAGCAGTGGACGACTCACCATGCCGCTGGTCTTACGGGGTTGTATGGGCGTGGGCGGTTCGGCCGCGACCCATCACTCAGGCAGCTACTTTCCCTTTTTTGTGCATATTCCTGGCTTCCGCGTTGTGACTCCCTCGACGCCCTATGACGCCAAAGGTCTCTTTGCCACTGCCCTGCAAAGCGATGATCCGGTTCTCTTTTTGGAACATCGGTCGGTGATTTTTAATCGGGGGCATGTTCCAGAAGAAGAGTATACAATTCCTTTTGGGCAGGCGCGAATCGTTCAAGAGGGGACAAATGCCACGGTCGTTGCAATTGCGTCAATGGTTGGCAAGACAGAAGCTGTCTGTGAAAAGCTGGCCCAAGAAGGCATTTCCATTGAGATTATCGATCCGCGAACGTTGGCTCCGCTGGATATAGACACGATTCTGGAATCGGTTCACAAGACGGGACGCCTGCTCATTGTGGATGAGAACTTTACGCCTTGCGGGATCGGCGCAGAAATCGCATCTCAAGTGGTCGATCTAGGATTCGATGATTTGGATGCACCCATTAAACGACTCAACGGGGCGCATACGCCCACGCCTTATAGTCCGACGTTAGAAGGGGCAATCGTTTTGTCACCTGAAGCAATTGAGGAAGAGATAAGGAACTTGCTGTTGGAGTAGCCCTACGGAACTCATTGTGTGGTCTTGATCGAAGATCTGGGATACTCACAAACCCAGTCGTGGCTACAGCGGAATAAATTGCATCCGGTCGCGATACTCAGTTGCTTCAGATGCTTGCCAAATCAGCCATAGTTCTTCGATGATCTCCCCGAGAGAAGCTCCGCGCCGAATTAGAAGAATGCCAGGAATATGCTTCCCCTGTGCAAAGTGGTCTTGCAGATGTTCAGGCATAGAACGGCGGTTGTCGGTAACGAGAACATAGCCAGTATCTTCCATCCACTCTAGAATGATTTCATCTGGCGTACCCAACGGGGGAACATTCTCATCACCGATACGGAGAACTTCAACGGTGTCATCACGCTTGACCAATTCATCACGGATAATGGGAGACAAATTTTCATCCAGCAGAAACTTCAGATCACTCATGAGCTAACGCAGCTTTTTCCAATTCTTGCTCACGTTTAATACGGCGGAGCCGTTTGACAACCGGTGATGGATCGATGTGTTGCTGTCTCCACTGTTCATCAAACCAATCTTCACTCTCTTGGAGATAGTCGTCGACCTTCTCACGGTTGGCAAAATAGTATGTGAGCGTGGCAAAAATCTGTTCAAGTGAAAGTTCTGGATACCATTCCGCAATCAATTCAGGATTAACACCAGCCAAATAGTGACCCAGGATCGTTTCGATGCCGATCCGAGTCCCTTTGATTCGAATATCATTTTCAGCCAAGAAGTCGAAATAGCTCTCTATGGTCATTTTTACATCGTACAATAGTAGGCCCTTATGGTCAAATCGATTAATCATATTGGGATATGTCATAATGTGCGGACAAACTCACTAGAATGCGATGTACGGGTGAAGTAGCGCACCGATCGTCCAACCAACTGCTCAACCGTGCATTGCATTCGGGTCGACCCAAATGCGTCGCACGCAGTCGACGCTTCTGGGTTAGACAATCTGGCAGAACTGCGTGCAACGCACTCTAACCCATAACGTAAAACGTACCCGAACGAGCATATAGCTGGAGTCCAACTTGACACAGATAGAAAAACCGCAACTTCGAATGGTCTGGCCCAACCATTTCTTGAACCAGCCTCCAAGTGTATATCTTCCCGAAGGCTATAGCATCCGTACGTTTCGCCCCGTAGATAAAGAGCAATTCTATACACTAATGAGGCTTGTTGGTTTTCCAATTGATAACGATGAGCAATTCAAACTTGCATACTCAAAACTCATTCCCAACAGATGGTTCATGATTCTGGATGATCTCTTGAATACTATCGTAGCGACAGCCATGTGTCTCCACAATTACAAAGATTTAGCGCCACCTTGGGGGACAGTTGGTTGGCTCGCTTGTGACCCTGAACACCAGGGCAAAGGTCTAGGCTACTCGATCTCTGCTGCTGTCACGGGGAGATTTATTGAATCAGGCTACACGAATATTGAATTATATACGGAATATTATCGGCTTCCTGCCTTGAAGACATACCTCAAACTTGGTTATACCCCACATTTATATTCAGACGAAGTTTCTGAAATTTGGACTGATGTATGTAAGCAGGTGAATTGGCCTTACACCCCTGATGAGTGGTTGATTGGAGGATAGGCGCACAACGACACCCACTTGTCAACACTAGGAGAAATCTATGGCAGTCGAAATCTTACTACCCCGTCTCGGTTGGGACATGACCGAAGGCACATTTGGTGAATGGCTCAAACAGGATGGTGACACAATTCAGCCCGGTGACCTGCTCTACACCGTCGAAGGCGACAAAGCTATCCAGGAAGTCGAGTCGATGGACGCTGGAATCCTTCACATCCGCCCCGATGGCCCTCAAACCGGTGATGTTATCAGCGTTGGCACACTCCTCGCCTATATTGCCCAATCAGATGAAGCCGTCACATTTCAAGCTGAACCTGCTATTGCTAAATCGGCGGAACGAGTCGCTGTAGATGAATTGCAAACCACAGATGGTAAAAAACATCCACGTCCTGAACACGTAATACGCAACAGGCAACAGGCAACACGTTCTGGTAAATCTTCTTCTCCGCGCGCCCGCCGTGTGGCCACCGAACTCAACATCGACTGGACCCAACTCAACGGTAGTGGTCGGACCGGACGCATTATTGAGAGAGACGTGCGGGCTGCAGCGGCACTCCAAACTGAAGCTACACCAAGCATACAGGCAACGCCTGTTGCGGCTCGCATGGCAGCGGAAGCCGGAATCGACCTGGCACAACTCGCCGCCGAGAAACCTGGCCAGCGCATTCAGCGTCAAGACGTGGAGGCTGCCATTGCCGCCCAAAAAATTGCTGAGCCCCCATCTTCCGTCGAATTCCAAGGAGAGAGGATTCCCAGTTCTCGTGTTCGTCAGCTTATCGCTCAGAGGATGAGCCACAGCAGCCAGACGACTGCTGCTGTTACGCTGACCACGGAGGCCGATGCAACAGAGCTCGTTGCGCTACGACAGCAGCTAAAATCGACGCTTGCACCACGGAATCTAGTTGTGCCCTCCTATAACGACCTGCTCATCAAGTTGACAGCGGTTGCGCTTGAAGAACATCAAATGCTCAATGCAATCTGGGCGGAGGATGAGATTCTGATTCCAGACGCCGTTCACATCGGTCTTGCTGTTGACACGGACGAGGGGTTGCTGGTTCCGGTTGTACGGGACGTGCAGGCCAAAGGCGTGCGCCAAATCGCCGCTGAAACAGAGTCGCTGATTGAACAAGCTCGGACCGGCAAGATTAGCTCCAGCAACTTACAAGGTGGCACCTTTACCATCACCAATCTGGGAGCGTACAACATTGATGCTTTTACACCCATTATCAATCTACCGCAATGTGCAATTTTGGGCGTTGGACGAATTGTGGAGAAGCCAGCTGTATATAATGGAGAGGTGGTGCCGCGCCAGACGATGACCCTCAGCCTTACTTTTGACCATCGCGTCATTGACGGCGCTCCAGCAGCTCGTGGGTTGGATAAGTTACGCGAATTTGTAGAAACACCTTTATCGTGGTTGGTGTAAAAGACATCTTCAATGTCACCCCCTACACCATTTGTGGTATACCACAAATGGTGTAAAAGCGACTGCGTCTTTCAGAGAAAAATTGAATTTACACAATTTGGGATGCTACCCACGATTTGTGTTCTTTGTGCCCTTTGTCATTACTTGATCAGATTGTTTGAATGGATCGATGTGCTCCTGTTATAATTTACCCAATCCTCCAAAACCCAGCACATTCCCTGCAAAAGCTTTATATCATGCTATCGGAACAGAGACAAAACAAACCCATCTTATATGTTGAACCTGTGTGAATCTGCCTTGTCTGGCATATTCCATGCTAGAGATCGGGTGTTCGATCAGTTGAATATGTCATTATCGGGTGAAACGAAGGCTTGTTCTTCGAGGGTTCAGGACAGGATCAGCGTTTTTGAAGTAACTCATGTTTAACTGATTTAGTTTAGGGTTCCAAACAAACGTGCAAAGGAGAAAACGAATGTACAGAATCAAGCTCCTGTCTATCCTTACCATAGTCGTATTCCTTCTGGCTGCTTGTGGCGGTGGTGATGCACCCGCCGCTGAAGAAGCCGCTCCCGAAGCAGCAGAACCGGCTGCTGAAGAAGCCAGTGAATCATCATCAGATGATGCAATGATGGCTGCTGACGGAGAATCCCCCATGCTAGCCGAGAAGGTGGCGGCAGGTGAACTGCCGCCCGTCGACGAACGTCTGCCCATCGATCCACTCGTGATTGATTTCCCGTGGGCTGGTCCTGGCAAGTATGGCGGCACAATGAAGCGCGCGACGACTGATAGTGATATGAACGATACTGGCATGTACATGTATGGTCACTCGGCCACCCACTGGGATGAAGGGGGGACTGCCGTGAAACCCGGTCTGGCTAAGAGTTGGGAGACCAACGAAGACGCCTCCGAGTGGACTTTTTTCTTCCGTGAAGGAACCAAGTGGTCAGATGGTACACCTTTCACCGTCGATGACGTTATTTTTTGGTGGGAAGATATGGCGCTCAATCCAGATCATCCTGAAGTGATTCCGGCGTGGGCGCTGGCAGGTGGTGCGCCAATGGAAACCGAAAAAGTTGATGACTATACGTTGCGCTTTAAGTTTGCTGGTCCTGCACCCCTGACTGACTTTGAACTTGCCTCGTTCCCCAATGGTGGACTTGGACCAGGCTTTGGCCCCTATCCAAAACATTATCTCCAGCAATTCCATCCAGAATATTCAGATGCTGTCGATTATGAAGAGTTCAGCGAGAAACAGTTCTGGTGGACCAACCCAGAGCGTCCGGTACTCAATGCCTGGATGCCGGTTGAGTTTGAACCGGGTGACCGTATGATCCTTGAGCGTAACCCATACTACTATGCTGTCGACACAGCAGGTAATCAGCTGCCGTATATCGATCGCTTCGAAGTCTCGCTGACCGAAAATGTGGAAGCACTTAAGCTCCAAATCATCAACGGTGATGTCAACGTCCATGCCTACCCCAATCTCTCCCTGCGTGACTTGGCGCTGCTCAAAGAAAATGAAGAGAAGGGCAACTACCGGGTACTTTTGTGGGACAACGGTGCAGGTGGCGCACCCGCCTGGGGCATCAACTGGAACAATCCTGATGATGAAAAACGTGAAGTTGTGCGCACCGTCCAATATCGGAGGGCACTCTCCCATGCAATGGACCGTGAACGTATCCGCAAAGTTACGTGGCTTGGTATGGGTCAAGAACCAAGCACCGGCACCATGTCGCCCAACGCGGCTCAATTTAACCGCACGCCAGAGGGTCAGGCAATCTTGGAAGAGTGGCGCAACAGCGCGGTCGAGTTCGATCCAGATCTGGCCATGAGTCTGTTGGATGAGATCAATGTGGTTGATCAGGATGGCGACGGGTGGCGCGATCTGCCAAGCGGCGCAGCGTTGGAAGTTCGAATCGATTTTCCTTCTGGTGCAGCTGCTTTCCTGGAAGCCGCGCAGCTGATGGCAGAGGATTGGCAAAATGTCGGCCTTAATGCGTTTGTCAACTCGATTCCGGGCTCGGAGATCGGCGTCATGACCAGAACGGCAACGTACGACATCCGTCTGTATGGAGGTGGTGCACCAGATGGTCCCGACCTGCTCATCTATCCAGCTTGGCTTGTTTCTTATGGTAGCGGTGGACGCTGGGCCCCTCTTTATGGTGCATGGATGGCTGCCGAAGGCACCAACAAAGAGGGAACGGAGCTTGACAAAGAGCCACGCGACCGGACCCCACCGCGTGAAGAGATCCCGGCCGATGATCCCAACTTCCGCATGTGGGAACTCTACAAACAGGCCATTGTTGAGCCGGACGTGGACAAACGTGACGCCCTTGTCTTCGAGATCATCCGCATCCACATTGATGAAGGTCCCTTTTTGCTGGGTGGCATTGCCGATCCGCCCAACATCTTCTTGGCCGGTGGTAACCTAATGAATGTACCCACGAGTGACGACATTCCGCTGGGCGGTTGGTATGGGCCTGGCGTTTTGGCAATGCCAGGAGCGATGGCCTATCCCGAAATCTGGTATCTTGACGAGTAGCGTCTAGTTCATGAACAATTGTCAATTGTGAATTCACAATTGACAATTGTTCATGGAGGTGGTTGAAATCCCATCTGTTGCATTCACAAATGAGATATTTGCAACGTAGCAGAGGTCGTGTTTACAGAATCATCATTGTCCAAAGTTAGAATGTTGCAGCCATAAGATTACGATGAGGAGTACTCCACGTTGTCTGGATTTATCATCCAACGCTTTATCTACATGGTTGTCACCATGTTTTTCGTCTCAATTGCGGGCTTTATCATCATTAATCTGCCGCCAGGAAGTTATGTAGATTTCTATCGCGCCGAGTTAGAAGCCCAGGGGACACCCACAACCGAACGACAGCTCGAAGCGGTCATTAATCGCTATGGTTTAGATAGACCTCTCTACGTTCAATATTGGAAGTGGATCTCTGGCTTTGTCCAGGGAGATTTTGGTCGATCTTTTCAGTACAATAAAGAAGTCAGCGAACTGATCGGTCAGCGAATTATGCTCACGATGGTCATCGCGCTCTGTTCACTGCTCTTCACTTGGTTGATGGCCATTCCAATCGGTGTCTATTCCGCTACCCGACAATATTCGCTTGGGGACAATCTCTTTACGTTCATCGGACTCATTGGGCTCTCCATCCCCAATTTTCTACTTGCTCTGATTCTCATGGTTGGCGCATCCATGTTCTTTGATCAATCGGTGGTTGGTCTATTATCGCCTGAGTATGAAGATGCGCCCTGGAGTGGGGAGAAGGTGATCGACCTACTCAAGCATTTGTGGATTCCGGTCATCGTCGTTGGCACTTCCGGCACAGCGGGTCTCATTCGCATGATGCGGGGCAATATGTTGGATGTCTTAAAGATGGCTTATGTCACAACGGCTCGTTCCAAAGGTGTATCGGAATGGCGCGTCATTTGGGGTCACGCCATCCGAAATGCCATTCATCCGTTGATCATGGTAATGGGAACAAGCTTGCCGCAGCTCATCTCGGGTGCAACTATCGTCTCCATCGTGTTGAGCCTGCCAACGACTGGTCCGCTCTATTTTGCCGCCCTTCGTCAGCAGGATATGTATTTGGCGGGGACGTTTCTGGTTTTCTTGGCTGGACTTTTAGTGATTGGAAACTTCCTAGCTGATATTTTGCTGGTCTGGGTTGACCCGCGTATACGATACGATTAAGTGGATACCAACGACGAACTCCAACTATCAACACCGACAGCAGAGGGAATCGATCCCATCATTCTCGATCGGGCTGAAGAGTCGGCGGGGAGCTTACCGAATCTACAGGCATTGCTGATTCTCAGAAACGGATTTCTTATCTTCGAGAACTATTATAGCGGCGCCAATCTTGAAACGCGTTTTCACCTCCGTTCGATCACGAAAAGCATTGTCTCGCTCCTGATCGGCGTTGCCATCGAGAAAGGTATTATTCATAGCATAACTGATTCGGTGTTGGACTTTATTCCTGAGTTCAAATCACGTTCTGATGATCCTCGCAAGGAAGATATTACAATCCAACACCTGCTGACAATGACTTCGGGGTTTGCTTGGCAAGAAACTGGGGCATGGTTTTTTGATCAGTCACTCACTGCTACCAATGATGCGTTGGAAAGACCGCTTGCCCATCACCCTGGTGACGTCTACAATTACGATTCTGCATCGGCCGATCTCTTAACCGTTATTCTGACGAGAGCCGCCAAACAGGACGCAAAAAGTTTCCTCATTCAGTATTTATTTGCTCCGCTTGGCATCACTGATTTTGAATGGGAACAAGATCCATCCGGAATCTATCGTGGAAGCGCTGGACTCATTATGAGACCACGAGATCTGGCTAAGATTGGGCAGCTTCTTCTCGACAATGGACAATGGAAAGGACGTCAAATTGTCCTTCAGCGTTGGATCAATGAGTCGACTGCGGATCATGTAATCGTCAACGAAGCAGTTCGCTACGGTTATCTCTGGCGTTCCCGACGCATTGACTCAATTGATCATTTTTATGGAATGGGCTATGGTGGACAGTATCTACAGGTTTTGCCGAGTTTAAAGATGGTTGTGGTTGTTCATCATGATTGGAATGGCCCAGAAGAAATGGTTGGGCAACAAGCGATGCACTTTTCAAAACAGGTATTTGATCCCTTCGTCAAGAAACTGAGCAGGTTAGCTGAATGAGTATACAGAGGGTAGGACAAACGTTAAATCTGGATTCAGACAACCAGACGGTTGGTATTTCGCTCACTCAATTGATGACGCGTCGCTTTTTGCGCAATCGTTTGGCTATTGCGGGGTTAGTTGTTCTCTGTGCAATTTACTTATCCGCCATCTTCGCAGACTTTCTCTCGCCCACCAAATTTGATGCAGTAGATGAAGATTTTATCTTTGTGGCGCCACAGATCCCTCGTTTTTTTGACCAGGAGGGCAATTTTCATCCGCGCCCCTTTGTCTATGGGTTAGAGACTGAACTCGATCCAGAGACGTTTCGTTGGGTTCATGAACCAAATCCAGAAATTATCTATCCTATCCACTTCCTTGTTAAAGGGTATGAGTACAATCTACTCTGGCTCTTTCCCATGAATCTTCATCTTTTTGGAGTCGAGGAACCAGGCGTCATCTATCTCTTTGGCAGCGATAGCTTGGGCCGCGATATGCTTTCGCGCATTTTAGCCGGCGCACGAATCTCTCTGACCATCGGTCTCGTTGGCGTTAGTCTAACCGTGCTTTTTGGTTCTACTTTGGGGACAATTTCGGGATACTATGGTGGTCTCGTAGATATGCTTGTCCAGCGCGTCACAGAGTTCTTGATGTCCTTTCCAGCGATCCCGTTGTGGGCTGCCTTTGCCGCCGCAATGCCCGCCAACTGGTCTTCCATCCAACGTTTTTTTGCGATTTCTGTGATTCTATCGCTCATTCAATGGACGGGATTGGCTCGACAGGTACGTGCAAAAGTTCTTTCATTTCGCGAAATGGATTACACAACGGCGGCCATTTCTGCTGGTGCGAAAGACAGGCGCATCATCTTTCGCCATCTGTTACCCAATGCCTTTAGTCACATCATTGTCGTTGCCACCTTGGCCATTCCAGGGATGATTCTGGCCGAAAGCGCTCTCAGTTTTTTGGGATTGGGTATTCAGCCACCGATGACCAGTTGGGGTGTGTTATTGCAGGAAGCCCAGTTCGTAAGCGTGTTGCTGCAACAACCGTGGTTGCTGATTCCCGCATTTTTTATCATCCTGGCTGTGTTGAGTTTCAATTTTGTGGGAGACGGGTTGCGGGATGCGGCGGACCCGTTCTCACTTTGAACTTGTTGGAGTGTTTCGACAGATTCCGACAATGGATTGTGATAGGAATGGATTCTGTTCGTTGACGAAGCCGTTCTGTTTATCCCAAAATCAACTTGGAAACCGCGATGGTGAATCTTCCAGGAAGATGGGTTGACGAAATCTCCATTCCTGTCTCAATCTGTTGTAGTCATTCTATGTGAGGAGATATCAAACCATGACCAACTGGCAAGCCCAAAAGCAACAGCTAATTGAGGATGGCTATTGCGTCTGTGAGAACATTTTAGATGCAGGGATGTTAGAGCGTGTACGGAAGACAAGCGATCAGCTGCTGGCGGCTCAATCGCCCGAACACTTTGAGGCGCAAAAGTCGACAGGTAGCATGATCAGTGTCTATGACGATCCTTTCTTTGCAGAACTGGTTGCCTACCAACCAGCGCGAGATGCATTGACTTTATTGGGCTATCCAAAACCTCGTTGGTCTTCGGGCTTTGTGATTAGTAAGCCTCCAAAATCGCCGGCGCTCTTCTGGCATCAGGATTGGTGGGGTTGGAATGACCCGATTTCCTATATGGATGTGCCGCAGCAACTCTTCTTGATGTATTACTTGGTCGACACAAAGGTATTCAATGGATGTCTGCGCGTGTTGAAAGGTTCACACCGCAAGCGTCACTCCATGCATGATCTGCTACCTGAAGCACATGGCGATGCAATTCGACGCGCCACTGACCCTACGCATCCCGTCTACCAACCATTGCCAGACGACATTCCTGTGCCCGTGAAGGCAGGAGATCTCGTGATCGGCGATGCACGTCTCTTGCATGGGTCATATGCCAATCAATCGGATCAAAGGCGGACCGTGATTACGCTCTGGTATCATCCAGAGTTCGATTCATCACCAGAGCGAATCCAGGCGCATTTAAGCCTCAAACAGTCACGGGTGGCGCAATGGCCAAAGTCGTCACAGGAGATGGTGCAACCTCTTGTACCGACTTATGAGGGAAATCAAGAACCGTTGGAGTGGAATCGGGAGCCGAGTGATGCGTTGCAGTAAGAGAAAATCAAGATTTATCAACAATGATTACTTCAACAACAACGGTTTATAAACCGACCCGACAAGGCCCGTTGGAGCTTCGTGTCTGTTCACCCCAACAGAATAGACAAAAGGAACGTCCGGCCATTGTTTTCTTTTTTGGTGGCGGCTGGCGGATGTTCAATCCAGGTCAGTTCTTACCACAATGTCAGCATTATGCAGAGTTGGGTATGGTTGCGATTGCGGCCGACTATCGAGTAGAAGAAAAGCATGGGACGACACCGTTCGAGTCTGTTCAAGATGGCAAGTCGGCAATTCGCTGGGTGCGTCGGCATGCCTCTGAGTTTAGCGTCGATCCGAATCGAATTGTCGCGTCAGGTGGTTCCGCAGGAGGACATGTGGCAGCGTGTACGGCATTGATACCTGAGCACAATGATCCTGAAGATGATCGAACCATCAGTGCCCGTCCCAATGCGCTATTACTCTTTAACCCAGCACTGGACCTGACTTACTTCAAGCGACATCTAGAAAGGCTTGGAGAGCGAGCTAGAGAAATATCACCACAGCAACATGTTGTATCGGGTTTGCCACCCACCGCCATTTTCCATGGTCGGGCAGACGAGACGGTCCCCTTTGCACAGACAGAGCAGTTCCAAAAGGCAATGCAAGAGTTGGGGAACATATGTCACGTCTACGGGTATGATGCAGAGGGTCATGGTTTCTTCAACCACGGTCGTACTGCTTACGAATCGGTTCTCAGTGATGCAGATGCAACTTTAGCAAGCTGGGGATATATAGCATTCTGAAAAAGGTGTTCCAATCAGTCATTCCTTTAGGTTAAATAGAACGACTGATTGGAACATTCCCCTTGGTGTTTACATAATCAATCAATCCATCGTTTATAATAGAAATCGCTGCTCTCATCATCATTGATGCGAGCGACCACCTCAAACATCCATTCATCCAGGTGAATATCATGTTGGTCAGTCCGCGGGAATGGATTGTCGTAGCCTTCCGTCAACGTTTTACCAACATAGTGTAGCGCCATCAAAGCCAATTCTGGGATATCTATGTGACGCACATTGTCCATCTGCATTAGTTTTTCGTTCACCGATGTAACAGTCTGTCCGCCCGGAATCAGAGATAAGGCCCGTGTCCGCATCATGGGGTAAAAGATTCCCATCATTTTGCGCGACGTTCCATATGCGTCCAGGACCGCCTGTTGGATGATCTCTTTTGGCAAATAGAGGCTGGTTGAGTAAGCGCCTTGACGCCCATATTCACGTTGCAAGGGGTCACGGCTAATCTTGTCTAGACTCCCGCGCCAATCTGCAAAGACGCTCGCTTCCACACCAATGCCATTCTCCTCCAAGACACTGGGAAATTGAACAGCCATCTCCCCCATAACGGTGCGGGTAATAGCAATTTCCTTCTCACTTAATGGAAGTAGCTGCCATTGAAAGAGACCATTTTCATCGACGTCTTTGATATAAACAGGTGGCATGCCGGGAAGAAGACCAGACAAGGCAGCGGCTATTGTGTTAAAGTAAACAACTTGATCGGCTTTGACGCTTTTTAATGTTGCAATTAGATTCTCGAGAGGCTTCCCCTCAAGAGCCATTCCATCATTGCTCCAATGCACTCGCTCGCCCATCCCAGCTTCTTCAGCCTGCGCTTGCATGGCTTTGCCCACTTCGAACTGGAGTGAACGTCTCAGGTCGCGGGCCAGAATCGTAACACTAGCAGCGGTATTCACTCCCAGGATGGCAGAAGCAAAAGCTCTGCCTAACCCCGATGTTCCGCCAGCTAATAAAATATGCCGCCCTTCGATCCAGCTTATATCGTAGTGCCCGAACTCGATTGAGCTTTTCTGCGCACTCCAGATTTCAGCCAATGCTGTTTTTGCCTCGCTCGGAAAAGCGGCAATTTCCTCTTTCGTTGGTCTCAATAGCGGAGGGGTTCCTTCACGGATGGGCAGGCCGGGAAAAGGTTGCCCGAATGGACTAGGACTGTTGCTCATGGATGATCTGATTAACCTTTCGAGTTGGGCATTGCAGCAAATTGTAGAACGAACAGCTTATTTGTTCAGTTTCACAGACCATTAGACTTTGACATTTGGTCAAATCTCTGGCTGACCGGCTGAAATGCTGACAAGCTACTGTTTCGTGTGGAAAAGCATTGTCTGAACATCTATAGTATAAATGCTCGGTTACTATATGAGTATAAACACCGCGATTCTTGAAAGTTTCGGGCATGAGTCATTAAATGGTTCAAGTGGCCCTAATAATGAACTTTTGTGCTTGATAAAATTCTCATAAAGTTGTCAACCATGTTTGGGGCACAGGTAGGGCACAGGCGTAGGACAGAGACAAGATTGTGTTTGCCGCCATCGATAGCACCATACAGCGATAGATTTCGTTTTGGCCCTGAGCATAGAATAAATCGTTGGAAAATCTGTCTCTCACTGACGACGCAGCCACCAAAGCGATCCACCAAACAATCCCGCACCACCGAATCCCAAAATGCTTACCAAGACGAGGAGGCCACTTCGTGCATTTTGGGTTGCCGTCAGCACGCCGAGCTGTGCTTGTTCAAGTAGGCCATTCTCTCTGTCTGGTGTGGCAGAAGGCCATGGAGTCCAAGTAGATGTGGGAGTAGGTGTAAAGGTTGGCGTGGGAGTAGGCGTTGCTGTTGACGTGTAGGTTGGTGTTGGGGTATTGGTGGGTGTAAAGGTTGGCGTTGGCGTAAAAGTTGGTGGAACGGGGGTATTGGTTGGCAATGCTGCCACAACGACTGGTTCGGGGGTATTAGTTGGTGCGGGAATCGGTGTGACGACAATAGCGGGCGCGCTTTCATCAGGATAGAGAGCAATTGCGTCTACGAAAATCAGATTGTCACCGGTGCTTCGAGGATGATTGACCTTAAGGAAGACTGTGATTGTTTCGCCGGCGGCGCGCGCTTTCACATCAATGTTCACATCGGGAGGTGGGTAATTCAAAATGCGTCCATCACCAAAGTGTTCTGGACCCCACACAACGCTGGGAGCAAATGGATCGGTTCCACCAGTTGGATCAATTCCAAGCTGGCGACCAAAGGTGCTCGGTGAGTTGGGAGCACCCCAGGCAATACTTGCTCGATATCCAGCTCCAGGTGTGACACTTACTTGCGTATAGATACCAACCTCAAATGTTCCACCATTGCTCCAAATCCGTAGACTTGGTGGCCCCCAGTAGGTGTCAACGTCCTGCATAAAGGTTGGATCGCCATAGACGATAAACTCCGTCCACCCATTGGGGAGTTGTCGGGGTGGACTACCATAAAATGAATCAAAATCGCAGACGGGCTGCGGGATGACATTGGGCGGGTTACATGGTTCTGAGCCAGCGTAGATGGCGGGTGAAAGTATCGAAATGATAAATAGAGTAAATGTGATGCACAGGGTTTGCTTCATTGACCACAATTGATAATGGTTGGATTTAGGCTTTTCCAACAATTAAAATCCCTAACCTGGCGTAGCCAGAATCAAAGTTGCAGAGTGGCAGGGTTGCAAGGTGGGTGAACGGACGCTTGTCTTCCTGCAAGAATAGACTCGATTCGCATGAAGGCATGATCCAACACTTCGGGTGGCTTTTCGACTCTGCAACCCTGCAACTTCTTGCCCAGCGTACAAGTATTTCATTCATAAGATACTATAATGTCTAATGTTCAATTACGGTGTAAAAACGCGCAATAAGACACTATCGCTTGTTGCCTTGATCGAAAATTCCCCCATCGCTGCGGGCAACAGCCCCCAATCGACAGCGGTGAGATTAACAGGCTCGCCTGACCAAACCACGTTGCAGGCGCCGGAGAGTATACCCCAAATCTCATATGTTGCGCCAGAACAGTTTCCAGCAAATTCATGATCAGCGGGAAGATAGAGCCGTTCAGCATGAAAGTATTGACAATTGCCGATTCCCTCGCGCCGTAGACCGTTCTCTTCTAATAGTTTGGGTTCGATTGCAGCAGGTTCAACCAAAGCAAAATTGAGGACGTCTAACCCTTGTTCTACATGAATTGGACGAGGGCGCCCCCAATCATAGAGTCGATAAGTGGTGTCGCTATTCTGCTGAATTTCGGCGACGATAATGCCCGGTCCCAGTGCATGTATCGAACCGGACGGCACAAAGATCACATCTCCTGTCCGGACGGGGAGCCGATGCAGTGTTTCTTCGACTATCTGTTGTTCCAGCGCGGCGGCGAACGATTCACGTGTCACACCTGATTTAAAGCCATAAATGATTTCGGCGTCTGGCTCTGCATTGACAATGATCCACATCTCCGTTTTGCCGAGATCATCTTCATGTGCCAAACCATACTCATCATCGGGGTGAACCTGGACCGAGAGCCATCGGTTCGCATCGAGCAATTTGATGAGCAACGGGAAACGATTTTGGACCAGTGCGTAGCGATTTCGCGTTCCCACAAGCGATTCACCAAGCTGTTCCTGAACCTCCAGCAATGTCTTTCCCGCCAGTGCTCCAGCACGTACGATGCTGGAACCATTGATATGACCGGCAATTTCCCAGCTCTCTGCAACGATGCCATCTGGGATGTCTCGCCCTAGTTTTGTCTGTAGGTTTCGACCACCCCAAACGTAATCTTTAAATACAGGAGTAAACGTTAATGGATAGAGAAAACTTTGCATCAATAAGTCCTGCTGAATTGTCAATTGTAAATATTGAAATAATAACATGGAACCAATCGGTAAAATTATTTCAAAATTATATCGATTTCTGGGGAATTTTATAACTTTTTGAGGTTCGCGATGGAGGCCATCAATTTCTTGATGCCGACACCAGGGAACGCAACAGTCACTTCTTCATCAGTGCGCGTAACTTCGCTCTCAATCACCGTGCCAACGCCGAATACTTCATGCTGCACGCTGTCGCGGCGTTTAAATTGCGGCTCATGCGTCGCCGTCTGTTGCGATGGTCGCGTGATTTTGTTGCTTCCTCCCCTCTTATTACCAAGACGAGAATCGCCAGAACTGGGGCGGCTGGCTCGACGATTCCCGGACTGTGCTTGACTCGATTGTGAACTGCGGGTGTCACTGTCAGACGAATTTGGCGACCAATATGATTGAGTTGAGCCACCATATTGTTCCGAGTTGTCCGCTCGATCCCATGTTGCATCCGCTTCCCGTCTACGCTGTGATCGTCGCGAGGGAGAAAACCGACGGGGCGTTTCATCATATCCATCGACATCTTCATATGTCACACCTGCATCAACATCATCGTAACGGCTCGAGCCGCTACTGTTCCCGAACTCATCGTCCCATGAAGTCGCACGCTGGTAGGCAGAGGCACGTCTGCTGTGTCGATCGACCATACCGCTCAACAGATCAGCAGGGATCTCATCCAAGAAGCGGCTCGACTCTTGCGTTTCACTGCGCCCCCAAAGACTGCGCCGAAAGGCATGGACCAGGTAGAGTCGCTTCTCTGCACGCGTAATGCCCACATAGACCAGTCGTCGCTCCTCGGCCATCTCCTCTTGATCCATGCTCTCGATGCTGCGGGCGTGGGGCAAAATACCCTCTTCCAACCCCACCATAAAGACGACAGGATATTCGAGTCCTTTTGCTGTGTGCAGCGTCATGAGCGTCACTGCGCCTTGCCCGTCTTCAATCTCATCGGAGTCGCTCACCAAACTTACCTCTTCCAGAAAGAGCGAGAGAGGGGTTTGCTCTGGTTCCAGCTCCAGCATATCATGATAATATTGAGCTGCCACACCACGTAGCTCTTGCAAGTTCGCAAAGCGATCCTCACCTTCATCCGAGCCATCCCGCAGATCGGCCACGTAGCCCGATTCATCCAGCAATGTATCAAGTAAATCGGCCACGCTGCTGTAACGATTGTCATTCCGCACCGCGATCCACTCTTCGAGCATGGTGACAAAACCAACAAGGGCATTCTTGGCACGCGTCGAGAAGGATGGTGCTTTGTATGCACCCGTCGGCAAGAGCTGACCAGCCGATTGACTCATACTCTCAGGTCCATGTCGGAGAACAAGCAGCGCCGTGTAAGGGCTTGTGTCAATTTCGCTCGCCCACTCTTTAAGCGCAGCATAGGTTTTGGCACCGATGCCACGCGTAGGCACGTTGATGATGCGGTCCATGGCCACTGTGTCCGCAGGGTTGTGGACTAAGCGTAAGTACGCCAAGGCATCCTTAATCTCTTTGCGTTCATAGAAGCGGGTTGCCCCGATCAATTTGTGCTTGATTTGGCGCATCACAAATGTCTCTTCCAGCGCACGGCTCGGCGCGTTGGTGCGATACATGATGGCAAAATCACCCAATCCAAAGGCTCTGCTGCCCACCAGTCGCTCAATCTCATCACAAACCCAGGCCGCCTCTTCCGTTTCATTGTACGCCTCATAAATAGTAACTTTCAGGCCCTCTCCATTTTCCGTGTGCAGCTTTTTGGGCGTCCGATTGGGATTGTTGGCAATGACTGAGTTGGCGACATCCAAAATATTCTGTGTGCTGCGGTAGTTCTGCTCCAGGAGAATGACTTTGGCCTCTGGATAGTCATTGCGAAAGTTGGCTACGTTGCGGTAATCTGCGCCGCGAAAGCGATAGACTGATTGATCCTCATCCCCAACAACAAACAGATTTCGTTTCCCCTCAAACTCGTTCGCCAATAGACGAATCAACTCATACTGAGCCGTATTTGTATCTTGAAACTCATCGACGAGAATATACTGCCATTTCTGTTGATACTTGATGCGCAGCTCCTCACTATCGCGCAAGAGCATCGTTGTCTTCATCAACAGATCGTCGAAATCCATCGCATTGTTCACCTGCATGGCCTCTTGATAGCGACCATAAACCCGGCTCGCGATCTCTTCAGGGTAGGAGGCAGGCTGTGCCGTCTCTGGGGTGTGCAGCTCATTCTTCCAGCGGCTAATAATGGCACGTACTGCATTGGGGCTGTAGCGCTTTTCATCAAGATTCATCTCACGCATCAGACCACGGATCAGGGCAAGCTGGTCGGCACTGTCGTAGATGACCCAGTTGCGCTCATACCCAATGGCGCCTGTCTCTATTCGCAAAACACGAGCACAGATACTATGGAACGTACCAATCGTTAATCCACCCAGACGACGCGGTTGACCCGGCAGGGGATCGCCAAAGCGGTCTTGCAGTAACTCTTCGACCCGTTCCTGCATCTCGCGGGCAGCTTTATTCGTAAAGGTAACAGCCAAGATATTCCACGGCGCAATGCCAGCTTCTTCAATCAAATAGGCAATACGTCTGGTGAGGACACGCGTCTTCCCCGATCCCGGACCAGCCAAAACAAGCACCGGACCATTTACGGTCTGAACGGCAGTCTTCTGAGGAGAGTTTAAGTTAGAAAGAATTTCAGTACTCATCAAACCTGGTATCACTTATAATTTATAGCTGCTTCTACATCCGCTTCTCGACCAGTATCACACAACACCCAATACGTTCATTCTTCGCCCTTCAACAAACGCAAGTAACTATCATAACGCTCGGGCGTGATATGTCCATCTTCCACGGCCTGCAGTATGGCGCACTTTGGCTCATGATCGTGGGTACAGTTCGGGAAACGACATTCATTGACAAATGGCTCCATTTCGATAAAGTAGAAGCCTAAATCAGCTGGATCGATATCATAGAGACCCAGCTCTCGGATCCCGGGTGTATCCGCAATATAGGTTTCATTGCCAAAAGGCATGGGCACAAGCTGAGCGGTACGAGTCGTGTGTTTACCCTTTTGCATAAAGTCACGTAAAACGCCAACTTCTAACGTCAATGTAGGATTGAGCGCGTTGATTAAGCTACTCTTGCCAACACCGCTGGGGCCAGTGAGGACTGTGGTATTGTCGATCAGTGCCGCTCTCAATTCTTCGACTCCTTGTCCTGTCTCTGCGCTCGTATAGATGACTCTATATCCGATTTCTTCATAGAGGCCAAATGTCTCGCGTGCGGCATCGAATCCAGTCAGATCAATTTTGTTCGCACAGATCATGGCTGGCAGTTCGTTGAACTCCGCAATCACCAGGAAACGATCCAACATACGTAGGTGGGGTGCTGGCTGTGCTGTAGAAAAGACAATCAAAACCTGATCGGGATTGGCAAGAATCACATCCTCAGCCAACTGACTTGCACCAGGGCGTTGGCGACTAATCACGCTCGTCCGCTCATCAACCCGCTCGATTTTTCCTCGCTCCGGTCCATCCGCCACCAACCAGACCCGATCCCCTACAGCCACAAGTGTATCTTGCGTACGCTCTTGACGAAGACGGCGTCGTACTTCACATAAACGGGTGTTGTTCGGCGCGTCAGGATCCTTTTTTGGATTCGTGAGTACATCAAAATGATGGCCAAGTGCCCGTATAACCAGACCAGGTATCAGCTTGCCTGAATCTCGTTTTGGCCGAGATCTTCGGTTTCGCTTGGCGATATACTCAGACTGCTCATAGACGGCATCTTCATATGCTTCGTCATAGTCTTCATACGCAAGCTTCTCGTCCTCAACATCTTGCTTTTCTTCCCAGGAGCGTTCAATTTGGTGGGTCAATGGCAGAATTCCCTTATTTGATTCACGATTCTAGATTGTTCGATCACAAAGTGGTGTCGCTTTCAGCGACCGTAATCAAGCCGCTTCGCGACATTTACGAGTTGTTGTCAATCATGCTTGACGACGGCGGACAAGATTGCATCACCTGCCCGCGAGTCATCCCAAAATATCCGAATGTAGTATACCATAGAGAGCGAAAGAGGAGAATCGTTTCGTATTGTATTTATGAGCTGGAAAAAAAGTCTACTACCCACAAAATAAACCAATATCTCGATACTTTGCCAAGAAGAACCCAAAAAGCAAACGTAGACACTTTGCGGTTGAGAATGCCTGGCACGAAAGTCAAGGGATCACCAACTATGGGCACCCAAGAAAAAAAGAGGATCGGAGCACCCCAGCGTTCATATGCCGTTTGCGCCTGCTGCAATCTGGCATTGTCGGTGGTCACATATTTCGCCAGGAGAAACCGGTTGCCCAGCTTGCCGACATAGTAATTGGAAAGTGAACCCAAAAAATTCCCTGTCGTTGCAAAGAGCAATATCAGCAGTTTATTGAAGCCTAGGGCCGGCATTAACACAACCAGAACCTCTGAGCTAAATGGGAGTATGGTGGCAGCCAAGAAACTGACAATCAGCAAGCCCACATATCCAAATTGTTCAATCAACTGTAGCGTATCCACAGCGTTTCGTAATAGAAAGACCGTGCTCCGTGGTCGATTATGGCATAAATTTTAGCACTACCGAGCCTCACCGTCGCTCATTTCTAAAGAGAAATATTCTAGGTTGTCTGAGGAATTGCGTGGTTTCCAGTTTGTTTGTTGGATAGTTTGTTTGTTGGATAGTTGGCGAACAAACTAACAAACCAACCAACCAACTATCCAACATCTACCCACAAAACCATATTCTACTCACCTGAACGGACGACCTGGACATCGAACCAGCGGTCATAGGGTGTGTTCCCCGTTAAGGCCAAAGCGATGAGCCACCATAATGGGCCGATCAGTGCGATGGCTGCAGGTATCCAAAGCCATAACGGAAACTCATTGCTTACGTTATACGCTGATTGCTGGGCCAAAGTATGTCCAAATTCCCACGGAACGAACTTCGTCGCGTTGCGAAGGAGTGCACGCATGAAAGAGAGTTGTTCCCCTGACCGCTGAGTCACGATCAATCCAACAACGCGTTTGCCAATCGACGCGCTCCATTGGGAACTCTCGCACAAGGCAAAGTATAGAGTGAACGGCACAGTCATTGTAACAAAGCCAATTGCTTGCCCTATCCACGGTCCTCCAGGTTGCTGCGGGATCCCAGAGTTGACAAAAAGTACGATGGCAAAAATCAGCCCCCCCATACCGCCAGCAATAACCAATCCACAGCGAGGGGTGGTTCAGAATTAGGTTTACACTTTTGATACATAGACAAAAATCTATATGAGGTCATTTTCTGCCTGAGCATGGCTCAAATTAGAAAATATAAACATCTTTTCTCTTTGCAAAAATGTAAACCTAATTGTCCGCCTAAAATGAACCACCCCCACAGCGAAGGCCAAAAGACGGAGGAAGAATGTGGTTTGAACAATCTTCATAAGAGTTCTCTTATTCCTGAGCTTGTCGATGGAAACGGATGGAAAATATCTTCTTAAAATCTATAGTAAACCATAGTCCCCAAAACAATCAACCTTTTTATGCAAACCTGGTACCGATCTAATGACTGAGCATGGGGACATAGGAACTTGGAATTTGACATCGACCAATTTCTGAGCTACTATCGAATTTACACCCCTCAAGGAGGCAACCATGAAAATCCTTATCACCGGCACGATCGGCAGCATTTTGGCCCCTGAACTTGATGGTGATCACGAAGTGTACGGCGTGGACATACGCCCGTCAGAGTGGGCGAATTCAACCCAGTCCGATCTTTGTGATCCGACCGCGCTGCCCCCAATTTTCGAAGGCATGGAGATGGTCATCCATCTGGCCGCCGATCCACGACACGAGGTCGAAATCGGGTGGGATGTGCTGACGAATCCCAATCTGATTGCCACAGCCCGCATGTACGATGCAGCCCACGACGCTGGCGTACGTCGAGTAATTTTTGCCAGCTCAATGCACGTGGCTCATGAATGAAAATAGGTGAAATGGGAGTCAATGAGAGAGCGAAGAAAGGAGTCATTGACGAATTTGAGATTGTGAGTCCATTCAAAGATGGCAACATATTGGGCAAGATAACGTTTATGAACACCCCGAAAGGGACGCAGAAAATTGCGTAGACCAGTCCAAATGCCTTCCATGGTGTTGCAGTGAACTTCCCGAATGCCGTCGCCATCATCATCGCGAGCCCATTCGTACCGGGAGTGACAAACAGTGGCATGAGAGCGACCAGTCTCCGCAATGGGATTGTAGGCGTTGCACTCGTCGGTATAGAGAGTGGTGCCAGGGAGAGAGCAAGCAACAACTAAAGGAACAATGGTTGCTTGTTGTGTGTTGTCACAGACCGTGAACTGGACTTGGCCAGAGGTTCGTCCCACAACGCCCAGAATCGGTGGTCGGTCGTTCTCCATCGTCCCTCGTCCACGGCGCTTGTTGGCTCGAGGTCTGGGCGGGTCATCTGGATCGGGATGGTAATCGCCTTTCTCTCCTGCATTCTGGTACAGTTCATCGGCTTCAGCTACAGAATCGCGAAAAAGAGGGGGAAGCGGCTGCGGCTTGGAGCAACGCCGTATTCTGGATCCGATGGCGACGCTCCAACAACGTACTATAGTTCAGAGACAGTTCCTCTGATAGATGCAGCGTTGGTGTCCCTTGAATGATGCCTCGCATCACTAAGACTATCGTCACACAATTGTAATGCGTTCCAGACCAGACTGTATTCGTAAAGGCATCGTATACTTTGCCGCATTCTCGGCATCTGTACTTATTCCCCGGGGCTCGCTCTCGACTGTGAGGCGCTTGCCCTTCTGGCAATCTATGTCCATCTGGACATTGCATCCCTTCTGGATGCAAGATCTCTAACAATCTCTCATAACAGCCTTCTTCGCTCATCAGTTCTTGGATCGGATATCGCATTTTCATGGCTCTTTTTCTCTTTTCTTTTTTCTCATTGACCTCTTTCCCTATTTTACATACTTTTCACCTACTTTCATATATGAGCCATGCACGTTATGGGCGGTTATGAATTCGACGAGCCTTACCTCTCCATCGTTTCCGGCCGCTTAGATGATCTAGACCCCGCTGCAATCGATCTTGTCAAAGGTGATGATCCGGCTAGGCCGGACAGTCGCTATGGTGCGACCAAAATCTTTGGCGAGTCCTGGGGCGCTACTACGAGGGAGGTAACATCGATCGGCCTGACCAGCGCCAATGGAGGTCATTTGTGTCCGTCTCGGCACCTGTCCCCACAATCGCCCCGGCCGTGACTATCGATCGTTGGTGAGTTGGTTGAGCCATCGCGATGCAGCCAGCTTCTTTCGCGCGTGTGTTGAACGCCCAAACATAAGCTATGAAATCCTTTACGCCGCGTCCAACAATACATGGAAGATCTATGACACGCCTTACGCCCGGGATTTGTTGGATTACACCCGGCCGATAACGTGGATGATCATTGGCGTAAGGAGTAGGGTGGTTATTGGTGGCTGGTGGTTAGGAGTGGATTATGATTCGTCATTATCGGGATTTACAGGATTGGCAGAAGGCAATGAATGTAGCGGTTGCTGCATATGAGCTAACAAAGTCTTTACTTGAAACACAGCTCGAACTAGCACTCCGCGTTGGATATCTATCCCAAGAAGCGAGCCAGAATGTCCTGAGAGAATTAGATATCTTAGGCAAACAGCTTAACGTACTTTCACAACGAGTCAACCAGCCACCAACAACCAATAACTAATCACCAAATTAAAGGGGGACAAGTCATGACAACAGTTGGATATGGCGATTTTCGTTACGAACTGGATGAATCCTGGCCAGAAGTGCCCGAAGGGTGGTCATTGGGCTCGGTGTCCGATATAGCAGTTGATTCGCGGGATCGGGTCTTTATCTTTAATCGGCACAAGCATCCCGTAGCTGCGTTTGAGGCGGACAGCGGCAAGTTCGTTACCTCGTGGGGCGAGGGTGAATTTAAGGAACCACACGGCATGTTTATCGACGCCGATGACTATGTGTGGACAACCGATCGGCAAGATCACGTCGTCATCAAGCACACGCAGCACGGGGAAAATCTGCTCGAATTGGGTCGCCGGGGCTGGGCCATGATGCCGGTGACGCCATATGGAGAAAGCCTGGACGGTCCGTTCAATATGCCGTCTGGCGTGGCGATTGCCGAAGACGGTGCGATCTTTGTCGCCGACGGCTATGGGAATCATCAGGTCCGTCGCTTCTCCCCAGAAGGCGAGCTAGAGCTATCCTGGGGCACGGCTGGCCTGGAGCCGGGACAGTTCGCCCTGGTACACAATATTAGCATCGACACACAGGGCAGGATTCTGATCTGTGACCGGGAGGCCAGCCGCATTCAATTCTTTGACCGCGAAGGACAATTCATTCAGCTTTGGGATGATGTGAACGCGCCAGGCGATACGTACTGCAGCCCCGATAAACTGATCTACGTCGCCGAACAGGGTAAATCATTTGCTAGGGGTGCGCAACCAGTCGATGTTTCAATCTTTACTGAAGCGGGCGAACTGGTTTGCCGCTTCCGGGGTACCGAGGAAACTACCATGCGTATGCCGCACAGCATCTGGACCGATTCGCACGACAACATCTTTGTCGGCGAGCTGGGCGACCACGGCAATCATGTGCGCAAGTTTGTCAAGATCTAGCAACGCGTTTCCCCTCTGGGCCAGCCCCCAGATTGTCAGCACCCTACCTACTCGTCACGCGAAGATGGACTGGCATCTTCTTTTCATCTACTTTACTCGTTCATAGATGAGGTCTCATAAAAATGAGGTCTCATAAAAATGAGAATAGCCTACCTGTGTGAGACGGTCTAAATCTTTCTCATCTATGGCAGTGAAGAGTATAGCACACAAAGGAGAAACAACCATGCAGATCCAGATGTTACGCCGATTTGTACCCGTATTTGCGATGCTCTTACTCGCACTCTGGATAAGTGCCTGCGGCGCGCCTCCAGCCGATTCACCAGCGGGATCAGACGATGCTGCCTCCGAGGCTGAGGCGGCGGAAGAGGGGGCAGCGGAAGGAGAGTCCGCGGAAGGACCGCTGATTCACCCTCTGGAAGGACCAACGCTCGTCCTGGACCCGGCGCAGTTCCCTACGGAGTTCAACGAGGCACCGATGTTGGCGGAGAGGGTCGCGGCAGGGGAGCTGCCGCCGGTGGAGGAGCGTCTACCGGACCGGGAAGACCTGTTGGTCATCGAGCCTATGAACGAGATCGGCAAGTACGGAGGCACCTGGCGTCGTGGATTCAGCGGGCCCGCCGACGGCGAGAATATGATGCGTATCAATTCCTCGTCCAGGTTGTTGAATTGGGACTATGGCATGACGGCGATTGTACCCAGTATAATCAAAGACTGGGAGATGGAGGATGATTTCAAGAAGTACATCCTCCATCTGCGCAAAGGCGCCAAGTGGTCCGATGGTGAGCCGCTGACGGCCGACGACTTTCTCTTCTGGTACGAGGACGTTGCCATGAACGAGGATATATGGCCAAGCCCACCGCCTGAATTGGTGGTCGCCGGGGAAGTGGGCGTGATGGAAAAGATCGACGACTTTACCGTTGCCTACACGTTCGCGTCGCCCTACCCCCCTGTTCGAGGTCATTCTCGCTGGCCATAATGCGGTCGGTGTCGGCCCCGACACCGAGGGTGGATGGGGCGGCGGCGGATATATGGCCAAGCACTACCTGAGCCAGTTTCTGCCCAAGTACTCGTCCGAGGAGGAAGTGACCCAGAAGGCCAAGGACGCTGGCTTCGAAAGCTGGGTAGAATTTTGGCATGTCATGGCCTATCTTCCGAAAAACCCAGAGCTACCGACAATGGGCCCCTGGATGACGGTGAAACCCGTCACTGACCCGATCTGGACTGAGGTGCGCAACCCGTACTACTGGGTCGTGGATACCGAGGGGAACCAGCTTCCCTATATCGATGAGATCGTGGTCAACGTGTCGGAGGACAGAGAGGTGTTGGCCCTGCGGGGCGTCGCTGGCGAGTATGATTTCCAGTCTCGTCACATAGCTATAGATAGGCTGCCCGTCCTTCTGGAGAACGCGGAGGCAGGCGGCTACGATGTCAATCTCCGTCCAGCTTTCTTTCACAACCTCGTGATGAATTTCAACCACAGCTACAACGCAGACGCCGAGATACAGAAGTGGATACAGAACGTAGATTTCCGCCGTGCTCTGTCCTTGGGGTTTGACCGCGACCAGATCAACGAGGCCGTCTGGCTGGGGCTCGGCGTGCCTGGCTCGGTGATGCCG
>JAHBNG010000097.1 GCA_019217005.1 Chloroflexi bacterium TSY
TTCCCCCTCTCCATTCTCTCGTTCGCGTATAATTATTTTTTTGGTTTAGCCTAAACCGGGCGTCATCGGTACAGTGACCAAACCATTTACTGGTTTGAGCGGTGTTTTGAGGAAAAATTGGTGAATCTGGTTCCATTTAATCAAATATTCCAAGAGTGGGCAAGTTGGCTCTGGCCACGCTGCGATTAAATGAGCCGAGGCAGGCGTCGAGTGACCGTGTGGAATCACCGGGACATCATAAGCCGAAGCTAGTGCACAGATCTTCATCATCTCTGAGATACCCCCAGCCCAGTAAATGTCTGGTTGATAGACATCGCATGCTCCAGCATCCATCAACATTTTGAGTCCCCAACGCGTATATTCATGTTCGCCACCAGAGATGGGTATCTGTACATTGCGTCGAATCTCGGCGTACTGATCAATTTTGTCGGGCAGAACAGGTTCTTCGAGCCAACGAGGAGCATACTCTTCCATGCGAGCGGCCATTTGTATTGTATAAGGCACATCCCAACTCATCCAGCAATCGAGCATGATGTCGACATCAGGGCCAACCGCTTCGCGCAAGGTCCGCACCAACCGCATATTCCGCTCGATTCCAGCTTTGCCGTCCGTGGGACCATCACGGAAGAACCACTTGGTTGCACCGTATCCTTGCTCGACAAACATTTGGGCACGCTCCATGACCAATTCAGGATCAAGAGAATAGCCTAGTGCACTGGCATAAGCGGGAATTTCGGTGCGGGTGGGTCCGCCTAGCAGGTGACAGACGGTTGCGTTGAAATGCCTACCTTTCAGATCCCACAGAGCGCAATCTACTGCACTCATGGCCTGCATGACCAATCCTTTGCGCCCATGAACCATAAAGCGATACATCCGATCCCAAAGTCGCTCGATGGCAAGTGGATCATGATCAACGAGGATAGGGGCCAATTGTCTACTGATTATATAAGCTTGATCATGATCAAATGGTCCACCAATTCCATAAACACCATCGTCGGTTTCAATACGAACAAAGTATGCCACGATCTGAAGAACACCGTTGCTCGAATTATTTGCATCAGGTTTGTCTGTGCGACGAATTTCCGTTTTGTGTTCTGGATAGATATCAACCGGGCGATTTAAGCGTTCTTCCCAAAACTCGCCCTCGTATTCCAATGCCCCACGACATTTGAGAATGCGTACTGATGTGATCTTCATGATTTCCCCCGAATGATTTCAATTCCTTAATGGCAAAGAGACGGCAAAACGACTCCCTTCTCCTTTCCTACTTTCAACGTCAATAGCTCCTTTGTGTAAGTCGACAAATTGTTTCGCGAGAGCCAAACCGATACCGGACCCTTCATACGCACGTTTGAGACCATCATTGAGTTGGGTAAAGGGTTGAAAAAGGTTGTCGATCTCAATGGGTGTTAATCCGATACCGGTGTCCCAGACACAAATGCGGGCCATAGACTGATCAATATTCGCTTGGATCTCCAGACCTATTTGTCCACCTCGCGGTGTAAACTTCACCGCATTGTCCAGCAGATTCCCAACGATTTTGTGTAATTTTTCTTCATCAGCACGGATGATTTCTGGTGCGTCTTTAGAGCATACAATAAGATCTAACTCTTTTCTTTCTACAATTGGCATCACTCGTTCTACTTCTGTATGAATAATCGAATCGGTTGCAATATCGGTAATGTTTAAGATAGGCAACTGATTTCGTTCAAACCGTCCCCATTCAAGAATATCCTCAATGAGTGTAGAGAGTTGCTCTCCGTTTCTTTCGATCTTTTCCAGCGCAGATTTCTGTTTTTCAGTAAGTGTATCGGGTTCAGTCCGCCGTAGTATTCCACATGTGAGTAATATTACACTTAAGGGGGTTCGAAGTTCATGCCCCATGACAGATAGAAACTCACTTTTGGCTTGATTGGCGGCTTCCGCAGCATTTTTCGCTTCGACAAGCGCTTGTTCTAACTGCTTACGCTCAGAGACATCCCGGATAACAAGTGCTCGTCCAGCCAACTCTCCATGTCGGTTTATTAATGATGAGATGCGAAGATCAAAGTGCAATAGTTTTAATTGTTTCTGGTGACCGATCTCAATATGATCTAATCCGTTGCTTTGAAGCAAAGGTGTCAGATCATGCTCCGGGAAAATGATCGCTGACACAGGTTTGCCAAATACAGTAGACATCGTATTTCCAATGATCTGTTCTGCTACCGGATTCAAGTCAACGATTCTATCTTCTCGGTCTAATACAATCACACCGTCGCTTAGCCCTGCGATAACGTGCCGATTGGCAATCGGCACAATGTCCAGAGTCCGATAGTAGAAGAGCCCAATGCAAAGCGCCAGTTCACTTGTGACAAACGCAAGCGGTATCAAGAGGAAGAGGATAGAGGATTCAAGATTCAACGTCGACAAAAAATCAAAGGCAAGCCAGACAAACCCGCTGAGTAAGATGAATTGTATCTGTTTGCGATGTAGCTGACTAGCTCTTGTATAGTCTCAGTAGATCCAAATTTCAGGTTTTGAGAGAGAATTCTGGCTAAACAGTTGACATAAATACAAATTTGCTGGTCGATATCTAGTTTTTGCGTTAGATTTGGGGGTGGTTCATTTTAGGCGGACAATTAGGTTTACATTTTTGCAAAGAGAAAAGATGTTTATATTTTCTACTTTGAGCCATGCTCAGGCAGAAAATGACCTCATATAGATTTTTATCTATGTATCAAAAGTGTAAACCTAATTCTGAACCACCCCTAGATTTGGGCGATTTTCAGATATGAAATAGGTTGTTTTCTGTAACCGAAATCTGAATAAATGACTCCAAAATCCCTGCAATCTCGACTGAAAATAGCCAAAAACGCCAAATTTGGATCTACTGAGTCTTGAACCAGGAGGGCAAAAGCAATGAGTGAAAGTCCATACCCATAAACGAGATCAACCAAAAGCCAGGAGCCGCCGTGAGACCAAGTCGCTATCATCAACGGAAGTGAGTCAACATGCCAGCCCGGTTGCAAAATCAGCTCATGATGATCATTCGTGAGAATCAGCACAAATGTTATGAGCGGTTCAACCAAGAGAAGTCCCAAACTTTTCTTGGTCAGCCAATCAGATCGACCACTAAATTGCAACACAAAAAGCATGGCAAATAGATAATGACTAGAGAGAGCTAGTATCAGTAGATCCAAATTTCAGGTTTAGAGAGAGAATTTGGGCTAATTAGTTGACATAAATACGTATTTGCCAGTCAATACCTAGCATTTACGTAAAATTTAAGCGATTTCTAGATATGAAATTGGCTGTTTTTGGCAACTGAGATCTGAAAAAATGGCCCCAAAATCCCTTCTCTCCCGACTGAAAATAGTCAAAAACGCCAAATTTGGATCTACTGAGTATCTGTATCATGCCAAGAAAAGTTTTCGTGGCAAGCGACTGACTGGACAATTCGAAACCATAGCTAATCGTCCAAATGTTTTCAACGAGAACGAGAGCCATCAATGCTTTGGACCCAGCTATGGTTCGATGTTGCCAAGCGTACACCAAAATTCCGCACTGGAGTAAAATGTTGATCATAAACAATAGGAGGGTAAAAGCTGGAAGCGTGGGCATAAGACGCAAATCGGTATAACAAATAGGTCGATATATACTTTGCTCTGTATGAAAACCGTAATAGTGACATTTGTCACCCTAATTGACAATTTCAAGGGTTTGTAGAGGGTTCGCACCTCAAATTTGTCATGTTGTAACCTTTTTGACGCTAACAGACCCTCAGAGGTGTTCTAAGGACTCGCTTGTATAGGGTTTGAACACCCAAAATCAGGGACCAAGGTGACAAATGTCACCATACGTAGTTTGGTCTCTCTGGTAGTGCTCTCGAAAACTACGATTTTCATCACAACCGCAGTATAAGATAGTGTAGGATAAACTTGGGATGGATAAGCCACTAAAAATAACCGACCTTATCATTTTGACCATTATACGATAAGTAAGTCTTAGTTAGTATGACTAATTCCTTACAATCTCCTTACGAATATGTATCACCTCACAGTGAGCATTGGGCCATTCCAGAGAAATAAATCCCTAATTTGCCAAGTCGATTTCTCTGGAATGGCTTGAGCTTTTCCATGTCAAATTAGTAACTTATCAACCAATTTCTTGCACATGGGGCAAGAAGTTGCAAGGTTGCAGAGTTAAAAAGACGCTCGGTGTATTGGAGTACGCTCTCATGCAAATCGAGTCCATTCTTTGGGGCGGACGAGATTCTGTTCACCCACCTTGCAACTTTGCAATCCTGCAACTTTGCTTCTGGCTTGAGAGCGAAGCGGCCTTGTCCAGGTTAGGGATTTTAATTGTTGGAAAAGCCTCAGTCCAGCTTTTGTCAATAGTACAGCATCCTGATTAAGTAATTAACCCTCGCCTCCCCAATAGCTAAAGAGATCACCGATTGATTCGTGCACATAGTTGCGAACAATTGCCGCACCGAAGACTGCACCAACGGATAATTCTGTCAATTTGGCAGATTGTTGATCAAGTTTGCTCTTCTCATTTGCCTTGTCGATTTCAGACATCGATCGCTTCACCGTATCAGTCGTGAGAACCTCGCTAATCGCTGGCATTGCATGAATTCGCTCGAAAGCTCGTCCGAGAAAGAGACCATGTGTACAGATTAGCACAATGTCTTGAATGCCACTATCGACGAGCAATCGACCAACCTGCGTGATCGTCCCCCCTGTGGCAATCTCATCTTCATACACCAGCGCCTGACGAAAACCAGCAACTTGTCGACGAAGCGTATCATCGATTTTAACAACTGTATCAGAGATTCGCGTCTTATTGCCAACGGCAAATGTGAGTCCCAAATCCTTGGCAAATCGTCCAGCCGGTTTGGCTTGTCCTGCATCGGGTGCGACAACGATTGTTTCCGTTGGATCAAAGTTGCGTGCATGTAAATGCTGCACAAAGACGGTACGGGCAGTGAGTGGATCGGTTGGCACGCTGAAAAACCCCTGAACTTGAGGTGAATGGAGCGTCATGGTCATCACATGGGTCGCGCCAGCCGTTTTGAGCAGATCTGCCACCAGCCGTGCCGTGATCGAGATACGCGGCGCGTCCTTGCAATCCGATCGGGCATAAGAAAAGTAAGGAATGATGGCATGTACCTCACGAGCGGCTGCGCTCTTTGCAATGTCGAGCATCATGAGTAGCTCCATCAGGTGATCGCTCACTGGTGACGTCAACGATTGCACAATATAGACAGCTCGACCACGAACACTTTCACCAAGCTGTACATACAGATTGTCGTTGCTAAAGCGAGAAACATGCGTTTCCGAAAGCGGGATAGAAAGGAAGTCAGCGATCTTTTGGGCCAAATCTGGATTGGACCGACCACTAAACAGACGGACATCGTTTGGATCGAGGTGACTATTCATGTCGTTATCCCCATTTCGAAATTTTGCCTTGACTAAGAACCGCTTGCCATCTTTTGTAGTTCGTACAATCGGTTTAACGCATCCAAGGGCGTTAGACCATTGACATCCAGCGACCGCAAGGCTTCGACAGCTGGATGGACATCGGCAAAGAGCGTCACTTGGCGCGTGACTCGCTTCTTACTCCCTTTGCCATCGTCATCTAACAAGCGCTTCGGGCCTGCTGCACCGCTGCGTTCCAAGTCAACCAGAATCTCTTCTGCGCGGTTGACGACCGTCAGCGGCAATCCCGCCATCCGTGCAACATGAACGCCATATGAACGGTCTGCTTTGCCCGGTAAGATACGGTGCAAGAAGATCACATCCCGGTTGGCATCAATGCTGTTGTCGTTAAACTCTCCACCATCGTCCACTGCGACATTGTAGTTGATCACGTGGGGCAAGCGCTCGGCTAATTCGGTCAGCTCGTGGTAGTGAGTGGCAAAGAGCGTACGTGCCCGCAGATCGGGGTGATTGTGAATGTACTCGATCACAGCCCAAGCAATCGATAAACCATCATAAGTGCTTGTCCCTCGACCGATCTCGTCCAATACCAGTAAGCTACGGTTCGTGGCGTGATTGAGAATGTTGGCCGTCTCAACCATCTCGACCATAAAGGTAGACTGACCGCGATGAATCTCGTCGCTGGCTCCGATGCGTGTGAAAATACGGTCGACCACACCGATTTGGCTGGCCTCCGCTGGCACAAAACTCCCGATCTGAGCCATCAGCGTAATCAATGCTGTTTGGCGCAGGAACGTACTCTTGCCCGCCATGTTGGGACCCGTCAAGATGTGAATACATGAATCAGGTGTTAGCTGTGTATCATTGGGAACGAATGGTTCATCCACCTGGGTCAACTCAACCACGGGATGACGACCGCCACGAATTTCAATGGTTTGGCCATCGTTAATTTGGGGGCGGCTATAGCGCCGATTGAGCGCAACTTCAGCCAGTGCAGCATAAACATCTAAGCGGGCGATGCCGGCCGCCAAACGAAGCAGGTCGACAATCGAGGCGGCAACTTGCATACAAATCTGCTTAAAGAGTTCCCCCTCGATCTCCAATCGACGTTCATCGGCATTGAGAACCAACGACTCATATTCTTTCAACTCTGGCGTAATATAACGTTCGGCGTTGGTCAAGGTCTGTTTGCGGATATATTCCTCGGGCACTTTATCACTGTGGACGTGAGTCACCTCGATGTAGTAGCCGAAAACCTTGTTATATCCAACCTTCAAGCTTTTCACATCAAGTCGCTCGCGTTCAGTTGCTTCCAGATTGGCGATCCAATCCTTGGCATGCCGACTTTTGACCACCAATTCATCCAGCTCGCTGCTATAACCGTCTCGAATTACCCCTGGATTGGCCATTGTGGCCGGGGGCTCATCGGCAATCGATTGTTCCAGAAGCATTCGAATATCTTCGCCACCCGGCAGATCAAAAAGGATGGCCAGTTGAGAGTTGTCTCGATTTCCCAACATCTGAATCTCTGGTACTTTGCGCAACACCTCACGAATTCCAACCAGATCTCGCGGCAGCGCGACTCCTTGAGCAATGCGGTTGGTCCAACGTTCCACATCGCCCAGGCCACGCAACAGATCGCGCAATTCCAATCGCAGCGTTGTATTGTCATAAAAGAGCTGGAGTGCATCGAGTCGCTGATGAATGGCCGAGACTTCCAAAAGTGGTTGATTGAGCCAACGGCGCAACATACGTCCCCCCATTGGCGTCAATGTTGCATCAAGAACGTCCAACAAGCTCCCTTTGACGTCGCCACCGCGGATAGTAGCGGTCAGCTCCAAATTGTACCGTGTCGACTCGTCCAGCGTCATAAACTCGCCCGTTTCATAGCGCGAGAGTCTCGTCAATTGTGTGAGGGCAGCGGGCTGCATCTCGCGCAAGTAGGCGATTACAGCCGCCGCCGCACGGATTGCTTCTGGCTGATTCTGTAACCCAAAGCCATCCAAACTACTCACGTTGAAGTGTCGCTTAAGTGCCTCGATGGCAGTGGCCAGCTCGACCTGCCAAGATTCAACAGCCGAAGGCAATGCACCAATGCTCTCAATTAATCCGCCCAAACCGCTCTGCTCAATCTGCCAATCAGCATGAACCAATTCACTTGGTTGCAGGCGACTCAACTCTTCGCCGACTCGACGTTCAACCTCATTCCCCTCACGTCCTTCAAGCTGCGTTGTGACAAATTCGCCTGTGGTAATATCACAGTAGGCAATTCCCGCGGCTTTTGTTCCGTTGCTAAAAGTGACCGCGGCCAGATAGTTGTTCCGCTTGTCGTCGAGCAGATTAGGCTCAACAACCGTTCCTTTGGTGACAACTCGACGCACCTCGCGTTCGACCAGTCCCTTACCTGGTTCGCTGACCTGCTCGGCAATCGCAACTTTATGCCCAGCCTCAATCAGACGCGCCACATAGTTGTCGACACTATGATGCGGCACGCCAGCCAAGGGCACGCGGACATCATTGCCCACGGGGCGACTTGTCAGCACCACATCACAGACTTGTGCCAGTACTTTGGCGTCATCATCGAAGGTCTCATAAAAATCTCCCAATCGAAAAAAGAGAATGCATTCGGAGTATTGGCTTTTGAGCGACAGATATTGTCGCCGCATGGGTGTCGTCATTGAGCTTTCTCTTTCCATCCTATTTGGGCATTCGGATCCCCATATAGCGTATAGGCCAGCCAGGTCGAATTATCTGGATGATTCTCTTTGATTGTGAGTCTAGCATTGTGAAAAGCCTCGGCTAGCTTTTGACCGCTCTGTAGGTTCTCATAGAACGCGATGCTAAAGTCGGCTGCCAGAATGTCGTTCACTTCCCAAAGCGTGCCCACAAACGCACTCACGCGCAGATCCTGAATCATGCGGTCCGCCCACCCGCCTGCCCCGCTGAGCGTCAACGCTTGTCCAACCTGTGCCGAATGACATGCATTGAGAAAAACAAGCGGCTTTGCGCTGCGGATCCCATTTCCGACGGATCCAACAAAATCGCGCAACATAAGTAGGTCTCGATTTTCAAGCTCAAGTGAGGAGCGCTCTGGGTTTTCAGCATCAAAATTGCCATGAGTCGAAACATGGAGGAGTTGGAACCCTCCCGCCCTCGCCATCTCCTTTACCTGTTGGAGGGTGACGGGCCTGGACTTAAGCGTAATAAGACTCTGCTGTTCCAGACCCGTCAAATATTCGACCTCTCGCTCCGTATTGGGAAGACCAACATCAGGTGCAATCATAGCGACAGAAGTAACCGTGACCTCATCCATTGGTGAACGACCGGGCAACCAGCGACAAAGTTGGAACGATTCCGAGAGAAAGCCATCGTCCCATCCCCCCGAGTCTTCGTCAAATCCGTGGGGCTTGACAAGCTCCCAGGGAATCCATGGTTCGTCACTTGTAATTAACAGAGAACTAATTTTTTCATCCTGTCGGAGCCCCATAATCCTTTTCCACTCGTTTTGTAATTTTTCGGGAAAAAGCTGCTCAAACAGTAAATTGCCCATCTGCTCGATTTCATCAGTAAATTGGCGAACTTCTTCTGGGGTTGCTCCGTCTAATCCGCGTGCTCGCAGATTCAACTCCTCGAACCACGATTCAAGGTACTTCTGAGGGGTAGCAGCACCGAACGTAACGCTGCCCATTTGGCGCCAGTGATAACCCACTTCGGCTTTGGAAGAGTGAAGCATGAAGTGTAGCTTATTTGCTTGGTGATCAAGCGTCACACGTACTTCTAAATCGGCAGGTGCGGGCGGGTTGTCCAGCAGGCGGCCGAGATGCAGCCCATGTTGATCCATTGGTGATTCAAGATCTTGCTCGCTCGGCTCATCAGCGGGGTCGCTCTCTGCACCCTCTTGAAGGGATTGACGTTCGATGACGTCCACTATATCACTTTGCGTAGTTGTCGCCGCCGAAATGGTGGTTTTAAAGGCGATTTGACTCAGGTGACGGTCTTTATGTCGATACTCGACCGTAACGAGTTGTTCTCCTTCTTCTTTCGCTGTAAGCAGGAAGATAGCTGGCTGCGAATCTTGATCGGCAAAGGCCAAAATGGTCCGACTCCAGACTCCAGTGCGTTCCTCAAAACCAGGTGCGTTCACGATGATCTCAATATACTCTGGCTTTTGACGATCCGTAAAAGGAACGGAGCTTGTGCTGCCTGGTGCCCGCGAGTCTTCTCGAAGTTCAATCGTCAGTTGAACGATCAGGGCCTCTTCCTCGAATCGCTTCACTTGATGGGGAAACTGAACGTTGTTGAAAAGAGCAACTGTTTCGGACGCTGGGGCTCCTGTATGAGGCTGAACCGCAGCGGCTTCTTCTGGTGCAATGCGCTCAATTTCAACAGATGCTCCTCTGGGGGTTGCACTGGCTGTCGAAATTGGTTCCGCTGATGGTTTACGAGGCGTGGCCGATACACTCTTGGGCGTGATTGATTCAAGAGGTGATGCTGAACGCGGCACAGCAAATACTTCAGAATTCACATTCACCTGACCTGAGTCGCCACTTAGCCTGGCTTGTGGCTTTTGGTCCGTTTTCCCCGAGAGAAATAGATCCATTGCCACACGCACCACCTCTGGCAGGCGCTCCAGCTCTTTCAGAACACGCTCTATTTCGTTCTTGTCGATTGTCTTGTGTACATCTTGCGACGATTCTGAATTTTCGCTCAGTTCCTCCATTAATCGATTGACGCGCGCAATGGTTTCATCTGATAAAGCTGAGCGTTTTGCAAAGACTCGTTCACTCACGTTTCTTAGGGTTTGCACAAGCGAATTCTCGCTTTTTGGCTGGTTCGGACTGGTCGACCACCTACGCGGTGTATGCGTCTTATAATACATACGAGAGATGATATAAGTTGCCGGGTCAGCCACACGCAGCAGAGAGAGCAATTCCTGTCGTCGCGGAAGGGATAGATCTGTTTGTAGGCCGGATTTTGGTCTTCCACCTCTCGCGTCCTTCATGACCCGATAGGTGTTGGGAATCACATCAGATATGTTCTCAATGGTCAGGATCCGCTCGATAAATGCAAGAATAAGCTCTTCTGCTTGCGTCTCATCATTGGCACTATGAACTTGAAGTTGTTCCGCCAGCTCATATCTTGCGCGATCAATCTCATCCTGTACGGATTCAACTTCTGGCTGATACCAACTCTTATAAATAGTACGAACGGTATCTTCTAAGAACTGATCGAGTATTACGCTCATGATCCTCTTTTCGGCTCCATGCCTTCCTTTATTCTATGGTTCATTCCAACCCTCTAGATTATAACACAACCATATCTATGTTAAACCTTTGTCCTTTGGCAATGGAACGTCTATAATCGTATGGCTCATCTATGAAAAGCAGTAGCCGCAAAAGGGACATACAACCGAGGAGGAGGCGTTCTCTATTACACGCAGTAGACATAATCCTGCACTTCTCAGTCAAAACAGACTCGAGCGTGCCAAATGGTCCGAGATTCTCTACTGCGTCTTTTTTCGCCATTTGAACGCTCTACCTCTGAGAAATCCTACTGCGTGTAATCTCTAACGCCAGTTCCGCCCACGAGTCGCATTAGAGAATGCTCCCTCCTCGGACCGACTTTGTATGCTAGTTTTGCGGTCACTGATGAAAAGTGTGCAAATATGCGATCAAACTGTCGAATGATCAGTGAATTGCACACTTTCGTCTGATGAGCGAATCGTACATTCTTTACTTTCTGGTAAAGGCTTGAGTGACAAAGGGCAAACCGAAAGGGGCGGAAAAAAGAATCCACCCTGAAAAAACGGGATAAAATGTAAAAATAGTGCTCGGCTAGTTTAAGCAGCGGCATTGAGGCGGCGATGAGCGAGAACGCCTTTAGGAAATGGTGTGAAACCGAGGCCTTTTCCGAAAGTCAGGGTCGAGTTGGTCAGGAGTTGGAAAAGAGCACTCGAGAGAACACGGCGCAGCCTGCTGGGAGTGGAGGCTCTCGATCCCAGTAGCCAGTCGGTATGGGAGGAAGAGAAGCGGCTAAATGGGAAAGAAGATTGCCAGCCAGCAGCCCCAGTTCAGGTAAGCGGAAACAAGCCTCATCGGCATGAACAAATTGACGATGTAAGCCAATCATCTGCTTGGAAGCCAAGGGGGGATGTTCAACAGGCCAGCGTTCCAGGTAGACAAGATAAATGGTTTCAGGCTGCAAAGTCATAACGGTCGCCAAAACCAAAGGTGTGTTGTAGGCCGGATCCTGAATGACGTAAATCGAGTAGGTACGGTTGGCTGTATCCACCTTGGTTGTTCTGGGGACGAGATTGTGCCATGCTTGATAGCAAATCAGGCGACCACTATAGAGAAAGCGACCAGACGAGTCCGGAGTTGTAGCCTCGAGTCGCTTTCCCTTATAGCTGCGAGAGCGGACGCACAATATCACCATATTCAGGTGGTCTGCCTTTTCTTTGCGTTTGGGAACTCATTGCGGCGCACTGTGCAGTTAATGGCTTCCCGCAGGACAAATCGGTCTATGCCGCTTTCTAGCATTTCTCTGATTGTAAACCCGGCATCGACCACCGCCACTTCGTCTGACTCCAGTGATTTCTTCGTCTCTTCAGCAGCTTTTCCGAAACTCACTTTCCTTTGTTCCAACCGTGCATCTCATGATTGCCTTGAGCAGTGGCACTCGCTTCCCGCCTATCTCCCCGAGCTTATCATCACTCCAAAGATGAGCGCGGGCAATGCCGACGAGCCGTTGAGTTATAGAGTCGGTTCACTTTCCCTTGCAGCTTCGGTCGCCAGAACCCTGTGATATCTATGCTTTTCACTCGGTACCCTTCTAACTTTTTTGCCTCCCATTCCCCTTTCCACTTCTTCTTGCCACGACCCCAGCAGACTTGTGATATCCCATGATCCATATCGAGCTCCACCAGCTTCGCCGGGCTCCTCATCTTCAAACCCGCTTTCTTTCAATGCGCTATGGATTGCTCCTCGACTTTTCAGAAACGACCCATTCAGCATTGCCCACATCAGACGCATTACATTTACGTTTGTTCCCATCGGCGTTACTTGCAATACATTCATCAGTACTGCTATAGTTATTTCTGGCGCGGTTAGCATTCCTTCCTCCTTTTTGGGTTCTCTACCTTTAGGATGAACTGCTAACCGCTTTTGTCACATTCTCACCTCATCTCTTTTCTTTTACCAGAAAGTAAAGTTTATTATTTAGATAATGTTCCATGCACAGTAGCTTGTCAGCATTTCAGCCGGTCAGCCAGAGTATTATACTCTTGCCGCTGTCGCTGAGATTCCGCCTTCTGTAGATCTTCCAGATCCGCGTCGACCATCAGGCGCACGAGTTCGGGAAAGTCGACAGATGGTTCCCACCCAATATCTCACCTGCTTTGCTTGCATCTCCCACCAATAGATCAACCTCTGCAGGACGGTAGAAACGATCATCTTGCACAACATATTGTTGCCAATCCAGCCCTAAATAGCCAAATGCCTCTTCGCAGAACTCTCGTACAGAGTGGGTTTCGCTGGTGGCGATCACATAATCATCAGGCGCATCGTGCTGCAACATCAGCCACATCGCCCGCACGTAGTCTGCGGCATAGCCCCAATCACGTTGCGATTCTAGATTGCCCAGCCGCAACTCATTCGCCAATCCAAGCTTGATCTTGGCCACAGCATTGGTAATCTTATGCGTCACGAATTCGAGACCGCGACGTGGACTCTCATGGTTAAAAAGAATACCCGAACAAGCGAACATATCATAGCTCTCACGGTAATTGACTGTGATCCAGTGCCCATAAACTTTGGCAACACCATAGGGACTGCGCGGGTAGAAAGGTGTACTTTCTCGCTGTGGGACTTCACGTACTTTCCCAAACATCTCGCTGCTACTGGCTTGATAAAAGCGGATGGCAGGGTTGACAAAGCGAATTGCATCTAACATACGCGTGCCCAACGCAGTGAATTCTCCGTCAGGACCGGTTGGGTAAAACTGGTTGGAACAAAGCTTTGGGCAGCCAAGTTATAGACTTCATCAGGTTCATACTCTTGTAAGATACCAATCAAGCTCATCTGATCCAACAGATCTCCTGAACAATCTCAATCCTATCTTGGATATGTTTGATGCGATCAAAATTAATCGTGCGATTCGTCGAGATTCAATTGGAGTCATTTATTCAGATTTCGGTTACAGAAAACAACCTATTTCATATCTGAAAATCGCCCAAATCTAACGCAAAAACTAGATATCGACCGGCAAATTTGTATTTATGTCAACTGTTTAGCCAGAATTCTCTCTCAAAACCTGAAATTTGGATCTACTGAGTCTATAATGTGGGCTGTGGCGTGGCGCGACCCGTACGGGAACTACTCGATACATTGATTGCGTTATCTGACACGCCTGTACAGGTTCAAATAGATCCCGATCGCTTGCGACCCAGCGATGTACCTGTCAGCGTGTGTGATAATCACCGTTTGGTTGAGGGAACAGGTTGGCAGCAGCGTTACTCGCTACAAGATACGCTACGTGATTTGCTTGATTGGTGGCGCAAGGAGATCGCTGAAAAGCAAGGAAATATTGTACATCATTCGTTTTGAGTGTGTACCACAAAGTGTGTAAATGAAGCAGGTTCTCTGACTATGCTGCGGTTGTGATGAAAACCGGAATAGTGACATTTGTCACCCTAATTGACAATTTCAAGGGTTTGTAGAGGGTTCGCACCTCAAATTTGTCATGTTGTAACCTTTTTGACGCTAACAGACCCTCAGAGGTGTTCTAAGGACTCGCTTGTATAGGGTTTGAACACCCAAAATCAGGGACCAAGGTGACAAATGTCACTATTTCCGTTTTCATACAGAGCAAACTATAAGCGGTCTCCATTTACACACTTTGGGACACATTGTCTTCGTTTTAAAGGATTCATATTATGCCAACCGCATTAATTACAGGGGTGACCGGTCAGGATGGTAGCTATTTGGCCGACTTTTTGCTGGAGCAAGGCTACTACGTGATTGGAATGGTGCGACGAACCAGCACGATTAATTTTGATCGCATCAAACATATCCAAGATAGGATTGAGATTGTTCAGGGAGATCTGTTGGATCAGATGAGCTTGATTGGTATCTTACAAGAGTATGAACCTGATGAAGTCTATAACTTGGCTGCCCAAAGCTTTGTTCCAACCAGTTTTACCCAACCGGTCCTGACGGGAGAATTCACTGCGTTGGGCGTTACGCGTATGTTAGATGCAATTCGCTTTGTCAACCCTGCCATCCGCTTTTATCAAGCCAGTAGCAGCGAGATGTTTGGGAAAGTACGTGAAGTCCCACAGCGAGAAAGTACACCTTTCTACCCGCGCAGTCCCTATGGTGTTGCCAAAGTTTATGGGCACTGGATCACAGTCAATTACCGTGAGAGCTATGATATGTTCGCTTGTTCGGGTATTCTTTTTAACCATGAGAGTCCACGTCGCGGTCTCGAATTCGTGACGCATAAGATTACCAATGCTGTGGCCAAGATCAAGCTTGGATTGGCGAATGAGTTGCGGCTGGGCAATCTAGAATCGCAACGTGATTGGGGCTATGCCGCAGACTACGTGCGGGCGATGTGGCTGATGTTGCAGCACGATGCGCCTGATGATTATGTGATCGCCACCAGCGAAACCCACTCTGTACGAGAGTTCTGCGAAGAGGCATTTGGCTATTTAGGGCTGGATTGGCAACAATATGTTGTGCAAGATGATCGTTTCTACCGTCCTGCAGAGGTTGATCTATTGGTGGGAGATGCAAGCAAAGCAGGTGAGATATTGGGGTGGGAACCATCTGTCGACTTTCCCGAACTCGTGCGCCTGATGGTCGACGCGGATCTGGAAGATCTACAGAAGGCGGAATCTCAGCGACAGCGGGCAAGAGTATAATACTCTCTGGCTGACCGGCTGAAATGCTGACAAGCTACTGTTTTGCGTGGAAAACCATTATCTAAATATCTATAAACTTTACTTTCTGGTAAAAGAAAAGAGATGAGGTGAGAAATGTGACAAAAAGCGGTTAGCAGTTCATCCTAAAGGTAGAGAACCCAAAAAGGAGGAAGGAATGCTAACCGCGCCAGAAATAACTATAGCAGTACTGATGAATGTATTGCAAGTAACGCCGATGGGAACAAACGTAAATGTAATGCGTCTGATGTGGGCAATGCTGAATGGGTCGTTTCTGAAAAGTCGAGGAGCAATCCATAGCGCATTGAAAGAAAGCGGGTTTGAAGATGAGGAGCTCCGGCGAAGCTGGTGGAGCTTTCGATATGGATCATGGGATATCACAAGTCTGCTGGGGTCGTGGCAAGAAGAAGTGGAAAGGGAATGGGAGGCAAAAAGTTAGAAGGGTACCGGTGAAAAGCATAGATATCACAGGGTTCGGCGACCGAAGCTGCAAAGTGAACCGACTCTATAACTCAACGGCTCGTCGGCATTGCCCGCGCTCATCTTTGGAGTGATGATAAGCTCGGGGAGATAGGCAGGAAGCGAGTGCCACTGCTCAAGGCAATCATGAGATGCACGGTTGGAACACAAGGAAAGTGAGTTTCGGAAAAAGCTGCTGACAGAGACGAAGAAATCACTGGAGTCAGACGAAGTGGCGGTGGTCGATGCCGGGTTTACAATCAGAGAAATGCTAGAAAGCGGCATAGACCGATTTGTCCTGCGGGAAGCGACTCGAGGCTACAACTCGGACTCGTCTGGTCGCTTTCTCTATAGTGGTCGCCTGATTTGCTATCAAGCATGGCACAATCTCGTCCCCAGAACAACCAAGGTGGATACTACCAACCGTACCTACTCGATTTACGTCATTCAGGATCCGGCCTCAACACCTTTGGTTTTGGCGACCGTTATGACTTTGCAGCCTGAAACCATTTATCTTGTCTACCTGGAACGCTGGCCTGTTGAACCTCCTTGGCTTCCAAGCAGATGATTGGCTTACATCGTCAATTTGTTCATGCCGATGAGGCTTGTTTCCGCTTACCTGAACTGGGGCTGCTTGCTGGCAATCTTCTTTCCCATTTAGCCGCTTCTCTTCCTCCCATACCGACTGGCTACTGGGATCGAGAGCCTCAATCCACTCCAGGCTGCGCCGTGTTCTCTCGAGTGCTCTTTTCCAACTCCTGACCAACTCGACCTGACTTTCGGAAAAAGGCCTCGGTTTCACACCATTTCCCTAAAGGCGTTCTCGCTCATCGCCGCCTCAATGCCGCTGCTTAAACTAGCCGAGCACTATTTTTACATTTTATCCCGTTTTTTCAGGGTGGATTCTTTTTTCCGCCCCTTTCGGTTTGCCCTTTGTCACTCAAGCCTTTACCAGAAAGTAAAGTTATATAGAGTATAGTAAGTTATTTTAGAAGAAAGCCTTACAGTTTTCTGTCAATTAGTGGTTTCCCAAAAAATTCCGTAACGAACCCTTGCTGCTCGAGAATCTGATTGGACTCACAACCACATTTCGGATAGGTTCTAATAGAACAAAACAAATAGAAATTGCACGATGCGGAGAAGGTATTTGTGCAAGTTTTACCTGGTTTGTCTATTAGACACAGCCACCGAGTGACCAAGTAGTACAACGTTTATCGGTAAGCTATTTCTTCGGAATAGTCTCTAATGCGGTATGATATTTATATGGGATTTGAAAAACCATCATGGTGGGGTAAAGAATCTCACCAAATTTTCACTGTTATTGTTTTTATTGTTCTGGCCTCGTTGGATAACTCGGCACGCAACGTTTTTCCACCTCTCTATGCTGTCATGGCGGCAGATCTGAATGTTCCTGAAGCTTCATTGGGTTTTATTAGTGCCCTGACGATTATGGTTGTTGCGTTGACATCGCTTATATGGGGTTATTGGGGAGACCGCAGCAGTCGCAAACGTCTGCTTCTCTATGGCACCATCATTTGGAGCCTCTTTATGGCTCTCTCTAGCGTTGCGAATTCCTACTCGCAGCTTTTTTTCTATCAATTGATGACTGCTGTTGGGATCGGATGCATTGCATCTGTCGGTTTCAGCATTGTGACCGATCTGATTCCGCCGCGTCGTCGCGGTCTGCTTATGAGCTTTTGGGGCTTATCTCAAGCAGGTGGTGGCGGATTTGGTGCTTTGATGGGGAGTATGTTGGGGGCCTCAAATTGGCGATTGCCGTTTGCTGTGATCGCAATGGCGGGCCTTTTATTCGCGCTGCTTTATCTTTTTAGCTATGAACCACGCCGTGGACAATCTGAGCCAGAGTTGAAGCAGATCTTTGATGCAGGCGAACGATATGGGCGACGCATTAAACTAGCTGATTTGAAATTCATCTTAAATATCCGCTCCAATCGTTGGTTGATTTTGCAGGTTCTCATGGGGACGATGGCTTTTGGTTCTCTGGTTTGGTTGCCGCGGCTCTATATTGGCCGCTTACAAGCTTTGGGTTATGCGCTAGACACGGCCACAGTTGCAGGGAATTTGCTAGCCGTACTTTTTCAATTGGGGTTATTTGGCGCTGTGATTGGGGGCTATTTGGGCGATCGGTTAGAGAGACGATATGCTCCTGCCCGCGCCTGGCTGGGAACGATCGGAAATTGGGGCACAATGCCCTTTCTGATGATTATCTTCTTTCTGCCGATTCCCTTTTTCGAAATCCCAACTGATGCCAATACGCTGGGTATCGTTCAGGCAACTGTTTGGAATCTTGTCACCAATCCGTGGATCCTGTTGGCTTTTATATTCTCTTTTATTGCTTTCGGACTAATGGCGTTGGATAATCCCAACCGTGCAGCCTTGATTAGCAATATGAATCAGCCAGAACACCGTGGTACGATTGCTGGTCTTATTACATTGACGGCTGGTTTCGGGCTGGCGGTTGGAAATGCATTAACAGGTATCGCTCAAGCATTTTTGTCGGAGCAATTTGCGCCACCAATGAACTTTGCCATTGGGTTGGCACTCTTTCAACTTTTCTTTATTCCTGCTGGCTATTTCTTTTTTCTGGCGACGCGCTCCACACCCCGCGATGTAGCAAATGCTCGACAGATTCTGAAAAAGCGTGGGCAACAAACGATGGAGGAACGTCTCAACTAAATATGACCTCAGTTGTTAGACGAATTTATACCGCACAAGCTCATAAACTTAGCGTGTTTTAAAAGTCATTCTGAGGAGGCTTTGGGGCCATGAGTCTTCCGAAGGGAGAATCCCTGGTTCCAAGGGCTAAAAGAAGATTCTTCACTCCGTTCGTTCACTCAGAATGACACGCTGCGACACTTTTAGAACACGCTCTTAAAATAAATGGTTGTCTGAGGAATTGTGTGCTTGTTTGTTGGTTTGTTGGTTAGATGGTTGGTGAACAAACGAACAAACCAACTAACCATCCAACGTTTACCCCACAAAATCTCAAAGAGCCAAATAAATTTGACCGTTTTCAGTCGGGTAGAAGCGACGAATTTATTCTTCTTTATGGCAGTGCTCAGTATACCGAGAGATTTTGAAGCTGGTCTGCATTGATAAATACCACCTCCGTTGAAACCCAGGCTTGCTGGTCATTGGTTAGTAGAATTTGGAGCCATGCACTATCAGCAGTGCGAGCCACGGCGATCGCACGTGAGCCCGGTGCTAATATGGTCAAGACCGCTGAGCGTTCCGATGGTTCAAGGCGGGCATTCACATAGTGACTATTTGGAATGGAAATTCTTACACTGTGGCGAGGGCTCCTAACCAAAGGCTGCGGTGTACTCGTTATCGTTGCCGTAGAAAAAAGGGTCGCGGTTGCCGAGACTGTTGGTGATCCGATAGGAAACGCTGCGAGAGACGCCGTTGGCGTTGAACTGGGATGTAGCGTATCCATTGTCGTCACCGCAACAGGCGGCATTTGAGAGGGCGTAACAGTTGCCGTTGGTAGAACATTTCGTGTTGGTGTAGTTGTTACAGGCGGCGTACTCGTTGTGACGATCGTCACTGTGGCAAGTACCGTAGGAGAAATTACAGAGCGTGTTCGTGGCAATACAGCGGATGACGTATCTCTAGGTGGATTGGGTATCATGATGGGTAACAAACTATTTGGCGCGACCACCGTCGAGGAGATGAGTGACGCAGCGACAATGGTTGTCGTTGGTGATTGAAAGAAAGCAATTTGCCAAGGTCGATTTTCGGTTGTATTCTCTGTTTTGACCAGAATAGATGTCTGTCTCTCAATAAGCCGGGAGATGACATCTATATACTCGTCTAATATAGTTGTTCGTTCTGGTCGAACAGTAATTGAATTTGAGGATAGCGTCACGGGACTTACACCATCTTCTTGATCCGCTGAGCGAATTGCCAGAACAGTTTGTGCAGCGATCACGAGAACGTTCAAAACCATTATGAATGTTGAAGTTGCAATGAGTGTCTTGTTGATGCGCTGCATATTCCATGCATTCTCTTTTTTTTGTGATGGTTTCGGAAATTCCTGCATGATGATCGGAGGGTAAAAAGGTCCCCAGCAGTTCACAATAGTACTGGTATAGATTCGTAAGGGCACGATATGTCGTGCCCCTACCCGATACCGGCCTTCATTCATAAATGTGTAGCCTCTGCTCTATAATTGGCTCCTTATTGGTTCTCCAGGGCATCGATCGAATCGTTGATAATATCAGTACTTGTGTCGGGTGTTACGGCCTGAAGCAGTTCGACTGACTCAAGATAATCATGGGCAATGGTCTCAAGAGACTCTTCGTCTCCACTATTCGCAATACCATCTGGGCCAACGTTGATCCGGGTCACCAAATCCATTACTGTGCCTTCATTAAGCTGCTGGCTGAAGAGGGTTAATATATCTGCCAGGCGTGGATTGTGATCGAGTACCTCTTTGCGTACAACCGGTGCAGCGATGTCTAATTGGAGAAAGGAACGGGTATCTTCTAATACAGTAAGCTTCCATGCCTCAATAAGCCCATTCGTAATCATACCTGCTGCCACGTCACACTCCCCATCGTGTAAGCCAACAAACGTCTCATTGAGCGGCATGCTCAATATGTTCTCTTCCGTGAATGCAAAACCATATGCTTCCTGCAAATCGAGCAAGCCATCATGCTGCTTTTCATAGAAGATGTCGGCCACACATACGCGCAGTGGTGAGTCATTGGCATTCATAAAGTTTGCAAGTTCATCTATGGTACGGATGCCCCGATCGATTAATTCTTGTTCTGCAATCAGGGCAAAGCGGTTCGTGTAATTGCTTTGATCCATCCAGATGATCCCTCTAAATTCATCCATCTTTTTGGCCAATTGGTATATCCGGTGCGGCTCTCTGGGCAACGCTTCCACTGGCAGATCATGGTAATTAGATAAGACGAGACCCGAGGCTTCGACATAGACATCAATTTCACCACGCTCCATCGCGGGTCGTATTTCGCGTGCGCTGATACCAATTTTGTTCTCGGTAGCGAACCCCGCCTGCTGTAACAATTCCAGCAACATCTGACCCAACAGCCGTTGTTCTTCATCATCTTTGGATGCAACAACAATCGGCGGTGTGTCCAGAAAACCAGCGCTCCGGAGAAAGAGAGTAGCGATCGCATCGGCAGATTCTTCATCCCCACTATTCGTGAGACCATCTGCCCCAACGCTGACCCGTGCATTCAGTTCGGTCATCACTTCGGGGGTAAGATACTGGCCGAAACTAGCCAGAACTTCGGCTATATTGGGATTATCATCAAGTGTTTCCTTCTTGATAATCGGTGCAGGCACGTAAGGGGGATAGAATCCACGCGTGTCTTCTAGAAGATAATCATGGTCAATCAAAACATGGCCATCGACGTTCGTCCCCACTGCAACATCGCATTGCCCAGCATTTAACCCTTCGAGGGTTTCAGCCTGGGGCATGGTGACAACATTCTCTCTCTTAAAGCTGAACCCATACACTTGTTCGAGGGAGCTCAGACCAGTGTTTTCGTTGTCAGAGAGTGTGTCGATCATACACAGACGTAGCGGCGATTCATTCTCTCTCATGTACGCAGCCAGTTCATCAATCGTCTCTATCCCCTGATCCCATATCTCATCACGCACTACGAGGGTCTTACTCAAGACAAAATCCGTTGGGTTAAGCCACAAGATGCCTTCTGCCTCATCCATGCGCTTGACCAGGGAGTAGGAACGCTCACTATCTACAGGCAATGAGCCTGTATCCAGGTCGTGATAGGCAGTTAATGCTGTCCCAGACAATTCCAGGTAGATGTCGATCTCGCCATTATGCAGAGCTTCCCGAATAGTTTCCGCAGGATAGTCTGTTTCCTCATTCACATTAAAGCCAGCTTCTTGCAATAACTGGACAATAATTTTGCCCAAGATCAAATTTTCGCTGCTGCTTGTAGATGCGACGGTAAGGGGAGGAGTTTCAAGCTCACCAATGCTGCGCAAGAATCTCCGCGCGACGGATTCAGCATCTTCCTCGTCCCCGCTGTTGACAATACCATCGGGTCCGATATCCACAAGAGCATTGAGTTCAGACATTTTGGCTTCGGTAAGACCGTCCACGAAGTGTGCCAATACCTCTTCAATATGGGGATTTTCGTCAAGTACAACCTGACGGATGACGGGAGCTGGGACATAGTATGGATAGAAGGAGCGGTTGTCTTCTAGGGCGCGTTCATCGAACTGAGCGATATGACCATCGATATTTGTGCCGACAGCAACATCACAATTCCCCACTCCTAAATTCTCCAAAGTTTCACCTTGAGGCATGGAGAGAACATTCTCGATCCTGAAACGGAAGCGATAGGTCTCTTCCAACGCAGCAAGACCGTCATGATCAGATTCCAAGAGCGTGTCGATGATACAAAGTCTGAACGGTGAATCATTCTCGTTCATGTAGGTAGCTAGATCATCAATGGTATGGATCCCTTGGTCCCACAGATCGCGATTCACAACCAGCGTCTTATGAAGGGTATATGCTGTTGGGACCAGCCAGGCAATCCCTCTACGCTCATCCAACCTCTTGGCCAAAGCGTAGGATCGGTCGCGTTCTAGTGGAAGTGTTTCAACGGGTAGATTGTGATAGGAGGTCAGGGCCGAACCAGTTGTCTCCGGATAGATATCGATCTCACCGCTTTCCAATGCAGGACGCAGATTTGGAGTGGATGAATTTGTTTGATCATTCACATTGTAACCCGCATTCTGAAGAAGCAAGACGACCATTTTACCAAGGAGCAGAGCCTCTGGGTTGTGTGTAGAGGCAACTGTAATAGGCGGTGTTTCAAGAAAACCAAGACGACGTAAAAAGCTGAGGGCTGTTACTTCAACACTTTCTTCGTCCCCACTTCCTGCAATGCCATCGAACCCAGATTGCACAGCGGCTTTTAGTTCAAGCATCTCTTTTACGGTGAGTTCGTCAGTAAAACTAGCTAATGCGTCAGCAATTTCGGGATTCTCATCGAGTATTTCTTGACGAATGATGGGGGCTGGTACAAAGTCGGGAAAATAGTTACGTGTATCTTCCAACTCATGCTCTTCCCAAAATAAGATTTCGTTGGTCGTATTTGTTGCCCATGCCACATCACAGGCATCTTCCCCTAGGCTCACAACTGTATCATCTGGGCCCATTAACAAGATATTGTCTGAATCGAAGCTAAATTCATATACTTCTTCCAGAGCTCTCAGGCTAACGTTCCCACTGTCAATATATGATTCGGCCATACAGAGGCGGAGTGACGAATCATTCTCATTCATGTGAGTCGCCAAATCATCAATTGAATGGATCCCCTGATCCCATAGATTTGTGCGTACGATTAGGGCCTTGTGTACAGCGTACGCCATGGGTTTAAGCCAGATAATCCCCTCACGTTCATCTAATCGCTTGGCGAGTGCATAAGAACGCTCACGATCGTTCGGCAATGTGTCTGTGGGCAGATTGTGATAGGCGGAGAGAGCTGTTCCCGTCAACTCTGGATAGATGTCAATCTCGCCATCCTTTAAGGCCGCACGAGTGTCTGCGAAAGGAGACTCGGTTCTATCATCCACATCAAAGCCTGCATTCTGCAGCTGTAGGACAATGATTTTGCCGATGATCTGGTTTTCAATATCAGGTAATGATGCAACGACTATCGGATTTGCATCTGTGTTGGAGTTGTCATCTGCCTGCGATTGGACTATACCAACCGAGACGATTTGTACTAAACCAACGATTGCAATGACGTTCAACACAATTCGGTATACGGCCATATATGCTCCTTATTATATTAATTCAGAGGGGTGGTTCAAAATTAGGTTTACACTTTTGATATATAGACAAAAATCTATATGAGACCGTTTTCTCTCTGAGAACCGGCGAAATCAGAGAATATAAACGTTCTTTCTGTTTCTAAAAGTGTAAACCTATCTATCCAGCTAAAATGAACCACCCCAATTCAGAAATAAGTAAAATTTGCATTGCGGCGATGAAGCATTGCGGCGGTGTAAGACTACGGTGATGTAAGACTACGGTGACAAACGGTGTACGATTTTATTACATCGACACCTGCACGTTCGGTTCCATCGCGACTCCAATTTGCTCTGTGGCTCTCCTGAAACAGCCTGCGCAGGTGGTTGCGATGGGACCGATTTTGAGAGGTGTCGATGTAGCAGAACAATACAAACGGGCGGAGACGTCCGAGGACCGTTGGCTGCTCCTCTCTGTCTAGAGACTTACGCCTCGCTGTGTTACTCGAGTATAAGTGGAACCTATAGCTACTCAGAGAATTAGGCGCTTAGTGCACAAAGATGGTGCTACGCACCCACTATGTGAACTGACAATTTTGTGTCGATGTTGAACCTGATTTGTTGGCAAGCGCTGCCGAAGGCCCCGTTTGCGCCTGTGCACTAGGCGCCGACCGCCTGCACAATTGCAGGCGCAAACAACTAGGAGCTTTTCGGGAGTGCAATCGTCCCTGGAATATGGAATAGAAAATACACCTATCAATAGACTATTATGGGCAATCTATAGAGTTGTTCCGAAATAACGATATGAATATCGATGACTGCATTCCGGGAATGGACCAAGCAAACTCTCTCGACCGAAACAAGTCCTGGTCTATTCCCGGAATGCTCCGCCTGATTATTTCGGAACAACTCTTATCTTTTATTGTGGAAAATGAACACAAAAAACGAAAAGCATCAGGAACTCCGTTCCTGCCGTCGAAATGAAGGAGGGAAAGAAGAACAGTGAATCTTCTTCGTGCAAAAGGAGCCTTCGACAGCCTATGCGAGCGAATCGAATTCATCATCGACACAAAATTGTCGATCAGATAGTCAGTGCATAGCATCATTTAAGTGTGCTAAACACCTAAGAAGAAACAAAATCTGAGGTCAACTACGAGTAATGTGGTTTCTGTCAAATTTAACTCAATGATATACTATTTACTAAAAAGTATCAAGACGGCTAATATACTACTACCTTTCTGTTAGCTTACGTTATACTGAACACTGCCATGGCTTTAAGATAAATTTCGGCGGTTCTACTCGACCGATAATAGCCAAATTTTTTTAAATTCATGGCAATGCCCACGACCAACGGTCATCCAACAAGCCTCCCTACACGTTTAACGCAGGGGTGATTGAAGACGGTCTCGGTGTGGGGTGCTTCATCCATTTCGGCAGTCAGATCTTGTCCAGGCCAGTGTTGATTCTCGTGAATTCCTCGTCGCCACTTGGGGCAATTCGTGACATCATAGACGACACCCTCATATGCAATATACATTGGATATCCTCGCTCACCAATATAGTTGCGCAACTGTTGGGTTGTAAATGTTGGCTCGTCTGTCAATGTAGGCCTCTTTAATCGCTGCTCTGCGGCAATGATTGTCATTTGGTGAACAGTCAATCAGCCATTCTTCTCTTTTGGTTTATCTGCCAGTGCTAGCGGCTTGACCAATAGAAGCTCCGCCATATCATGGGCCAAGATCTGTCGTTCGCCATTGACATCCAGATCGAGAGGACCTTCAAAGGGTGCCCGACCACGAATAATGATTTGGGCGTCTGGATAGAGCCCTAATGTCCCCAAATATTCTAGACGTCGTTGGTCCTGAGCAAGCACACGTAAAAGTTGGTATGGTTGATCTTGTTCTGCTTGATTCAACGAAGCACCGCCGACAGTCTCCACATAGCCTCCTTTTGTCGGAATCGGATCACCGTGTGGATCAATCGTTGGATTCCCCAAAGCATCTGCAATTGCATCCTCCACAGATTCACTGATCACATGCTCCAACTTATCTGCTTCTTCATGAACTTGATCCCAAGGAATATTTAACGCTTGATGAAGATAGAGTTCGAGCAAGCGGTGGTGTCTCAACATCTCTAAAGCGATCTGTTCACCACTTTTTGTCAACGTTATGCTTTGATATGGCTCATATTCGACAAGATTGAGTTCAGCTAGCTTCTTGACCATGTTGGTGGCCGATGCTGGTGATACCTTCATATATTTGGCAAGTGTCGAGTTCGTCGCTTTACCTGATTGAGCAAGTAATGTATAGATCGCTTTGAGATAATCTTCATGCGCACTCGACAATACATCGCGCGCCAAATTTTGCTCTTGTGTAGATGTTTTTTTAGTCATGGTTAAATCTTAGCAAATGGCGGATAACGTGTCAACAATCTAATTTAGATGGTATCCCAAATTGTGTGTAAATTTGCGTTTGCGCTGACGGACCAAGTAGCTTTTAAGCTTTTCCAGAAATAAAAAGTCCACTTCGATAGGAAAAGCCAAAGTCATTCCAGGCAGGAGAGTTGGTCTTTATGGATCATTATTTTTCTGGAATGGCCTTATACGATTTTTTTGGTATACCGCTCGTATCATCTCAATAAAACGGGGTGAGAGCTTCCCGGACACGCTTTGTATGTAATGGCAGTTCCAAAAGGGCGCGTTGAAGAAGAACTGATAGAGAGAACCAGCAGCGTGTTATGTCAACATATAGATGAGGACAAAGGCAAGGAACCCAAAGGCGATACATAGTAAAAAATTAGAAGCAATTAAGCGATAGGTTGGCGACGATGGGCTCGTTGCTGCAAATGGAAAGATTCATCATAAGGTTTCTTGTCTTGCCACAATTTCCAAATGATGCAAATCCAGCGATTAGCGAGAGTGCGATCAGCATGACTCTTTTTTTGAGACCGCGTTGGCGAGCGGCGGTGTAAAAAGCAGCGGCCCAAGAAGACTCTTTGCGGGAGCAGCGAGCAAATTGCTGAGTAAAATAACGAAAGTCGTGATCGCAAGCTCTGCGGAAATGAACGGTTCTGACTTTGCCACTTTGTTTGGTGACAGGACAGGTTCCCGCCAGAGACTGAAGGCTCATGGGAGAGGGAAAGCGTTTCCTGTCTTCGCCAAACTTGACCAGAAGACTGGGAGCTAAAAGCTGGCCAGCACCAGGTAAAGAAGCAAAGATATGCTGATCCGGATGTTGCAGAAAAAAGTGACTGTAACTGGTCAAGGGTCTCTTGTTCATAGCGCAGTGCAAGCAAAAGACATTCAGCCAGCTGAAGAGCTTCTCGTTGATACGCTGGCACAAATGCAGGAGCTGATGTGGGATAAGTGGCGGTTAACTTATCATAACAAGTGACCCATTTACGGGGTTGCGTATGTCGGTGCTGCTTGAGAAACTCTTGGAAGCCTTCATAGGTGGAGTTGCGCACATGCTCTGGCGTTGGATAGGTCAGAACCAGGTGGCAGGCAATCCGAGAAGGCCAGTTGCTGAAGACCTCAAGCAGCGCCGGATGGTAACGCAACAGGCAAGCGCGCAGACGGTTGGATAAGGCCACAGTCTCTTTGGTCCAGTATTGTGTGGCACTGCTGACCACTCGCATCTGCTGGAGTAATTCACTGCCAGGTGACCAAGGATAAAATCGATGGACATCGGTCCGCAACAAATCTGCTATCACATAGGCATCACTCTTATCATTATGCGCACCACTTTGACTATAGCGCTCCCGACTCTTGTTCACCACATTCGGCGGCACCACATAGACATTCTTGTACCCGCTCGACCAGAGATAATCAATCAGCAAATTATGCGCTGTTTCCAGTCCCACTGTCACTTCATCATGGCTCGCTCCTGTCTTCTTTCTCATTTCTTCAATTTGGCGAAATCCCTTCTGGCTATGCTCTATCTGCGCATAGCCCAGCGCTCGTCCTGTCTCATCCAACATCATCACATCATGTTTCTTTTCACTCCAGTCGATTCCCATTTTCACTTTCATCTTGGACCTCCTCTCCCGTATCGCCTGAGCTCCTCAACTTTGGACGCTGTTTTCCGTTTTCCTGTTATGGCACTCGAGGTGCTGCACGCTTTCGACGTTGCACGGCGTCGACCTGGCGGACTGTCCGGGAAGGGCGGTCGCACCGCTCGAAGAGGTTGGTCCTTTTTGCCAGGTCGAGAGTCCAATAAGTTTCGGCTTTCCTTGCTTTTGCCTTCCCTTATTTTATCTCCCTTTCCTATATTACCTAACAGGAAGGGGTCACATGTGGTTTCGATTGCGGTACGATTCTTGACCCCTTCCGGGAAGCTCGGATCTATCCAACCGCTACTTATTGAGAAGGTACTACCGCTCCAATTTATCGTCAATAACCAATCGATAACTGTCACCTTATTTTTGCGCAACGAGAGCGTGATTCTATTCGTTCATGCAACTAGAGGGGGTTTCTAATCGGCCTCTAGATAGGATTTCAAGCAAATCAGAAGGTCACGAGAATAAGGATGTGAACTTAGCAGGTCAATCCGTGAAAGTGAGCCGTTCTGAAAAGAGAGAAAACCAGGTATTTGTAATAGATCTCGAACAATTCGTTTCTGCCGGAAAGGTTCAAATCTAGTATCCACGAGAGCTTGCTGATGGAAATGGCCTATCAAATTATGCGCCAAATCAGCCAAAAGGATAAGAGATTTTTGAGCTAGAAATAGGGTCTTGCGACGAGAAGCTAAGTAACCCCATTTTATCATTACGGAATTGTTCGATTTCAGCCGCACCTCGATTGTCATAATATGAAATGAAGTGACGCTTGGATGGCAATTTGATGGTCGAAATGTAGTAACTGACACAAATTTGCTCGTTTTTCACTCTTTTTGAGAAAAATGCGTACAGGGCGATTAAACTTGATAGGGATGGAATTTCAGCCAGAAAGACGTCACCGCAAGGATCCCATCGAGTCACCTGTTGCGCCCACAGATGGGCACGACGGTTGGAGTTGCCCTTCATCATAAATTGATAGTTGCGGTTGAGCAGCCACCGAATATTTTCACTACCTGCACCGCCATCGGTGCGCCAGACGACTCGCTCGCGTTTTTTCTCGTCTAACTCTAATGAACTTTCCGTGGCAAGCACGGCTGGCTGAAACGATGGAGCTGTATGCTGACTCCTGGATAGAGGTCTGACCAAACCGTTTCATGGTATTTAACCGAACTTACACGGACCAATTGGCGTCCCGTTGCGTTTTTTTGCCGCTAAAATAGCCTTTTTGACTTTTCTGTGCCTTTTGCCGCATGGTAATCCGGATAGGTCAAAGTCTAACCACAAGAACCCTCGCCAATCGTGGTTGTGTATTTGGCTTAGAGGTTTGCAGATTTCGCTGACCGCACTCTACCGATATTCATTAGAGTTAGGCGTCTAATGTACGAGACATATTTGATTGCTCACTAAGCTGCTCCATCCCATAAATTTCGCAAGGAGTCTTTCTGGTCTGACCTTTGTATTGAACTCAGTCAGCGTTGCGCAACCACATAATATGCTAACCAGCACCTGTTCCAACTTACTTGCTGGTGTATATTCATACGTTTTGACCGGTATTTCGATCTTCTTCAACGCAGTTAGCACTTTCTCTTGATGGTAGTGTGCCAGCAACGCAGCTAATGGTGCATACTGAGTATTGCTGATCTCGTTCGTTAGTCCGAATTCTATTGCCATGAATGCCTCCTTGGATCGGGTATCTCTAATGAATTTCTTTGAGGCTATCCTTTTTTCGGCATTTTGACGAATTTGATCGAATAGAATCAGGCTCTTATTGCGTCAACGAATAGAATTCCCTTCCCGTTGCGCAAAAATAAGGTGTAAATTGTTAACGGCTCGATAGATGGATGTGCAGTATTTTTTGACATCGTATAAAATGAAGGAATATTCATATCCCGAAAATCGTCGTTCGACCAAACGAAACCATCAGGAGAAATCATCATGTCAACGCAATCTCTTACACGCCATCGAACAGATCACGGCGCACGTTGGGCACTCAATAAGCACTATTTGCCGACTCAGTTTGATCTCAATCTGCTGCTGGAATTGCCCCAAGCGAAGATAGCGGGCTTTCTAAAGAGCCTTCCGACAGAAGGTGTTGCAGACGATCCGCTTTTACCGCCCGTTGAACACAACCAAGAGATCTGGGCAAGTGGAGTTACCTATATGCGCAGCCGCGAGGCACGCAAAAGCGAATCTGCCGTCGGCGATGTCTATGAACGAGTATACGATGCAGAGCGACCAGAGATTTTTCTCAAAGCCATTGGCTGGCGTGCAGTCGGACATGGGATGCCCTTTCGCATCCGTACTGACAGCAAGTGGAACGTCCCCGAACCCGAGTTGGTGCTTGTCATGAACAGTGCAGGAGAAATTGTCGGTTACACAGCTGGTAACGATGCTTCTTCTCGCGACATCGAGGGCGAAAATCCACTCTATCTTCCTCAAGCCAAAATTTACAACCAATCCTGTGCAATTGGACCAGAGATTGTCCTGACAGAGGTTAGTGCGCTGAGCGACATCCCCGTTAATCTCGAAATACTGCGTAGCGGTAAACCAGTCTTTCAAGGTGAGACGCGCACGAGTAATATGAAGCGAAAACTTCAAGAATTGGCTGACTATTTATTTCTCGAAATCGATTTTCCGCAAGGAGCCTTTTTGATGACGGGCACTGGGATCGTGCCACCCGATGAATTTACTCTTCAAGTTGGTGATATAACAAAAATTACGGTTGGTGCGCTCACTTTAATGAATGAGACGCAGCAGTGAAAAGATGAAAAGATGACGGAGAAAGGACAAACGATATGGAGATAAAAGCAGCCGTCGTGCATGAACTCAACCAGCTATCAGTTGAAACGGTCCAGTTGGATCCGCCAGAGACGGGGGAAGTTCTTGTAAGAATACAGGCCGCGGGCGTTTGTCACTCGGATTTACACACCATGCGTGGTGAATTACGCGCCAAACCACCAATTGTGCTGGGACACGAGGGCGCTGGCATTGTGGAAAAGGTGGGGACGGGTGTTACTCATGTCGAACCAGGCGATCGTGTGATGATTAACTGGTTGCCAGCGTGTAATATCTGCCCCACCTGTCTCGCCGGTCATCCAAGTTTATGTGTCCACTTTCCAAACACAACATTCCAAGGGTTGCTTCCACCGAACGGTGAGACCCGACTCCGGTCGGAAGATGGGCAAACGCTCAAACATTTTCTCAGTGCGGCAGCAATGGCGGAGTATACCGTTGTTCCCGCCGCCGGTGTGATTCCGATTCCGGATGATGTCCCCTTTGATGTGGCCGCGATTATTGGCTGTGCCGTCATGACAGGCGTTGGAGCAGTCATTAACACGGCCATGGCTCAAGCTGGTCGCTCCGCTGCTGTGATCGGATGTGGCGGCGTTGGGTTGTGCATTTTATTGGGCTGTCAGTTGGCGGGATGTCATCCCATTGTGGCCGTTGATGTGAAAGAGAGTAAGCTCGAATTTGCTCGTTCGCTGGGAGCTACTTACACGGTCAATGCCAGTAAGGAGGATCCCGTTGCTGCCATACGCAAGCTGACAAATGGCGGAGCAGACTATGCATTTGATAGCGTGGGAGCACCAGCCACGATTGCACAAGCTCTTCAGTCCGCGGCGGTCTATGGCGCAGCCACGGTGACCGGCATGCATGATATCCTCAAACCTGTTCCGATTCCGGCTGATGCACTCATTTTCCAAAATAAACGTCTTTTGGGCTCCTTTGTCGGCTCCAGCAATCCACAGATCGATTTACCCAAGCTTGTTGAACTCTATCGCGGCGGGCGTCTAGATTTGGATACACTAATCAGCCAACACTATCCGCTAGACAAGGTCTCTCAAGCATTCGATGATATGGAGATGGGGATGGTGGCAAGAGGTGTATTAGTTTTTGATTAGAACCTATTCGAAAAGTGGTTGTGAGTCCGACTGGCTTCTCGAGTGAGAATGTATCGTCACAGAACTTTTCGGATAAACACTTAGAAGGGCAATGTTCTGGGTGCTTGTTCTACTTGAAACAAGATGTTATAGTAACCCTGGTTGTACAATATTGATTGTCTAATAAACAAGCAAGAGCAGGAGAAATAATCATGATCCAAATTGCCGAAGTGCTCCCCCCGCGTCCAACACCACTCTGGAAGTTGGTCAAACAGTGTGGCGTTGACCACGTGGTTGGTTCGATGGACTTTAGCGGCGGTCTCGACGTGGCACGCGATGAGCTGCCTTGGGGGTACAACTCTCTTGTTCGTTTGAAATCGGCTTATGAAGATGCTGGCTTTCGCTTAGACGTGCTCGAGAGTCGCCCTCCCCTGAATAAAGCCAAGCTGGGGCTACCGGGACGCGATGAGGAAATTGAGACAGCCTGTGATTTGATTCGAAACATGGGTGCGTTGGGCATTCCTGTCTGGTGTTACGAATGGATGCCTGTCTTCAACTGGAGCCGGACGTCAACCACGGTTCCTGCTCGCGGCGGCGCTTTTGCCACCGGGTACAACCATGAGTTTATGCGCAATGCACCGCTCACCGAGGCGGGCGTTGTGACGGAAGAAGAGCTTTGGGCCAATTTAGAGTATTTCCTCAAGATAGTTGTCCCCGTTGCAGAAGAAGCCAATGTTAAACTCGCCATGCACCCAGATGATCCGCCCTTGTCACCCATTCGAGGCTTGGGTCGCATTATGCGTAGTGTCGAGCATTACCAACGTTTGGTTGACCTGATTCCTAGCCCCGTCAACGGCATCTGTCTTTGTCAAGGTAATTTTACGCTGATGACGGACGATCTACCTTCGGTGATTCGAGACTTTGGCAAGCAGGAAAAAATCTTCTTTGTTCACTTCCGTGACGTACGCGGAACCCCAGAGAAATTTGTGGAAACATTCCATGATGAAGGACAAACCAATATGCTCGCCTGCATGGAAGCCTATCGAGATATTGGTTTTGAGGGAGTTTTGCGTCCCGATCATGTGCCAACAATGGAGGGTGACAGCAACGACAACCCCTCATATTCTGCCATCGGACGGCTTTTTGCGATTGGGTATATTAAAGGATTGCAAGAGGCGGTCTACAGTTGATGGTCAATGTCCTTCTGTCTCATAGACTTGCCCCTCCGCTGCCGGAGGGCGAACACGGCCCACTAGACCGGCAACAGCAACAATTGTGACAAGATATGGCAGCATGCTCACAAAGTGACGTGGTACGCTCCTCAAAAGCTCCAATAGTACACTCTCTTGTGCCGATGTAGCCTGGCGCGATACCTCCAGCAGCAATTGATTTTGGAGCGCTTGGGTATAACCAAAAAGAAGTGATGCACCCATTGCGCCTAGAGGAGTCCAGTTGCCAAAAATGACGGCAGCAAGAGAGATAAAGCCACGTCCCGCGGTCATCCCTTCGTGAAATTGACCAACTGCTTCCAACACAAGAAATCCACCAGCCAACCCAGCCAACATACCGCCGATGGTTGTGTTCACATAGCGATAGCGATTGACATTGATGCCCACTGTATCGGCGGCTCGAGGGTGTTCGCCCACCGCGCGGGTCCGAAGCCCCCATCGCGTATAGAATAGCGCAACATGCACCACACCCACAAGCAGAAACGCCAAAAACGTGATCGGAGGATTCACAAAGAGGATATCACCTAAGACTGGAATATCTGCTAGAATGGGGATTTGAACTTCGCCAAACTTGCCATGTGCTTCAGCATCCCGATTGAAGAGATAAGAAGTAACGCCAGCGACAACGATAATAATGGCAGTACCAGAGATGATTTGGTCCATGCGAAAACGAATCGAGAACGCCGCATGAATAAATCCCATCAGACCACCGGTCAGGAGTGCCGCCAAAACGCCCATAAAAAGGCTGGACCAGAGAGACCAATCGTTTGTTGCAACTTTGACCACAAATGCACCAAAGGCACCCGCCAGCATCATTCCCTCTATGCCGATATTCACAATACCCGAACGTTCGCATAGAATACCACAGAGCGCACCAAGAATCAGCGGGACGCTAGCACGCACAGTGAAGTTCAAAACACTGATGCTAAAAAGGATGCGCAACCAGGCTACCTCCTGTAATGGAGTTGTATTGACCAATATGGTCAGGACAAGCAGTGCAATGGTGACGCCGATCGAGATGAGGGCAGAGGTTTTCCAAAAACGGTGAGTAGAAGGCATAAGTTTGTATTGTGTGCTGCGTGGACTAAGGCCGTTCAACAAATTAACGATACCATCCCATTTTTATCCTCCCCAACTGCTACTCAACGTCGTCTGTTCCTCCGCCGCCTCTCGGATTACCCGAGTGGGGAAGAGCGTGCGGATGATCAGAGGAGCAGCCACAAAAACGAGGATCAGGGCTTGAATCACCTGGATGATATCAGCAGAGACACCAGACTCAAATTGCATTCGAGCGGCACCGGCGTCTAGGGCACCCAAAAGAAATGCGGCAAACACAACGCCCAATGGATGTGCCTGTCCCAAAAGCGCTACAGTGATGCCATCAAAGCCAACTGCCCCTCCAAATTCGGGCGCAAATTTGTGATTGAATCCCAACGTTTCAATGCCACCGGCCAATCCGGCTAACCCGCCGGCAATCGCCATCGTCAACACGATTGTCCAATTGACGCGCATCCCAGCATAACGAGCAGCGTTCATGTTTTCGCCGACCGTACGAATCTCGAACCCCAACGTGGTTTTATAGATCAGCCACCAGATCAAGATCGCAACAAGGACGACGAGGATCACGCCCCAATGAACACGATAGGGTGGGCCAAAGATCCAGGGAATCTGAGCGGACAAAAGCACATCGGGTGTTTCTGAAATCGCCCCGGCTGTTGGATCCCACAATGGTCCAGGTGTCTGCCCTTGAGTACCCCCAGCATAGACTGTCCAACCGGCAAAATTGGCTGCGACATAGTTGAGCATAATCGTGACAATCACTTCGTGTGCGCCTGTGTAAACTTTGAGTAGCCCGGTAATTGCACCCCAGATCATGCCGCCAACAACACCTGCCGAGAGCGCCAGCGGCAAATGGAGCAGCATTGGCAACCCATCAAAGTTAATTCCCACAGCCACCGAGCAGACTGTGCCCATGACAAATTGACCGGACGCACCGATATTAAAGAGACCGGCCTTGAATGCGACAGCCACTGACAATCCTGTCAGGATAAGCGGTGTCATCTTACGAATCGTTGTGGCCCACGCTCGTCCCCTGCCAAATGCACCGGCAAAAAGTCCACCATAGGCCGAAATCGGATCATCCCCAAAGGCGAACATCACCAAGGCACCAATCACAAGCGCCGTGATGAGTGCAATGGCGGGAATCAGGAGGGGACGTAAAAAACGAACGCTATTGGGCATTGCTACTACTGCCCGTAACCTGTAGAGATGCTGCCATCTTCAAGGCCAGCCTTAATCTCGTCCAACTGAGCTTTCACATCATCCGGTACGATATCTTCAAAATCGTGAAAGGGTGCCAGTGCCGAACCGCCAAAATAGTTGCCACTGGTCATCTCCCCACCATCAAAAGCTAAAATCAATTCGCTTACGCCGGGTGTAATCATCTTCATCGCGCTGGACACTAGACAAGGATGTGCTGCTGGCAACGTTTCCCATTGGTCGGTATCCACACCAATACAGAAGAGACCCTCATTGTTCGCAACCTCTTGTAGCGCACCATTGCCAGTAATACCACCAGCTCCAAACACAACATCGGCCCCTTGATCAAGCGCCTGCTTGGCTGTTGCGGCCCCCCATTCGGGATCGATAAATGCTTGGGAAAGTTCACCTGGATGGTACGTTGAAATAATCTCGATTTCAGGATTGATGTAGCGAGCACCTTCTTCGTATCCTTCCTTAAAAGCCACCACGGGTGGAACCAGATCTGTACCGAGTACGGCGGCAATAATTCCACTCTCACTCAAATGAGCGGCCAATGCACCAGCCAAGAAACCAGAACGATCTTCATTAAAGACAAGACCCACCAAGTTGTCTACTGGCTCCCCCTGAAACTGATCAACTCCAATAAAGAAGATATCCGGATTCTCTGCTGCAGCCATAGCCGTGGCTTCACCCAAGGCAAACCCAACCGAAACAATGACATCGAACTCTGCATCGACAAACTGCTGAATATTATCAGCATAGTCTTTGGCATCTTGGGTTTCAATGAACTTGCAATCTTCGCCTTCTTCCAAACCCAACTCAGCACAAGCAGCAAGTACACCTTCCCAGGCAGATTGGTTAAAGCTGCGGTCGTTGACACGGCCCACATCGGTAATCAGACCGATCTGAATGTCAGCAGAGGCCATATCGGCAGAATCTGCGGCACTGTCACCCGCAGGGGCCGCGGCAGGTGCGGCACACGCGCTGAGTACGAGTGCCAAGACCGCAATGGCAATCAAGTTCATTGAATATGAGTTTGTCATACGCATAGGGATCGATTCTCCTGATTGAATAGGTTTAGACTGGGTATTGCTATAGATGAAAATAAATTTGTCTATTTAGCCTGACAAAAATCGTTCAAATTTGATTTTATCTTTGCATGATTGCAGTATATATAGTACTGCTTGCAAGGAAAATTTACTTTTTGCTGATGGACAGGTAAACTTGGACTAATATTGTATCAACAGCGATGTTGAAACTAGCTTTTGATTGAAGGTTGTCGTTTGATCACTCGAATAGAGCAAGGAACAGCCACTGCTTTTGACACAACAGCACTATATACTTTGCGCTGTATGAAAACCGGAGTTTGTTTCTCTCGTAGCCCTATGAAGAACTTCGGTTTTTATCACAACCCAGTATAGTTGATACAAAAGCGTCTGAACATATCAGATGTCAACGGCTTCTACATCATGTCGTAAGGGGGGAATGGGTCACGATTAGACATAATTAGAATCGGTATAATGGAATTACCTCAACGTATCAAATTCTAATTTTGATACGTTGAGGTAATTCCATTATACCGAATGAGGTAAATGCACCCAAAATTTGGGTGTGTACCACAAAGTGTGTAAATGGAGGAGTACTTTGACTGAGCGGTCTTCATTTGCACACTTTTCGACACACTGTCAAATTTTCGAACGGAAACAATGAAACCATGACTACATCACTCGGTGTACGCCGATCACTACAACAGTGCGCCCAGCCAGACGGAACCTTCGCAATGTTGGCCATTGACCAACGCGGTAGCTTGATCAAAGCAATGTCTGATAACAAAGGGACCGAGGCAACATATGCTGAAATTGGAGCCTTCAAACGTGACATCGTCGGCAACATTGCCCATTACGCAAGCGCCACCCTCATCGATGCGGAATATGGCTATCCAGCCGCAGTCGTCAGCGACAGTTTTCCTGGTCAGGTTGGTATGCTGCTTGCGCTCGAGAAGAGTGGTTATCAAGGTGACCCAACTCTGCGCCGGACGGAACTCTTGCCAGATTGGAACCCCGCCAAGATCCGGCGTGCCGGCGCAAGCGGTGTCAAACTTCTTGTCTACTACCGTCCCGACGCCGATAATGCATCCGCGCAGGAGGAGCTAGTTGCCGAGGTGGCCGAGCAAAGCCACAGAGAGGATCTGGCACTCTTTGTCGAACCATTGCACTATTCGCTTGATGCAACTGTCAAGACTGTACCAAACGCGGAACGACGAGAACTTGTCATCAAGACAGCCGAGCGATTAGTTCCTTTGGGCATTGATGTGCTCAAAGCCGAGTTTCCTGTTGACATCCAGCAGACCAATGATGAGGTCGAATGGGCTGATGCTTGTGCGGAATTAAGCGATACGTGCAAAGACACACCTTGGGTTCTGTTGAGCGCAGGTGTCGATTACGACACCTTTTTGCGTCAAGTGAAATCCGCCTGTGAAAATGGTGCCAGCGGGATTCTCTGTGGGCGGGCCGTCTGGAAAGAGAGCATCACCATGACACCCGCCGAACGTAGTCACTTTTTGCGCACTGTCTCAGCACCTCGTTTTCAACGCCTGGCTCATATTGTGAGTGCCTTTGCCCGACCCTATACAGATTTTTATCCTGCTGGAAGTGGGGCGGAACTGGAAGGTTGGTATAAAAAATAACTCTGTGGGTCCCAAAGTGTCGGCAAATCGTGCTACAATTAACAGATGGATACCCACTTACAAATTTGAGATTCCAAACGACAACTTTAGAGAAAAATGGTGGCTGTCCGGTAAGTGAGGAATCGTCAACGAGCGCAAGATCTTCAAACTACGACAAGAGTCTCAGTAGCTCCAATTTTCCGTGGAGTCGCCATGCATGGCGACTCCATGGATATAAGCCACATTTTGCATCTGCTGAGTCTGTACAAATCGTGTCGCATAATCCGTAGCCACGACCAGAGAAAATAGTCAATGAAACGTCTAAAACAGATAATTATCTCCTGCATCATCGGACTCGCGATCATTCAGACCCCATTTGCCAACACATCTTTTGCGCATGACGGCGAACATATCACTGTTCAACCTGGCGATACGCTCAGTCAAATTGCGAAGCGATACAATATTGACACCGAATCTTTACGTCGAATCAATAATTTGAATAGTCAAGACCACATTTGGGTTGGACAACAACTGGCTCTGCCCACCTATGGTACAAGTGCCACATCCGCTAGAACCAGAGGAGCTGCGTTATCGAACGGGTCAACAACTCGCGGCTGGATTACATACACAGTCCGTCCAGGCGATAGTCTGACCAAATTAGCTGCCGCCTATGGAGTGAATTTTGCCGAACTGGCCCACGCAAACGGGCTATCTATCCACCAGCGATTAATCATCGGCCAAAAGATTCAAGTCCCATTTGGGTCGACGAAAAGTACTGCGGTGGCAGGGAGTAGTATTCATATTGTACAACCCGGTGAACATCTTGGAACGATTGCCCGTCACTATAACACGACGATTGCAGCGCTTGCACATCTGAACAACATTGCCAATCCGAGCCACATTTGGACAGGGCAGCGTCTGGTCTTGCCACTCGATGCAGCAAGCGACCTTCCGTCCACCAGTTTTCCAACGCAGACAGAAAAATGGATTGATGTTAACTTATCGCAGCAACGGGTTGTTGCTTACAATGGAACCAGACCCGTGAAATCCTTCATCATTTCATCTGGCCTGCCTGATACGCCGACTGTCACAGGCACTTTTCGCATTTGGGCTAAAACGCCATTGCAGGATATGTTCAGTGGCAATCGTGCCTCCGGCTATGCGTATTATCTCAATGATGTGCCATGGGTTCAATATTTCCATCAAGACTATGCCTTCCACGGCACATATTGGCACAACAACTTTGGTCAGCCCATGAGTCGCGGCTGCATTAACATGCGTTCAACAGACGCAAAGTGGCTTTATGAATGGGCCACTCCATCAACGTCCGGCAAGGGTTGGTTCGAAACCTCTGCTTCGAATCCCGGTACACTGGTAAAAGTTCACTACTGAACCTAGCGCTTTATCCAGTCTTATTTTTTGGGTTGACTCTTATCGGGAAACCCGAACTTTTGGCATGGACACAATAAACACTGGAAAACTTTTAGAAAACCGTGGAGGAAGCTCTCTCTTGTGCGACCGGCACTAAAGATTACACGCAGTAGGATTTCTCAGAGGTAGAGCGTTCAAATGGCGAAAAAAGACGCAGTAGAGAATCTCGGACCATTTGGCACGCTCGAGTCTGTTTTGACTGAGAAATGCAGGATTATGTCTACTGCGTGTAATAGAGAATGCCTCCTCCGCTCATTCCTAACACTTTCTTGGCTTCACTTAATAAGACATTTTAGTTATATGAGCAACCTATATGAATACCAAAACAGTCCCGCTCACCTCCCTAGTTGCTTGCGCTGGTTGAGCGTCTAAGCTTCCGCCAGGAACGCTGTCGCAGGTCGTGCGACATGTAGCCGGGTTCTTTCCGGCAGATGAATATGAAAATGTACTGGTTGGTTTGAACGAGCCAGATGATGCCGCTGTTTACCAACTTGATGACACGCGCGCACTCATCAAGACAACTGACTTCTTCACGCCAATCGTCGACGATCCCTGGACCTACGGTGCTATTGCTGCCGCCAACTCCATGAGTGACGTCTATGCAATGGGTGGTGAGGTAATCCTCTGTCTAAACATCGCCGGCTTTCCCGAAGATCTCTCACCAGACATTATTGGCCAAATTATCGCGGGCGGTGCCAACAAAGTCCAAGAGGCGGGCGGTGTCATTGCAGGTGGTCATACGGTGACCAATCCTGAACCGTTCTATGGACTCAGCGTCACGGGCATGGTTCATCCTGAGAACGTCATACGCAAAGGAGGGGCACGCCCTGGCGATCAACTTTATCTGACCAAACCGCTGGGAACCGGCATTGTGACGACTGCTGCCAAGCTAACGGGCAAGCCTGATTTAGACCCTGCACATCTTGAGGCAGCCATCGGCTCAATGGCCCGTCTCAATAAGGCTGGCGCACAAGCTGCCCAAATGGCCAAGGTGCGTGGTGGATCAGATATTACAGGCTTTGGACTATTAGGACATGGGAGTGAGATAGCTGTCGCAAGCGGACAAAATGCCGGTGCTACTTTGCGTATCGCTGCAGAGAAGGTTCCTGCACTGCCTGGTGTCTGGGAGTATATCGACGCGGGGTATCTAACTCGTGGCAGTCAACGCAATCCAGAGCACTTTGGGCAGCATGTACAGATTGCGTCAAACGTTACATCGGCACAGAGGACGCTGCTCTGGGAGGCTGAAACAAGTGGCGGGTTGTTTCTATCCGTGCCAGCAGACGAAGCCCAAACATTCGAAGCTACCTGTGCAGAACGAGACCAAAACTACTGGCACATTGGAGATGTCATTTCTGGAGAGGGAATGGTTGACGTTGTGTAGTGCCACAATCAATCATACTCAACATCCGCTTCCGACTGACGAAGCAAGTTTCTACAACCATTCATCCTCTTCACCGACTACACGGAACTGCCTTGCTGGCCTTGCATTTTCCATCGGTTCTGGCAATGCTGGATAGGGCTCCCCTTCTTTTCCCGGAAAACTAGCTGTATAACCGGGATGTACTTGTTGCGGAGTGGAACCATATCCGGGTGCCCCATTGCCCGTGACAACAATCACTGGTGGTTGGTGCTGGTAGGGAGAAGCGGGCAGTTGCTGGTGCGAATGACGCTGATTGGATCTGGGACGATACTCTTCTTCTTTGCGACGCGCAGCCAACACCATCAGGGCAGTCGGTATTCCTGCCATGATACCAAAGAGAATCCCCAATGCCATCCCAAGTGCATCTGAACTAAGCTGTCCACCGATCTTCCATCCTGCAAAACCGATAAAAATTAAACAACCGATTCCCAGAAACGATTTCATCTTGCCATTATCTCCCTGATTTGATTTAAGCCTAGGCGATTATCCAAAGATATGAGACCATCCCAAAGTGTACAAACGAACAAAATCTAGCGAACTAAGTTCATCTACACACTTTGTGAAACAGTCTCAAAGAAGACAGAAGGATATGGGGATCGGGGGACATCCTCCCCAAACCCTCACCGACAAACGGCGATCGATTTATACCGCACTCTTTCTATAGATGAGATTAAATTTGTCTATTTTACTTGATTGAAAGTAGCCAAATTTAATCTTGTGACGCAATGGGCGCTGGTTGCCACCAACGGCAGTGCTCAACCTAATCGCCAGCTCCAAAACTTTGTGCCGTGGTTAACAGTCGCTGAAAAAGTCCAGGTTGTGGAACAGATTCTTTACGTGACGAAAGCCCTTCCAAGTGCTCACGATCCGCCACCCCATTTTCCATATCGGGTCGCTCTTTCCAGCCGCGTGTAAGGCCAATCCAAAAAATAAAATATACGCGAGAAGGTGTTAAACTAGCTCTCCAAAAGGAGCAAAAATGACAATCTCGCCAGAAATGGTTGAAGTCTTGAAAGAGACGAAGGCCATGTTAAGTGGATACGAAAGAAGGCACTTCATGGCCCAAACGGTCAAAACGATATGCGAAGGGAGTCCGACGAAAGCAGAACGAGAGTTGGGCTGGAATCGGGCGACGATAGCCAAAGCCCTGGAAGAACTAGAAGGCGGCTTCTGTTATGTCGACCAAAGCCACCGACGTGGTCGCAAAAGCCGAAGACCATATCCCCACTTTACTGGCCGATATGGTTGAAATCGCCGATCAATTCAGCCAGACCGATCCCACCTTTCGACCCCCCAATTGTACACTCGACTAACCGCCGCCGAAATGCGTACCCAGCTCATCGAGCAGAAAGGATACACAGATGAGGAATTGCCTGGCGAAGAGGCCATCCGCTTGAAGCTCAATGAGTTAGGCTATGGCTCAAACCGGGTCAAAAAAAGTCAACCAGTGAAAAAGATCCCAGAGACCGATGCGATCTTTGATAGAATTCATCAGATCAATCAAGAAGCGGATGCAGACGAGACGGTTCTGCGCCTCTCTTGGGATGCCAAAGCGACGATTTTACTTGACCGTTTCTCGAGAGAAGGGATAAGTCGAGTGGTTGTCAAAGCGCTCGATCATGACTTTCAAGATAAGAAGACCGAGAAAGTCACTCCTTTTGGCATTTACCTCCCTTCAACCAAGGAACTCTTTCTTTACTTGACTCAGTCGAAAGTGACTAGTGACTGTATTGTCGACTGCCTGATTGATTTTTGGGAAAGCGTACGTGAACACTTTCCTCACGTCAAGACCCTCGTGATCAATCAGGACAATGGTCCCGAAAATCATACCCGTCGGACTCAGTTTATGTATCGTCTCACTCAGTTTGTTGAGCACTATCGTCTCTCTATTCAGCTCGCCTGCTACCCTCCTTATCACAGTAAATACAACCCATCGAACGGGTTTGGGGCCATCTTGAAAAACACTGGAACGGTTCTCTTCTCGATTCTCTTGAGACCGTTCTCAATTTTGCCCGTTCTTTTCGCTTTAACCAACTACAACCCTTCGTTCACCTGAATTCCACTCTTTATGAGACCGGCGTCAAACTCACTCAGAAAGAGATGGACCGTTTGGAACAACGCTTCCAACGTTTACCTGGTTTAGAAAAATGGTTTGTCCTTATTCCCCCTCTCCATTCTCTCGTTCGCGTATAATTATTTTTTTGGTTTAGCCTAAAACGTTCGCCACCATTGATGCGATGACAGACCGTTTGTAGGTCTTCTGGTCCCAGCCAGGCGCTTTGAAAGCGTACAGTTTCGCCTTTTGCAACAAGTAGAAAATCGCCGCGTCCCTCAAGCTTTTCTGCACCACTGTCGGCAACTCCCGTAGCGTAACGTGCTTCATCTTTGCTTGCTGTTGAACCAACAAGCCGAACGGGGAAATTAGCCGCCATTGAGCTGCCAATCAGGCTTGCCGTGGGTTTCTGTGTACAGGCCACGAGGTGAATTCCTGCTTCGCGTCCACGTTGTGCCAAGCGCGTCAACATCGCCTCTACGCCACGCCCTCCCATCTGCAAAAGATCGGCTAATTCATCGACAGCAACGACCAAGACGGGACTGCCATTCCCCGTTCGATCTCGCTTTTCCATCTCTTGAACCAGCCAACGCAACCGTGAACCCGCTTCCTCACCAGACGCACTCACGGTACCCAAAACATGCGGCAACTGTTGCAACGGACCAAAACCACGTCCTTTCGGATCAATCAAGATCAATTGAACCTGTCCTTGACGATTGTGCATTGCCAGAGACGTTAGCAGCGAACGTGCGAGCGCAGTCTTACCCGATCCTGTTGTTCCAGCGATCAAAATGTGAGCCACATCAGGGGCTGGCAAGCGCAACAATAAGGGAGTCCCATTTTCTTCGACGCCAAGCACAGCAGTGATTGGTGGAACCGCAGCAAGACGGTGACACAATGGAAGCAAGCGTACCGGAGTCGGGCGCGTACGCGGCACCTCTACATGAATATGACGTCCATCGCGATAGACCCGAGCTTCGCGCGATCCCAATGCCATCGCAAATTCCTCAGCCAATGAAGCCACTTTACTTACCTTTGTCCCTACTTGGGCCATCAATTGAAATTGGACGAATCGCGGCGTAACAGTTCCACCAGTCACAAGACCTGGAACCTTATGTCGCGCCAATACGGCTTCGATCCGATCCGATTGCATATCGAGGGTTCGCCGTCGTCTTGTCCCCATCTATCCTCCCGTCTCAAAGAATAGAAGTATGCTCTGAGGGCACTTATGATCTCAACAGAACGTGGATGGTTTCAGAAATGGCTGTATGATCATTCAAAGTGGTTTTGTTCTCCTTATTCAGACAGCAAAACCACTCTATTGATTGAGGAAAATACGAATGCTTGAGGGTATGATCAACAACCGAACGCATGTTCTATTATAGTATACAGAACATGCGTTCGGTTGTCAAGAAGAAAAATGTATGAAAAATGTTTATTCAAAAATCCACGGATCGCTACAACGCTGCCATTCGATCAGATCGTCCCCAAACCAAAGCGCAATTTCACTCGCAGCTGTATCTGGACCATCGCTGGCGTGTACGAGATTGCGGCCAATTTTGAGTCCAAAATCAGCTCGAATTGTACCGGGGGCAGCCTCCGCGGGTTTGGTGGCACCCACTGTGTGACGAACGACTGCAATCGCATCGGTTCCCTCGACCACCATCGCAACCACTGGTGCACTGGTAATGTAAGAAATCAGACCGTTGAAAAATGGTCGTTCCGCATGAACGGCATAGTGTTCGCGCGCAAGCTCTTCTGATACAGCAATCATTTTCATCGATACGAGCTTTAACCCGCGACGTTCAAAACGTCCAATAATCTCACCGATCAGCCCACGCTGTACGGCATCTGGTTTCAAAATAATAAACGTTCGTTCCATTTTGTATAACCTCTGGTTTTCGTGTAAACTATGAATGAATCATCTCACATATCTCCGGTAAGGGCCTGACAAATTGTTCGTCAGGCCTTTACTTTTCTCTGACCTTTTCTATAACACTCAGGAGACCGCAGCGGAGGAGGGGTTCTCTAACGCCGGTCCCATTCGCATTAGAGAATGCTGCGCCATGCATGGCGACTCCGCGCATTGCGGTCTACTGACACGACATTATCACAATATGGGCGATAAGGCAGAGACAGTCAACTCGTAGGTCACACATCCCTGTGTGACAGGTGTCAAGACTCTCAGATCTTCACTTGGAAGAGGAGGGATCTTGATGCTTGTCCCGCCAGAGACGGGACCTACGAAACCCCGTCATCCTTTTGGTTCGTAGATCACACATCTCTACGATACGATTTTCTGTGTCCGCCTCGATTATGGCATATTAGATCATTATCTCGAACAGCATCAATTCTTCTTCCGTAACAGTAATCTCTATTGGCGCTCGGTGCAATGGCAATGAGGTACGGTTAGAGGCATATTCACCATCTGGATCCATCGATTGAATCGGGTTTAGAGCGAGTGCTTTGTCGTTGCGATCCCCCAACTGTTCGAGAACAACCCAGGGGATCAGCAAGAAGCATTGATGGTATACAAGATTCTGGGCGAGTTGACGGGCTTCGCGGATTGATCGATCTTGCCAAAGTGCAATCATGCGCCATATTTGAAAATCAAGACGTTGCCGATTGGCCTGGATCAGTGCAGCGTAGAGATCGGCAGCCTGTCTCCACCGTTGCATGCGCATGTAGAGCGTTGCCAAGCAAGCTTGGTTGAGTTCTAGCTGTTTCGTTTCACTCAGGGTTGTGCGGCTCAATCCGGCGCGAATATCCGGTGCATATGGATTTGCCTCAAATGCACGAAGCCAAATTGCCCGTGCTTGTTCACGCTCACCCTGTTCTTCGGTCTTTAGAGCGACTGCTTGCCAAGCCAATTCATTGCTTGGATCGGCGCGTAGAAGCCTTGTCCCCCAATCAGCTGCTTCTTCCCAATGCTTTAACTGCAATGCTGCTTGCAACAAAAGTTGATAAGTTGGCAGATGCTGGGGCAATCGTTTGAGGACAACTTTGGCGACGTCAAATAGATTTCTGGTCTGCCCCTCTTCAAAGAGTGTTGCAAGAAACTCACTCCAATGGGAAAGTGGTGTTCTAACTAGTTCTCGTGACTCAGCCCTCACATTGGATATTCTTGGACGTGACAGCGCACTCATGTTGATAGATGCATTCTGGCTATCTCGGCGATTCTATTTCGAATGTCCCGCTCCCCATCAGGGGCCAGCCCAAAAGGATCGCTGATGTTGTCGCCACGTGCCTGCAAAGTTCTCAATGTGGTGAGAACACAATGGGGCAGAACGTCAAGATGATAGCCTCCTTCTAAGGCACAGACCAAGCGTCCATCACAGAGTTCGGTCGACAAAGAGATCAGTTCTTCAACGAGCCGATTATAACCAGCAATACTCAATTGGGTATTCGCCAACGGATCCATCCAATGGCCGTCGAAACCAGCAGACAGTAAAATTAGCTCGGGCTGAAATCGACGCGCCACTGGAACCAGAATCGACTGAAAGGCGGCAAGATAGCCCTGATCACCACTGTATGGCGGTGCAGGAACGTTAACGGTCGTACCGCGGGCATCGCCACTGCCTATTTCATTGGCGGCCCCTGTCCCAGGATAATGAGGATATTGATGGATACTGAAGAAGAAAATAGATGGATCATCGTAAAAGATATCCTGAGTGCCGTTGCCATGATGGACATCAAAATCGACGATCAAAACTCGCTCGATGTTGTGCTGATCTTGTGCCCATCGAGCAGCGGCTGCCACATTTGAAAAGAGGCAAAACCCCATTGCCCGATTGGGCACAGCATGATGACCTGGTGGACGAACCAATGCAAAGCCATTGTCCGCGATCCCTGTCATGACGGCATCGACAATCTGCAACACTCCGCCAGCAGAGAGCCGCGCCGCCTGGTAGCTATCGGCATTCACATACGTATCATGATCGAGTCGACCACCTCCTCGATCCGATACCTGACGAACGCGATCAATATGGGTTTTTGTATGCACGCGCAGCAACGCGTCAACTGAAGCTGGCTGACTTTCTACTTGAACCAAGTGTTCGAGAATGCCGTCTTTCTGTAGAAGAGCCCACGTCGATTCGAGTCGGCGATAATTCTCTGGATGTCCTTCAAAGGTATGTCGGAGGTTAAAAGAGTCATAAACAAATGCTGTTGTGGTCATTCGATTTCCTGTTAAGAGCTGCAGGATAACATGGAGCATCCGGGGCGGTGTCGTGCCCAATCCGGTCGCTTGACTGCATACTTTTCCATCGAAGGTTGCTCATCGTAGGGGCGTCGTAGCAGTTCGAGCAATTCCCAAACGAGAGCATGATCGCCTTGGTCTGCCTGATCAATTGCCAACTGTGCCATGTAGTTACGCAATACATACTTGGGGTTGACGCTGTTCATCCGCTTGCGACGTTCAGAATCGGGCAACGTTTCCAGAGAGAGGCGTTCTTTGTATGCCCGGAGCCAGTTGCCTATTTGTTGCTTCACATCATCAGTTAATTGCTCCGGCACATAATATGCATCCAGTATTGGGGCCAGCAGCGCATCATTGGACAGATCGCTTGCAGGTGCCTCACTGACTGGCAAGTCAGCCAGACGACGGAAAAAGATTGTCATATCTGTTTCCGCCAAGACCAAGGTCTTTTGCAGATCAGCGATGAGGGACTCGTCTGCTTCCTGCATTGTTGTTGTCAGACCCAGTTTCTCTGCCATCATTGCTTGATAGCCTTGGGTGAACTGTTCGGCATATCGGTCGAGCGTTGCCTGGAGCGGTTCGACCTCATCCAGAAGCGGAACCAACGCACTACCAAGCTGTGCTAAATTCCAATGCGCAATCTGGGGTTGATGACCAAAGCGATAGCGTCGATGCACAGAATCGGTTGTATTGGGGGTCCACGTTGGATCATAATTCTCCAACCAGCCATAGGGACCGTAGTCGATGGTCAATCCCAAGATCGACATATTGTCTGTGTTCATCACCCCATGGACAAATCCAACCCGCATCCAGTGGACAATCATGTCCGCCGTTCTTCGACAGATCTCGCTAAACCATTCCACATAGACTTCCTTTGATGGGTCACCCAAATGCGGAAAATCGTTCTGGATGGTATAGTCGACCAGTTGCCGCAGCACGTTAAGTTCGTTACGGAAAGCAAAGATTTGGAAGTTGCCAAAGCGAATAAAAGAGCGGGCAACGCGACAGACAATTGCGCCGGTCTCCAAAGCAGGGTGCCCATCGTAGAACATGTCGCGCAACACCTGTTCGCCAGTCGTCACAAGGCTGAGGGCACGAGTCGTTGGGACACCCAGATGGTGCATTGCTTCGCTGCACAAGAATTCGCGAATCGAGGAGCGCAGTACAGCCAATCCATCGGCGCTGCGTGAATAAGGCGTGAGTCCAGCACCTTTTAGCTGCAATGTCCAGTGCTCACCTGCATGATTGACGAGTTCACCTAGATTGATGGCGCGTCCATCTCCCAATTGTCCAGCCCAATTGCCAAACTGGTGACCGCCATAGCACATTGCATAGGGATCCATCCCATCTAACAATTGGTTGCCGGCAAACATCTGGGCAAATTCAGCCGAATTGACAAAGTCATCAGGCAGGTTCAGGATTTCTGCGACCTCGTGTGACCATGCAACAATTTCTGGATTGGCGACAGGGGTTGGTTTGACGCGTGAGTAACAAGCACCAAAAACCTGTCGTGGCTGCTTGGATTCATCTGGGTCTGCTGGCAATCTCTCGACAAATTGGTTATCAAAAACGAGTTGTTTGTCTTGTGTTAAAGTTGTTGAAATATTCATTCGTTAGAACGTAGGTGAAAAATCGGATTTCTCTGTTCCGCCCTCGTTCTGGTCAATAAACTCAAAACGCAGGTCGAAACTATCTTCATCAGTATTGAGTGAACGAATCTGCTCATGCAGCAACACTGGATAATCGGATTGAACCGGTTGCGTGCTGTGTAACGTTTGGCCATCCCAAACCAGGCTCAAGGTCTTCTCATCTGTCATCGTGCCAATCGGTAAATCGAGCAAAGCCCACCACGTCCAGGTCGACGGCCACGTTGGATTGACCAGATAACCATCCTTTGTCCAAAGTAATCCACATCCGTGCCAAATTGCGTCTCCAGCCAAAGCAATGCCACGAATCGGAGATGCAAAACGCCGAAGACCATGCTCGCTGGTCGTCCATCCACTCTCTTCTAGCTGCTGGGCAATCGAAGAATGATTCGATTGTCCAGAGTCAGCATTTGCTTCCGTGCTGTTCGAGAGAGCTTCTTGGCTCGCAGAATGCCACCGATCTCTATTGTCAGAATCTTGATAGAGAGAAGCCAATTGGCTGGCATCATGCAATGCTTCGGCAACGCTGACCACTTCATCCTGCCGGTCGGGCTTTGCGAGCAAACGCAACAACATCTCTGCGCACAATCCAACTGCTGTGTAATGTCGACTGAGAAGTCCCTCATCAAAGTGGCGCTCCATATGTCGGGCCAATGCTCTTAAATAGGTCCCATTGGTTTGAGCTAGAGAGTCGCCAGATTCAGAAGCGATTTCAGGTTCAGTTGTTTGTGTGAGACTTTCTTTGTGATACTTTTCTTTACCACTTTTTTCATTGCTAGAGAGAGGCACAAGTTGAGGCAAACAACCATTTGTTTGTTCCGCCAAACGGCGCATTTGCGCCAACAAATTCCGGCTCTGTGTCACGTCAAACACATCTAGCGAATCGACAAGCGCAGCCATATCTTCGATTTGTCGACCTCTTGGAGACAAGCCACTCCGTAAGCGTTGAACGGAATAGACCGTCGCAATCTTGCCTGCATAAATCGCATGATTCAACTGTACATCCGGCGTCCAAAGTCGACCGGCTCGCAACAGCTTATCCCAAACACGCGAACTCTTTTCTAGAATGAGTTCACCTTCACGTAGGGCCAAAAAACCGTTCCAGGCCATCTGCTCACCCACATCGCTGACAGTGAGAAGAAGAGGCACTTCGACTTCGCCATTGACCAATACATAATAAACAAGGGTCGCTCTTTGTGGGTCATCAAGATGAACTTCAGAGGGCCGACCTTGCGGGTTGCCGAAGACGCGCGTGCTCTCAGCATTTTGCTGCTTGTAGATGCCCTGTGCTGGTCTTGGATTATGCTGGGCCACTAATAAACCATCAACCATTCGCTGGCTCAACGGTTCGCCCCAGTCAATCTCGATATCGATCTGCAGCAGCCGATCCCCTTCTGCCTGGCAACCGAGAACCCAAAGCACAGAGCGATCATTGTGGCTTTTTTGGGGAGCAAGGAGTTGTTTGCTGACGATGACACCCTCTGATCCATAGATCGTCTCTTGGTATCCGGGATAAATGCGTGTCACCAATGGTTCGAAGTATTCTTCACGCGGTGCACTCAAATGGACGCGGACGTTTTTGACATAATTTGCATTGGCCCAAGGCCAGAATAGATTCAGAAGATCTGCTTTTGCGTCTGCCTGGAAGACGATTTCCTGATTGGCAAACAGGGAAATCGTGTCATCCTGATCGTGCTCGTTCGGATCATCCGGGATATAGTCAATCATTTGCGGTTGATCCAGGGCTGGACTCAATTGGTTTAAATCATCTGTCATTTTGTCGGCTCCGCTACACCAGCCATCAACAATCCCAAGCGTTCGCGCGTCGCTTCTTCACGCGAGACGATGTCGATCACCTCACCCTGAAACATCACCGCAATACGGTCAGAGAGAGCCAAAATTTCATCTAATTCGGAGCTGACGACAAGGACTGCGACACCTTCATCGCGACGTTGTACAATCTGTTTGTGAATAAATTCAATCGAGCCAACATCAATCCCACGCGTTGGCTGCGCCGCAATCAGTAGCTTGATGGGGCGGCTGAATTCACGGGCCACAACCATCTTTTGCTGATTCCCGCCTGACAAATTGCCAGCAGGCGTATCTGCACTGGGCGTCCGTACATCAAATTTTTCAATGAGGGTGGTAGCCCGTTGCTGAATGGCGTTTTCGTTGATGGTTCCAGCATGGGCATAAGGCTCCTGATAATAACTATTGAGGACCATATTCTGCGCAACACTATAATTTGAGACCATGCCATAGGTGTGGCGATCCTCAGGAACGTGGCAAATTTGACCCAGTTCTGTAATCTCCCGCGGCGTCGCATTGGTCAGATTGTGTCCATTGATTCGCAACGTACCGCTTTCTGTCGAGCGAAGGCCGGTTAACACCTCCACAAGTTCTGTTTGTCCGTTCCCCTGCACTCCTGCAACGCCGACAATTTCGCCCGCCGCAACTTGGAGTGAGATATTGCGGAGCGCCATCTCTCCCAGGTCATCTTTGGCCGATATCTGACGTAAATCCAACACGACCTCTTGGGGATTTGCTTTGTCTTTATCAACGGTCAACAGCACGTCTCGACCGACCATCATAGAAGCCAACTCTGCTTCGGTGGTCTTGTCTGGTTCAGCCTGCCCCACGACCCGTCCATTTCGCAACGCGGCAATTCGATCCGCCACCTCCAATACCTCTTTTAGCTTATGCGTGATAAAGATGAGCGACTTTCCTTGCTCTTTCAGCACGTTCATCACGGCGAACAGCCCTTTGATCTCTTGTGGCGTCAGGACCGCGGTCGGCTCATCCAAAATCAGAATATCTGCCTGACGATAGAGTGTCTTGACGATTTCAACTCGCTGCCGAAGACCAACTGGTAGATCTTCAACAACGGTATCGGGATCCACAGCCAAACCATAACGATCTGATAATTCTCTGATGCGCTGCGTCACAGCTTTTGTATTGAGGAAACCCCCTCGAATGGTTTCGCTTCCCAACATGATATTTTCGGCGACTGTCATGACTGGCACAAGTTGAAAATGTTGGTGCACCATGCCGATCCCAAGGTCAATGGCATCCTTTGGTGACTCCATCTGCACCGCTTTGCCACGAATCTGGATTTCTCCCTCGGTCGGTTGATAGAGTCCATAGATGATATTCATCAGCGTTGACTTACCTGCACCATTTTCACCAAGTAGCGCCAGAATCTCTCCTGGGTAGAGGGTCAAATTGACATCCTGATTGGCAATCACACCAGGGAAGCGTTTTGTAATGTTGGAAACATTGAGGATTGGTGTGGCTGATTCAGTCAAGGTCTTAATCGCCTTTCGACTTGAGAGACAAACGAATGCGGAACGATTCAACGCAGCTCTGCTTGTGCAGAATTTCCGCAACCAAATACTTAGTTGAGAATTATATTGTCTGAGAAGTTGCGTGTCAACCTAGCGAGTCGTGACGGATACATTTCACTGTGGGCGCCAGATCGCAAGAATGCGATGCACGGGTGAAACACAGCATCAACCTTTCGGCCAATTGCTCAACCGTGCGTTGCATTCGGCACAACTCCCACGCTGAACTACACCCAGTCATGACGCAACAATTCCTACCAATTCGTAAAGGAGCCGTCTAGCCGCCTCAATTGCGGCAATTCTCGTTTCTGCATTGGATGCTTCTTCGCCGCTTCGCGATCGAACTCGATGCCAAGCCCTGGTCGGTCTGGTGGTAGCAGATAGCCATCTTGCCATTCGGGCTGCACGGGAACCACGTCTGTCAGGACGGTGCCTGTCTTACTGGGTTGTTCTTGGACGCCAAAGTTAGAGGTTGCCAGATTGAGTTGCAAACAAGCGGCTGATGAAACTGGCCCTAACGGGTTGTGAAGGGCAAGCTTGATGTAGTGGGTTTCGCACCAACCAGCGATTTTGCGTGCTTCGGTAAACCCACCAATGATACAGAGATCGATGCGCGCGTAGTCGATCCACTCTTCTTCGATCAACTGCCGAAATTCCCATTTGGAACTAAACTGTTCTCCAGCCGCCAACGGCACAGTGGTGCGTGGACGCAATGTCTTGAACGAATCTGGATTCTCACAGCGCAGTGGATCTTCAATGAAGAAGGGACGCAGTGGCTCGACTTCTTGACAGAGCCAAAGAGTGGTGTCTGGGAGATCCAGGCGCGTGTGTACATCAAAGGTCAATTCGATCTCATCGCCAACTGCTTCGCGCACGGCATGAAACTGCTTGATCGATGCCAACACGGCCTGGCGCGGCTCGAGGATTTCGCCGTTTTGCGGCAGCCCCCAGCGGACGAATTTCCAACCTTCTGCCTTGGTTTCCAGACAAGATTCCACCAAAGGCTCTACTTCAAGGGCGTGACCACGATTGTGCGGATAGCAGACGACTTTATCACGAACACGTCCACCAAGTAATTCGTAGATAGGCACACCCAGCGCTTTTCCTTTAATATCCCACAGGGCAATATCAATGGCAGAAATGGCAGAGGAGAGGATCCGTTGGGCAGGGAAAAAACCACCTCGGAAGAGCACTTGCCAAATATGTTCAATGCGAAATGGATCTTCCCCAACAAGGACTTCCTTAAAGCATTCAACTGCGCCGATAACAGCATGTTCGCGGCTTGTGATCCCTGCTTCGCCAACTCCATAAATGCCTTCATCTGTGTCGACGACAACAAAAAGAAAATTACGATGTCCGCCCCAGACGGGGTAAGCTTCAACATTTGTGATTTTCATCTGGTCTGCTCCCTTGTTTGACGCTCATCAGACGAAATTGTGTAGCTCCAATTTTGCCCCTTCAGTAAGGCCATTCCAGAAAAATAATCATCCATCAGAACAGATCGTTCTCCCTGGAATGGCTTTGGCTTTTCCACTCGAATTGGACAGTTTAATTTCTGGAAAAGCCTAAAAACTCTGGTTTGCACAATTTTCTTAGATGAGCAATGTTTGATCTTTGACGATGAGGTACAAATATATTATCGTGTAATCCCGATAAACCCAAAGACCTCCCTTGTCGAAAGGAACTTTCATTATGGCCGAAGATGCGCTGCCCAATCGCCAAAATGTACATCAAAATGTACGCCAGCTCGTTGATTGGGGTGCAGCAATCTGGGCTGGATTGGTTGCTGGCACCCTTTTTCTCTTGATGAACGCTATCATATTACCGCAAATGGTGAATGTTCGTCCCGGTTTTATGTTTCGTTATTTTGCATCAATTGTGTTGGGGGCGGATGTATTGCCTCCCCCCGCCACGATCACAATCCCGATCTTTCTTGTTGCCATTCTTGTCAATTTGGTTTTGGCTCTGCTCTTCACTTTTGTTCTTGTGATCATTACGCATCAGTGGGGGTTTGTTGTCGGTGTGGTTGGGGGTGCTCTATTTGGACTGGCACTCTATTTCGTAAATATCTATACACTTTACTTTCTGGTAAAGGCTTGAGTGACAAAGGGCAAACCGAAAGGGGCGGAAAAAAGAATCCACCCTGAAAAAACGGGATAAAATGTAAAAATAGTGCTCGGCTAGTTTAAGCAGCGGCATTGAGGCGGCGATGAGCGAGAACGCCTTTAGGTAAATGGTGTGAAACCGAGGCCTTTTTCCGAAAGTCAGGGTCGAGTTGGTCAGGAGTTGGAAAAAGAGCACTCGAGAGAACACGGCGCAGCCTGCCGGGAGTGGATTGAGGCTCTCGATCCCAGTAGCCAGTCGGTATGGGAGGAAGAGAAGCGGCTAAATGGGAAAGAAGATTGCCAGCAAGCAGCCCCAGTTCAGGTAAGCGGAAACAAGCCTCATCGGCATGAACAAATTGACGATGTAAGCCAATCATCTGCTTGGAAGCCAAGGGGGGATGTTCAACAGGCCAGCGTTCCAGGTAGACAAGATAAATGGTTTCAGGCTGCAAAGTCATAACGGTCGCCAAAACCAAAGGTGTGTTGTAGGCCGGATCCTGAATGACGTAAATCGAGTAGGTACGGTTGGCTGTATCCACCTTGGTTGTTCTGGGGACGAGATTGTGCCATGCTTGATAGCAAATCAGGCGACCACTATAGAAAGCGACCAGACGAGTCCGGAGTTGTAGCCTCGAGTCGCTTTCCCTTATAGCTGCGAGAGCGGTCGCACAATATCACCATATTCAGGTGGTCTGCCTTTTCTTTGCGTTTGGGAACTCATTGCGGCGCTGTGCAGTTAATCGCTTCCCGCAGGACAAATCGGTCTATGCCGCTTTCTAGCATTTCTCTGATTGTAAACCCGGCATCGACCACCGCCACTTCGTCTGACTCCAGTGATTTCTTCGTCTCTTTCAGCAGCTTTTTCCGAAACTCACTTTCCTTTGTTCCAACCGTGCATCTCATGATTGCCTTGAGCAGTGGCACTCGCTTCCCGCCTATCTCCCCCGAGCTTATCATCACTCAAAGATGAGCGCGGGCAATGCCCGACGAGCCGTTGAGTTATAGAGTCGGTTCACTTTCCCTTGCAGCTTCGGTCGCCAGAACCCTGTGATATCTATGCTTTTCACTCGGTACCCTTCTAACTTTTGCCTCCCATTCCCCTTTTGCCACGACCCCAGCAGACTTGTGATATCCCATGATCCATATCGAAAGCTCCACCAGCTTCGCCGGATCTTCAAACCCGCTTTCTTTCAATGCGCTATGGATTGCTCCTCGACTTTTCAGAAACGACCCATTCAGCATTGCCCACATCAGACGCATTACATTTACGTTTGTTCCATCGGCGTTACTTGCAATACATTCATCAGTACTGCTATAGTTATTTCTGGCGCGGTTAGCATTCCTTCCTCCTTTTGGGTTCTCTACCTTTAGGATGAACTGCTAACCGCTTTTCACATTTCTCACCTCATCTCTTTCTTTTACCAGAAAGTAAAGTTACACTGACATTGATCTTTCCTGGTTTTTTGCCCTCGCAGCATCACCTTTGCCGTCACCCATATGCTCTTCGGTGCAGTGGCGGGAGGAGTTTATGAAGTATTGGAGGTTGAAGAGTTTGTGCTTGTGGAAACGGAATAAATGTGGTAGACCCGCTTTGATTTCGATACGCCTTCGGCTACTCAACCGGCGCTGACCCTTTGGCCTTTGTCAACCACATGAGATCGCAAAGCGCCAAATGTTTGGTCAATAATTGAGCGTGAATAGAGAACAACTAATTTTTAACGGGAGTATCGCAGGCGGCTCTGTTCAAAGGAGAAAGTAAAGACTATGGTTCGACGATCAGCATATAGAACCCGACCGTCACGTGGGTCGCAGGCGACGATGGGCTTGGGGCGTGGACGAGGACGGTCGTCTGCCAAAATGCGTCTGCTCATTGCGGTGGGCATGGCTGCCTTTGCCCTCATTTCGTTTTTTGCTTCACGTCAATATAACGAAGTAACAGGTGAAACACAGTATGTCAGCATTACGCCAGATCAGGAAATCGCGATGGGGTTACAAGCGACGCCCAACCGCTTAAGCAATATGGTGGCTCTACCAAAGATTACAAGATTATGTGGATCAAGTGGGTTTTCATGTTGCTCGTAACAGTGATGCTGCAGACTTGGGCTGGCAGTATGAATTCCATCTGCTCAATGATCCCAACACGATCAATGCCTTTGCGCTTCCCGGTGGTCAGATCTTTATTACGACTGCTCTTTGGACGTCTTGAAACGGAAGATCAGCTTGCTGGGGTGTTGGGACATGAGATTGGTCATGTTGTGGCACGACACGGGCACAGCGCATCGCCAAAAGCGGGTTGACGGAGGGACTCATCAATGCGGTCGCCATTGGTTCTGGAAGCGAAGGAACGGCTCAGATGGCGGCCATGATCGGCCAAATGATCAACATGAAATATGGTCGCGATGACGAACTTCAATCCGATGAACTCGGCGTGCGATTTATGTGTCAAGCTGGATATGATCCACGGGATGATCGAAGTGATGCAGATTCTCAAAGAGGCGGCTGGTGGACAAAGACAACCAGAATTTGCCAGCACGCATCCCGATCCAGAGAATCGGGGTGAGAAGATCAAGGCTGCGATCCCGATCGAGTGTTAGGAGAAAGTAATGGAAAATCAGAGCGTTGAACAGCATGTCAATACAAATTCTAAACCATCGGACTTGCATAACGGATCTGCGGGTGGCCAACCTTGCGGGTATTCCGATGCGCTGTACAATCATTCGGCTGGATACAAATCAGGGCATCTCGGGCTATGGGGAAGTGCGAGACGGCGCGAGTAAGACCTATGCGTTAATGTTCAAAACAGACTCGTTGGCGAGAATCCCTTGTAATGTGGATAAAATTTTTCAGAGATAAACAGGTTTGGTCATCACGCGCGACAGGCAGGGGAGTTTGCGGTGTTGAAATGGCGCTAATGGATCTGGCAGGCAAAGCCTATGGCGTTCCAACGTATCAACTCGCTGGGAAAGTTTCGCGATCAAGTACTTTGCTATTGCGATACGCCGTCTGTACGCGACGGTGCCGAGATGACAAACAACGCGCATGGAGATGGGATTCAAGTTTCTCAAAATGGATATTGGGATTGGGCTGCTGAAGGGCATTCCCGACACATTGATTCAACCTGATCATCCAGTTCTGGGGATTCAGATCACGGATAGGGAATTGCACTCCTATGTGACTATGTGGAGGCTGTGCGCGCCGAGATTGGCTATGAGGTTCCATTGGCGGTTGATCACTTCGGTCATATCGGACTAAATCATGTATCCGTCTTGGTAAAGCATTGGACAAATATACGCTGGCCTGGTATGAAGATATGATTCCGTGGCAGTTCGCTGATCAGTGGGCACAATTGACGCAGGCTGTCGATACGCCCACCTGTACGAGCGAGGTTACTTGAAGGAAGGCTTTGTTCCATTGTTTGAAAAACGGGCCGTCGACGTGATCCATCCCGATCTTGCTTCGTCTGGCG
>JAHBNG010000096.1 GCA_019217005.1 Chloroflexi bacterium TSY
CTTGTCTCAAACCGAAACCATCGTCCAAGCCGGAAAGCATGTTTGGTATGACAAACCAGCGGGAGAGGATTGGGCACAATGGCAGCGCGTGGTTGCTCTTGCAAAAGAGAGAGAGCTTCTGATTCAGATGGGGTATATGTTCCGCTACCACGATGGTTTCAACAGCATTGCTGAGTGGGTTCACTCTGGTTTTCTGGGCAATATTTTCTCGGTTCGTGCCCACATGTCGACAAATGTTGCGGCAGAGCAGATGGGAAAAATTGGCGTCCATCAAGGGGGCATCTTTTTTGATCTAGGTGGCCATATGTTGGACCAAATCGTCTATTTATAGGCCGCCCCACTTACTTCATTTCTGCGACAGGATCGTGCCGGTACGCCATAACGTGTTGACAACACGCTGACCGTTTACGAATACGAAAACGCATTCGCCATGATCGATATTGCGGCCTTGGAAACCAAACCAATGGCTCGCCGCTTCGAGGTTTATGGAACAAAAGGTAGTGCAATGCTGATAGAACCGTTCGAGCCAGGAAGCAACATCCGACTCTGTTTGGACGAGAAACGGGGCGATTTCGCGGCAGGTGACCAGCTTGTGCCGATTGACGTTCGCTCCCGGCAAGAACTCTATGATCGAGCGTTGGTCTCCTTTCTAGCGATTATTCAAGGCCAAAAAGCACCCGACCGTACACCCGAACATGATCTGCTTGTACAGGAGACGCTGCTCCGTGCGACGGGCAAGATTCAAGAATGAGGATAGGAGGGTTGTGCTGAAAACGATCGTTTCGCTCATACTCCTTGTGACAAATTCCCCCTGAATATAGTACAATTACAGATTGGTTTCGAACTCATTTATTTTCTTTGGCTTACACCGCGATCAACTGAAAACCGGAGTGTCGGATTGGCATAGAGTGTTCACTTGACAAATAAAGTGCCCATTCTCGAGGAGACTCCGAATTTCATGTTGAACGGGATACAGCCCTACTTGAAAACGAGATGGAATAGGATTTGTATGAAGTTTAGGAGGAAAACTTGAGCGGTAAAACATTATTCGAAAAGGTCTGGGATGCCCACGTCGTAGCACAGGATGAAGGCGCTCCAGCCGTGCTGTACATTGACGCACATCTAGTCCATGAAGTGACCTCACCACAAGCGTTCGCCACATTGCGTGAGCGAGGCTTACAGGTCCGATGTCCAGAGCGCACATTTGCCACAATGGATCATGCAATCCCCACCCGGCAGGGTATCGACATTGAGCTATGGCCCAGCGATGCAGCCACGCAGGTGCGTACACTCCGACAGAATTGTGAAGATTTTGGCGTCACGTTGTGGGACATAGACGGTGATGTGCAAGGAATTGTTCACGTTGTGGGTCCTGAAATGGGCGTAACGCAACCGGGCATGACGATTGTCTGTGGTGACAGTCATACCAGCACTCATGGTGCATTTGGTGCATTGGCCTTTGGGATTGGCACCAGCGAAGTCGGCTACGTGTTAGCAACGCAATGTCTACTCCAAATGAAACCCAAGACCTTTGCCATCAATGTCGAGGGTGAACTTGGCAGCGTGACGGCCAAAGATATTATCTTGGCAATTATTGCCAAAAATGGAGCGGATGGTGGTGCTGGTCATGTTTTCGAATACCGGGGCAGCGCCATCGAAGGATTAAGCATGGCGAACCGGATGACCGTCTGTAACATGAGCATCGAAGGTGGTGCCCGTGCGGGCCTCATTGCACCCGACCAAACCACCTTTGATTACATGGAGGGGCGTGAATTTGCGCCCAAAGGAACAGATTGGGAAAAAGCAATCGCTTACTGGAAAACGCTGAAAACGGATGATGACGCCACCTTTGATCGAGAACTCACGCTCGAAACGAAGGATCTTCAGCCAATGGTGACCTATGGCACCAATCCAGGCCAGGGTGCACCAGTAACGGGACGGATTCCGACGCTTGAGGAAATAGAGGATCCGGGCGAACGACGAAGCTTGCTGAGCGCCATGGAGTATATGGGTATGGAACCAGGCCAAGCCATCGAAGGACAGCACGTTGACATCGTCTTTATTGGCTCCTGTACAAATAGTCGCATCGAGGATTTGCGTGACGCCGCCCAGATAGCCAAAGGCAAAAAAGTAGCGGGCCGTGTACAAGCACTTGTGGTGCCGGGTTCGAAAGCAATCAAAGCCCAAGCAGAAGCAGAGGGGTTGGATCGCATCTTCACAGAGGCTGGCTTCGAATGGCGTGGCGCTGGCTGCAGCATGTGTCTGGCCATGAACGATGACAAGGCGGGTGCCGGAAAATATGTAGCCAGCACCAGCAATCGCAATTTCCACGGTCGCCAAGGTCCTGGATCGCGCAGCATGTTAATGAGTCCGATTATGGCTGCGGCAGCGGCGGTGAATGGACGCGTGGTCGACGTAAGAGAGATGATGAGAGGATAACCATATGCAACCCTTCAACAAACTAAGATCAACTGCCCTACCCCTCCGCCAGGAGAACGTTGACACGGATCAAGTAATCCCCGCCAGATATCTGACCGCCGTGACCAAGGAAGGCATGGGCGATGGTCTCTTTTCGGCCTGGCGCTATCTGGAAGATGGGTCACCAAATCCCGAGTTTGTGTTAAACAAAACCGAGCATCAAGGTGCAGAAATTCTGATCGCTGGTCGAAATTTTGGCTCTGGCTCTAGTCGTGAACATGCCGTTTGGGCATTGACAGAATATGGCTTTCGGACCGTCATTGCTCCTGCATTCGCCGATATCTTCTTCAACAACAGTCTGAAAAATGGCCTGCTGCTCGTCCCGTTGCCAGAAGAGACAGTCAATATGCTTTGGGATCTGGTTGAGGAAGAGCCAGAAACAGAAATTTCTGTCGATTTGGAAAACCAGACGGTTACGTTACCCGACGGTCAACAAATTGGCTTCGATATTGACCCTTTCCGCAAGAAATGTCTTCAGGAAGGGTTGGACGATCTTGGTTATTTATTATCGAAAGATGCAGAGATCGCAGTGCATGAGGCACGGCCAGCATATTAAGCAGGCATAGAATAACTATCCGTTTTGAAGCCCTCAATGGTAAACAAGATGGGCTTCGAAAACGCTTACTTGAGCGCCAGACAACCATGCATAAGGCATGATAAGTGCTCAAGTTTATCACTGATGAGAATTTTAATCGGGATCTATTAAACGGCCTCCTTCGCCAAAAGCCGTCGGTTGATATTGTCCGAGTGCAAGACTGTGGCCTATTGAGTGCGGATGACCCAGATATTCTTGAGTGGGCCAGCCAGAATGAACGAATCCTGTTTACGCTTGATGTTGCCACGATGCCAGCGTTTCTTAGTGAACGCATCAATGCGGGCAAGTCAAGTCCGGGAATGGTAGTTGTGTCACAGTCAACGCCAGTCGGTCAATCAATAGAGGAACTACTTCTTATTATCGAATGCAGCATCCCTCAAGATTTAGAGAATTCGGTCACCTACATACCATTATGAGTGACAATATGTCTATATCAGCAAGTCATCCAGACCGCCATCAAGACACACAGAAGAGATATAGTAAAAGGGAGAGGTGGACGTATTTACTCATTGTGATTTTTATTGCATTGATAGTCTCGGGTGTAAGGCTCACATATCAATACCTGAATCTGTCTCCACCGTTGAGCCTTATTGGGGACATCGCGGAATTCTCACCGTCGGCGAATCCATACTTGGTGCACGTTGATGATGTGACGGTATTTGTGATCAACAGGGGTGGAAACTATTTGGTATTAGACCGAAGAGCAACACACTTACCAACTCGCTTTCCAGTTCAGTGGATACCGTCACACACAAGATTCGAAGATCCACTTTCGGGTGCAAAATATTCGCTGGAAGGCGAGTACATCGAAGGACCAGCACAACGAGGGATGGATCGATACGACCACAAAATCGTTGACAATCAACTCTGGATCAATCTGAACAAAATTATTGAAGGATGGCCAGCTTCTGAATCACCAGTCAGCAGAGCCTTTCATCGTTAAAATGAACGCCACGTTGTACATACAACAGGCGATTCAGAAAATAATCATCCACAGATTGACTGGACGAACAGAAGGATCATCGTTTCTTATTGCCTACCATAGAGGCAATAGACGCACCAGAAAAGTTTTGTTCCGTCTCTACTCAGAGAGACGGAACAAAACTTTTCTGGTGAACTATATAAGCACAGAAAGCAAATTCATGAATGCAAACATCGTCATATTAGCCGGTGATGGCATCGGCCCAGAAGTAACCACAGAAGCCGTAAAGGTACTTGAGGTTGTTGGAGAGAAATTTGACCACTCATTTGAGTTCAACCACCAGATGATGGGTGGATGTGCCATTGATGAATTGGGGACAAGCCTCCCAGATGAAACAGTCGTTGCGTGTAAAAATAGTGATGCAGTTTTGCTCGGAGCTGTTGGTGGTCCGAAGTGGGATGATCCCAATGCGTCAGACCGCCCGGAGCGAGGCTTGCTCGCTATTCGGAAAGAACTCAATCTCTTTGCAAATTTGCGTCCCGTCAAGCTGCATCCCCAAATGATCAGCGCCAGTACGCTCAAAGAGGATGTTCTGCGTGAGACAGATCTGCTGGTTGTGCGTGAACTCACGGGTGGCATCTACTTTGGTTCACGCCAAGAGGCAGGCGATGCCGGATATGAGGCTTACGATACAATGCTTTATACGCGGCCCGAAATCGAACGAATTGTACGCTTGGCTGCCGATGCCGCCATGTCTCGCAGCAAAAGGCTGGTCAGTGTTGACAAGGCCAATGTTTTAGCATCGAGTCGTCTTTGGCGTCGCGTAGCCGAAAAAGTGTTGGCAGAGTATTCTGATTTGGAGGTTGAGCATATACTCGTTGATGCGATGGCGATGCATTTGATTCGTCGTCCGGCAACATTTGATGTCGTTGTCAGTGGCAACCTCTTTGGCGATATTCTGACCGACGAAGCCTCGATGTTGGCCGGCTCAATGGGAATGTTACCTTCCGCCAGTTTGGGCGATATCATGAACAGCCAAGAAATGCCTCTCGGGCTTTATGAACCCATTCATGGTAGCGCACCGGATATTGCGGGGCAAGGGGTCGCCAATCCACTGGCCGCAATTACTTCCTGTGCGATGATGTTGCGCCACAGCCTCGGTCTTGCCAAAGAGGCAGATGCCATCGAACAAGCTGTCGATGATGTCATCAACGAGGGTGTGCGGACGCCAGATGTGGCAGATACTGGCTCAGAAGTTGTTGGAACTCAAATTATGGGCGATCTAGTTGTCGAAAAGCTGAGAACTATGGGTTAATAGATACTACATATTTGCGCCTGCAATTGTGCAGGCAGTCGGCGATTAGCGCACAGGCGCAAACGGGGCTTTCGGCAGCACTTGCCAACGAATCGGGTTCAACATCGACCAAAAATTGTCGCTCTTTGTGCGCTAGGCGCCTATTTGTTTGGGCCTGCGGCGGCACTCATCAATCAAATGCATATCGACAAAAAGTTGTCGATATTGGTCCCGTAAGGGCCTATGCATAATAACATGTCAGATCAAGTGCAGGACAATGAGATTTCAATGAACGATGCGATTACCCATAATGGGAATGGTCAGTCTGCATCAGGGGAGAACGTGGACTCCCCCATCCCCATAACCAACGCACGCGAAGATATTGAGTCGGCAACTCAAGAACCTCTTCGTAATCCAGCTAGTTTGAGCAAATCAGTGAATCAGCTTGGACACTTTCTGGGTCAAACCATCATTGATCAAGAAGGCCAAGAACTCTTCGAATTAGTAGAGCAAATTCGCACGCTCTCAAAAAGTAGACGCGACGGTAAAGATGTTTCAGAAAAGATCGCGCAACTGATGCCACAACTCTTGGATGACATTTCAAATGGTTTGGCTGTCTTAAAAGCATTTACAACCTATTTTCAACTGGTCAACCTGGCTGAGGAGCAGGAACGAGTTCGTATCCTGCGTCAACGTGCGCAGACAGTTCAACAGACCCAAACACCGATAAGAGAAACCATCGATGAAGCAATCCAAATCCTTTGGGAAGAGGGGCTTTCGGCGGAGGACATACAAGAAATTCTGTCAGAACTGTACATCGTGCCTGTTTTTACTGCTCATCCAACGGAGGCAAAACGCCGGACAACGCTGCTACAGCTGAAAACAATCTCTGACGCACTTCATCGACTGAATACCACCGATCTATTACCAAGTGAGCAAGAAGAGATACTCCAACGGATACAAGAAACCATCATCCTTCTTTGGCAGAGTGATGAGACACGTGATCGCCGTCCAACGGTTATGGACGAGGTGCGGAGTGGTCTTTATTTCTTTGATGCAACACTTTTCAAGCTCGTGTCAAACATGTATGAAGACCTTGAGCGAGTCCTTGCTCACTACTACCCCGATGCAACGTTCAACATCCCAACCTTTTTGCGTTATGGCTCTTGGATCGGCGGGGATCGTGATGGCAATCCATACGTGACGATAGAGATCACAGAAGAAGCATTGCGGGCGCAGAAGGAAGCGGTCTTGACTCATTATAACATTGAAGTCGATGCCCTGTATGAAATGCTCAGTCCTGCAACCACGCGAGTTGATGTATCACCTGAGTTAGTTGCAAGCATTGCGAGCGACTTCGATCTTGTGGAAGAGAGTGAGCTTGAGGTTCTTGATCGCTTCAAATTAGAACCATATCGTCAGAAGCTGATTCTGATGTTTCGCCGCTTACGAGCAACACGGGCTGAAAATAATGCAGCTTGGAACGACCAGACAACCAGTTCACGCGCCTATAGAAGCGCCGAGGAGTTTCTGGCAGATTTACATCTAATTCGAGACAGCCTAAACCAAAACAAGGGCGAACGCCTTGTCAATGGTCTCTTAGCAAACCTGATTCGTTCCGTAGAAATATTTGGATTTCATCTGGCGACCCTCGATATCCGTCAACATGCTGAGCGCCATCGATCTACCTTGGCGGATATCTTGAACCACTACAGCGTTGTGTATAACTATGAAGCCTATGGGGAAGACGACAAAGTCAAATGGCTTGAGGATGAAATTTCAAATCACAGACCATTGACGGCGAAATTACAATTTACAGAACAGACAAACGAAACGATCTCCCTATTTCGTTTGATCCGACGAGCGCATGAAGAGATCGGTACCGAGGCAATTCAAACATACATCATTAGCATGACCACGGCTGTCAGTAATGTTCTGGAAGTGCTACTTTTCACGAAAGATGCCGGTCTATTTGGACAATTGGATATTGTTCCTCTGTTTGAGACAATCGAGGACCTGATTAAGGCTCCCCAGATTATGGCCGCCTTATTTAATAATCGCGTCTATCAGGAACATCTGCAGTTGCGTCAAAACCACCAGCAGATCATGATTGGGTATAGCGACTCGAATAAAGATGGTGGCTATTTGAAAGCAAGTTGGATGTTATTTCGAGCACAACGGTCATTAGCCAACGTTTGTGATGAACACAATATTACGTTAACCCTTTTTCATGGACGCGGCGGCACACTTGGCCGTGGTGGAGGACCACCAAACCGAGCAATCTTGTCTCAACCGCCCGAATCCGTACGTGGACGCATCAAAGTGACTGAGCAAGGCGAAGTGATTAGCAATCGCTATGCCAATTACATCATCGCGCATCGTCATCTTCAGCAGCTCATCAACGCAGTCCTGCTGTCAAGTGAAAAACGCTCGCAATCGTCGGAAGCTCTTATCCGAGAAGCTGATTGGGCTGCCCGCATGGATGATATCAGTCAATTGGCCTATGAAAAATATCGTTCGCTTGTCGAAAAACCTGGCTTTATCCGTTATTTTCATGATGCAACACCGATTGATCAAATTGGTCGTCTCAACATTGGCTCTCGCCCTGCCCGCCGAAAGCAAACAGAGAGCATTGATGATCTGCGGGCAATTCCTTGGGTCTTTGCTTGGACACAATCACGAGTCAATCTACCAAGTTGGTATGGTATTGGAACAGCTGTTGAGCTGTGGACGAAGACTGAGAAGACCAAGGCTGAGGAGAAGGCCAAAAGTGAAGATGATCGTAAGGATCATCTAGAGGCTAACGTTGAAGGAGAGGAAAACGAAAGGATGAACGACTTATGCGAAATGTATGAGGAGTGGCCTTTCTTTCGAACCTTAGTCGATAATATTCAGCTTGGGCTTGGCAAAGCAGATATGGATATCGCAGCTTTATATGCTCAGCTAACAGATGCAACAACGCGCGCCGAAATCTTCCAAGATATCCAAACCGAATATGAGCGAACGCGCAACGCAGTCCTGAAGATAACGGATAATCGAGAATTGCTTGATAAATCATGGTTACAAGAGAGCATTCGTTTGCGTAACCCCTATGTGGATCCGCTCAATTTCATACAAGTCTCGTTGCTTGAGCGTCTCCGCAATGCCGACTTACCCCCAATCGATGTTGAGAAGCTGAAAGAAGCGATCCTGCTTTCTGTCAATGGTGTAGCGGCGGGCGTCCAAAATGTTGGCTAAGCCTTTTCCAACAATTAGAATCCCTAATTTGATCTGGAAAAGCGCAAGCCATTCCAGCGAAATCGACTTGGCAAATCAGGGATTTATTTCGCTGGAATGGCCTAAGGCTAACAGTCTATCCGAAAGGAAACTCTTTTGAGCAATCATCTTACGTCTATTGACGGTCTATTAATTGATATCAATGGTGTACTGACAATTGGGGACGAGGTAATCCCGGGCGCGCTGGAGACGCTAGACGTCTTGCGCGCCCGCGGTATTCCCCACCGTTTTATCCCAAATACGACGATCTACTGTCGATATACCTTGCTAGATCGGTTGCAGGGATTGGGATTGGCATTAAATATTGACGAAGTCTTTACGGCAACCTTTGCGGCAGCCGAATATTTACGTAGCCAGAATGCAAAAAGCTACTATCCTCTTCTCTTACCGGACGCGCAGTTGGAATTTACCGGGATCGAGGTGGATGAAGAGAATCCAGAGTTTGTGGTCGTGGGTGATATGGGGTCCAGTTTCAACTACACGCGTTTGAACCAGGCATGTCGCGCATTGCTCAGTGGAGCCAAACTGATCGCGCTCCAAAAGAAACGACTGTGGCGTACTGAAAATGGGCTTTTTCTAGATGCAGGCCCATTTGTGGTTGCCCTAGAATATGCCTCTGGCCAGAGTGCACACGTTGTGGGGAAGCCTAGTTACTCCTACTTCCATATGGTTCTCAATGATCTCAATCTGCCACCAGAACGCGTTGCCGTGATCGGTGATGACATTGAAATCGATGTGCGAGGTGCTCAACACATGGGCATGCAAGGTTGGCTCGTCAAGACTGGACGTTTTCGCAAAGAAGATCTGGGCCGCGCAATTTGGCCAGAACAGATCTTGGACAGTTTTTCAGATATCATAAATAAATAGGATTTATAATGCAGATAGCACTATATGACACAACCTTGCGCGATGGAACGCAAGGCGAAGGGGTGTCGCTCAGTTGTGATGATAAATTGCGCATTGCGCGTTACTTAGATGAATTTGGCGCACAGTATATCGAGGGGGGCTGGCCAGGATCCAACCCAAAAGACATGGAGTTTTTTGCCAGGGCACAGACAGAATTGAATCTGAAACAAGCCAAAATTGCGGCATTTGGTTCGACCTGCCGCGCAGATGTTGACCCTGCACAAGATCCGCAGATTCAACTTCTATTGCAGGCAAACACGCCCGTTGTCACGCTCTATGGTAAAAGTTGGGATCTCCATGTGGAGAAAGTGTTGCGCACGACAAATGAAGAAAATCTACGCATGATCCACGATTCCGTGCGCTACCTGAAAGATAATGGCAAGGAGGTTGTCTACGACGCAGAGCACTTCTTCGATGGATACAAAGCCGATCCAGAATATGCGTTAGCCACCCTACAAGCCGCTGTGATTGGTGGGGCCAATGCAATTGTCCTTTGTGATACCAATGGCGGTTGCATGCCTTGGGAGGTGGCCGAAATTGTTGAGATTGTGCGCCGTGATGTTTTGGGAGAGACCGCAGACGTGGACGCACCACCAGCAGCTCAAGTGACCTTGGGTATCCACACGCATAATGACTCCGAAACAAGCGTTGCAAGTACTCTCGAAGCGGTACGGCATGGATGTAATCACATTCAAGGAACCATCAACGGCTACGGCGAGCGTTGCGGTAACGCCAATCTGATCAGCGTGATTCCCAATTTACAACTCAAGATGGGCTATGAAGTTGTCTCCGATGAACAACTCCCGCGCCTGACCGAACTCAGTCGCTATGTCAGTGAACTTGCCAATCTCAATCCTGATACCCGTCAACCATTTGTGGGTGTAAGCGCCTTTGCTCATAAAGGAGGAACTCATGTGAATGCCGTCGTCAAACATAACATGAGCTATCAGCATGTGGATCCGGCTTTGATTGGCAATGAAACCCGTGTACTCGTGAGCGAATTGAGCGGTAAAGACAATATTGCAGTCAAACGCAAAGAGTTTGGCCTCGAAGGGTTTTCACGTGAAGATGAACAGCGTGTTCTACAGAAGATCAAAGAGATGGAGAACATCGGGTTCGCCTTTGAGAGTGCCGAGGCCAGCGTTGATTTGCTTTTGCGGCGTTCGCAGGAGGACTATGAAGCACCTTTTGACTTGATCGACTATACAGCCAGCGTGGAGCATCGTTCTGGGCGGGGACTCTTTTCCGAAGCAACTGTAAAGGTTCGGATCGGTAACCAGGTTTTTCATGAAGTGGCGGAAGGAAATGGCCCGGTCAACGCGCTCAATTTGGCCCTACGCAAAGCGATTCAACAACGGTATCCTCAGGTTGCCGAAGTGCATCTGACGGACTACAAAGTGCGTATACTCAACGGCGAGGGTGGAACAGCAGCGATGGTGCGCGTGCTCATCGACTTTTCCGCCGGGGAACGCGTGTGGAGTACAGTGGGTGCCAGCACCAATATCATTGAAGCGAGTTGGACTGCGCTTTGGGACTCGGTGGAGTATTTCTTACTAACGGATGTTGAGGAATAAAGATGATTCTAATGGAAAACCTTAAAATGATTCGCATCGGTTGAATAGTGTAGCCGTATCGAAGCCAAAGTGGGTCTACTTCCTGTGATCCTATTGAGCTATAGAGATGAGGGAAACGATGCGCCTGTCTGATTTGCCTGAAAAGCTTGTCGCCCGAATTCGTCGATGCGACTTCGACCAGATTATGGAGAAGCATGAAGGACCAGAAAATTGGTCTTATTTTGTTAATCACCATGATCCGGAAATCTTGACTGTAGATACATATAATGTGCTACTGCCACTCTATCCTGAGCAATATGCTAATATCACATTCCTACGCTGCATTCCAAGCGATGACGGACGCGTTTTGACGATTTTCTTGCAGGACAAAACCTATAATGATGATCCAAGGATGGAGAAGTTCTGGACTGGTCGACTTGCGATCTGTGAAAAAATGCTCGGTTCTGACCTTTACATCGCCACGGTATATCACGAATGGTTTATCGTAGAAAATGAAGTGCTACAAGAACAATCACCATGATAGGAACAACAAATCGGCTCTTCGGAAATGCAGACAGCGACTACATTTTCCAAAGGGATACCACAAATATTCAGGTAAGCCAATTAGCTCGGATCTTAGTACTCAAAACTTGAAACCGAAAAGAGGAATCTATGGCAGTCACAACCATGAATGGAACGTTGAACAAATATAGTAGCATTTTGACCCAAACACGCTCCCAAGTCGGCTCTCAAGCGATGCTCTACGGCGTTGGACTGACGGACGAAGATATGCAAAAGCCACAGGTGGGTATTGCGAGTCTCGGATGGGACGGCAACACCTGCAATATGCACATCAACGATCTAGCTGAGAAGGTGAAAACGAGCGTCAATGCGGCAGGTGCTGTGGGTTTGATCTTTCATACAATTGGGGTGAGCGATGGCATCTCAATGGGGACACAAGGAATGAAATGTTCTCTCCTCTCGCGTGACTTAATTGCCGATTCGATTGAAACTGTCATGCGCGCCCAATGGTATGATGCCAATATCTCCATTCCAGGCTGCGACAAGAATATGCCGGGAACAGTCATGGCCATGGCGCGGCTCAACCGTCCCAGCATCATGCTCTATGGTGGCACGATCCAGCCCGGATTTCTAGGTGACAAAAAGCTCGATATCGTTTCAGCCTTCGAAGCATATGGCCAATGGCTAGCGGGAGATATCAGCGAGGCAGAACTGAAAGAGGTCTTGAAGCATTCGATCCCAGGACCAGGGGCTTGTGGCGGCATGTATACGGCCAACACAATGGGAGCAGCCGTCGAGTCGTTGGGGATGAGCCTTCCCAATAGCTCATCATTGCCAGCTACGAGCGCAGGTAAAATGGAAGAATGCCAACAGATTGGTCATGCCATCTATAATCTGCTAGAGATGGACCTGACGCCGTTGGACATTATGACGCGGGAGGCATTTGAAAATGCGATTACGGTTGTGATTACGCTTGGTGGGTCAACGAATGCTGTCCTGCATCTAATTGCGATGGCCAAGGCAGCCGACATTGAGCTAACAATCCATGATTTCCAGACTATTTCCGATCGAACTCCCCTCCTGGCTGATCTTAAACCAAGTGGCAAATATGTGATGAATGATCTGTTCGAGGTGGGCGGTGTTCCCGGCGTTCAGAAGATGCTGCTGCGCGAAGGCATGCTGTATGGTGATTGCATGACCGTAACGGGCAAAACGTTGGCAGAGAATCTCGCTGATGCACCAGATTTAGATGAGGGGCAGAAGATCGTCTTCCCGCTCACCGATCCAATCAAGAGCACGGGCCATTTGCAAATTCTCTATGGGAATCTGGCTGAACAGGGCGCAGTTGCGAAGATCACGGGCAAAGAGGGCGAGACTTTTACTGGTCCAGCCAAAGTATATGACTCCGAAGAAAGTTGCCTGGAAGGAATTCAGAGTGATGAAGTTGTGGCGGGCGATGTGGTCGTCATTCGCTATGAAGGGCCGACGGGTGGACCAGGTATGCGTGAGATGCTCTCAATCACATCGGCCATCATGGGCAAAGGCTTGGGCAAGAGCGTGGCGCTGATTACAGATGGACGTTTCTCGGGCGGAACACATGGCTTCGTCGTAGGTCACATCACGCCAGAGGCGCAGCTTGGTGGTGGACTCGCACTGGTACAAAATGGCGATCTGGTCACCATCGATGCCGTGAACAACACCCTCAATGTCGATCTGCCCGATGACGAATTGACAACGCGGCGCGCAAATTGGTCTGCCCCTGCCTATAAAGCAAGTAAAGGCGTGCTCTATAAGTATATCAAGACAGTCGAAACGGCATCCGAAGGATGTGTCACCGATGCTTAGTAACTCGATAGTTGTATTTTGAGCAGGTGCCAGATTTGACAAAGTCAAATTAAGCAGAGCAGACCTGCCGTTTGGCGAAAAGGGTAGCGAAGACCTCCGCAATCTCCTGTCCGTCATTCAAGGCATCATGAGCCGTCAAGATGAGATCTTGAATCAGTGACTGAGTTTGCTGCCGGGTAGCCTCACCAAGGGATTTGCTGGGCGAGAATTGAGTTTTAGCCAATGATGGTCCCAAACAATCAAGGTGCAAGAGAGAATAAGCCACGAAGACCAGAGACCAATGTTTTTGAAAGGCGTGGGCAGTTCGCATGCAATATTCATCAAGACCAAGCAGTTGTTTACCATCCTGATAAACCGTCTCGATAGGCCAACGAAGCAGGTAAATCGAGAGAATGCGTTTGGCATTACAGTCGGTGCGATTGGTCACTAAAACGGCATAATTGTCTTGCAATTCAGGATTATCAAAACTAATCACGATGCGTACCTTGCCGATAGAAGGGATACGCACAGTCATGGTAAAGGTGTAGTAAGTACGACCATCAATGGTGACAGGCTTGTAGGCATTCTGGGGGATGTAGGGGACCAACTCTTTGACTTTAATATGTGGCCCCTCGAAAGTTATCGGCTGACCATCTTCATCCCGCAAACGAAAACTATTTGTCTCCAGATTGCGATTGCACTTCAAGATGCTGATCCAATCTTTATTCAGACGATCGAGTACAGCTAGAAAATCTGGAGCGAGATACCAACCATCGAAGAGAGCCCAACCAAAGATAAGGGTTCGTTCAACAGCTTTTCAACCAGTTCACTGGCAATGGTTATCTTGGTCTTAAACGCTTCGTCTCGCTCTCGAAAGGCGGGGTCAGTTAATAGGTGGCTATCCACTCGTTTATGAAAAGCGGTTCGTTCTTTCTTTTCTTGGGAATCTCGGTCACTGGGAAATGTTTTCCACAAATGCTTCCCAGTCGGTAAACTCTTCGTACCGTCGGTAGATACTTGCATCGACCGGAAAACGGATAGCGCCACTGACATAGTGACTTGTGACTAAGTTATGAGCCAGTGGATGCTGACCATTGCTATGATTGTAGTGGGTGTCGATATACTCGAACAGACTTCCCACATGTTCACATAGTGTATCGTCAATCGCTAATACCGATTCTGACTCTGAACGTTGGTATTGTGCTGTCTCTGACTATACGCTCATCATTGAGTTTTTCGGCTCGCCAAGGAGCTTCACTCAGATACCGTGATACATTCGTCTTATCTGCACTATCTAGAATGCAACGGGCAATATTTGCCATGCTTTTGTTGTCCAAGACCATCAGACCCGTCAGATAGTTTTCAAAGTGGCGAAACTGTTTACGATTGGCAAATACTGAACGAAAGGTTTCGCTATGCTCCTTGACCAGTGGCGCTACATTTACTATCGGCAATTGCATCTTGATGGCTCCTTTTCTGCACTTTTTTCTTGATGCAATCTATTGAGATGACTTTTGTCTCTTTTGTCAAAATTGGAAAACCTTCATTTCACAACTATCGAGTTAGTAACAGATTTGGCAGTTGATTCAGCAGCGGAGCAGACGAACGAGTTTGTAGAAAGTCAGAAGCAGAATATCTGGAACGCTGATTCGGCGAATACATCAAGATAAAAAAAGGGAGTGTGTCCCAAAGTGTCTAAATGCGGCCGATTGACTGACTGAACGGTGCCTGTTTACACACTTTGTGGTACACACTCAAAAAATGATGGAGGATCAGCCCAAATCATCCATCATTCACGATTTACCACCCATTCTGCATTCCAAATGTACTTTCGAAGTCGAGCGAGTACAACCCAATATCCAAACGTAGTCTTTTGGCTCTGCTTTTTGTCATTGAACTTTCTTCTCTTTGTGCCACTCTATCTGCTCGACCAAGAATCGAGTACTTTTCTGCCGGTTTCCTGGGACGATAGCTGGTCTGTTGTGACCCACAAGCTCATCTTCTGGCGGAACAATTTCGATTTGTTTCGTGTCAATATTGAATTCGTCTTACTCATCACATTATGGATTTTGCTGGGCCGGATTCGGCATCGCGCTATACAGATACTCTTTACAGTCGTCTATTTTCTGGCCTTCTATTACTATATATACGAGAGTGTTAGCCTTTCTATCTTTCTCGTCGATCCTATTTTCTACAACCAATATTTTATGGCCGTTGATGGGCTACGTTTTTTAGCCAATCACGTTAGTTTGCTGGTTGCGATCTATCTTCTTGCTATTTGCGGGTTCATCGTACTCCATCTCATCATTCTAATTCTTATCCGGATCATGATGGGACGCAAACTGGCCGAGCAGCTCAACATTTGGACGCGACTTGCGCTGATCGCCATTGGCTTCGGACTGCTCGTACTGCTTGTACGCTATCAAGTTACGTTGGCAAATCCGTTGATGGCAGCAAGCAGCGTCTATTACAAAATTCAGAAGAATATTCATGAATCACTCGCGTCCTATTCGGACGTTGCACTCGTTGACAATGAGGTCATTCAGACAACCTACAATTACTCGGATTATCAACTACGCGAAAAACCGAACATTTATCTAATTGTTATAGAATCATATGGTAGCATTCTTTATAAACGGGACGACTTTCGCAAACAGTATGTGGCGCTTATGGCTGAAATAGATGAGAAATTAGAGGAACATCAGTGGTATACAGCATCAAACTTGAGCGTTGCTCCTACATGGGGTGGCGGATCATGGATGTCCTATGCCAGTCTCCTCTTTGGCCTACATATTGATACCCATCCACAATTTCTTCATTTGCTCAACAGATATCGCTATCGCGATTATCCTGATTTGGGTCACTATCTAAAATCACAGGGATATAAATATTATCGGTTATCTGCGCTTTCGGTCGAAATGACGAGCTTTGAGTGGGAAAAATACCAAAGTTTTTACGGCGTAGATGAGTGGTTGCGTTATCGTGATTTAGGCTTCAGGGGTCGCCGCTATAGTTGGGGGCCTTCGCCACCCGATCAATATTCAGTCAATTTCATGCATGACTATATGGTCTGCAATCGTTCTAGAGAAGAAAATAATTTCCGAGAGAACTCCAAAACAGGCCAACAACAGCCCTTCTTTTTCTTCTATGTCACACAGAATTCCCACTACCCTTGGTCGCCAATGCCACCGCTAGCCGAGGATTGGCGGACCCTCAATGAACCACAACCTGACGCAGTCGTCGAGAGCTGGAGGGCCGTATCACATGAGGTGACGCGCCGCAATTATATGGCTGCAATGGACTATCAATTACGATTTCTCGTCGATTTTATCACGAAACAAGGTGATGAGCAGAGCATCTTTATCCTGGTTGGAGACCACCAACCGCCCCGTGTGGCTCGTCGCGCCGATGGGTTCGAGACGCAGATTCATATCGTGAGTCAAAACGCAGATTTGGCAACACGGTTCATAGAGCATGGATTTGTGAAAGGAATGCGCGTTCATAGTCTGGCAAAGTCGATTAAACATGAAGGCTTCTATTCGCTTTTTATGCACACGCTTGTCTCAACGTATGGCAAATCCGTTGAGACATTGCCCCCCTATCTACCAGATGGAGTGCAGTTCGAGTGAGGAGGGCGGATTCACAACGGCTAATCGTTTGACACGAGCAGCTGTTGCGACCCAGCAATTTCAAATTGGAAACGGGACAGTCGTGCTCCAGGTGACAGTCACTCCCGAAATCTCCCACTTTGCGGCGGAAGTTCACGCCCGCTGGGTCGTGAAGTGACGGTATACGCTGTACTATCATTAATTGTACTTGGTGGACTTACTAGCTTCAGTAGCGGAAAAATCGACTACAACCTACTACCTGGTTCTGCATTATTATCGTTAGTAAGCTTTGTGGCTGGATTTAGTACCAATGCGTTATGGAAACTTCTCGACAAGTCTGTTCGTAATATTCTGAACGTTAAAGGAAGTAATCGAAACATTCACGAAGAACTAGTCGAAGGTTATCTGCGGGAACACTCGAAGTCAGCTCATCACAATCCTGCGTCAAAAACTGGAGCATGCGATCTCGTCAATATTCAACTCCTCTTGAAATGTAAACCAAGGAAACGTCATGACAAACACAACTCAAACCATGCAGGCGGCGATTTACACAGGTATCAAACAGATCGAGTTAAAAGAAGTTGCATACACATCTCCCCCTCCTGGATTTGTCGCAGTTGAAATGCGCCAAATTGGCATTTGTGGCAGTGACCTGCATCATTACTTTGGCGAATGGCAAGCATCGCCCGACTTTGCTCTAGGTCACGAAACTTGTGGCGTCGTTGCGGAGGTTGGAGAGGGTGTAAGGCCAATCCAAAAAATAAAATATACGCGAGAAGGTGTTAAACTAGCTCTCCAAAAGGAGCAAAAATGACAATCTCGCCAGAAATGGTTGAAGTCTTGAAAGAGACGAAGGCCATGTTAAGTGGATACGAAAGAAGGCACTTCATGGCCCAAACGGTCAAAACGATATGCGAAGGGAGTCCGACGAAAGCAGAACGAGAGTTGGGCTGGAATCGGGCGACGATAGCCAAAGCCCTGGAAGAACTAGAAGGCGGCTTCTGTTATGTCGACCAAAGCCACCAACGTGGTCGCAAAAGCCGAAGACCATATCCCCACTTTACTGGCCGATATGGTTGAAATCGCCGATCAATTCAGCCAGACCGATCCCACCTTTCGAACCCCAATTGTACACTCGACTAACCGCCGCCGAAATGCGTACCCAGCTCATCGAGCAGAAAGGATACACAGATGAGGAATTGCCTGGCGAAGAGGCCATCCGCTTGAAGCTCAATGAGTTAGGCTATGGCTCAAACCGGGTCAAAAAAAGTCAACCAGTGAAAAAGATCCCAGAGACCGATGCGATCTTTGATAGAATTCATCAGATCAATCAAGAAGCGGATGCAGACGAGACGGTTCTGCGCCTCTCTTGGGATGCCAAAGCGACGATTTTACTTGACCGTTTCTCGAGAGAAGGGATAAGTCGAGTGGTTGTCAAAGCGCTCGATCATGACTTTCAAGATAAGAAGACCGAGAAAGTCACTCCTTTTGGCATTTACCTCCCTTCAACCAAGGAACTCTTTCTTTACTTGACTCAGTCGAAAGTGACTAGTGACTTTATTGTCGACTGCCTGATTGATTTTTGGGAAAGCGTACGTGAACACTTTCCTCACGTCAAGACCCTCGTGATCAATCAGGACAATGGTCCCGAAAATCATACCCGTCGGACTCAGTTTATGTATCGTCTCACTCAGTTTGTTGAGCACTATCGTCTCTCTATTCAGCTCGCCTGCTACCCTCCTTATCACAGTAAATACAACCCCATCGAACGGGTTTGGGGCCATCTTGAAAAACACTGGAACGGTTCTCTTCTCGATTCTCTTGAGACCGTTCTCAATTTTGCCCGTTCTTTTCGCTTTAACCAACTACAACCCTTCGTTCACCTGAATTCCACTCTTTATGAGACCGGCGTCAAACTCACTCAGAAAGAGATGGACCGTTTGGCACAACGCTTCCAACGTTTACCTGGTTTAGAAAAATGGTTTGTCCTTATTCCCCCTCTCCATTCTCTCGTTCGCGTATAATTATTTTTTTGGTTTAGCCTAACCAACGTGAAGGCGGGTGATACAGTTGCTATTGAGTGTTTTTCCCATTGTGGTACCTGTCTCTATTGCGAAACAGGTCATTACAATCACTGTGTCGAACGGGAGTGGGTTTCGCGTAATCAGCATGGTGGTTTTGCTGAATATACCACTGCTCATGCTTCCGCCCTCTTTACGCTACCGCAGAGTATGACCATAGAAGAAGGCGCACTCATCGAGCCGCTGGCCGTCGCGTATCGAACCCTGTCACAAGCCAATGCGACTTATACCGACCGCGTGGTCATTATTGGTGGTGGGACCATTGGTCAGCTTTGTCTGGCGATGGCAAAGGCGATAGGGGTCCGAGAGTCAGCAATTACAGTGAAATATCCACAACAGGCCAAACTTGCGACCGACCTCGGTGCTGACCATGTCATTAATGTGAATGATACAGACCAAATCGAGGCCGTGAAGGAGTTGACGGATGGGTTCGGCATGGATGTAGTCATCGAAACAGTGGGTGGAGCGCGCAACTTTGATGCAGCCCTGGCCTCAGTGCGCAAGCGCGGCCGAGTTGTGTTGGTAGCAGGTTATTTTGAACCCTTAACAGTCAACTTGGCTCCCATGGTTTGGTCCGAGGCGATTATTACTGGCTCAAACTGCTATGGATACAGTGGTATGACCACGGACTTCCAGGGAGCGATTGATCTGGTACAAAACGGCAAAGTCCCTGTGAGACAGCTTGTTACCCATCGCTTTGGGTTTGAGGATATTGGAGAAGCATTTGCGACTGCCGCAGACAAGCGCTCGGGATCGATTAAGGTGCATGTTTGCCGTGAATAACCCCTTTTTTACTTTAAGAATCACGACAATTGATAGAAAGTGAGAACCCAATGACTACAAATTCATCTTCTCTTCCTCTGCGGTCTCTTGGTTCAACGGGGCTTCAGGTAACCCCTATTTGTGTGGGTTGCGCACCGCTGGGCCATATGCCAGAAACCTTCAGCTATGACGTTCCTCTTGAGCGAGCGCTGGAAACCATCCGAGCCACATTCGCGAGTCCAATCAACTTTCTAGATACGGCCGCCATCTATGGTGAGGGTGAAAGTGAACGACGTCTGGGCATCGTCCTTCAGGAATTGGGTGGACTGCCAGAGGGGTTCGTATTAGCCACCAAGGGGGATCGAGATTCGGAGACGGGCGACTTTAGCGGCGAACAGTTTAAACGTTCGGTGGAGGGAAGCCTAGAGCGATTGGGGATGGATTGTCTTCAATATGTCTACATTCACGACCCTGAACATTCCACGTTTGAGAATGTTATGGGAAAGGGAGGTCCATTGGAGGTGTTGCAAAGTTTCAAAGAGCAAGGTGTGATCAAACACATCGGCATGTCGGGGGGACCAGTTGATATGCTCATCCGCTATATCGAAACCGATCTCTTTAGCGCAGTCGAAACGCACAACCGCTACACGCTGCTCAATCGCGCTGCAGATCCACTGCTGGATGTGGCGACTCAGCACAACGTGGCGGTGGTCAATGCAGCGCCTTATGGCAGCGGTATGTTGGCCAAAGGGCCAGATACCTATGTGCGCTATGCTTATCAGGACGCACCCACGGCCCTGATCGAACGCACGCGGGCAATGGCAGCGATTTGCCAGGAATATGATGTGCCCTTGGCGGCGGCTGCGCTTCAATTCTCCATGCGCGATCCTCGTATCACAAGCACTGTTGTTGGCATGACGCGACCAGAGCGGATTACACAGACAGTAGAGTTGGCAACCGTTGCCATCCCTGACGAATTGTGGCCGCGGCTTGATGCTGTGGGGTATGATATAGACGATCCCGAAGCAAATCGTTTTAAGTAATAGCCACATTTATTAAACTTCGGGCACTTGTCTCTCGATAGCAACTCAATAAGTGTTTAAAAGTATGCTATAATGCGCGATATGAACACTTACACATTGAGAGAATGCGCCGACTTGGTGGGTGTGTCGGTGAAAACGCTACAGAGATGGGACAGGGAACAAACGCCTTGTTCCAGACAGGATACTCACGAATAGGCGCGTTTATACAGATGCGCATCTCGCTCAAGCGTTAGGCAGAATGTTAAAACTTCAGATCGGGTCATGGTTGTGTACGCTCGTGTGTCCAGCCAAGGGTAAAAGCCCGATTTAGAGAATCAAGTTGTAGTGCTGGAGAAGTTCTGTACTACATCTGGATTCGCTGTCGATGAGTAGGTATCTGAAAACGGTGGCGATCTCAATTTTAATCACAAAAAGTTTTGCATTGTTTTAGTACAAGGATATATAGACTTCGCAACGACAAGAAATTATTGACGAAGGAATTAGAAGATGACAGCAACCAGAGCACATAAGATTCGACTGAATCCAACTGACGAACAGGAAGTATACTTTCGCAAAGCGGCAGGAACGGCTAGATTTGCTTACAATTGGGCGCTGAACCAGTGGAAGGGTCACAAGGAATTGTTCCCAGAGCAGCCACATGGCGTGATGGCCATCAAAAAAGATCTGAACCACATCAAGTACTCTAAATTCCCGTGGATGTTGGAAGTAGCTAAAGACGTAATTGAGAATGCCCTAGCCAATCTGGGTAGAGCGTTGAAGAATTATTTTGACTCCAAAGAGGGAAAGTGTGAAGGCCCAAGAGTTGGCTTTCCCCGATTCAAGTCCAAGAAGCACAGCAAGCGGTCATTTGGCCTGAACAACGACAAATTCAGGGTGGATGGTCACTGGATACGCATCCCAAAACTTGGTTGGGTCAACATGGCCGAAGAATTGCGCTTTGCAGGCAAAATCATGTCGGGTGTTGTGTCTGAAACTGGTGGCAAGTGGTACGTGTCCATCACGGTGCAGATAGACCAAGCTGAACCGATTCGTCACCCCGTTGCATCTGTTGGGATTGACCTCGGACTCAAGACACTGGCAACCTTGAGTGACGGCGAAGCGTTTGAAAACCAAAAGCGTCTTCGTTCCGAACTGAACAAGCTTAAACGTCTGAACCGAGAGCTTGCCCGACGCCAAGAAGGCAGCAACCGCTGGTGGAAGACAAAGCGCCGGTTACAGCGATTCCATGCCCGTATTCGCAACCGTCGCCAGGATGCTATCCATAAGATGACGACGCAGATAGCCAAGACCTATCGCCTTGTTGGGCTTGAAGCTCTGAACGTCAAGGGAATGCAGCGGAATCGCAGACTGGCTCTGTCTGTTGCAGATGCGGCAATGGGCGAAATTACACGCCAGTTGCTGTACAAGTCTGAATGGTTTGGTGGGACCGTCCAGCAGATTGGCAGGTTCTATGCCTCTTCCAAAACCTGCAACGCGTGTAGTCATATCAATCAGGATTTAACCCTATCTGACAGACAGTGGACCTGTACAGGTTGTGGCGTCATTCATGACCGCGACTGGAATGCAGCCAAGAATATTGAACAAGAAGCGTTAAGATTGGTCTACGCTTAAAGGCCATCTGTCCGGCACTGGCTAGGTCGGACATAAAACGCTCGTGGACAGACTGTAAGACTTTGCTCAGAAGCGCGTCTGGACGAAGCGAGTACTTCTGCGTACATTTGCGTACGCGAAAGGTAGCAGCCTCCAATGACTCAATACCGTACTGCTATCATCGCCTGTGGGACTATCGCACGCGTACACACACGTGGCTGGCTTGGTCTCCCCGACCAACCGACACAGATCGGAGCGATTGCCGATACGAACCCAGATGCATTACGTGAATTCGGCGACTTCTTCAACGTCAGTGTAGAACATCGGTACGAGGACTACCGCGAAATGCTCGACAAAGAGCGACCTGACTTCGTCGATGTCTGCTCTTGGCATCAGCAACATGCAGAGATGGTAATTGCCGCGGCAGCACGGCAACCGAAGGCCATTATCTGCCAGAAGCCAATGGCCGTTGATCTAGGTGAAGCAGATGAGATGTTAACGGCCTGCGAACGCAATGGCGTGAAACTCTTGATTGCCTACCAGCGACCCCACCATGCCACCTGGCTCAAGGCACGCGAGTTGATTCGAGAAGGAATTATTGGGCAGATCACACAGATTCAACTAGAAGATGGAGGGAATCTTCTGAACACGAATTCTCATAACATTCGTCTCGCTCTCTTCTTGATGGACGAACCACAAGTCGAATGGGTGATGGGTGCGGTGGAGCGTACAACGGATCAAGTCGAACGCGGGTTGCCAGCTGAAGATGCATGTCTAGGGCTGGTCGGTTGTGCAAATGGTGCAACGATCCTGATTCAGGGCAATCTGATCACAGGGCTTGGCCAGGGCTGTCGAGTGATTGGAACCAGTGGGATCATGGAATTTGATACGACTCGTCCCCCAGATAGTGAGATCCCCTCTGACACACCGATGTATATGCCTGAAGGCCCATCCGCCCGCTACAATTATGAGATTGGCACCGTACGCTATCTCAATCATTCTTCCAGTGGATGGCAACAAGTTGACGAGCCGTGGTATGATTGTTGGAGTCATCAGTGCCAGGAGGCGATTGACTGGGTTGAAGGTCGTATTGAACAAGCGATCAGTAGTGCTGATCGGGCGCGTGCCGTACAAGAAGTCATGATGGCCCTGTATGAATCTGCGCGCAAGCGGCAAAGGATTTACCTTCCTCTCAAGACGCGGATCAATCCTCTAAAGTTGATGGTCGAGAGTGGTGACCTGCCAATCGAGTGGCCTGGACGCTACGAACGCCGCTCTCGGATTGTACGGGGAGAGGCGATGTCCTGGCACTGATAGAGACGCCACTTAAATTTCGGACAATTGAATCGTTATTTGTCGAGGGACAGTTGTCCGAAGTTTAAATGATGGGTCACAGCGCTGCCAGCAAATCAACATGGGTAACAACAATTGGAGACTCAATTCCCTATGTGACGGGGGTCAACATGAATCTAAGAAGAGTAGTGGGTCCTGGGATTGCCACTCATGATCGTTGTGATCACGATCGTTGCAATATCAGTCATAGAATCACGACGTGTTCCAGACTGGCAAAACACGCTCAATCAGTATGCCCTTTCGACCAGTGCGGAATTGTACCAAGTAGAACAGGCACGTAAGCCATGGAACTTTGATACAAAATTGGAAGGCCGGATCGTTTATCCTGGGCGATTCGACTACGTAGCCGATATCACATATGATGGCCCCAAAACATATTCGATTGTGCTTCCATATCCGCCTGAAAATGTCATTTGCGCCCTGCTGGTCAGCGATGACAAAAAGGAGCTTGTCTTTGCGAACTACTATTCGGACAGGCTATGGCAGGATGGGTGGGTTATTCAGAAGAGTACTCAGGATTTTCCAGAAAATGAGTTGCTTGAGATGCTGGGCTGTGATCTCCAGCTCTAATTAGGCATCCAATGAATGATGTCGCCAAACGACCGTTTCGCGAGCTGCAGAGCGACTGTACCAAACGACGCCTCACCACACGGGATCCCAAAGAGCCGGTATGAAATTGCTCTCCAACTATTTGTTATCTGCTGCGGCTACATATGTACCCAGTGCAATAAACGTGAACCCAGAGAATATACGTTGTCCTTGTCTCAGCTTCACGTTGTTTGCTAGGTAACTTCCCAGTGGCCCAGCCAAAAACGCAACGATTAAATCAGCCGTACTATTTAGTAGGACAGACAGACCTCCTAGCAGAATAAATTGAAAGACAACTACCCCTTCTGGATGAATAAACTGCGGAATAAAGGCTAAGAAGAACAAGGCCGTCTTTGGATTGAGCATCTCTGTCACAATTCCTTGGCGGAATGCACCTCGTTGATCAATTTGGTGAGGAATTAAGGATGGATCAAACTCATCCCGGCTGTGTATAATGCGAATGCCGAGATAAATCAGATAGGCTGCACCTGCATATTTTACGATGCTAAACGCAATGGCGGAGGTAGCCAGAATAGCCGACAAGCCAAGCGCCGCAGCAAAAACATGAAACATACCTCCAATCGCCGTGCCAAATGTTGAAGCAATCCCTTCACTGCGTCCCCCCTTGATACTCCGCATCAGGACGTAAAAAATCCCAGGGCCAGGAGTAATGGCTAAGATGATCGCTGCTGACAGAAAAATACTAAGTGATGTTAGATCAGGCATGTTGTCTATATTAGGAGCCGTTGACATTTGATAGCCCTCCTCAGAGAAATCATCGGGCAACGCGACCAACTCTCTGAGGGCACACGCTAAATGTCAACAGAACCTAGTGCATTAACGAGTCTCAGTAGATCCAAATTTGGCGTTTTTGGCTATTTTCAGTCGAGATTGCAGGGATTTTGGAGTCATTTATTCAGATTTCGGTTACAGAAAACAACCTATTTCATATCTGAAAATCGCCCAAATCTAACGCAAAAACTAGATATCGACCGGCAAATTTGTATTTATGTCAACTGTTTAGCCAGAATTCTCTCTCAAAACCTGAAATTTGGATCTACTGAGTCTTAATTTTCGGGTAAAGACATTGAGTTTTGTGCGAGCGTCATCGATTTGAAATTGCCAATCGACCGAGCGTTGTTTCTAATTGGTGAGAACGGACCAAGCGGCAATTTCGCGCTGAAGGTCAGGCAAGTAGCCGATCCGACGACCGGTCAGACATTGTCGGGATAAGGCACTCAGTTCGCGCTCAGCAATATTGAGCCAACTGCCATGCTTGGGAGTATAGACAAAGTCAATGCGTTGGACATAGGCTCTGGCGACATCGGGTTCAAAGACAGTGTAGAAAGCGCCTTTGGTATGAGTATTGAAGTTGATCCGAGACGAGGGTGATCTTGTCATACTCAGCATAAGGGTTCTGTAAACATAAAGATGGAGGCTGTGCCATTGCGCTCATATTCATAGTCAACCCGTTCGCTATGTTCTTGAGTCGCTGGCAAAGGGACTTGGGTTTCCAGCAAGAGTTGAAAGGGCTGTTCGTCCATGCAGAGCTGTGGCTAATTTGGATTATTTTTTCCTCATTGGGAAGCTTCTTGATTTCTAGATAGTTTCCTACATGGATTAGATTCACGCAATCCGAACTTTTAGTCTTGATCATGTACTAGGATTTAATATACGGCAAGAACGACCCACGTATGGTGCTGCTCACTTTTGATTGACCAGCTCGCCGTGGATAATGATCGACCGGAACCTCGATCATCCTCGCTTTGTGTCAGGCAGCCTTCACCAGAATTTTGGTGGACCAACCATAGATCGTCTCGCGCATATCAAGCCGGTACAACAGATCCCGACGGACGGTGCAGTATGGCCTAAGTCCGTCACTTTGATGCCTTAAAGTGTTCTCATCATCACTCAGCACCAACCTTTTCTCCTACCCCCACGCTTACTTGGACCCCGTCGCCCTCTGCTACTCCAAAAAGAGTGAATGGTCTCCTTGGACAAGCGCAACTTCGGGTTCTTGCAGCCACCCAAAATGCCCAAAGTGGCATCCTCATCCTAGTGAGTATCTTGGGATTCAGTCGGGCGGGGTTGTTTGGTAGAGCGCTTCGGTGGCTGCGTGGGCGGTGAGAAACAAATTTTCAAGCTGTTAACAGATCCACTGATCGCCGATCACAGACCCGCAACGAGTGAAGTATTTTATATAGATACTGCGTGTATTGAACGCTCGACCACGCTTGACATAGACATCATATGTAGGTAAAGTAAGCGTATATCCGCATCGTAAATTACGTCAAAGCTCTAAGCTCACATATGATATGATCCTAATTTAGGATAGCGTTATCCCAGCTACTAGAACGTGTACAAAGATCACGTGATGGTACTCTTCATATCTCTATAAAGTGAGGTGTAAATGATAAAAATCTTATTTTTGGCGGCAAACCCATTAAATACTGATAGACTACGTTTGGATGAAGAAATGCGGGCAATTGATATTGCTTTGCGACAAAGCGAGTTTCGGGATCAAGTCGATATTCGTTCTCACTGGGCAGTCCGCATTAGCGATCTCCAAGAGCTCTTATTACGTCACCAGCCAGATGTTGTACATTTTAGTGGGCATGGCAGTGACCAAACTGAGCTTATTTTGGAAGATAGTACGGGTACTAGTCAGCCGGTTCCAGCCTCAGCCTTGCGTCAACTTTTCTCTATCCTTAACGACAACATCCGCTGTGTAGTACTCAATGCCTGTTACTCGGAACCCCAAGCCAAAGCGATTGCCAAACATATTGATTGTGTAGTAGGGATGTCGGATGGTATCTCAGATGAGATTAGCCTAAACTTTAGTGCTGCTTTCTACCGGGCTTTGGGCTATGGACGTAGCATCCAAACGGCATTTGAATTAGGTCGTTCACAGATTAATCTGGAAAGTCTAGGTGAGCAGAATGTACCTCAGTTGCTGGTTCGTAAAGGTAAACCCGCCGAGATCGCATTAGTCAACAATGTGACGGAATCTATCTGGGATCAGCCCGTTTCTTTAGACAATCTGAGTGATTCTAGTCATATAAAGATCGACAAAAAAATAGGGGGGCACCGTAGCTCAACTATTCGGGTATTCTATCAAAACATAGAACGTTTTCTGGTACAACATTATCGTCTGTTTGCTACAATTATCATCTGTGAGATCGCATTAGCCATCCTATTCTACCAATATAAAGATTGGTATAAGATCTCATGGTTCTTCTACTTGTCACTTGCACTACTCTTAATTGGGGTTATCTGGGGTTGGTACAAGGTTTGGACCGCCCAGTCGTCCAACATTTCCATTAGAAACTCCTTGCTACTCAGCCTCATTTTCACTGTTGCCAGTGGGAGTTTAATCGGTTTCCAAGTTCAAGAGAGTCTAAAGCCACTTTCACAGGACAAATTCGGAATAGCTGTCGCCACCTTTGGAAAAGGTCCTGATTTTCAAGAAATGAGGGATGCCCGTGAACTATCGGAGATATTGTATGAAGACATGCGAAATGCAGTTAGGGATACGCCCGAGCTAAGCGGGAAAATCGATCTAATCCAGCTTGGCATAATCCAAAACGAATCACAAGGTGAACAAGAAGGAAAGCGTGTAGGAGCTGAACTGATTCTTTGGGGAAGAAAGTTGGAAAGTGATGGTGGTGCGATTCTCCATCTGCACGTGCTTGAAGCTCCCGGATTTACGAATGATTCCTCCTCTCCTCGGGTGCTTCCAGTTGATCCACCTTTGATGCACCTCTCGTTTAATATTTCAGATTCAGATAACTTGACTATCAAAAAACAGGTTCGTTATCCAAGTTTGGGACTTGCTGCCTTCTGCTTGGGATTATTTTACTATTTAGAGGATCAAAGATTCGCACTTGCTGCCGAGCAGTTTGAGGTTGCAATACAGTTTTTTCGCAATATCGAATTATCCAATACTGAAACAGATCTTGGCCTAATTTACTATTATCTGGGTAGGAGTTACCAACTCGTAGGCAAATACGAACAATCCCAGGAAATGTTGCAACACGCAGCCCACATACGCGCCGAGGAACCTGCGATGATTTTGGGGCAGGTATATAACTTCAACGCGATGGGCCAAGAGGAACAAAAGGGACTGGCGCTTGATAAGGTAATCGAGCTATCTAATCAGTATTCAAGGGACAATATCGCTGCCACTTACAACCGGGCTCTGGCTTACGAGGAACTGGAAGACCATGAACATGCCCTGCGAGAGTATCGTGCAATTCTTAAGTGCAACCAGAGCGATTTTGCTAACTGTCAATCTGATTTTTTTATCGCTTATCTAAGTGCAGCAAGTGTTTTGATTGAGCTTAATCGAATTGACGACGCACGCTTGTTGTATGATAGGGCTGAAATCTTGGCACAAGGGAATTCAGGCAAAACTGTAGGGTTTACGTTGGCTCTGGGTAATTATTATGAACAGATTGGCGAACTGAAGAATGCCGAGCAGGCTTATTCGAAAGCAATTGCTCTGAATCCGCTACTAGCGACACCTTATCTTTATCGTGCCAGACTACAGGATACAAGAAATATAAGTGATAGAGCTTTTCTTGATTATCAAAAAGCCACTGAACTGAGTAACAATAAATCTCATGCGTATACGCTATTTGCTGAATTTCTCCATCGGATCGGTTCTTATGAACTAGCGATAGAGAATTTTTATGAAGCGTTGCGTCACCCTACCTATGATGAGTCTTTAATCCATGCTTTCTTAGGTAATGTTTATGCAGATAAGCAGGACGAAGAACGCTCTTTAAGTGAATTTGAAACTGCCTTGGTATCTCCAGGACCCAGCGAATACTATATTCGCGCTGAATATGGAAGGATTCTCACCAAGTTCGGCCATATCGCTGATGCGATTGCGGAATTTGAGCGCTCATTAGAGCTTAACCCATCTGTTGATGGTAGCACTACGCTAAATCTAGGCCAATTATATGAATCGGTAGGGCAGAAGAATCGAGCGAAACAACTATACAAGTCACTTATGGATTTGAGCGATCAGATATCAGAGAATGAGTTAAAAATTTTGCAGAGCCGCCTAGATTCTTTGAATGCAGAGTCAGGTGCGAATCCATCCTCTGGACCGGTAGATAGATCCAGAATGTTGCCCGAAAGGTAGCTAAGAATGGTTGTCAAAGAATTCTACATAGTTGTACTTATTTTGCTAATTTTGACAGCACTTTCTTTATCGGGATGTCTTATTCCTGTCCAGGCAGAACCCTCCGTTGATATTACCATTCTAGAAATTTACGAATTGCCTCAAATTGAACAAGTTAACATTACAGAAGCCATCATTCGCAAATCGGCAGATGCAACTAGCGTCGAGATTGGACGTCTTCCACTTAACGCGTCTGTCGTCGTGGTGGCACGACGCGGAGATTGGAAGAAAGTTGAAGTGTTGCAGGACACCTCTAGCGAAGGTTGGATACTTGCCAATTTTCTCACTCAGATGGCTATTGTGCGTGCTGTCGTCAATGCGTCAACGTTAAATGTTCGTACTGGTCCGGGTACGATTTTCGATCGAATCGGTAGTGTAAAGCAAGCTGATGTAGCATATGTCATTGGACAGGCATACCAGTGTGCATGGCTAAGAGTTATCACGCCTGACCGGACCGAAGGTTGGATATCGGCTGAATATGCCCATTTTGACTCTAGCTGTGACACAATTCCAGAAGGCCGCATCCCAGTTATGCCTGCAACTGAGAACGTGACGTCAGTATCAGCGACGCCTCCAGCAATAGCCGTCGCAACCGAAACCCCAATACCAACAACTACACCGACTTTGAGTATGTTTTCTGCTCCAGATAGTTCACCGTCATCCAGATCGACACCGTCGCCGACTCCAACAATTTTCGCAACCGAAACTCCAATTCCAACGGCTACACCGACTATAGGTATTTTTCTTACCGCAGACAACACGACGACGCCTACAGCTACAGCCGTCGCAACCGAAACTCCAATATCAACAAGTACACCGTCTCCAACCCCAACTCTATTAGAAATACCAACTCCGGATTTCATCGAGCTGGATCTGATAGGCTATATAGGAAATATGACGTGTTTTACAGTAACAATCGGTGATGATCTTGAGGCTACATTTTTCTGGGACTTTGGCACTGGTGATGACGAAGAGCCTGGAGAAAAAAGAGCTTGCCATACATACGATTCTCCGGGGAAATATGTTGTTAAGGTTACCGCAAAAACAGAATGTTGTGAGAGCAGTAATTTTATGATCGTTAGAATCCTTAGCACGGAGAACCCGTCGCTGACTCCCACTGATACGCCAACCGTAACGCCAACTACCATTAATGTGCCAACCGTAATACCAACTATAACGCCGACCGTCACCAATATACCAACCGTAACACCAACTGATATGCCGTCCGTCACCAATACGCCAACCGTTACGCCGATACCAACTGCCACTGATACACCAACCGCCACGCCGACTCCAACTGCCACCAATACTCCAACTGTTACGCCGACTCCAGTAATCCATCCAGAAGTACGAGTCCACCATGGCAAGCAAGGATACACAGAAGAGGAAGTCAAACAATCTTTTGAACTAGACTACATCCCTCCCTTTGTCTTTGGTGAAGGCACCCAGATCATGTATGTCCAGCTAGCCGAAATGGAACGATACGTAGATAATGGTGTCGAGTTGAAGGGCGGTCATCTCATCGCAGGCATCCCCTTTCATGTCAATGATGACGGAAGTGTCGATCAAATTATCTTCCATGTGCCAGGAGGCAGTATAATCATCTTGCAAGTAGGCGACCAAGAAGGTCGTCACTTCGATACGTCGCGCTATATGCCAGCGCCTTATGTCGCGGATAACGGACACACTGTGGTTCACGCTTATCGTACACCGAGTGGAATCTGGCACTTTGAGTTGGTGGGAGCCTTCGATATGAGCCGCTCGCGCGACGTGATTTTCATGGCCGAAGTAGCCAGCCAACATCTTGCCCGTGAAATTGGTGGAACAGTGATGGAAAACAGTGTGGGTCGCGCGCTAGCTCGAGAGGGGCGATTTGGTTTGTGGCAGCGCCCAGATGTTGAGGTTCCTGATGGTCCGTGGGCTTCACAATATATGGCTGCTCAATGTGGTCAAATCATGTATTACAACGCAAATGTGACGCCTCACTTTGTCAATGTGACTGGAACAGTGAGTTTCGAGAATTTACGGGACGAAGACATGTTCTGGAGGTCGCTGCGTAGCTTTCCCAGTCCACCCAATCTCGATGCAAAGTATAAGGCGTGGTACTGTGCAAATGTGAAGAATAACTGGCAATCACCAGCCGTTTATCGTCACGGCGAATCACCATAGATAAATAGAGTATTCAGGTTTACGGTCATGATAACAAGATAAGTATGCAATTCCTCGCTCTAACTTTCCGTGGATAAAGTGTTATGAGAAATCTCAACGGGCACAAGCATGATCTCGCTAAATGTGTCTTCCTGCATCGCCTGAACTTCATCCTGTTTGATCAACTCAAGAACAGCGAGAAAGGTGACGATAACCTCCAGGCGAGACGAACTATGGCTGAGCAATTCACTAAAGGGTATCGACTCAGACTGGTCATTATCTGATTGAATCTTGCTGGTGCGCTTCGTATCCAACAAGTAACGACGCACATTCTCAATCTGCTCGGAAACAGTAACCGTATAGGCCCGAATTGTGGGCATGGGTGGATCGGATGGGATGCGTTGCAGCGCACGGCGCACGGCTCGTTGCAATGTATCGAGGTCAACATTGTTGAGATCGAGTACACGGTCTATTTCTGGTCCGGACGATGTGCGGAAATAGGAGCGTAAACCGGCATCGACACGCTCTTTTAGCATATTTGCCGCTTCTTTGAATTTGCGGTATTCCAATAACTGTCGAATCAAAGCATCACCCGGATCTTCCTCATCTTCATCCTCATTGATGCTTGGCCTGGGCAGCAAACGACGAGATTTGAGCAACATCAGCCGCGAAGCAATCACAAGGAAATCAGCCAATGCGCCTGGTTCTAACTCGTCTAATTCACCAAGTGTCTTTAGATAGTCATCTGTCACTGCAACCAAGCTAACCTCGCTGACATCTAACTCATCGCGTTCGATCAAGTGTAGGAGCAGATCGAGCGGTCCTTCAAAGGCAGGGAGAGAGATTGGATAGGCCGCACCGAGATTGTGCGTATGGGTATTGAGCACCTGAGTGGAAGGCATATTGGCCTCGAAAGCTCCTCAATTAACAATTGAATTGCTGAATGATTGAGAATTGAGTCCCTGATGGGACGGCAAACAACATATCGCAAGTGACCAACTCGTGAGCGGCCAATGTTGTGTCGAGCTTGATCTCTTAAGGGCCTACATGTTTGCGCCTGCAATTGTGCAGGCGGTCGGCGCAAACGGGGCCTTTGGCAGCACTTGCCTACGAATTGGGTTCAATATCGACAATGTTGTGTCGATCTGTGTGCGCTAAGCGCCTAAAAGGCGTAGCGCAGCGTCACGCCCAGGATATAATATGCGGCAAGGATCGACCCGCGTATGGTGCCGCTCACTTTTGATTGACCGGCTCGTCGTGGATAATGGTCGACCGGAACCTCAATCATCCTCGCTTTGTGTCGTGCCGCTTTCACCATCATTTCGGTGGGCCAACCAAAAGTCATCTCGCGCATGTCAAGCTGCTGCAATAGATCTCGACGGATGGCGCGGTATGGCCCTAAGTCCGTCACTTTGATTCCGTAAAGCGTTCTCATCATCCCTGACACCAACCAATTGCCAAATCGCTGATGAGCAGGCATGGACCCTTCTGCCATATGGCCCCTCATGCGGGATCCGAGAACCAGATCCGCCTTCCCCTCGACAATTGGTCGCAAGAGTTTCTCCATCTCATCTGGGTGAGAGCTAAAGTCACCATCTAGAAAGACAACAATTTCTGCATCATTTGAAACCCCTGCTGCACAAGCATATCCATACCCGCGCCGTGGTTCAGAAACGACGTCTGCTCCCGCCTCAAGCGCAAGCTCTGCCGTCTTGTCTGTTGAACCATTGTCAACGACAACGACTCGATCAACAGGCTGTTTCTGCGCCTGTCGCACAAGGTCTTCTATATTTTCCGCTTCATTGAGCGCAGGGATTACGACAATAGACTTCATAAGGTCACTGTTGAGAAAAAGCGCCGCGTATGAATGGCCACATCGGATGCACCGGATTGGATCTCTCTTTGCAGCTTGGTCAATTCATCTTTTGTATCAACGTCATACCACGATGGCAATAAATGGACTCGTAATCCAAGTTCTTCGGCAATCATCAACGTATCGGCTAATACATGAGATGTTGACATTTGGACATCCCGCACAAGTCGCGGCTGCGGAGCACATAGCCCGATCAGATAATACCCCCCGTCTTCACATGGACCAAATACGGCCTCCACTTCGCCGGAGTGTAGTTGTGAAAACGCTTCGACTACTAGATGTGAAGGTAACGTTGGACTATCGCTATTGATCGCAACCACTGCATCAAAACCTGCCTGGAATTGTTCTGAAATGACAGAATCGAGCCGTTGTCCCAAATTCTCTCCCCGCTGAGCAATAAGACCAAAGTTCGGCGCGAGTTGGGTAAAGTAGCTAGTTGCTGTTGCGGGGGCATAGGCAATAAAGTAATTTAAGTTGGGGATTGAATGGGCAGTGGCCTGTCCAATCTCCAACATATCATACAGGAAGCATTCATAAAGCTGAGACGCTTGTTCAGGCGAAAGCGGCGGCGTCAATCGGGTTTTCGTTTGGCCAGGTGCAGGCTGTTTGGCCATGATGATTAAGGCGTTTTTCATTCTTCACTCAATCTTTCACTCATCATACGAGATCGTGCAATGACACAATCTTAGAAGGTGCTTTAAAAGTGAGATTAGTGCCGGTTGAGTAGCCGAAGGCGTATCGAAACCAAATGGGTCGACCCGCCAACGCTGGTTTCGACACCCCTTCGTCAGACTTTTAAAACACGCTCTTAGGCGCAATCTGAATCTCATTTAAATAGATGAGTCTAAACCTTTTCAGTCTGCCATTGCAAAGAGCGAGTAATCCGCAATTGCCACGCCTGGGCAAAGGCCAAATAAGCAATATAAAAATAGCCGCCAACGTAGAGCAGCAGCCAAGGAAATAGCCACCAGATCCCGTTGATGGCACCAAAGATCAGAAGCGAAAATGCATAGATGCCCAGCAACACCTCAAACCATGCAGTCGGGTCGCGGGGTAAGGTATATGTACTCGTTTGCCACTGCTCAGATTGACGGGTCACGGCAAATTTGGGTGTACGCTTAAAGCCACTTTGAATCCCACAAATTGCTTCGATTACAGCCTTTGTATTATTGACGGAAAGCCCGGTTCCAAGCGCGACCAGAAGGGCAAGCCGAGGCAAGCGAGCCGACCATGGAATCTGTCCTGCATCCATAGCGGCCCAATACATGAGCGGGGGCCCAATTGCTGTACAAGCAAAGATGAGGGCCAGATTTAGAAGGGGACTTTGCGAAAAGGACATCGGCAAAATTAAGAGCAGATTGATCAGCATCAAGGGATGGACCAGATAATTGGTCAAATGCAAGGTCCCAAGGAGCCGCTTCCATAAAGGTGTTGGGGACTGCCAGACTGGCCCGAGAAGCTTCATGGCCGTTTGAATGCTCCCCTTGGCCCATCGAAATTGCTGCCGCTTGAATGCGTCGATCTGAACAGGCAATTCGGCGGGCACAATCACTTGGGAAGCAAAAACAATGCGCCAACCATTCAATTGGGCGCGATAACTCAGATCGAGATCTTCGGTTAATGTGTCACCTTGCCAACCGCCTGCATCGCTCATGCAAGAACTTCGCCAGACTCCCGCCGTGCCATTGAAGTTCATAAAGGCGCCCAATCGGTGACGTGTATCTTGCTCAATGACAAAATGACCATCGATGCCCAATGCTTGAGAACGAGTTAGCCACGACGTATTTGGGTTGACGTGTCCCCAGCGTGTCTGGACGCAGCCCACATGGTCATCGGTAAAGTAAGGAATCGTTTCTTGTAGAAAGTTGGTCGGAGGAATAAAGTCAGCGTCGAAAATGGCGATAAACTCACCCGTTGCTGTTTCGAGCCCGGCAGATAAGGCGCCGGCCTTGTAGCCAGTACGATCTGTTCGCTGTACATGCTCGATCTGAATGCCACGAAAGGTGTGCTTCGCCACAGAAGCAACGATCAGCTTTGCCGTGTCGTCTGTCGAGTCGTCTAATACCTGAATCTGGAGACGATCAATCGGCCAATCAAAGGCCGCAACCGCGTCAATGAGTCGCGTTACTACATGGCGCTCGTTGTAAACCGGGAGCTGTACAGTTACATAGGGATATTGTAAATCGGCGTGATTTGCTGTTAGATTGTCAGCAGAACTCTTTGCGGCTCCACGATTTCGTCTGTAGAGCCAGGCATGAAATGCGCTATTTAACCCATAAGTAGCCAGCAGACTCGTGCTTATTAGATAAAGGATCTCGATGATCAGCATAGGAACATTTTCATAGTTATGAGCCAAACTCCGATTTCCAAACAGAGCCCAGTATAGTTGATGATAAATGCATGGTGAATAGTCAGTAGCTCGCATTTGTCAGATTCTTCACTTTCGTTAAAGTGCAATATACCCAACAATTGAACGGAACGGCACGATTGCGAGCTGCTGAAAATTAAGTCGGATCTAATTTTTAAATGATCCACAGATAGACGGGATTGACTAGATTTTCACCCTTCTAATCCTGTTCATCCTGTCAATCTGTGGATCATGATTTTTGTGGAATCGCCTAACGTCTAACGGCCACCGAAGAGAAAGCGTCGCAGAAAGCCAGGAAGTGATTGACCAAATTGTCTCACTAAAATCGGATCGAGGCCCAGGGCAAACCCAGAGCGAGTAAGAGTTACAACGAAAGCAGCGACCGTTAACAACACATAGGTCCAGATCCACTCTGTGCCACCGGAGTGAGCAATCCAAAGATTCAGGAAAAAGAGCGTTGCACCTGCACCCATGAGGGCGGTAAAACCCCCAAGGAACAATCCTATACCGAGTAAAAGCTCAACCACCAGTTGAAAGATAGCAAAAAGACCGGGTACTTGCAAAACGGTACTCTCAATCATAGCCCGATAGAAAGCTGGGCCACCACCTGTATCATTGAAAATGTAATTGAATAACCCTCGAATCCCGTCGGCGGTATAAACTCCCTTTACGAGATTGTCATACCAAGCAACCAACACGATAATGCCTAATGTGATGCGAAGCAACGCAAGCGCCGTTCGTGTGCGCTGAAGTTCATTTGACTCCGCCATAATTCTCTCCCTATGAATAATTTAGTACACTGTCAACTAAATAATTGGGTATTCGTCAACCCCCCACCCATCCTCCTTGCAGGGGTAGGTTTTTCAGCAACAGACTCAAAAAGGGTCGAAATTGGGCCTGAATCGGGTGTTTTGGACCCTAAAATGGCCGGTTTTGACCCCGAAATTGGGTCTACCGGAAAAAACCTACCCCTCAAAGCACCCATCCTCCCCCAGTTTGGGGGAGGAGCGGAATTCTCGTCAGCGATGTGACAGTTCCCTCCTCAAACTGGGGAAGGTTAGGGTGAGGTCAGAATACCAGTAAACTTAGTTTACGCAGAATTTAGTAATGACGATCAAATAATTCATCGATGTCATTCGCGAGCGAAACGAAGAGTCTTTGATGAATTATTCAATATGGAGGTCCCTTAATCTGGCCACACTTCCATCTGTCCACCTAAGGGCAATTCGATCATAGCATCTGGACCGGTAAACCACTTGTCATAGATTTCCTGATAGGTGCCATCTTTCCAGATTTCCTGAAGGGCATAGTTAACCGCGTCACGCCAAGCAGATTGGTCATTGGGGACGCCGATGCCAAACTGTACAGGATTATGACCGCCGGGAAGCAGTTCAAGACCAGGATCACCCGCGGCAAGTGCCAATAAGGTAATGTTATCTTCCGTATACCCTTCGACAGCGCCATCGCGCAGTGCTTGCATGGCGGCCAACTTATCGCTGAACTCCACAATTTCTGGTTCAGCGCCACCCGCTGCTGCACTGTATTGTTTCCATGACGGAATCGCCGAGCTGCCAGCATTTGCGGCGACCTTTTGACCAAACAATTCCTCAATCGTTTCGTACTCATCGGTCCGTATCAAAAACGACTGATTGTCCCAGAAATAAGTGATACTAAAATCGATGGCATTGTCTCGCTGCCGCGTGTGATTCATACTGGCGATAGAGAGATCGACGCGATTTTCTTGCAGAAAGCTAATACGAGTTGTGCCATCGACAACAATCAGTTCATGCTCGACCCCTAACTCGTCTGCCATTGCGTTGGCCAAATCTACGTCGAAACCAACCCACTCACCACTTTCGTTCACAAAACTTAAGGGCGGATTGTCGTTACGAATGCCGATGCGGACAACGCCCTCACGTTGAATCCGATCGAGGGTAGATTCAATGGGCAGAGTTGTACAAGCGGCTAGAAAGAGGACAAATGATCCCAAAATCATACCAACGGATCGATAACATAACGGTTTTGACTGCATTGTAAGCCATGTTCTCCTTAGATTAGACTGAGCACTGCCGCAAATGAGGGTAAATTGGCTCGCGTTCTTTTGATTCGAACAGTCAATGTTGATTCTCATCTACGAGCGAGTGCCGGATGGATATATGTTGATCACAGAACCTAATAGTTTACCAATGAGTGCATCAAATCAGTCGATTGTCGGCGCTGTGTCCATCGTTGCACTCCATACGATAGACCAAACGCAACAGCAAAATAGAGTAGTCCAACGAGAACATAAAGCGGCACCCAATATGGTGCATTGGTCACGTCACTTCCCAGCGCAATGTGTGCCACTGTCATGAGCTCAGCGACGCTGATGATGATCACAACCGATGTGTCCTTGAAGAGGCTAATGGCCTGACCAACCAAGGCTGGCGTCATGACTCGTATTGCGTGGCGCAATTGAATGCGCAGATAAATCTGTTGCGGTGACGCACCCAATACACGTGCTGATTCGATAAGCTGTTTCGGCACGCTGCGTAATCCAGCTCGCAAAATTTCAATCTGATACGCGCTGCTATAGAGTGCCAATGCGATAACAGCCGATGTTCGGGGGGTTAGATTTTGACCAAACCAACGTCCGCCAACTATCTGATGAATCAACAAAAGCAACAGCACCAATGGCAATCCTCTCAGAAGATCGACATAACAGTGAACAAACCAGCGCACCATTGCCTTGCGGGTATCGGACAAGGCAGCAAATAGAATTGCAATTAGAAACCCGATCCCGACACCGATAAGTGCCAAGAAGATGCTCAAACATAATCCACCTGGGCGGTTACCGGGAAATCCAATTAGCAGATTGGGTAAATTTTCGCACAGAAATTGCAACTGCTGAGACACGAAAGAATCTTCCTTAGGCTGAGTTCTGTATGAAAATGTGGTTTTATTTTATCTCGTAGAACTGTAGGAAACACCATAATTTCAGCGTGATTCTTTTACAACTACTTAGACATCACAGGTGGCGAATATCTTACGTGACAATAGCAGTTTTCTTTTGAAACCGCCGATCAACACCACGCAGCAACTGGGCAAAGACGATCGAGAGAGCCAAATAGATCGCTGCCGCCAATAGCAGAAACTCAAGCGCACGAAATGTGCGCGTCACCGCGGTCTGTGTCATCTGGAAAAATTCTGGAACGGCGACAAACGAAGCCAATGCTGTATTCTTCATATTGTGGATCAATCTGGTTGAAATTGCGGGGAATGCAATTCGAATCGCATTTGGCAATAAAATCGTCTGGAACAAATGCCAGTTAGATGCACCGAGTGTTTGGGCCGCATCAATATGCTCACGTGCAATCGCGCTAACACCGGCCCGAAATAGTTCTGCCAAGTAGCCACTCGTGTTGAGTGTTAGACCAAGTAAGGCCGCCAGGGCATAATAGGGCAGAGACAAGCCAGTTACAGCACCAAGCCAGTCCATCAATACATTGTTAAAAAAGAGAGCCTGCCGAAGCTCGGGGGGAAACATATTGGGTACGGCAAATGCCCAAAAAATAATCAGAACCAAGGCCGGAACATTGCGGTGGATTTCTATAAATCCGATCGCCGCCCAACGCCAATATTTCTGGCGTGAAAGACGCAAGGTACCAAACAAAATCCCTATAATTAAAGAGAAAATTGACGTCACAATCGTCAGGCCCATCGTGATGTAGATACCTTGTAGAAGTAACGCAGTTGTTTCAGGTGTTAACCAATCGATATACATTTACGATTTTGAATTTGCAGGTGTATGGGACAGAGATACTTATGCGACATCGTGATAGAAAATTTTGTCAACTGAATTTCATTCATACATTTCACAAGGCTTGTGGCTATCGTCAATTCGCAAGGCTTTCCAAAAAATAAAATCCCCAATTCAAAGGGAAAAGCCAAAGCCATTCCAGGATGATACGTTCCATCTTATGGGTAATTTTTTTCTGGAATGGCCTAAATCTTAATGGTCACAACGACTGTTCTGCGAACAAAAAATCGTAAAGGTCACTCTATTGGCGGCGCATGTAGATCCTCACTCACGGTGGGGAGATAAACATTGCGTTTTTTTCACAAAGAGTCCCGTACATCGAGCATTGGGAGATCCTGTCGCGTCAGATCATAGAGCGCTTCAAACGGGACAACAGCATCTGTCCGTTGCGCTATGTCGGCCCACTCCTCGATCCATTCTCGATCGATCCCGTCGACATCGTCCACAATACGCAGCCGATCGATCTTATACAGCTCTTTTAGTTGCTTGACTTCCGCGGCAACGCTTTCGGGAGAACGCTGCCGGAACCCAATGCCATGGACTGCATCCTGGCACCATTCACAACCATAAGGACAGCCACGAGATGTGGCAATCGTCATTGATGCGTAACCGTTTGTCTCTTGCCACGTGTCGAGGTATCGTTCCATATCGATCAGGTCGCGAGCGGGCGTTGGCAGCTCATCCAAGTCAGCAATTGGAGGGCGTGGATGATTGACAATGCAGTTGATGTCGAACTCGTGACCAGATGAATTCTTGTCTGACTTATCTCGGTAGGCAATGCCCAACTCATGTTGCCAAGACGACCAGTTCAAACAATCTCTATCCAGTAAATCAAGCAAAGCGACCAGGGTCTGTTCGCCTTCATGATGAACCACAAGATCGATCTGGGGGTACACCAAGTATCGGCACGGCTCCTTCGTCGGTTCGGGTCCGCCCAAAATTACAAACGCGCCAAAATTTTGCGCCATCTGCGCCAGCGTCAAGGCTGTATTGCGTGTCGGCTGTAGCATGGAAATACCGACCATGTCAGGTTGTTCTCTGTGAAGACAATCTAAAAAGGCTGACTCATCCTTTTTGAAAGTTCCATCAAAAATGGCAACCTGATGATTTTGTTCCCGAACATAGGCTGCAAGATAGAGAATTCCCAATGGGAAATAAGGACTGCTTGCCGCCTGCTCATCGGGATTCTTGCTCAAGAAGAGCGGGTGGCAGAGAAGAAGTTTCGCCATGTTGTGATTTGTTTCTTTGTTTTTCCCAAGTATCAGTCGATCCAATTTTTGCGGAGGAGGTGTTCTCTAATGCCGGTCGCTGTCGAGTAGAGCCGCATTAGAGATTACACGCAGTAGGATTTCTCAGAGGTAGAGCGTTCAAATGGCGAAAAAAGACGCAGTAGAGAATCTCGGACCATTTGGCCCGCTCGAGTCTGTTTTGACTGAGAAATGCAGGATTATGTCTACTGCGTGTAATAGAGAATGCTCCTTCCGCGGATATTAGACACATTTTGGATCGACTGAGTATCAGTAGATCCAAATTTCAGGTTTTGAGAGAGAATTCTGGCTAAACAGTTGACATAAATACAAATTTGCCGGTCGATATCTAGTTTTTGCGTTAGATTTGGGCGATTTTCAGATATGAAATAGGTTGTTTTCTGTAACCGAAATCTGAATAAATGACTCCAAAATCCCTGCAATCTCGACTGAAAATCGCCAAAAACGCCAAATTTGGATCTACTGAGTATGGTTTTTTGTTTCAAACAGATCGAAGTGTACGAGGTTAGGATTGTGGATTCCGTAAGCTTTCTAACTTTGGGCGATTAAGAACCCAACCGAAAAGTGGTTTTGCGTCCAACCCGTTTCTCGGGCGTAAGGACATTGTCACAGAGCTTTTCGGATAGACAATCAGTTATTGGACAACGCTGACCATTACCGTGTCTGCGCTCGAATTTCCTTGACCATCATCCACAAGAAGCTCTATTTCCCATTCACCAACTTCGTCGGCTAACATAGATGCCTCAAGCGTAAATGAACAGTTTGCATCAATCTCACGAATCACTTTCCCGTCATATTCAGGCATGCTGTCTGGCGCGTCAAGAACGGTCCATTTGTAATTGTCAATCTCACCTTCTGACAGGCAGCCATCAAAAGTCGGAGAGTCACCTACATTGACATCGAAATCCTCGCCGGCATTTGCCTGGAGCGCGGGAGAATTTTGGCACGCAAGACAGATTCCGCAGACCAACGTCAAACTAATCAACGTAACAACAATGCGCAAAATATACATTGAGTCTCTCCTCTGTTACGATATACTTTACTACTCTACGACAAAATAAAGATGTCACGATACAAAGGTGCAAAACGTATAGGATGGAAAACTTAACACGAACTTACATCATCATGCGTTATTATACATTAATTTTTATGATCACAGGAGTTTTGCTTGTCCAATGTCGGTCAACATCTCAAACGAGCGGGCCTGGACAGGTTCTCTCTGCCGATGTCTATTTCGACAAAGTCCGTGGTGCTTGGCAAGCAATCTTGGTGGCGAATTATACAGGATTGGCGCACGAGGGAATCTACCTAGATGAACCAGGACCGGGCAACTCGATTGAACTCGTGTTGCTTGATGAATGGCCTACGGACGATGATACATCTGTTGAATGGGTGGATTTGCATATTTTGGAAACACATGGTCTCGATCCGACCTATGAACAGATACGAGATGAGTGGGTCGATCATCTGAACCATGATATCTGGGTCTCGACCCGAAAGGCTCGTGATCTCATGGATGAGGGTATTCTTCCACCTGAAACGGGCAGCCCAGAACTCAATCCTGACGGGGTTTGGTCAATTGATGCACAGCTACAAAACGAGCTATTCGGTCTCATCGCACCGGGGATGCCGGATGTTGCAGCACAGCGTGCTCGCTATTTTGCTCGGGTAACCAACAGCGGGCTGGCTGTCGAAGTCAGCGCTTTTTACGCAACCCTATACGCTTTGGCCTTTTTTGAATCCGATGTTCCAACACTGATCGAAATGGCTCAACAAGATTTCCCATCAGATGGCGAAGTCAATGAAGTGATCAACAACGTTCGCCAGTGGTATGATGCTCATCCCACCAACTGGCGAGAGACGCGAAGTCTAATCCGTGATACGTATGATAATGATCCTGAATGGTGGGGATCAAAAGTAAATTTCGGTTGCACAATCATGGCCCTCTTCTATGGTCAGGGCGACATGATGCAGACAATGACAATTGCAGGGCTAGCTGGTTGGGATGCAGACAACAATATGACCACAAGTGTTGGGTTGTTGGCCTTAATTGGCGGATATGAGCAGTTGCCCGAACCAATTCGTTCGGCCAGCGATCTATACTATAATGAGGATGTAACTGGCGATCTGCCCAAATATCAGACAGTGAGCGAAATAGCTGCCCGGACTCAAGCATTAGCCGAGCAAGTTATCGTGGCGGAAGGAGGAAGTGTAGCCGATGGGCGCTATTTTGTTGCCGTTGAGCAGTGATGCAAGATACAACCCTGACTAAACCCATTTATTAAAGGAATCAGAATCATGGCAATTACGCGAACAGAAATTCTCAAGCGACTCCATGCCCAAGCTGCAGCAGGCAACCCAATTGTTGGTTGTGGTGCAGGAACGGGTATCTCGGCTAAGCTGGCCGAGGCTGGCGGAGCAGACGTCATCATCATCTACAATTCAGGTCGTTATCGTATGGCTGGGCGTGGTTCGCTGGCGGGGATGATGCCTTATGGCGACGCGAATGGCATTGTTGTCGAGATGGCATCCGAGGTGTTGCCCGTTGTAAAAGATGTGCCTGTCTTGGCGGGTGTCTGCGGCACCGATCCATTCCGTCTGATGCCGATCTTTCTAAAGCAACTGAAGGAAATCGGTTTTTCTGGTGTTCAAAACTTTCCCACGGTCGGTCTAATTGACGGGATCTTTCGAGACAACCTGGAAGGCACGGGCATGGGTTACGACAAAGAGGTGGAAGCCATTCGTCTGGCCCATGAGATCGATCTCTTCACCTCGCCCTATGTCTTTACACCAGACGAAGCCAAGGCGATGGCTCAAGCCGGCGCGGATATGTTGGTCGCCCACGTGGGCTTGACCACCGCAGGAACGATCGGCGCTTCAGTGGCATATACGCTTGACGAAGCAATTGACCAAGTCCTCGCGATTGCCGAAGCTGGGCGTAGCGTTCGTTCGGACATTCTCGTAATCTGTCATGGCGGTCCTTTTGACGAACCGGAAAATGTGGGTCAGGCTCTAGCTCGTATGCCCTCGATTGCTGGCTTCTTTGGTGCATCAAGCATTGAGCGGTTGCCCACAGAACGGGCGATTACGGGACAGGTTGCGGCTTTCAAAGCTCTTGAATTGGGCACTTAGAACGTAGACATTATAAGGATAGAAAAATAGGACACGGATTATCCCAGAGTCAATCCGTGAAATCTGTGTTCATCCGTGTCCCATCTTCTGTATCCTTATAATCTCTCGTGTTTTAAAAGTGCGATCAGTGCCGGTTGAGTAGCCGGAGGCGCATCGAAACCAAACGGGTTGACCTGCGAAAGCTGATTTCACTTCGATACGCAAGCTACCCAGTACAGGCGATACCGCCAGGCCACTCAACCGGCGTTTGCTCACGTTCGTCAGACTCTCAAAACACGCTCTTAGAGAAACCGAAGATTGGGCTCTCTTATTGACAGAAGCTCATGATTCTTCTACAATATCGAACGTATCAAGCAAATGTCGTCATTTGTCTGCTTGACAAAACCTCCCTACTACTCTCAATCTTATGCAAAATAGTACAATCGCAGCATCATCGTCTACTCAAGGTGGACGTGGCAACAAGCAAGGTGTCTGGAGCGGGCGTCGCAAACGTGACACCATTGCGGGCTATCTCTTTCTGCTTCCCAATCTGCTCGGCGTTTTGGTCTTTAGCCTATTTCCGATTGGTGCAACCATCTATCTAACCTTCACGGAATGGGATTTGGCTTCTGCTCCCAAATTTACTGGTTTTAACAATTTTTTGTTGATGGTGCGCGATGAACTCTTTTGGAAAACCCTGTTCAATACCTTCTATTATGCATTTGTCGCCGTACCAATCGCTGTGTTTCTGGCTTTTTGGCTAGCACTCTTGATCAACCGCAAGATGTGGGGAGTGTTGTCCTTCCGCTTGATCTACTTTCTTCCTCACATTACTCTAACAGTGGCCGCGGCAATCGTGTGGGCCTGGATCTATTCGCCAGAGTTTGGTCTGATTAACTATTTGCTGAGTCAGATTGGAATTGACGGTCCCTATTGGCTATCGGACAGTCGCTGGGCGATGCCTGCCATTATCATCATGAGCAATTGGAAAGGCATTGGCTATGCCATGCTCATCTTTTTGGCTGGGTTGCAAGGTATCCCCCAAGAACTCATTGATGCGGCGACAGTTGATGGTGCTACGGGCTGGCAGCGTCTGCGTCACGTGACGATTCCGCTCTTGACACCGACAACTTTTTTTATTGTGACGACATCATTTATCGGTGCATTTCAAGGATTCGATCAATTCTACGTCATGACCCAAGGCGGACCAGCTTTTTCCACCACGCCGCTGGTTCTCTATATCTACAACAATGGATTCCAGTTCTTCAAAATGGGATACGCTACGAGCATGGCGGCTGTGCTCTTTCTCTGTATCCTGACGATTACGATTGTGCAGTGGCGATTGGCGTCACGCTGGGTTTATGGCTTTGATTGATATACTGAGCACTGCTACAACTCTAAAATAAATTCGACTGTTCTATTCCACTGAAATATGTCAAATCTATTTCAAAAATATAAGCTAGTGCGGTAAATATGGAGAAATGAGGATGGCATCTGCCTCAGTTCGTACACAAACGAGCGTGTCAAATCGAGCACGATTACGGCTTGGCACCCAACGTCGAGAACAGCTTGGCAACATCATCGCTTGGATGATTCTGTTGCTCGGCAGTGTGATTATGATCTTACCCTTCTTCTGGATGGTCTCCACATCCTTGAAACCTTGGGACGAAGTCTATGAATTCCCGCCCCGTTTTATTCCTGGAACCATTCAATGGGTCAATTATGTCGATGTCTGGGAACAGGTTCCGGTCTTCCGTTATTTTTTGAATAGCCTATTGGTTTCCGTCAGCGTGACATTGGGGGTTTTGTTCACTTCTTCGCTGGGTGGCTATTCCTTTGCACGCATTCAATACCCTGGACGAGACAAAATCTTTCTCCTCTATCTATCGACCATGATGATCCCCTTTGCTGTGATTATGATTCCGCTCTTCATGCAGATGCGGGTCTTTGGCTGGATCAATTCATTGACGGCGCTGATTGTCCCTGGTCTCTTCAGCGCCTGGGGTACATTTTTGATGCGTCAATTTATGCTCACGATTCCGCGAGAGTTGGAAGACGCAGCAGAAATTGATGGTTGTACCCATTGGGGAATCTATTGGCGCATTATCCTCCCTCTCTGCCGACCCGTGATGGCAACTCTCTTTATTTTCCAATTTATGGGAACCTGGAATGATTTTCTCTGGCCCTTAATTATGCTCAACTCCAGGCTCAAAAAGACTCTCCCATTGGGATTGGCGGCATTTCAATCAAAAGCGGCCATTAATACGCCTTGGCATCTGGTCATGGCATTAGCCGTGATCAGTGTAATCCCAATTATTATCCTCTTTCTCGTTGGTCAAAAATACTATGTTCAAGGTATCGTAACGACTGGCCTGAAAGGTGGTGCGTAACATTACACTATTTCCCGGGCGCAGCGAAAATCATACAGGTTTTTGTCTGATGAGAAAATTTCTGAAAATCTATTTCGACAAAGGAGAAAACCATGCAAGATCCAAAGAAGTTGAACAAAAACTCTACTGGAATGGGCCTATCACGTCGCGATATGCTGCGCTTGATGTCGGCAACAGGCATGAGTTTGGCGGCAGCTGCGTGCGTCCAAGCACCAGGGAGTCAACCAGCCGCATCGAGCGGGGCCGAAGCGCTGGTGGACGACTGGACCACCGGGTTGGTCGATCCCTCGATTTCTGGCACGTTTCGCATTATCAGCTGGGAAGGTGAAGGGGAAATCGACAAGTTTATTCCCTTCATTGAGGGATTCTTTGCCGACCGCTACCCCAATATGACGGTTGAGATCGAGTCTGGTGTGCCTTGGGGCGAGTATTGGACGAAGCTGCCCACACAAATTGCAGGTGGTGATCCGCCAGATCTAGCCTGGCAACATCAGAGTCGTGGCACTGTATATCCTGACAAAGGCTGGGCAGTCTCGATGCAGTCCTTTATCGATGCACACCCACCTGCAGGTTGGCCCGATGATTGGGAACCCTTTATGATCGAAATGTCCAGCTACAAAGGTGAAGTGTACGCCCTGCCCTATGGATGGGTGACGTGGGGGATCTTTGTCAATCGCGACATCCTGGAACCAGTAGCCGAATATCCCGTTGATGATAATTGGGGGTGGACTGATCTGAAGGAGCTTGCCATCGAGTTAACCTCGGGCGAGGGCACGGACAAGATCTTCGGTCTGAATATGCCCATCTTCGAAAAGACTGTGTGGGCAATTTCCATGAGCAATGGAGCCGATATCTTCAATGCAGACCGTACGGCTGGCAACTTTGAAGATCCAATCGTACTGGAAGCTGCCCAATTTTTGTGGGATCTGCGCTGGAAGGATGGCTCCATGCCGACACCCGCAGATATCGACGCAATGGGCTTTGGTGGCGAATTTGCCTTTGCATCGGGTCGCGTGGCGATGCATATGGGCATCAGCGACATTGCCTTCCGCTTGAATGAGGCGATTGGGGATAAATTTACCTGGGGTGTTGCACCAATCCCAACTGGTCCAGAGGGCCGCTTTGGCTATGAAGGTGGTGCCATGTGGATGATTCCGTCTGGCTCTAAGTATCCCGAGTTAGCCTCAGTAGATCCAAATTTCAGGTTTTGAGAGAGAATTCTGGCTAAACAGTTGACATAAATACAAATTTGCCGGTCGATATCTAGTTTTTGCGTTAGATTTGGGCGATTTTCAGATATGAAATAGGTTGTTTTCTGTAACCGAAATCTGAATAAATGACTCCAAAATCCCTGCAATCTCGACTGAAAATAGCCAAAAACGCCAAATTTGGATCTACTGAGCCTATGAATTGACTCGATACGTTCTCTCCAATCCAGATATCATGCCAACAATCGGCCTCGAGGGTAGCCTCTATCCAGGACGCATCTCCTACGCCGAATATGGTTTGCCACCAAACTGGCAGGAGAACATGCCGAACGCCAAACACGTCTTGCTCGACTTAGGCATGGAGCAACCAACTTATTATCCTTACTTTACCAAGTATCAGGAGTGGTCGGCAATATGGCGAAAATGGGCTGATCCGATCTTTGTTGAAGGAGAGCCAGATATTGCCGCAGCGTTTGCGGGACTACAGCAAGAGACAAACGAGTTATTGGGCGGTTAAGAACCAAGGCTTGTTCATCACTATTCGGTCTGTGATTGCAACTGACAATTCACTTCCCCCGCAATCTCCCTGTAGATTGCCGCTAGATCCTCCGGTCCTGGCGCAAATTTGTAATCTGTTGCATTAGATGCAATTTGGCGTAAGGTTGTCTCATCTACATTGCTGCCCAGACCGATTGTGAAGATACGGGTACCGGCAGTTTTAGCCTGTGCTGCTGCTGATAAAGGAGCGCGTCCGGTTGAATTGAAGCCATCGCTCAACACAATCATAACGGGCGTATGGTTGGGGTTGTGGCGGGGGCTTTGTAGTTCTTCCTGGGCGACTGCGATCCCGTCTCCGAGTGCCGTGCCGTTACGTATGGACAAGCTTGCCAGCGCTTGAAGCAAATCCGTTCCATTACGCGTCAACATTGTTTCAAGACGAGCTGTATCAGCAAATGAAGCGATGCCGGCCTGTTCTTCGCCTGACAGAGCCATTTGATCCAGAAAGACGCTTGCTGCTACCTTCGCCGCATCGAGTTTTCCCTCCACAGACATGCTCCCGGATCGGTCCAATACCAGTAACACGTCGGCAGGCCGCTGAGTGTTCGGATCACACGCTGATGATTTTGAAATAAAAGGCAGGAAAAAACCGCTCACAAGGGAAAATCTGATGGGATCATTCGCCACAGATGTACCAGGGTTATCCGATAGCACGGTGAGAGTGCCATCGCTATCAGGATCGTCGTAAATACATCGAGCTTGATTGTGTATTTGGTTACCTGTTGCACCTTTGTTGATGATCACTCGAAAGCTGATCGAAACAGTCTCACCTGGATCGAGCCTTCCAATATCGACGCGAATGATTGTGTTGGCGGACTTCGTGTCAACAGTCTCATTACCACGACTGGTTCGCAACGAATCTACTACCAAGGTGGTGGCCGAATCTAGCGTATCTTCAAAACGGACACTTGTCGCAGCACCACCACCAACATTCGCAATCGTGGCTTGATAGAGAATTGTATCACCCACTGATGCTTGGGGGACGCCCACATCATTTATCAAGAATCCCATCTTGGTAACCTGAAGATCGGGCCGACCATCAAGCCGGATTTCCGACATATCGCGCGGGGCTGGAGTCCCAGGATCATCGCTGATAATGTTGGATAGTTCATTGCTGCGAACAGTGCATTGATTCCGAATTGCCGTCACGCCAGCCGGTAGGGAGTCGTTAATTGTAACCAGGAAACTGATCAAGATTCGTTGGTTTGGTTTTAGGGTACCAATGATGATCTCAATGGTACGATCATCGATCGAGTCGCCTTGAACAAGGCTTCCCTGATTGAATCGTACTGAGCCAGGGACTAGCGTCGTGTTGGGATCTAATGGATCGGTAACGCCAACCTCGGTTGCGGCAGCTGAACCCCGATTCTCAATAACCACCCGATAAAGCAACGTGTCTTTTGGTGAAGGCAAACCGTCTCCATCAGCATCGATAAAAAGCGAACCACGCTTGGTTGCCGATAGTAGAGGTTCAGGCCGGGTGGGTGTCTCGGTTGGCTCGCATAATCCACCTGTTGTTCGACCAACGCATTGGTCTGGGGCTTCCGGATAGAAACAGACAGCTAAGTTGGCCAATCGATAGACCGTTTCTGATAGATTTGGGTTTACACGTACCTGAAAACGAATTGTCAGGCTTTCACCCGGGTCAAGAGGTCCCGCATGGACTTCAACCGTTGTATCACCTGGTCTATTTCCCAAAATAACTTGTCCTTGGGTTGTTCTGACTGACCCCACAATTAGGGTTGTATTTGGATCAAGTTGATCGGCAAAGCCCACAGTTGGTGCAGTAGCGTTCCCACTGTTGATCAATGTGGCAACATATTCGACAGTATCACCCGCGCCAGCGATGTTATCGCCATTCAAATCGATGGCAAGATTGCTCTCTTTGACGGCCCGCAGCGCGGGATATGGGCCGATTGTAATAATTGGAGTTCCTGGTACACTTCCCCGTGGTCGCGTTCGTATTTCTGGGTGATCGTCGCAGCCGAACGTACCAGGAAGTGGAATCGCTCGTCTTCCTGGAGGTAGAGATGAAGATATTTGAACATCGAAGGTAATCACAACAGAGCCATTGGGCATGATATTCCCAATGGTGACCAAAATTGTACGATCTCCACTACTGTTTCCATTTATTACAGAGCCTTGTGTTGTTGTAACAGAGCCTGCGATTAATATTAAGTACGGCCCCAAATTGTTACGATAAACCGCAGACATGGCCATCACGCTTCCTAGATTTGAAGCCACGACTGTACAGTGAATTGTGTCACCAGGCGTGATAACGCTATCACCGTCAGCATCGGCCAGCAATACACAGTCGCTAACAGCATCTAAGTCCGGCAGATCGTCTGGTAGGATTTGTTGAACCCACTGAGCTGTAACTCGATTGGAAACGTTTGTCTCACCCTGGCTATCAACAATTGTGGCTTCGATCACATCAGTGCCTGCTGTGCGCCCTGTATATGAAATGGTAACACGACCATTGGCATTGGTTATCCCACTACGAGTCGTTCCAGCATTGGGGCCAGTCAGGACCCGCAGCGATACAGTGCGACCAGTCACTGGATTGCCGTTATCGTCCTGTACAATTGCTGTAATTGAATGGTTTGCGCCCAGGTGGTTACTCGCAGACGTGGGCGTGAGCAGAACGCTTTCGCCAATGACGGCAGTTGTAGCTGCCAGAAAAAAGGAAGCAAAAAAGATATTGTCATCATTCGAGGGATTGAGTGTATCTACTCTGAGGGTCGTATCGCCATTCGTCATAAATGGGAGCATATCGTAAAGTTCATCGTCAACACGTATGCTGCCAGATGGAAGAGCAAAAGGGTTAGCCGGATTTGCTGTGGAATCGCCTAGCCCACCTACAGTAAGCAATGTACCGTTTGAATTTTCACCATCATCCTGTCCTCCCGCAGCTGTGGTCATACGCCGTCCATTGACATCGATCTGACTGTATTGGACGCCAACACAATTGAAAGCAATCTGACAACCGAACGAGATGCCGAGTGCCATATCCGCAACCAACGTGGAATCATTCTTGTCGATTGGATCCGTCCACCGCATCGAAAATGTGTCTCCACTTACGTTCTGTGCGCCAAAGAGCAGAAAAATTGTGTTGTCAGTAGTTTGGTTTGGGTCATCAAAGATAACGGCTAAGACTTCACCATCAATGTTCTCGGTATCAACTTCAGTAATTCTGAAATTAACGCGGCCGCTCGGTGCGTTGTCGATCTTGGTTTTTACGAGTGCAGTGACGTCAGCCCAATGGTTGTAGGAACGGATATTGCTAGGAAGTGATTGAACCCAATTGACTGCTTCACCATCAATACGTACATCTCCATTAAGCAGCCTGCGTTCCGAGGTTCCTGTGCTTGCCGCCGCAAGATAGGCTCCACGCACTGTAGCCGATGCTGGTTTTTCGACTTGAATGATCCCACCGGACGGATTGTTGGTGCCTAGCCCATCAACGGAGAGACTAATTTTGCCTCGCTCCTGAACGACGGGCCGGATCGATTGCACATCAATTTGTCGGTGGCTCTCTACAACACCAGATAATGCACGACCAGTTTGATGATCCGGTTCGGTTTGTGCCTTGACAGCTATATCCAAGTCTATAAGCGGAAAAACTTTACTTTCTGGTAAAAGAAAAGAGATGAGAAATGTGACAAAAAGCGGTTAGCAGTTCATCCTAAAGGTAGAGAACCCAAAAAGGAGGAAGGAATGCTAACCGCGCCAGAAATAACTATAGCAGTACTGATGAATGTATTGCAAGTAACGCCGATGGGAACAAACGTAAATGTAATGCGTCTGATGTGGGCAATGCTGAATGGGTCGTTTCTGAAAAGTCGAGGAGCAATCCATAGCGCATTGAAAGAAAGCGGGTTTGAAGATGAGGAGCTCCGGCGAAGCTGGTGGAGCTTTCGATATGGATCATGGGATATCACAAGTCTGCTGGGGTCGTGGCAAGAAGAAGTGGAGTGGAAAGGGGAATGGGAGGCAAAAAAAAGTTAGAAGGGTACCGAGTGAAAAGCATAGATATCACAGGGTTCTGGCGACCGAAGCTGCAAGGGAAAGTGAACCGACTCTATAACTCAACGGCTCGTCGGGCATTGCCCGCGCTCATCTTTGGAGTGATGATAAGCTCGGGGGGAGATAGGCGGGAAGCGAGTGCCACTGCTCAAGGCAATCATGAGATGCACGGTTGGAACAAAGGAAAGTGAGTTTCGGAAAAAGCTGCTGACAGAGACGAAGAAATCACTGGAGTCAGACGAAGTGGCGGTGGTCGATGCCGGGTTTACAATCAGAGAAATGCTAGAAAGCGGCATAGACCGATTTGTCCTGCGGGAAGCCATTAACTGCACAGTGCGCCGCAATGAGTTCCCCAAACGCAAAGAAAAAGGCAGACCACCTGAATATGGTGATATTGTGCGACCGCTCTCGCAGCTATAAGGAAAGCGACTCGAGGCTACAACTCCGGACTCGTCTGGTCGCTTTCTCTATAGTGGTCGCCTGATTTGCTATCAAGCATGGCACAATCTCGTCCCCAGAACAACCAAGGTGGATACAGCCAACCGTACCTACTCGATTTACGTCATTCAGGATCCGGCCTACAACACACCTTTGGTTTTGGCGACCGTTATGACTTTGCAGCCTGAAACCATTTATCTTGTCTACCTGGAACGCTGGCCTGTTGAACCTCCCCCCTTGGCTTCCAAGCAGATGATTGGCTTACATCGTCAATTTGTTCATGCCGATGAGGCTTGTTTCCGCTTACCTGAACTGGGGAATCTTCTTTCCCATTTAGCCGCTTCTCTTCCTCCCATACCGACTGGCTACTGGGATCGAGAGCCTCAATCCACTCCCGGCAGGCTGCGCCGTGTTCTCTCGAGTGCTCTTTTTCCAACTCCTGACCAACTCGACCCTGACTTTCGGAAAAAGGCCTCGGTTTCACACCATTTCCCTAAAGGCGTTCTCGCTCATCGCCGCCTCAATGCCGCTGCTTAAACTAGCCGAGCACTATTTTTACATTTTATCCCGTTTTTTCAGGGTGGATTCTTTTTTCCGCCCCTTTCGGTTTGCCCTTTGTCACTCAAGCCTTTACCAGAAAGTAAAGGGTTTAATTGTTGGAAAAGCCTAAATGGATTCGGAATGTGGTATTTTTTATTGTACACCAATCCTTTATTAAACTCACTTTATTGTTATTCGCTTATCGAGACGCTACAATGTTTGCAATGATTCCCCAGTCAAACTCCTCTCATTTAACGATAAATTAGGCTAAACCAAAAAAATAATTATACGCGAACGAGAGAATGGAGAGGGGGAATAAGGACAAACCATTTTTCTAAACCAGGTAAACGTTGGAAGCGTTGTTCCAAACGGTCCATCTCTTTCTGAGTGAGTTTGACGCCGGTCTCATAAAGAGTGGAATTCAGGTGAACGAAGGGTTGTAGTTGGTTAAAGCGAAAAGAACGGGCAAAATTGAGAACGGTCTCAAGAGAATCGAGAGAGAACCGTTCCAGTGTTTTCAAGATGGCCCCAAACCCGTTCGATGGGGTTGTATTTACTGTGATAAGGAGGGTAGCAGGCGAGCTGAATAGAGACGATAGTGCTCAACAAACTGAGTGAGACGATACATAAACTGAGTCCGACGGGTATGATTTTCGGGACCATTGTCCTGATTGATCACGAGGGTCTTGACGTGAGAAAGTGTTCACGTACGCTTTCCCAAAATCAATCAGGCAGTCGACAATACAGTCACTCGTCACTTTCGACTGAGTCAAGTAAAGAAAGAGTTCCTTGGTTGAAGGGAGGTAAATGCCAAAGGAGTGACTTTCTCGGTCTTCTTATCTTGAAAGTCATGATCGAGCGCTTTGACAACCACTCGACTTATCCCTTCTCTCGAGAAACGGTCAAGTAAAATCGTCGCTTTGGCATCCCAAGAGGCGCAGAACCGTCTCGTCTGCATCCGCTTCTTGATTGATCTGATGAATTCTATCAAAGATCGCATCGGTCTCTGGGATCTTTTCACTGGTTGACTTTTTTGACCCGGTTTGAGCCATAGCCTAACTCATTGAGCTTCAAGCGGATGGCCTCTTCGCCAGGCAATTCCTCATCTGTGTATCCTTTCTGCTCGATGAGCTGGGTACGCATTTCGGCGGCGGTTAGTCGAGTGTACAATTAGGAGGTGGGATGGTCTGGCTGAATTGATCGGCGATTTCAACCATATCGGCCAGTAAAGTGGGGATATGGTCTTCGGCTTTTGCGACCACGTCGGTGGCTTTGGTCGACATAACAGAAGCCGCCTTCTAGTTCTTCCAGGGCTTTGGCTATCGTCGCCCGATTCCAGCCCAACTCTCGTTCTGCTTTCGTCGGACTCCCTTCGCATATCGTTTTGACCGTTTGGGCCATGAAGTGCCTTCTTTCGTATCCACTTAACATGGCCTTCGTCTCTTTCAAGACTTCAACCATTTCTGGCGAGATTGTCATTTTTGCTCCTTTTGGAGAGCTAGTTTAACACCTTCTCGCGTAATATTTTATTTTTTGGATTGGCCTTATAGACCGTGGCACTAGCCAATGCACTGGCAGCCTGTAACTCGACCACATCAAATTGAACAGCAAGCGTCGCAGCCCGATTGATGGTGTTCAATGCATCATCGTAATTTGCTCTCTCAGTTTGAAAACGTCCCTGCTCCAGCAAGAGTTGGCTCAATAGCACACTTGCCGTCTCACCCGTTTGAGGTGGATTTAACGTCGCTAAATACGTAGTCAGTTTATCGGCTGCTCTACCAAATAGCGACTCTGCAACTTGAAATGGCCCGTGAAGCAGATAGAAACGCGACAAGCTAGGAATCATGCATTGAATTTGTGACAACATCAGATGAGAGACAGCCCAATCCCAAGCTGCGCGGATGTTGGCAATCTCTTCCGCAATGGCTGCGATTGCTTCAGCTTCATCCGTTCCGGCAAACCGCTCTTCTTGGCGTTGGAGAAACGAAACATAGTAATTGCAAAGTTGTGTGTACATATTCTCTGCAGAATCTTCCGCAGAATGTAGCCTCTCCGCAGCATACTGACGCACAACCTGATGCATGGCATAACGCGTCTGCATTGTATGGCCTTTATGTTGATCTAGATTTTTATGCATCTTCGTTTCTGGGGAACCAGAAGCCGAGTCGTGTTGCACGAGCGATTTGTCAAGCAACGAAATCAGATGAAAGAGAGAGACGTTGGCGACTTGTTGCGCTGCGTTCTCTGTAAAGGAATCTGCAAAGACCGATAGATTCTGAAATGCCAACTGCTCCTCTTGATTCAAAAGTGTCCAAGAATGATCGAAAACCGCACGCAAGCTTCGTTGTCTTGGAATAACATCGCGCATCTGCGTGGAGAGAAAGTCAATATTGCGCTCAATTTCCGTCACAATCCGCTCCGATGGCATTGCACGCAACCAAGCTGCGGCCAATTTGATCGCAAGTGGAATCCCTCCCAATAGTTGACAAATTCGGATAATGTCCACACTAGTTGCTGGAGACAAATCAAACCCTGGCGATATCTGTTCAGCTGTTTGCAAAAAAAGTTGAACAGCGCCATGACGACTTACATCGGATATGACGGGTGACTCAGACGGGTTTGGCAACGTTTGTCCGATAGTATTTTCACCAGGCGATAGTACCATTTGCGGATAGGTTAACCCGCTGAGATCAAGTCGCCATTCAGCCGACATCTGCAGAGGTTCTCGACTCGTCACCAAGATTTTCAGATCTGAGCTAGCAGACAACAGTTGGGTCACGAACTCAATCCCATCAACCTGAGGTTGAGCGGTTGGTCCCTCATCTCCAGGCAATAAATATTCAAAACTATCAAGAAGCAACAAAATTTCTTTGTTCTCCAACTGCTTCTGCACGCGCAACAGTGGATCTTCACGGCCAGCGACTTTTAGTTCTAGCGCATCTGCCAGCGCCAAGGTGGCTTGCTCCGCGTCTACGATATTGGTTAGCGATACATAAATAACCCCGTTTAGGAAAAGCAACGCCTGCTCTGCACAAATTTGCCGGGCAGCCTGCAATGCAAGTCTACTTTTCCCGATGCCGCCTAGACCAACAATGGTGACCAAACGACAATCAGGCTCAGAGACCATTGCAATTAGTTGCTCCAACTCTTTTGCGCGGCCAATAAAAGGAGTGGATTCGGGAGGTAGATTATGACGTCGAGCAGCACGTGCCGCTTGAATTCGCCGATATAACTCGGTTGTTTCCGGCATTGGCTCAACGTCCAATTCGTCTACTAGTATTTGATAACATTGATCATACTGACTCAGAGCCGCATTGAAATCACCGATGCGACTGAGTGTTTCCATCAATGTACGGTGCGCGGCTTCGTCCCAAGGTTCAAGGAGAAGCAAACGCTTAGCGTTCTAATCGCTTGTTCATAAGCCCGTACTGTTACATAGTGATTTGTCAATCTGTGAAGCAATTCGATGGCAATCTGTCTGCGCCGCACTCGTTCTGTTAGCAGCCACTCCTCGAAGAACGGAGCGTCATCCACATGGAAATCTTCCAAAAAGTCACCACGGTAGAGTTTTATCAATTGCTCCAAAACTTGAATATCCAGAGCGTCTGTGTGATTCAACTTTGTTTCTGTCTGCTGATCAAAGACATGGATATCCAGTGTAAAGTTGCTTTCATGATTAAAGGCAATCGTCTGGCGGGTAATGGTCAAGTGGTCTGGAATCAACCGGCGCAGACCAGAGAGCGCAACGCGCAAGCTATTTTTTGGCATTCTCTTCCGAATCTTCGCTCCAAAAGAGCGCTGCCAGTGCATGACGACTATGAACAGTTCCCGTTACCGCTAGAAAATAGAAGAGTGCTTGTGCTTTCTGGGTGCCAAAGGCTGTCACAAGTTCGCCGTTCAGATAGGTTTGTGGTTTACCCAAAAGGGTCAGTTTAAGAATTGTGGACATAGGGGAATATTGTCGCGATTGATTTCAGATTCGTCAAGTAGCAGAAAAAGGCTAAGGCCGAGACAAAAAGGGCGTCTGGTGATCAAATATTCAAGACTCAGTAGATCCAAATTTCAGGTTTTGAGAGAGAATTCTGGCTAAACA